>JAXDQU010000034.1:0-167123 GCA_034667685.1 Thermoplasmata archaeon | reverse complement strand
GAGCCCTCTTCCGAGCCCTGCGGAGCATTCAAACGCCCTCCTCGTTTTTCCCGGCCCCATGGCCCAGGACAACCTCGTCTCGCAGATGCTCCGCGGCGGCACGGACCTCCTGGGCAACGAGGAGCTGATCGTCGACGCGCTGCGCGACCTCCTCAAGGACGAGATCAAGCGCAAGATGCGCGAGGAGCTGGAGCGCAACCCGGAGCTCCAGCAGGAGCTGAAGGACGCGGTGCGCCTCTACTTCGAGGCGAAGGTCTCGCAGGCGTACGCGTCGCTCAAGTTCGTGAAGGCGAGCGCGAAGCTGGGCGTCCAGATGATGCCCACGGACCTGCGCGACCAGCTGGGCAAGGAGATCGGCTCGCTCCTGGAGAAGGAAGTGGCCGCGCTCCTGGAGAAGGCGGTCTAGCTCGGCGGCGCGAGCGTCACGATCGTGATGTCATAATGGTCGAACGGCGCGGCCATCGTCGCGTTGCCGGCGAACGCGCTTGACTGGCCCGCGCGGATGGCGGCGTCGGCCGGGGGCGCGCGCGCGACCCCCACCACGCGGCCCTCGGGGGCGCGGAACGTGAGCTGGGCCTCGACCGACACGACGGTCAGCTCGCCGCCGTTGACGGCAAGGCCGCGGAAGGTGGCGTTCATCGCGCTCGCGTCCGCCTTGACCTCCGGGTCCTGCGCGTAGAGGCGCTGGCGCTCCCACGCCCCCTGCCGGGTCGACTCGCCCAGCGCCGTCACGTTGGCGCTCGCGGCGCCCTCGGGCGCGGCAAGATCGAACGGGGACGACTCGCCCGGCTCGAGGAGCCGGCGCCACGCGGGCGCCTCGCCCACCGAGATCGGGTCGCCCCGCGCGTCGGCGAAGCGCGCCACGATGCGCAGCGCATCCGCGTTGGTCGGGCCGCGGTTGGCGATCTCGCCCACGAGGTGGAGGCCGTCGGGCGCGCGCACGAACGTCCACGAGGCGACCTCGACCTTCGCGTCGGTGCCGGGGCCGCGCAGGCTCGCGCAGCCCGGCAGGACGAAGGCGAGGACCAAGGCGAGGGCGAGGGGACGCATTCAGCCCAACGCCTGGAGGACGAGCTTCGTGAAGGCGTCGGTCGTCAGCTTGCCGCCGGCGTCGGGCGTGCGTCCGTGCCGGAGCGCGGCGCGGACCGCGTCCTCGACGCGCTGCGCCTCCTTGGCGTGCCCCAGGAAGCCGAGCATCATCGCCGCGCTGAGGATCGCGCCGCACGGGTTGGCGACGCCCTTCCCCGCGATGTCGGGCGCGCTGCCGTGCACCGGCTCGAAGAGCGCCTGGCGCGGGCCGTAGCTGCCCGAGGGGGCGAAGCCGAGGCCGCCCACGAGGCCCGCCATCTCGTCGCTGATCACGTCGCCGTACAGGTTGAGCGTCACGATGGCGTCGAACCGGGCCGGTGATAGCACGAGCTGGAGCGCGAGGTTGTCGAGCAGGATCTCGTCCGCCTTCACCTCGGGGTAGGCCTGGGCCTCCTCCAGGAACGTGCGGCGGAAGAGCCCGTCCGACTTGCGCAGCACGTTGGCCTTGTGCGCGACGGTGAGGCGCTTGCGCCCCCGCGCGCGGCACCAGTCGAGGGCGAAGCGCGCGATGCGCTGGCTCCCGCGGCGCGTCACGCGGCGCATGGTGGTCACGCCCTCCGCGTCCTCGACCTCGGGCGCGTTGTAGAGCCCCTCGGTGTTCTCGCGGAAGAGGACGAGGTCGAGCCCCGGCGCGCGGCAGGGCTGCCCCAGGTCGCGGGCGGGGCGCACGTTGGCGTACGCGTCCAATTCCTGGCGCAGCGTCAGGATGACGCTCTTGTAGTCCGCGACGTCCAGCGGGCTCGTGATCGCGCCAAAGAGCACCGCGTCCGCCTCGCGCACCGCCGAGAGCGTCGCGTCGGGCAGGTACGAGCCCGTCTTTTGATAGCAGGCGAGCCCCGCCTGCGCGGGCAGGTAGTCCAGCGCGGCGCCCGTGGCCTTCACGACCGAGAGCGCGGCGTCCGTCACCTCGGGACCGATGCCGTCCCCGCCGATCACGCAGACCTTCTTCACGCGCGCGGATTCTTCGGCTGATGATAAGGGATTCGGCCGCTCCCCCTGTGGAACACGGAGTCACGGAACGCGCGATCGGTTCTGGGCCGCCGAAGTCCTCGCCGTCGCCAGCAGGTCTCCCGTGACCATCGACCCCCCAACCCCCCTGATCTCAGGGGGGCTTACGACGGGCGCTCCTCGCTGCGCTCGTTGCGCAGATTGCCCTGCTATCTGCCGAGCGCGCCGTGCGCGCGAGGCCGTCGTCGTCCCCCCCTGGGATCAGGGGGGTTGGGGGGTCGATGGTCACCGGTGACATGCGAACGAAGTCTTCGCCGCCGTCGCCGGAATCAGGGACCGGCCGGTTCACGCACGCCAAGGGCGCGAGACGCCGGCAAGGAAGAAGCATGGTCGATAATCCAGCGCGCGCTCACCTCGCGCGATATTGCTTCCGGAGTTCGCGGCGCATGATCTTGTTCGACGCGGTGCGCGGCAGCGACTCCACGAGCACGACGTCGTGGATGCGGTAGAGCGGGTTCAGGTCGCGCTTCACGAGGTCCTGAAGCTCCTTCTGGAGCGTCTTCATGTCCGGGGTCGGCTCGCGGAGCACCACGAACACCACGAGCTGGTCCGCGCCGCCTTCGGGCGGGACGGTGGCGACGGCGGCGCTCTGGTAGACGCGCGGGTGGCGGTCCATGACGCGCTCCAGCTCGAGGCTGCTGACCTTGATGCCGCCCAGGTTCATCGTGTCGTCGGCGCGGCCGTGCGCGCGCCAGTGGCCTCCGGGCAATCGTTCGACCTCGTCGCCGTGGCGGCGCAGGCCCGGGCGCGGCGCGTCGGCGTAGTACTCCTTGTGGTGGTCGCGGTTGAGGAGGCGCTGCGAGAGGCCGATGCTGGGCGGCACGAGCCAGAGCTCGCCCATCTCGTTCTCCGCGACCTCGCGCTTCCCCTCGTGGTCGAGGAGCACGAAGTCGAGCCCCAGCGCGGGCGTGCTGAACGTCGCCGGGCTCTGCGTCTGCACGACCGTGCCCGTGACGTGCCCGCCGCCGATCTCGGTGCCGCCGCAGTACTCGATGACGGGCGCGCGGTAGCCGGCGCGGCTCATGAGCCAGAGGTAGTCCTCGACGTTGGAGGCCTCGCCTGTGCTGCTGAAGACGCGGATCCCCGCAAGCTCGTCGTGGACCATGTCGCCCGCGCGCCAGGCGCGGACGATGGCCGGCACGACGCCGAGCACGCTCACGCGCGCCTCCTTGACGAAGCGCAGGAAGCCGGCGCCGTTCGGAGCGCCCTCGAAGAGCGCCATCGTCGCGCGGTTGACGAACGTCGCGTAGATCAGCCACGGGCCCATCATCCAGCCGATGCTCGTGGGCCACGCGACAATATCATCCTCGTGGACGTCCTGGTGATAGCGCCCGTCCATCGCGGCCTTCAGCGGCGTCAGGTGCGTCCACGGAATCGCCTTGGGGTCGCCCGTCGTGCCGCTGCTGAAGAGGATGTTCGTCGTCTCCGAGGGCGCCGCGTCGTGCCACGGCGCCGGGCCCGATCCGAGGAAGTCGTCCCACGCCACGTCGCCGGGCCGCTCGGTCAGCCCGCCCACGACGATGGCGCGCGGCGCTCCGGCCTCGCGGACCTTGGCGTAGAGGTCGAGCGTCTTGCCCGCGCGGGTGAACGCGGCGCTCGTCAGGATGGCCTTGGCGCGGCCCAGCCTCAGCCGGACCGCGACCTCGGGCGGCGCAAAGCTGTCCGCGATGCTCACCACGACGCCGCCCGCGCGCACGATGCCCAGGTACGCCGCCACGCACGCCACCGTCATGGGCATGTAGATCGCGACCGCGTCTCCGGGCTGGAGGCCGAGCTTTTGATAGCCCGCCGCGACCCGGGCGGAGAGCGCCTCCAGCTCGGCGTAGGTGACGCGCTGCAAGCCGGGCTCGCCCTCGCGGCCGAAGACGATCGCCACGCGGTCGGGCGGCGCCTGGAAGCACGCCTCGGCCGCGTTGAGCCGGGCGCCTGGAAGCCACGTCGGGTCCTCCACGCTCCCTTCGCGGATCGCCCGCGGCTTCTCGTGGAAAGGGATGCGCAGCGCATCGATGGCCGCGGCCCAGAACGCATCGCGCTCCGTCGCGCTCCAGCGCCACAGGGCGGCGTAGTCGGGCAGGCCGCGCGCCTTGGCGAGCGCGGTCACGTTGGCGCGCTCGATCGTCTCGCGCGTGGGCGCGTAGGCCGGCGGTGGAGGCGCGTGCGCGGGCCGGTCCGCGAAGACGCGGCGCCACGCGTCCCATTGCTGCGCGAAGGGGACCTTGCCCACCTGCGCGAAGTCGCCCTCCGCGAGCTTGCGCCACGCCTCGTCCTGCTGCACGCCGCGGGATGTCGGCGAGGTGACGATGAAGCTTTCCCGACCCGCGCCCGATTCCTCCTCCGATTCCGATTCCGAGTCCGGCCGGAATCGGAATCGGAAGAGGAATCGGAATCGCGGTGACCGAACGCTTATCGCGGGCGCGCCGGCTGCACGATGCGTGGAGCTCGAGCGCGCGAAAGCCGAGGCGGAGTCCGAGCGAACGGCGCGCGAAGCGCACTACCTGGGCCCCGACACGCCGCTCTCGGCCGAGGCGCGCGCCGCGTTCCGCGGGCTCTCGTGGTGGCCCTACGATGCGCGGTATCGCGTGCGGGCCCGCTTCGAGCGGCACGCGCAGCCGCGCAAAGCCGACCTCGCCGCGACGGGCGACGACGCGATCGCGATGCTGGAGGTGGGCGCGTTCGCCTTCACGCTCCTGGGCCAGCCGTGCCGCCTGCTCGCCTTCGCGCCCGCGCCGGGCGAAGCGGACGAGGACTACGTCCTGGTCCCGTTCCGGGACGCCACGAGCGGCAAGGAATCCTACGGCGGCGGCCGCTACCTCGACCTGGACCCGCCCGCGGGCGACGAGGCCGCGCTGGACTTCAACCGCGCCTACCATCCCTACTGCGCGCACGACGACGCGTGGAGCTGCACGCTCCCCCCGCCGCAGAACCGGCTGACGGTGCGCGTCGAGGCCGGCGAGCGGCTCTAACCGAACGCCTCCGCGTACGTCTGGACCGTGGCGTTGACGCTCACGAGGTGATCGGCCAGCTCGGCCAGGCTCTGCGGCGTCCATCCGTAGTAGCCCGGCCGGTCCCTGACGTCGTGCAGGACGAGGACGAGCGTGGCGTTGCGCGCGAGCGCGTCGTCCACGAGACCTTCGGCGGCCTGGGCCGAGAGGGGGCGCTCAACGCCCGCGCCAGGCACCGCGTACGGGTCGGCGGACTGGACCGCGGGCACCATCGCGCTGGAGTAGCCTCGCGCGCTCGCATACACGCTCGCGGCGGCGGCGCGCACGCGCGCGTCCTCCTCACCGAAGGGATACGCCACGTGCCGGACCGGCATCCCCGTCTCGTTCTCGAGGACCAGACGGGCGTCGCGCATCTCGGCGGCGAGCGCCGCGTCGGTGAGGGTCGTGAGGTGCGGGTGGGTGAAGGTGTGGGACTCCATGTCCTCGCCGCGCCGCGCAAGATCTGCGATCTGCGTGCGCGAGATCGATCCGTTGAAGCACGCGCCGTTGCGGGCGTCTCCCGCGATCGCGAAGAAGGTCCCGCGCAAGCCACGCGCCTCCAGGATGGCCGTCGCGTTGCGCACGGACACGCGGCCGTCGTCGAACGTGAGCACGATCCGGCCGCCGGAGGATGCCGCGCGAGGCGAGGCGCTCGCATTCGCGGAGAACGGCCCCTGCCCCGCGGCGTTCAGGGCGGCGACGCGGTACGTGTACGTGGCGCCCGGCGCCGCGGAGGCATCCACGTACCGGTTCACCGGCCCCAGGCTCGCGAGGCGCGTGAACGGTTGGGACGCCGCGGCGCGGTCGACGACGTATCCCGTGACCGGGCTGCCGTGCGCGAGCGGCGTGGGCCACGAGAGGCGCACGACCGCGGGGTCCGCGTGGGCCGAGAGGAACGGCGCCGCGGGGGGCGCGCTCCCCGACGCAGGGACGAGCTCGTCGACGGTCACGACGTCCACCCCGATGGCCTGCGCGTAGCTCGCCAGCGCGGCGAGCTTCTCCGGCGTCCAGTCCCACGGCCCCGCCGAGGGCACGATCCGCTGGAACGAGAGCACGAGAGGCCGGTCCCGCTCCACCGCGAGGTCCACCGCGGCCTCGAGGGCGGCGACGCTGGTGCCGTTGGTCACGACGAGCCCCGGCAGGAGGTACGGGTCGCTGGGCGCCAGGGCCGCGTCCGCCGTGTCCACCAGGCGCCGCCCGCTTTGATAGCGCGCCGCGACGGCCGCGACGACCGTGGCGTTGTAGCCGTCGTAGGGGTAGCTCATGTGGCGGATCGCGCGTCCCGTGACGTTGGCGAGGACGTCCTGCGAGCCGGAGAGCTCGGCGTCGAGCGCCGCGGGCGAGAGCGTCGTGAGGTCCGTCTTCGTCGCTCCGTGGGCGCCGATCTCGTGGCCGCGCCGCGCGAGGTCCGCCACCTGGGACGCCGAGAGATACTCCGTGGAGGCGTTCCCTGGGGACAGGAATCCGCTCGTCACGTAGAACGTCCCGCGGAAGCCGTTCGCCTCCAGGATCGACGCCGCGTCCAGCGCCGAGACGTAGCCGGTGTCGAACGTGAACGCGATCCGCCCGTGCCCCGCGCGGGAGGCGTTCGGCGTCGACGCGGTCACGGCCGAGAAGGGCGAGAGGCCCAGGTCGTCGCGCGCCGCCACCTGATATCGATACGAGACGTTGGGCCGGATCTCGCTGTCGACGAAGCTCGCGGTGGCGCCCACCGTGGCGAGCCACACGGGGCGCCCCGACGAATCGTTGCGGTACACGTCGTAGCCCGTCAGGGTCCGTCCGCGGCTGGGCGGCGCCGACCACGCGAGCGCCACGCAGGCCCCGACCGCGCGCGCCGTGACCTGGGGCCCCGCCGACCACGCCGCGTCCCCGGCGTAGAGCGCGGCCACCGTGGACACGTCGACCCCTTTCTGGGCGACGTAGTCCGCGAGCTTGCGGAGCTGCTCGGGCGTCCAGTCGTAGGCGTCCGGCGTGGGCGTGATGCTCTGGAACGAGAGCACGAGGACCGCCTGCCGCGCCTGGGCCAGGTCGACCGCCGCCGTGACGTTCTCGAGGCTGGTCGATCGCGTGACCACGAACGCCACGAGCCGCGATGAGGCGCCCGCCGCGATCGCGTCCTCGGCGCGGGCGGCCAGGATCAGCGTCGAGTCGTAGGTCGCGTTCGCCGCGGCGTCGACGTGGGCGTTGGTCGCCCCGTACGGATAGGCGAGATGGCGGACGGGCCGGCCGACGATCGACGAGAGCGTCGTGGCCGATCCCGCCAGCTCCGCGGACAGGCGGGCATCGGAGACGGTCGTGAGATCCGGGTGGGTCGCCGTGTGGGACTCGACGTCGTGTCCCCGCGCCGCGAGCGAGGCGACCTCCGACGCGTTGAGGAAGGCCGTGTAGTACGGCTCCTGGCGCAGGAAGTCGCTGATGACGTAGAACGTCCCTCGGAGGCCATCGTCCTCGAGGATCGAGGCCGCCTCCAGGTGGGTCGCGTAGCCGCTGTCGAACGTGAAGACCACGCGGGCGCTCGTGGGCGGCGGCGGGGCGCTCGCCACGGGCACGATGGGGAGGAGCAGGCCCGCGAGCAGCAGCGCGACGCGGCTTTTCCTGGCGAGCGGCACGGGCCGAGGATCGGCTCGCATTCCGTCCGCCTTGTGGGTCAAGAGGCGCAGGGTCGTCGATGCATTCATGGGGCCGCTTCGGGCTCGCGCCGGCATGTCGGTCCTCCTCGCGCGCCGCGACGCCGGCGTCCTGCATCTCACGCTGAACCGGCCCGACAAACGCAACGCGCTCAACCCCGAGCTGATCGCGGCGCTGCGCGAGCAACTTGCTCTCGCCGCGAAGGACGCCGACGTGCGCGCGGTGCTGCTCACCGGCGCGGGTCCGGTCTTCTGCGCGGGGGGCGACCTGGACACGATGGTCTCGCGCCGGGGCGATGCGTTCGCGGCGCAGAAGGCGCAGGAGACGATGTTCGGCGCGCTCGTGAAGGACGTCCTTCTCCTGGAGAAGCCGGTCGTCGCGCTCGTGAACGGGGACGCGCACGGCGCGGGCCTGATGCTGATGCTGGCGTGCGACTACGCCGTGGCGGCGCCCTCGGCCAGGTTCGCGGCCTCGTTCACGCGCATCGGCCTCGTGCCCGACACGGGCGGCTCGTGGCTCCTTCCCAAGACGCTCGGCCTGCGCGCCGCGCGCGAGCTGGCCCTGCTGCCCGATCCGATGGACGCGAAGCGCGCGCAGGAGATCGGCCTCGTCAACGCCGTGGCGGAGGACGCCGCGGAGCGCGCCGGGGCGATCGCGCGCCGCTGGGCCGAAGGCCCCACGATCGCGCTGGGCCTGACGAAGAAGGCCATCGTGCTCGGGACCGCCGACAACCTGGAGGGCGCGCTGGGCCGCGAGGCCGCGCTGCAGGGGCTCGCCTACGCCACGCGCGACCACGCCGAGGGCGTGGATGCGTTGAAGGAGAAGCGCGCGGCGCGTTACGAGGGCCGTTGATGGACGCGCGCCACGGCGGGCTCGTCCTCCTCCTGGCGGGCCTTGGCGCGCTCTGGCTCCTGGGCCAGGTCCTCCCCTCGCCCGCCTCGTGGGAGCAGTGGGTCTGCTGCGACGGCCCGCCCAGCCACCTCCTCGCGGGGCGCGGCCCCGCCGTGGGGCGCTACGACCCGGCGACCGGCGCGACGGACGTGGTCCTCTCCTGCGCGCACGCCTGGTGTCCCCTCGCCGCGCACGTCCGCGGCAACGTGACGGACCGCCTCGGCCGAGGCTCGTTCCTGTTTTGGACCGGATCCTGGCCGCCGCACCCGGACGCGCGCGCCATCCCCGGCGTTCCGGTGGGGCCCTCGACGTCCGCGACGACGGACGTCAACGCGACGACCGCGATCACGTTCTCTCTTCTGCCCGCGTGGCCCGTCGTGGGCGCGCACGCGCTGGCGTGGAGCGCGTTCCTCGCGGGCGCGGCCCTCGCCTTCCGGGGCGCCTGGAAGGAGGCGGCGTGGGCCGCGGGCGTCGTCGCCCTCGTCATGCTCCTCGTCGCGCTCGGCTCGCCGCTGGCCGAGGGCGGCTTCCTCCTGCTGCCGGCGGCCGCGCTGGGCCTCGTGGCCGCGCTGCTGACAGGCCTGCTGGGCCGCGCGCCCCGCGCCGCGCTCCTCCTGGCCGTGGCGAGCGCCGCGCTCCTGGCGGCCTGGTGGGACCTCACCCCGTTCTTTCCGGGCCCCCCGATGATGTAGGCCGTCAGCCTCAAGCGGGCCCTCCGGCTTGCGCGCCCCATGAGCCAGATCCATCGCGTCGCCGTCCTGGGCGCCGGCACCATGGGCCACGGCATCGCGCAGGTCGCCGCGCTCGCGGGGTGCGACGTCGTCCTCCGTGATATCAACGACGCCGCGGTCGAGAAGGGTCTGCTCGGGATCCGCCGGAGCCTCGACAAGGCGATCGAGAAGGGCAAGAGCACGAAGGAGGACGCAGCGGCGGCCTTCGCGCGCGTGCGGCCCACGACGGACATCGCCGCGGCGCTCCAGGATGCGGACCTCGTCGTGGAAGCGGTGCCGGAGCGCATCGACCTGAAGCGCCAGGTGTTCGCCGACGCGCTGCGCATGGCGCCCGCCTCCGCGATCCTGGCGAGCAACACGTCGAGCCTGCCCATCGGCGAGATCGCCGCGGGGCTTCCTGCCGAGGCGCGCGGCCGCGTGGTCGGGCTCCACTTCTTCAATCCCGTCCCGGTGATGAAGCTCGTGGAGGTCGTGCGCGCGCCGGCCACCGCGCCAGGCACGGTCGAGGCCGCCGTCGCGTTCGCGCAGCGCCTGGGCAAGGAGGCCATCGTGGTGCGCGACGCGCCCGGCTTCGCCACGAGCCGCCTGGGCGTCGCGCTCGGCCTCGAAGCCATCCGCATGCTCGAGGAGCAGGTCGCCCGCGCCGAGGACATCGACAAGGCGATGACGCTGGGCTACAACCACCCGATGGGGCCGCTGCGGCTCACCGACCTCGTGGGGCTCGACGTCCGCCTTCACATCGCGGAGGGCCTGAGCAAGTCGCTGGGCCCCCGTTTCGAGCCGCCCGCGCTCCTGCGCAAGATGGTCGCCGAGGGAAGCCTCGGGCAGAAGTCGGGGCACGGATTCTACAAGTGGTCCTGACGGAGGCTTATGCGGGGGCCGCGCGATGCGCGCGGCATGGACGTCATCCAGGGCCTCGACGCCATCACGGTGCACCTGACGAAACCCAACCAGGACAAGGCGCGCGACTTCTACACGCGCGTGCTCGGGCTCCAGGAGGTCTCGTGGGAGCACGAGGCGGGGCGCGGCGTCTGGAAGATCCCCGGCGGAGCCACGATCGTGGCGCACGTCATGCGCGAAGGCGAGCCCGGGCGGCCGCCCGGCACCGTCACGGGCGTCATGTTCGCGGCCCACGACGCGCGCGCCAGCGGCGAGGAGATCCGCAAGCGCGGCGGCCACATCGTCGACGAGGCGTGGAAGGCGCCCTGGGGCCCCACGTACGTCACCATCGCCGACCCGGACGGGAACGAGTACCTGCTCATCCAGCGCTGAGCGGTCGGATGGATGACGGGCGCTGCGGCGTCTGAACCGCAAGCCCTAATACCCCTGCGAAGCCACGTTCCTCTCGTGTTTGATGATACGAGCGGCGAAGCCATGCTCATCCTCCACATGACCAAGGCCAACGCCAAGAAGTAGTCGAGTTTTTCTCAGGGCGCAGCCATCGGCGCCCGTGTCCGATCTTCTGCTCCCCCAGCGGGAAGGCCCGATCCTCCTGCTGACGCTGAACCGGCCCGAGAAGCGCAACGCGCTCAACGGCGCGCTCCGCCAGGCGCTGCGGGACGCGCTCGCCGCCGACCGCGACGACCCCACGACGCGCGTCGTCGTCATCACGGGCGCCGGAGGCAAGGCGTTCGCCGCCGGCGCGGACGTCGAGGAGATGGCGGCGCGCGACGTCTGGCAGCAGCGCGCGTTCATCGCGCCCCCGCACATCTACGCCGCCGTCGCCACGCACCCCAAGCCCGTGATCGCGGCGATCAACGGCCACGCCCTGGGCGCCGGGCTCGAGCTCGCGATGGCGTGCGACGTGCGCGTCGCGAGCCGCGCCGCCAAGCTCGGCCAACCCGAGATCGCCCTCGGGCTGATCCCGGGCGGCGGCGGCACGCAGCGCCTTCCCCGCCTCGTGGGCGCGGGCCGCGCCGCGCGCATGGTGCTCACGGGCGACGCCATCGACGCCGAGACGGCGGAGCGCTGGGGGCTCGTGGACGAGCTGGCCGACGACGCCCTCGCGCGCGCCAAGGAGATCGCCCTCGCGATGGCGCAGCGCGGGCCCATCGCGCTCCGGCTCGCCAAGCAGGCGCTCCGCGCCGCGGAGGAGCTTCCCCTCGCCGAGGCGCTGGAGCGCGAGATCGACCTCTTCGCGCTGGCGTTCCAGGGGCCCGAGGCGCGCGCGGGGATCGAGGCGTTCCTCACGAAGAAGTGACGATCGCCAGGATCGCCTCGCCGTAGCTCTCGACCTTCTTGGGCCCGATGCCCTTGATCGCGAGCAGCTCGCCAGCATTCTTCGGCTTCGCGGCCGCGATCGCGCGCAGCGTCGCGTCGCTCGCCACGACGTAGGGCGGCACCGCGTCGGCGTCGGCGCGCTCGCGGCGCCACGCCTTCAACGCCTGGAAGAGCGGATCGTCCTGCGCCACGGACTCGGGCTGAGGCCCGGGGTGAGGCTTGGGCTGAGGCTGAGGCTGAGGCTTGGGGGCCAGGATCGGCCGATCGCCGAAGAGCGCGTCGAGCCCTTTCGGCGTGAGCTTGAGCATCTGGCCGCCGTGGTCGAGCGTCACGCGCTCCACGTGGCCCATCTCGGAGAGCGACTGCACGAGCGCCTTGACGCGGCTCTCGCTGCGCAGGCCCAGCGCGCCGCGCGCGGGAAGCTTGTCGGCCCACGGCGGGCTGCGCGCGTCGCCGCGCAGGTGCCAGATCAGGTTGCGCTCGCCGATGCCCCGCGCGCCGCTGAGCGCGTTGAGCACGTGCCTGCGCGCGTCGGCCTCGTCCTGCGCCGTCTCCTCGGGAAGCTCGTGCGCGAGGCCCAGGCAGTTGTCGCAGTTGCCGCACTCCGCCGGCGCCTGCTCCCCGAAGTATCCGCGGACGTAGCCCTGGCGGCAGCGCTTCGTCTTGACGTAGTCGAGGATCTCCGCCCCGCGCTGCTCGGCGAGCGCCGCGTACCGGTCGAGGACCTTGGGCGCCTCGCTCGGATCTGATAGCACGCGGTGCAGGATCGCGCGCGGGCCGACCTGGAAGAAGAGCGCGCCGTCAGCCTCCAGCGCGAGCAGGCGGGGCTCCACCTTCTCGGGTGGAAGCGCGAGGCGGCGCGCGGCGTCGAAGAGCGACACCTCCTGGCTGGGCCAGCCGCCCCCGTGCACGCGCAGCGTCCGGGGCGCGTCGGCCAGCCGCTGCACCGCGCCCGCCTCCGCCAGGATCGAGAGCGCGACGCGCGGCTTCACGTCGTCCTCCGGATCGAGCGCCACGAGCTGCGCGGGATCGAGCAGGCTGTAGCCGTCCTCGCCGACGCTCCGCTCGACGAGCGCCCACGCCTCCCGCACGAGCGCGAGCGAGGGAAGGTCGCCCCGCGCGCGGCTCTTGAGCTGGCCGCCGTCCTGGCTCGTGGCGAGGAGCACGCAGCGCGCGGGCAGCCCGTCGCGCCCCGCCCGGCCCGCCTCCTGCGCATAGGCCTCGACGCTCTCCGCCGGATCGTGGTGGAACACGAACCTGATATCACCCTTGTCGATGCCCATGCCGAAGGCCACCGTCGCCACCAGCACGTCGATGCGCCCCTCCATGAACGCCTCCTGGCGCGCGGCGCGGTCCGGGAGGCCGGCGTGATAGGCCTGCGCGGCGATGCCGGCGGCGCTCAAGGCCTCGGCGAGCTGCTCGCACTTGGCGCGGCTGCTGGCGTAGACGATTCCCGGGCCCTGCGTCTCGCGGCAGAGGCGCACGAGGTGCGCGAGCTTCTCGTCCGCGCTCTTGGCGAGCACGGCCTCCAGGCGCAGGTTGGGCCGCGCCACGCTGGCGCGCACGACGCGCATCGGGCAGAGGCGCCGGAGGATGTCGCGCTCGACGCGCGGGGGCGCGGTGGCCGTGAACGCGGAGACGGGCGGGTCGCCCAGGAGCGAGCGCGCGTCCGCGAGCCCCAGGTAGTCGGGCCGGAAGTCGTGCCCCCACACGGAGACGCAGTGCGCCTCGTCCACGACCAGCCGCACGACGCCCGCGCGCCGGAGCGCCGCGAGGAACGTCGCGTTGCGCAAGCGCTCCGGCGCCGCGTACACGAGGCGGTAACGGCCGGCCGCGATCTCGTCGAGCGCGCGGCGGGCCTGCGCCTGCGTCAGCTCGCTGGTCAAGGCGACGCTCGCGGCGCGCATCGGCGGAGGCAGCGAGTCGAGCTGGTCCTTCATCAGCGCGATCAGCGGCGAGACGACCAGCGTGACGCCGGGCGAGAGCATCGCGGGCAATTGATAGCACAGGCTCTTGCCCCCGCCCGTGGGCATGATGGCGAGCACGTCCTCGCCCCGCAGCACGCGCGCAAGGACCTCCGCCTGCCCCTCGCGGAGCTGGCCGTAGCCGAAGTGGCGCTTCACGAGGGCGAGGACCTTCTCCTCCTCCGCGGGCTCAAGGCCGGAGGAGGGCGAGGGCCGGGACGATGGCGAGGGCTGGGGCGAAGGCTCCGCGGCGAGATCGCTCTCGCCCAGGATCGCCAGCGCCTCGGCGCGCTGCTTCGCGAGCGCCTCGCCCATCGCGGCGGCGCGGTGCGGCTCGCCCGCGTCGCGAAAGAAGCGCGCGAGGCGCTCGTGATAGCTCGGCGAAAGCGGGCCCTCTTCCTCGCCGCGCGTCTCCAGCAGGCGCGTGGCGTAGGCGCTGCCAGCGACCCAATCCCCCAGCGCGCCGCACGCCTCCGCCAGGCCCAGGAGACCGCGGCGGCGCGTCGGGTGCTCCGCGACCGCGGCCTCGAAGGCGCGCCGCGCGCCCGCCATGTCGCCCGCGGCCAGCCGCGCCTCGCCCGCAATCACCTCACGCAGGTACGGCGCGAGGTCCCCCGTTTGGCGGAGCGCGGCCTCCGCCTCGTCGAGACGGCCCAGCGCGCCCAGCGCCCGCGTGCGCAAGCCGAGGCTCGCGCTGCTCACGCCCGCCCGCTCGCGGCGCGCCACGACATCCAGCACGCGCTCCGGCTCGCCCATCTGCAGAAGCGCCTCGGCGAGCAGGTCCAATGCGAGCAGGCCGCCGTCGGAGACGTTGACCGCGGCCACGACGTCCTGCGGGCGGCCCGCGGCGAGCATGGCCCGCAGCCTGCCCGCCAACGCGCGCGAATCCATCGCGCCCGCAGCGCTCGCATGGGGCTAAAGCTCTGTCCAGGCGACGTGGGCCTCGACGTGCCAGCGGACGCCCGCGAGCGCCGCGTCGACCTCGTCGTGGAACGCGCGCCACGCCTTCTCGTCCGCCTCGACCTCGGCCAGGAACGAGCCCGCGACGTAGGCCTCCGCGAACGCGCGGCCGCTCCGGAAGGGCGCCTCGATCCGGACCCGCTCGACGTGGCCCAGGAGGCCGCGCAGCCCCGCCTCGGTCTCCAACGCGTCCTCGAAGCGCAGGGTCAGTGGCGCGTCCAGGTGCCTGCGCGCGGCGGCGTCGATGGCCGCGAACCCGCGGCTCTGCGCGAGCGCGGTCCACACGAGGACGCCGACGCGGCCGCCGGGGCGCGTGACGCGCTTCAGCTCGGCCACCGCTCGCCGCGGGTCGTCTGCGAACGGCAGCCCGTGCTGGCAGAGCGCGACGTCGAACGACGCGTCGCGGAACGGGATCGCGTCCAGGCTGCCCACGACGTAGGGGACGCGCGCCACCGACGCGCCGAACGCCGCCATCTCGTCCCAGGCGTCGAGCGCCACGACGCGGGCGCTAGATCTGGCCAGACCTAGCTGCCGCGTCACGATGCCCGTGCCGGCCGCGGCGTCGAGCACGCGCGCGCCCGGCGGCACCGGCACGCGCGCGAGCAGCGCGTCGGCGCACGGGCGCATGAGCGCGGGGACGAGGCCGCGCTCGTAGCCTTGCGGGATCGTGGAGGTCAAGCGAGCCGCTCCCATTCCTCGACCCATTCGTAGCTCTCGCGCAGCCACGCCAGCAGTTGCGAGTCGAGGTCGCCGGGCGCCTCCAGCACGACGCGGTGCGGCAGGAACGGCAGCCCGGCGGCGCGCGCGTCGAGGATGCGCTTGTGGTCGGCGCGGCCCACCTTGCGGAACGCGACGTCGACGCGCGAGGCGAGGACACGCGCGAGCGCGAAAGGGCGCCCGCTGCGCAGGTAACGGACCGTGCCGGCGCGCGTCTCGACCGTGACGTCGGCGCCGTAGCTGCGCAGCGTGCGGTCCAGGACTTCGGCGGCGCGGCGCGCGTCCAACGAGATGGGGAACGTCGGTGCGGGCTTCAATCCCACTCTGCTGCTCTTGGGCCGGTGGGCGCGCTCCGCGCGAGAGCATCCCGAATCACGAAGACCCGAATCACGACTTTTCTCGGCGTGATTCGGGTCTTCGTGATTCGGGATTTTCCCGCCGGAGGCGGCGCCAAGCAAGCAGGACGAGGCGTCACGAGGTCGGGTTCGCGGAGGGCCGCGCCACGGTCGCAATGAAAGCGTCCGCCTTTTGGTTGCGCGTGTCGACCCAGATCATGGTGGCCTGGCCGCGCGCGCTGCGCATGTCGCGGTAGTCGCCCAGGAAGACCATGCCGTTCTGGTGGTGCGAATATTTCTCGTCGCTCGACACGTTGGTCACGCGCAGGTTCTTCGCCCACGTGAGGCCGCCGTCCAGGCTGTACGAGTAGTAGGCATCGTAGAGGTGGTGGCCGGGGTCGTCGCGGCGGTCGAGCCACGAGGCATCCACGGTGCCGTCGGGCCCGACGCTGATCGCGGGGAGGAACTGGTCCATCGCGGGCGCGTCGGCGGGGGTGACGGGCGCGCTCCACGTCTTGCCGTCGTCGCTCCACGTGAGCATGACGTTGCCCACGCCGTGCTCGTAGTCGAAGTAGATAACGTAGATGCGGCCGTCGTGCGGGCCGCCGCTGCGGTCGATGGCGAGCGCGCCGTAGGGCACGATGCGGAACGCGCTGCCGTTGAGCACGGGCCAGCCGTACTCGTTGGCGGCGGTGGGCATGCCGTAGTGCCCGACGGACGTCGCCTTGCTCCACGTCTGCCCGTCGCTGCTTGATAGCACGAGGACGTCGGTGTTGTTGACGACGGCCATCCAGACCTTGCCGTCGGGCGCGTAGTCGAGCCAGGGGAATCCGCCCTCGTTCGTCGCGAGGACGGGCTTGGTCCAGGTGTCGGCCTTGTCCTTGGACGCGGCGCACACGACGCCCGCGTTGGGCGAGGTGTCGACCGGCGCCTGCACCGGCAGCGCGGGGATCTCGCCGGGCGTGGGCGCGCCGCCGCCGGTCTGCCCCGCGTAGTCGAAGCAGTACGTCAGCTTCTGCCCGTCGGGCGAGACGGCGAGCCACTCCTTGTCGTCGCTGATGAACGGCCCGAAGTCCAGCTGCCGCGCGGAAGCAAGCGGCCACGTCTGCCCGCCGTCCTTGCTCGTGAGGACGAACATGCTGCTGCACGTGTAGAGCCAATCGTTGAAGCCGCCGCGCGACTCGGTGCCGCGTCCCGTCTTGCTCCCCGAGACCGGGTCGCACTGGTAGGGCATGACGGCCCAGTATGCGGTGCCGTCGGCGCCGAACTGCACGACGGGGTCCGTGGCGCACCAGAACTTGCTGAAGGGATCCTGCGGGTCGGCCTGCGTGGGGTCGGCCTTCGCGAGCCAGGGCGAGCCGGGCACGTTCTGGTCCTTCCACGTCGCGCCCCCGTCGGTCGTCGTGTACTCGCCGGCCCACACGCAATCGCCGGCCTGCTCGGGCGTGTAGTCCTTGCCGGTGGCGATGACGTTCTTCGGGTTCGTCGGGTTCACCGCGACCGAAAGCTCGTTGGCCTGCCGCGTGGCGGGCGTCGCCGTCGCCTGGTGGCTGCACGCGGGATCGCAGACGAGCTTGGCCTGCGAGTCGACGAACGAGCCGGGCTGCGGGGGCGCCGCGGGGCCGTTGGTGATGCACCCCGCGATGACGGGGGCGACGAGGAGGAGCAACGCGAAGGCCGCGCGGGCGGACATGCGCCGGGCAGCCGGGCCGGCATGGAAAACGTTTGTTGCGCCTTTCCTCCGCTTCGCGGGCTCAGCATGCGACGCGGCGACGAGCGCGAGGTGCGCGACGCGAGGTTCGTGACCTTGGAAGGGAACCCGAAAACCCGACGACCCGAAAACCCGAACGGGCATCTGCGGGCGGGTTCTCGGGTTTTCGGGTCCGCGGGTTCCGGCCCGGGTCACAAGATCGGCGTCGCGTGCGTCGCGCTCGTCGCCGCGTCGCATGCGGACCCGCGCAGCGAGAGGCCCCAAAGCCGACAGCCCGAAGCCGGAGCGCCTGAAATCCGACACCCGTGTCCAGCGCCGCCAATTCCCCAAGCGAAACACCGCTTCCGCTGCGGGCCAACGGCTAAATACGGGCCCCCTGTATGAGCGCAAGGTCCGACTCCTTTGCCCAAGCGCACGGACATCCAGAAGATCCTCATCATCGGCTCGGGCCCCATCGTCATCGGGCAGGCGGCCGAGTTCGACTTCTCCGGCTCCCAGGCCGCCCTCGCGCTTCGCGAGGAGGGCTACAAGATCGTCATCGTGAACTCGAACCCGGCGACGATCCAGACCGACCCCGACATGGCGGACGCGACGTACGTCGAGCCGCTCACCGTCGAGACGCTGGAGCGCATCCTGGCCAAGGAGAAGCCCGACGGCCTGCTCGCGGGCATGGGCGGCCAGACCGCGCTGAACCTCGCGTCGGAATTGGCCGAGAAGGGCATCCTGGAGAAGCACGGCTGCGAGCTGCTCGGGACGAAGCTCGAGGCGATCCAGAAGGCCGAGGACCGCGACCTCTTCAAGAAGACCATGGAGAGCATCGGCGAGGTCTGCCCCAAGGCCGACGTCGCGCACACGCTCGCCGAGGCGAAGGCCGTGAAGGAGCGGCTGAACCTGCGCTATCCGGTGCTCATCCGGCCCGCGTACACGCTGGGTGGCACGGGCGGCGGCGTGGCGTACGACGACGAGGAGTTCGAGGCCATCGTGGGGCGCGGCCTCGTCTACTCGCGCACCAAGCAGGTGCTCATCGAGGAGAGCGTGCTCGGCTGGAAGGAGTTCGAGTACGAGGTCATGCGCGACGGCGTGGACAACTGCCTCATCATCTGCAACATGGAGAACCTCGACCCGATGGGCGTCCACACGGGCGAGAGCATGGTCGTGGCGCCCGCGCAGACGTTGAGCGACGACGACCACCAGACGCTCCGCAGCGCGGCGATCCGCATCATCCGCGCGCTGAAGATCGCCGGCGGCTGCAACGTCCAGTTCGCGCTCAACCACGACACGGGCGAGTACCGCGTCATCGAGGTCAACCCGCGCGTGAGCCGCAGCTCCGCGCTCGCGAGCAAGGCGACCGGCTATCCGATCGCGCGCGTCGCGGCGAAGATCGCGGTCGGGCTCACGCTCGACGAGATCCCGAACTCGGTCACGAAAACCACACCCGCCTCGTTCGAGCCCACCCTGGACTACATCATCACGAAGATCCCGCGCTGGCCCTTCGACAAGTTCCGCACCGTCGACCGCCACATCGGCACGCAGATGAAGAGCACGGGCGAGGTCATGGCGATCGGGCGCTCGTTCGAGGAGAGCCTGATGAAGGCCGTCCGCTCGCTGGAGACGGACCGCTGGGGCCTCGAGTCGCCCGAGATGACCGACGTCGACATCCTCGACGAGCTTCGGCGCGCCACGGACCGCCGGCTCTTCGTCATCGCGCAGGCGTTCCGCCAGGGCTGGAGCGTCGCGCAGGTGCAGAAGGAGTGCCAGTTCGATCCGTGGTTCCTGGAGAAGATCCAGCGCCTCACCGAGCTCGAGGCGCGCATCAAGAAGGGGCCGCTCACGCGCGAATTGCTGGTCGAGGCGAAGCGCCACGGCTTCGCGGACGGCCAGATCGGCGAATGGCTCAACATGACGGAGAGCGCCGTGGGCCTCGCGCGCCGCCAGTGGGGCGTGCACCCGCGCTTCCGCATGGTGGACACGTGCGCCGCCGAGTTCGAGGCGTACACGCCCTACCTCTACAGCACCTACGAGGAGCTGGACCACCAGCGCAGCCTCGAAGGCATCCGCGAAGCGCCCCCCACCACGCGCCGCAAGGTCGTGATCCTGGGCGGCGGCCCCATCCGCATCGGCCAGGGCATCGAGTTCGACTATTGCGTGGTTCACGCGGTGCAGGAGCTTCGCTCGCAGGGCATCGAGGCCATCGTCGTCAACAACAACCCCGAGACGGTGAGCACCGACGCGCAGACGGCGGACAAGCTCTACTTCGAGCCGCTGAACCTGGAGGACGTGCTCAACGTCCTGGAGCGCGAGAACCCCGACGGCATCGTCATGCAGTTCGGCGGCCAGACCAGCGTCAACCTCGCGGTGCCGCTGGAGAAGGCGCTCGCGGAGCGGCCGTGGCTCAAGACGCGCATCCTGGGCACGAGCCCTGACAGCATGGACCTCGCCGAGGACCGCCGGCGCTTCGCGGCGCTCATGGAGACGCTCAAGATCCCGCAGCCGCAGAGCGGCACGGGCTACTCGTTCGAGGAGGTCCGCGAGGTGGCCACCAAGATCGGCTACCCCGTGCTCGTGCGCCCGTCGTACGTCCTGGGCGGTCGCGGCATGGAGATCGTCTACGACGAGAAGGACCTCGAGGACTACATGCGCGAGGCCGTCAAGGCCAGCAAGAAGCACCCGGTCCTCGTGGACAAGTACCTCAGCAACGCCATCGAGGTCGACGTCGACGCCATCGTGGACGACGCGGGCGAGGTCCTCCTGTGCGGCGTGCAGGAACACGTCGAGCAGGCCGGCGTCCACAGCGGCGACGCCACCAGCATCCTGCCTCCGCCCTCGCTCCCGCGCGAGGTGCAGGAGACGATCAGGCTCTACTCGCGCAAGGTCGCCCGGGAGCTGAAGGTCATCGGCCTCGTCAACTTCCAGTGGGCCGTGAAGGACGGCATCGTCTACATCCTGGAGGCGAACCCGCGCGCGAGCCGCACCGTCCCGTACGTCTCGAAGGCGCTCGGGATTCCGATGGCGAAGGTCGCCACGCGCTGCATCCTGGGCCAGAGCCTCAAGCAGCAGGGCGTCACCGAGCCCCGGATGTCGCACGTCGCGGTCAAGGCGCCCGTCTTCCCCTTCCTGAAACTCCCGGGCGTTGATAGCATCCTCGGGCCGGAGATGAAGAGCACGGGCGAGGTCATGGGCATCGACCGCAACCTCGACCTCGCGTACAGCAAGGCGTTGGAAGCGGCCGGCATGCGCCTGCCCGAGAGCGGCGCCGTCTACATGAGCGTCCGCGACGAGGACAAGAGCAAGTTCCTCTCGCTGGCCAAGGACCTCGTGGACGCGGGCTTCACCGTCTACGCGACCACGGGCACGGCGCAATACTTCCGCGAGTTCGGCGTCCCCGTCGAGACCGCGTGGCGCATCGCCGAGAAGCGCAGCCCCGACGCGCTCGACCTCATGCGCAAGGGCACGATCCAGCTGATCTTCAACACGCCCTCGCAGAGCCGCGGCGCCAAGCGCGACGGCGCGATGATGCGGCGCCTCGCGGTGGAACTGGGCATCCCGTTCCTCACCACGACCGCTGCGTGCACCGCCGCCGTCGCCGCCATCCGCGCCAAGCGCACCGGCACCGTCGAGACGAGCCCGCTGCGGGCGTATCACCACGCGGCGTGAGGGCGCGCGGCTGACGAACCGGGCAGAACGCCTTTGCACCCCGCCCGCCCAGCCCGCCCCATGCAGCTTCAGGAATACAAGCCCCACGTCCCGCAGGGGAGCGACCTGGCGAAGGGGGCGCTGGCCGGCGCGGTCGCAGGCCTGGCCGCCGGCTTCGTCATGGAACGCGCCATGAAGTGGATGCAGCGCCGCCAACGACACGAGGGCGCGCACACCGAGAAGACGACGCCCCAGGGCGAAGATCCGAAGGTCGCCATCGTCGAGAAGGCGGGCGTCGAGGTGCCCGAAGAGCGCGCGAAGCTCGTCGCGGGGCTCGTGCACTACGGCATGAGCGGCGTGAGCGGCGCGATCTACGGCGCGGCCGCAGAGGTCACGCCGCTCGCGACGATCCTCTGGGGCGTGCCCTTCGGCCTCGCCGTGTGGGCCGCCGCGCCCGCGACCACGCTCCCCGCGCTCGGGCTCGCGCCGCCGCCCAGCGAGGTCCCCGCCAAGGCGCACGCCACGAGCCTCGCGATGCACGCGCTCTTCGGCGCCGCCACCGAGACGGTCCGCCGGCCCCTGCGCGCCGCGATGGGGTAGCGCTGCCGCAGCCTTGCGACGCGCGTCGCGCAACGTGAAGGCTGCATGTTTCACGATGACGCATGCCCCGAGCGGCATCCTTATCGTCATGTGAGATGTTAGCGCGACGCCTCTGGTTTGGAGGCAAGAGGAAAAACATGGAACCCACTGCCACCCGATGGATGGAGACGCGCCCGCAGGCCAACTTGTCCGGCTACAGCCTGGACGTCATCCTCGGCCACGTCACGTCTCTGTAAGACAACCCACGCTCGCCCGGCCATCCGGCCGGGCTCCCCTTCCTACCATGGTCGTCCTCCTGTTCGCGCCACCCGCCAACCCCATCGGGCAGCGGATCACGAAGGCCCTCGACGAGGGCGGCGTCAGCCATGCGACGTTCGACCTCGCGGACCCGTCGAACAACCGCATCGGCCTCCGCGTGGACGGGAGCAAGGTGAGCGGCTTCGTCCAGACGGCCGAGGGGCGTTTCCCCCTTTCCGACATCCACGCGTTCTTCGGATATTACCTGGGCGTCCAGGCGCCCGCCACCAGCGAGCGCTCCCGTCGGTTCGCGCACGAGGAATGGTTCTCGACGCTGCAAGCCCTCTACGCCGTGACCCGGGATCGGCTCTGGGTGAACCCCCTCGAAGCGCACTTCGTCTTCGAGTCCAAGCCCCTGCAGCTCGCGGAAGCCGCGAAGGTGGGCCTCGCGACGCCCCTTTCCCTCGTCGCCAACGACGCCGACGCCATCGAAGCATTCGGGACGGAAAATCCGGATCTCGCCCTGAAGCGCGTGGGCCACCCGTTCCTCCAGATCCACCTCCCCCTCCCCGAATATTTCCTCTACACGCGCCGCGTCGCGGCGTCCGAGCTCCGCGGCGCCGCGCTGGAAGGCGCGCACGTCGCCCCGCTTCACCTCCAGGAATACGTGCAAAAAGCAACCGAAGCCCGGGCCTTCGTCATCGGCGACGAGGTGCGAGCCGTCGAGATCCATTCCCAGGAAGACGCCGAGACGCAAGACGACTGGCGCAGATACCCGCTGCGGCAGCAGGGCGACGAAGCCATCGTGGACCAGGAACGGTGGAAATGCTCCCCCTTGGAATTGCCCTCCGAGGTGGCGAGCCAGCTCCGCGCCGTCGCGCGCCGGCTCCACATGACGTACGCTGCCATCGATCTCATTCGGACGCCCGCGGGCCGCTACGTCTTCCTCGAAGCCAACGCGAACGGCGCCTGGGCGTTCGCGGAAGACAACGGCCACCTCCCCCTCGTGGACCTGTTCGTTCGGCTCTTGAAAGAGCCAGCCCGATAAGCCTGGCGCCCCCCGGAAACGTATTTATCCCGGCGCTCGCGTCGCCGGCGTACCTCTGGAGTCGGCCCGTGGCCCTGCCGCGGCGGCCGGAGAAGGAGAATGTCAACATGGACGTCAACCGCGCGCTGCGCAACGCCACCGCCACCGGCAACGTGACCCTCGGCCTCAACGAGACGCTCAAGGAGATCCTCTCGAAGAAGGCCAAGCTCGTCGTGCTGGCCTCGAACGCGCCCGAGTCGCTCGTCTCGCAGATCGAGGCGGCCATCGACCAGACCAAGACGCCCGTCTACCGCTACGCGGGCAAGAACACCGAGCTGGGCCCCGCGTGCGGCAAGCCCTACAGCGTCGCCGTGCTCTCCGTCGTGGACGCGGGCGACAGCGACGTGCTCCAGCTCGCGAAGGGCGCCTGAAGGAGCGAGGCGGATGCCGAGCGAAAGCGAGCACCGTAGGCGATCCGCCGGTGCGGATCGCCGAGGAGCGCAGCATGGTGGATATTAAGCTCGACGCGGAATCGCTCCGCATCTTCTCCCTGTTCGAGCGCATGACCGGCGCCGAGCTGAAGGACTTCGTCGAGGAGGAAGACCGCGTGGTCTTCGTCGTCGTCGAGGGGCAGATCGGCCGCGCGGTGGGCAAGGGCGCCGTGAACCTCAAGCGCCTGCGCGAGACGCTGGGCAAGGAGGTCCACCTCTACGGCTACGCGGCGGACCGCGACCAGTTCCTGAAGAACCTCTTCCACCGCTTCACGGTCGAGAACGTGGAGTGGGAGGACCGGAACGGCGACATCATCGCGCACGTCAAGCTCCCCCAGGAAGAGAAGGGCAAGGCCATCGGCAAGGGCGGCCGCAACATCCAGCTTATTCGGATGTTGGCGAAGCGCCACCACACCGTGGCGGACGTGTCGCTCGAGTGAGCCTCAAGCGACCTCGCGAGAAAGCCAAAGGCCGCGCGTCGGGCTCCTCGCCGCGTGCGAGGCGTCCTCTGGCTTCTGGTCCCGCTCCTTCTTGCCGGCTGCGCCGCCGCGCCTCCGCGCGAGGCCGCTGCCCCCGGGAACCTCGCGCCCTCCGAGGCCGCGCCGCGCCCCGTGGGCCACTTCGACGTCCACGGAAGCTGGACCGCGCAGGCCGCCGGCCGCTCCTTCGTGGGGTCGGGCTACCCCGTCGTGCGCATCCCGGGCCAAGCCACGGGCGGCTCGCTCGTCGTCCGTCAGACCGCGACATCCGTGGACGAGATGGTCGTGCGGTTCAAGGCGCGGGACGAGAGCGTCGTTTGGGAGAAGGGGCTCCAGGGCTCCGAGACGAAGATCGCGCTCGCCGCGGCGGATCTCCAGGCCCTCGCGAAGTCCTTCATCGTCAATGTCGAGCCCTCCGCGGGCGCCTCGGCCCAGGTGGACTTCGAGGTCGTCGGCGACTTCACGACCTGACGACCTCGCGGTAGACGTCGAGCGTCTTCCGCGCGACGGCGTCCCACGAGAAGCTCGCCATCGCGCGCCGCCGCCCCGCCTCGCCCATCGCCCGCGCGCGCTCCGGGTTCGCCAGGAGCTGCTCGATCGCCCCGGCCAGCGCGGGCACGTCGCCGTAGCGCACCAGGAGGCCCGTGCGCGCGTCCTCGACGACCTCCGGCGCGCCGCCCACGCGCGTCGCGATGCACGGCACGCCGCACGCCATCGCTTCGAGGAGCACGATGCCGAACGCCTCCCACTCGCTGGGCAGCACGAACACGTCGGCCGCCGCGAGCGTCTCGCGATAGCCCTCGTCGGGAAGGTGCCCCGTGAACCGGACGCGGTCCGCGACGCCGAGGTCCTTCGCCATCGCCTCGAGGCGCTCGCGCCAGCCCTGGTCCTCGCCGGCCAGGATCAGGTGCGTGTTCAGATGCCCCTTGGCGGCGCGCGCGAAGGCGGGCACGAGGTGCTGGAGCCCCTTGTTGCTCGCCAGCCGCCCCGCGAAGACGACCAGCGGCGTGTCGGGCGCGAGGCCCAGGCGGTGGCGCACGCCTTCGCCGCTGGGCTTGGTCTGATAGCGTTCCGCGTCGAAGCCGTTGGGCACGATGCGGACCTTGGCCTCGTCCAAGGGGAGGTGGGCCTTCATCTCGTCCATCTCGCCGCGCGAGACGCCGATGACGCGCGCGGCCTGGCGCACGACGCGGCGGCCCAGCGTGGGGTCGAACGCCTTGCGCAGCGCGCGCCGCGCGGCGCCCCCCTCCATGCTCCAGGGCGGGTGGAAGTGGGGCGTGAAGACGAGCGGCGTGCCCGTGGCGCGCGAGGCCTGCGCCGCGGCGACGGTCTGGTGATAGCCATAGCTGTGCGCGTGGAGCACGTCGGCGTCCTTCGCGGCCTCGCGCAGCGCGCGGGGCATCGCGGGCATGTACGTCCAGGCGCCCAGGAGCCGCGTCGCGCGGTGGCGCGCCACGCGCACGCCGTCCACCTCGGCGGGGAGGTCGCGCCGCGCGAAGGGATACTCAGTGTAGAGGTCGCTCGTGTGGACCTCGACCTCGTGCCCGGCGCGCGCGTAGGCCCGCGCGAGCGCGCGCACGTGCGTCTCCGCGCCGCCGGGCGCCGGCGGATAGCGGACGCACGCGAGCACGATGCGCATCGGCGCGCGGAACGCGGCGCCGCCTCATAAAGCTCAAGAGCCGGGGGCGGGGTCCGAGAGGCGTGAAGCGCGCGTTCCTGGACGAGGCCGATCCGCAGGAGGTCGCCCACGCGGTGCGCCTCGTCGTCGAGCGGCGGGGAGGGCTCGTCCGCGAGCACGTCACCAGCCGCGTGCGGTTCACGGACCAGCCGAAGGGCAAGGCGTGGCTGCGCGACGGCTACGTCGGCATCTACCAGCCCCTGGGCGAGCCGCAGGTCGAGCTGCGCCTGGCGCTCCACGCCCGCTGGCCGCGCCGCCTCGTGTGGCTCGTCGCCCTGGCCGACCTGGTCATGGCGATCCTCTTCTTCGTCCTCTCGCCGGAGGGGAACGCGTGGATCGTGGGCGCCGCGCTGGGCTTCTTCGCGCTCCTCGCCGCGGGGCTCGTCTACCTCAACACCCTGGAGCCGGTGCGCGAGGAGGAGAAGGTCTGGATCGCCGCGTTCGACGCGGAGCTTCGCCAGGAGCTTCCCGAGACGAGCCTGGAGGACGACGTCGCGCACGAGCTTCGCCAGCACGAGCTGGAGCTGGAGGGCGAGATCGCCCAGCGCCGCGTCACCAAGGCGCGCAAGAACGAGCCGAAGCCGGTGAAGCAGCCGAAGCCCCCCAAGGAGAAGGGGAAGCGCTTCGCGCTGCTGCCGAAGAAGAAGGACGCAGAGGCGGCGCCCCCGGAGGAGACGCCCGAGGAGCGGCTCGCGAAGCTGCGCGCGCGGAAGGCGGAGATCGAAGCGCAGCAGCAGCGCGAGAACGAGCCGTGATCCTTGGACGTCGACGACACCGCGCCGTTCCGGAAGCGTTACCGCTTGCGCTTCACCACGCCGCGCACGGCGTCCGCGATCCCCTTTCCGGTGAGCCCGTACTTCTCGTACAGCTCGGTGGGGAGGCCGCTCTCGATGTAGCGGTCCTGGATGCCCACGCGCGCGAGCGGGGCGGGGACGGTGTCGCCCAGCGCTTCGGCGACGGCGCCGCCCAGGCCGCCCAGGACGGTGTGGTCCTCGGCCGTGACGATGGCGCCGGTGTCGCGGCTGGCGCGCTCCAGCGTGGCGAGGTCGACGGGCTTCACCGTGTGCGCGTTGACGACGCGGACGCTCAGGCCCTCGGGCTTGAGGAGGTCCGCCGCGGCGAGCGCTTCGGCGACGAGCGCGCCGCACGCGAGGATGGTGACGTCGCTCCCTTCGCGCAGCGTGGGCCAGCGGCCGATCTCGAAGCGCGTCTCGGGCGCGGTCAGGACGGGGACCTTCTGGCGCGTGAGCTTGAGGTACGCCGGGCCGTCGAAGGCGTTGAGCGCGGCGACGGCGTTCATCGCCTCGTTGGCGTCGGCGGGGACCACGACGCGGAAGTTCGGGAGCGCGCGGTAGATGGCGACGTCCTCGATGGCGTGCGCGCTGGCGCCGTCCTCGCCGGTCATGATGCCGCCGTGCGAGCCCACGATCTTGACGTTGAGGTTGGGGCGGGCGACCGCATTGCGCGTGACCTCGAAGGCGCGCTCGGTGAAGATGGCGAACGTGGAGGCGAAGGGCCGGTGCCCCGTCGTGCTCAGGCCCGCCGCGGTGAGCACCATGTCCTGCTCGGCGATGCCCATCTGGAAGAAGCGCGCGGGGTGCGCGTCGCCGAACCACTTGCTGCGCGTGCTCTCCGCGAGGTCGGCGTCGAGCGCCACGATGCGCGGGTCCGCGTTGCCCTCGCGGAACAATCCGGCGCCGTAGCCATCTCGGGTCGGGGCCGGCTTCTCGAACTTCGTGGGGACGTTGCTGCTCACTCAGATCACCTTCCCTGCGCTTCGCGGCTCCGCATGCGGAGACGCGGAGGCCGCGGAGAACGCGGCGTGTGGAAGAGGCTCCGCGGCCACCGCGCTCTCCGCGGCTCCGCATGTGGAGCAAGTCGTCGCCAGCATCAGAGAGCCCCCGTGAACGTCTCGCCAAGCTCGGGAAGCGCCCGCCTCATCTCGTCGTCGGTCAACGCGCGGCCGTGGTAGTCGGCCTTGAGGCGCGTGAAGCTGACGCCGTGCCCCTTCTCGGTGCGCGCGAGGATCAGGACGGGTTTGCCGCTTCCCACGCGCGAGTCGGCGTAGTCGTAGGCGGCGAGGATGTCGGGGAAGCTGTGGCCGTCGATCTCGCGGACGTCCCAGCCGAAGGCGCGCCACTTGTCGGCGAAGGGCTCCAGGTCCTTCACGTCGCGCGTGAAGCCGTCGATCTGGATCTGGTTGACGTCGACGATGGCGGTGACGCGGTCGAGCCGGCGGAAGGGCGTCGTCATGGCGCTCTCCCAGACGCTGCCCTCCTGGCACTCGCCGTCGCCCATCATGACCCACACGCGCGTGTTGCGCCCCGCGAGGCGCTCGCCCAGCGCGACGCCGTTGGCGAACCCGAGGCCCATGCCCAGGCTGCCGGCGCTCATGTCGACGCCGGGGATCTTGATGTCGGTGTGCCCCTGGAGGAGGTTGCCCGCGCGGCGCAAGCCCTTGTATTCCTCCTTGCCGAAGAAGCCGCGCTCGGCGAGCACCGCGTAGAGTCCCGGACAAGTGTGGCCCTTGGAGAGGACGAAGCGGTCGCGCGCCGGCGCCTTGGGGTCGGCCGGGTCGACGCGCAGGCGCGTGGCGTAGAGCGCGACGAGCAGCTCGGCCATGCTCATGGAGCCGCCCGGGTGGCCGCTCTGCGCCTTGTGCGTCATGCGCAGCACGTCGACGCGGACGCGGCGCGCGGCCTCCTTCAGCTCGTCGAGGTTCGGCTTGGCGGGCGCCAGCGTGACGGGCAGCATGCGGCGGCCACGAGGCTTCGGCCATTTAGCCGTTTCTTGGCTGCCGAGCCACCCATGTCAGGCCCGTCGAGGTGCGGACTTCCACAAGCGGAACCGTCGCATGGATGGAGAAGGAGAGCCTTAGCGGCTTCGAAGGGACACCTACGACACATCTGAGGACCATCCTCGTCTTGGCATTGGCAAGCAGCGCGATCGCAATTCCGTTCGTCGCGGCGGAGTCCGGGCCGGAGCACCCCGACACGGACAACGACGGGGACGACTCCGTCGCCGTCGCCACCACGGCGGCCTCGGCGGGCCCGACGGGAGGCTCGGCCTCCTCGGTCGTCTCCGTCCCGGGAGACTCGTCATCCTCCTCGAACGCGGGCACGACCTCGTCGTTCAGCCAGCAGATCAACATCCCGGAGGAGAACGTCATCGCGGCCCTCGCCCTGGGCAACCGTGGCTTCGGCTTCGGCGGCTTTGGCTCCGGGGGCATCGAGAGCATCGCGAACATCCAGCGCAGCGGCACGGTGAGCTCGTTCGCGAACCAGAACGTGAACCTGAACACCAACGACGTGCTCCTCGCGCTGGCGCTGGGCAACAACGGCCTCGGCCTCCGCTCGTTCGGCTCTCCGCTCTTCGGCAGCAGCCTCAACGGCCTCGGCTCGCCGCTCTTCGGGTCGTCGCTCAACACGTTCGGCAGCGGCTTCGGGAGCAACGGCCTCGGAAGCAGCTGCCTCCAGCAGCGCGTCTTCCTGAGCGGCAACACGCTCAGCACGTTCTGCTGAAGAACCCCGCGGCCGGGCTCCGGCCCGGCGTCTTTTTTCTTTCTTCCTTCCTCACCATGCGCCGAGGCTGCGCTGGCCGCCCCCGCGCGCGAGGCCCAGGTCGGGCGCGCGCTGGCCCAGCGCCTCCGCGACGCGCATGGCCGCGTCGGGCGCGTAGCCCGTGAAGTGGTTGTTGACGACGATCCACTCCTCGTCCACGTCGGCCATGACGCGGCGCAGGTCCGCCGCCCAGCGCGCGATCTCGTCCGACTGGTCGCGGCGCACGCGGTCCCACGTCCCGGTCGCGGCGTCGAGCGCGCGGTCGCCCACGAAGCGCATGTAGACCTGGTCCGCCGTGAGCACCGGGGGCGAGCGCCCGTATTCCGTCACCGCCCAGACGTGGATCGCGCCGTGCGCGCGCAGCAGCTCGAAGTAGTCCTCGCTCCACCAGGCGGGGTCGCGCGTCTCGACCGCGAGCGGAACGTCGCGCGGCCACCTCGCCAGGAAGGCGCGCAGGCGCAGGCCGTGCTTGTCGCGCCGGAACGAGGGCGGAAGCTGCGCGAGCACCGGGCCCAGCTTCCCCTCCGCGGCCAGGGGCGCGAGCGCGGCGAGGAACCCGGAGACCTCCTCCTGGACGTCGGCGAGGAGCTTCTCGTGCACGAGGCGCTTGGGCAGCTTCGGGCTCATGCGGAACCCGGGCGGCGTCTGCGCGGCCCAGCGCGCGGCGTCGGCGCGCGTCGGCGCCGTGTAGTACGTCGCGTCGTTCTCGACGAAGCCGAAGGCGCGCGCGTAGGCCGCGAGGCGCTCGCCGGGCGGCGTCCCGGGCGCGTAGAGCAGGCCGGTCCACTCGGCGTAGCCCCATCCGGCGAGGCCCAGGTTGACGCGCGCGGTCATCGAGCGCCGAGGGTGAGATTCGAACTCACGAGGCCAGATGGCCACCAGTTTTCAAGACTGGCGCGTTGGGCCGGGCTCTGCCACCTCGGCAAGAGGGGGGTCTGGGGGCGCAGCCCCCCGGCGGCGGAAAGCTGTTTGCGGCGCCCCCTGCGAAGCTTCATCCCGGTGAGCTTCCTCGGTTCGGGTGGCATGGTCGCCCACTACACGGTCACGGCCCCCTACCAGCCGGCAGGCGACCAGCCGGAGGCCATCGCCAGCCTCGTGGCGGGCGTGAAGAAGGGGCTCAAGGACCAGACGCTCGTGGGCGTCACCGGCTCGGGCAAGACGTTCACCATGGCGAACGTCATCGCGCAGTGCGGCAAGCCCGTCCTCATCATCTCGCACAACAAGACGCTCGCGGCGCAGCTCTACGAGGAGTTCAAGGAGTTCCTCGGGCAGAAGAGCGCCGTTGGCTTCTTCATCTCCTACTTCGACTACTACCAGCCCGAGGCGTACGTCCCAACGAAGGACCTCTACATCGCCAAGGAGTCGGACCGCAACGAGGAGATCGAGAAGCACCGCCACGCCGCGACGCAGCAGCTCATGATGCGCGAGGACGTCGCGGTCATCGCCTCCGTCTCCTGCATCTACGGCCTGGGCGACCCCAAGGAGTACCGCGAGCAGCACATCGTCCTGCGCAAGGGGCAGCAGATCAGCCGCGAAGACCTCCTGCGCCGGCTCGTCGACATCTACTACAAGCGCAACGACCAGGCGCCCGACTGGGGCACGTTCCGCGCCCGCGGCGACACCGTCGAAGTCCGCATGCGCGACGGCGAGACGGTCTTCCGCATCGAATTGTTCGGCGACGAGATCGACTCGCTCACGCGCGTGGACCCGGTCACGGGCGCGGCGCGCGAGAAGCTGGACGCCGTCGTCGTCCACCCCGCCGAGCACTTCGTCACCGCGCCCGACGAGGTCGCGCGCGTCACCGCCGGCATCCAGAACGAATTGGAGGAGCGCCTCGCCGAGCTGCAGCGGCAGGGCAAGCTCCTCGAGGCGCAGCGCCTGGAGCAGCGCACGCGCTACGACCTGGAGATGATGCGCGAGGTCGGCTACTGCTCGGGCATCGAGAACTACTCGCGCCACTTCACGGGCAAGAAGGCCGGCGAGCCGCCCTACTGCCTGATGGACTACTTCCCCGAGGACATGCTCGTCATCATCGACGAGAGCCACGTCACCCTCCCGCAGCTGCGCGGCATGTACCACGGCGACCGCAGCCGCAAGCAGACGCTCGTGGAGTACGGCTTCCGCCTCCCCAGCGCGGTGGACAACCGGCCGCTGAAGTGGGAGGAATTCCGCGCCAAGGTCAACCAGGTCATCTACGTGAGCGCCACACCCGGTCCCTACGAGCTGGAGGTCAGCCAGAACGTCGTCGAGCAGGTCGTGCGCCCCACCGGCCTCCTCGACCCCGTCGTCGAGGTCCGCCCCAGCAGCGGCCAGGTCGACAATCTTCTCGGGGAGATCCGCGAGCGCGCCAAGCGCAACGAGCGCGTCCTCGTCACCACGCTGACCAAGAAGATGGCAGAAGACCTGACGAACTACTACGCCAGCCACGGCGTCCGCGTGCGCTACATGCACTCGGACGTGACGGCGCTCGACCGCGTCGATCTGCTGGAGGACCTGCGCAGCGGCCAGTACGACGTCCTCGTGGGCATCAACCTCCTGCGCGAAGGGCTCGACCTCCCCGAGGTCAGCCTGGTGGCGATCTTCGACGCCGACAAGGAAGGCTTCCTGCGCAGCGAGACCAGCCTGATCCAGACGTTCGGCCGCGCCGCGCGCAACCAGAACGGCCGCGTCCTCTGCTACGCGGACAAGATGACCGACTCGCTCACGCGCGCCATCGCCGAGACGCGCCGCCGCCGCGCGAAGCAGGAGGAGTTCAACGCCGAGCACGGCATCACGCCCGCCACCATCCAGAAGGCGGTGCGCCGGATGCGCGAGCGCGCCGAGGCCGAGACGATGGCCGCCATCGAGGACGCGCCCACCGAGGCGCTCCGCGTGCTGGCCGACGAGATGGAGGCCAAGATGCGCGCCGCGGCGAAGCGCCTCGACTACGAGTCGGCCGCCAAATATCGGGACAAGCTGCGCGAGATCCGCGAGAAGCTGGAGACGGCGCCCCGGCCGCGCAGCGCGTGACGCTGCCCACGAAGGCCGGGGGCCGAAGCCTCCGAAGCTGGCTTTGTGCCTTGGGCGCGGTCCGCGCGGAAAACATCTGAATCTCAGAATCACGGAATCTCGGCCAACCCACACGATTCGGAGATTCCGAGATTCGGAGATTCGGAGATTCCGAGATTCCGTCCTTCCCCGCCGGAGGCGGCTCAGGACAACATCGCGAGGTCGTCGGAGGCCTCGGCCATCGGCCTTCGTGTGAACGGAGGTCCGGCAAGCTCCAAGAGGGAAGCGCGCCAGTCAGGCCGCGAATGGCGGCCGGCGCGACGGTGACCGAAGGCGAGACGCAGACGGCTCCGCCGCGCGCCAGCTTCCTGATCCGCGTCGCCGCCTTCTTCGTGGGCTGGAGCCTCCTGCACTTCGGCGTCGCGGCCGCCCTCCTCTGGGGCGTCACGCCCGGCCGCGGCTGGACGCTCGCCGCCGCGTACGTCCTCCTCGTCCTCGTGCCGCTCGTCGCCGTGCTGCGCACCTTCCGCGAGCACGCCTACCCCAGCGCCGCGACGCGCGTGTGGGTCATGCGCCCCTTCTGGTACGTGCAGCTCGCGCTTCCCTTCGTCTCGTCTGCGGGCGTGCTCGGCCTGCTCGCGGGCTGGCCCTTCGGCCACGCGCTGGCGTGGGGGCGCTGGGCCGTCGTGGGCATGGTGGCGCTGGTCATCGTCCTCGACGTCGCGGGGTACGTCGGCTCGCGCGCGCTCGTGACCAAGCGCATCGAGATCGCGTTCCCCGACCTGCCCGAGGGGCTCGACGGGCTCACGATCGCGCAGCTCTCCGACCTGCACGTGGGCCCGCACACGCCCGCCGCGCACCTGCGCTCCGTCGTGCGCCGCGTCGAGGAGGCGAAGCCCGACCTCATCGCGTTCACCGGCGACCAGGTGGACGACTACGACCAGGACGTGGCGCGTTTCGCGCAGGTCTTCGGCCCGCTGCGCGCGCCCCTGGGCGTCTTCGCGATCGCGGGCAACCACGACGTGTACGCGGGCTGGCCCGGCGTGCGCGACGGCATGGCGGGGGTGGGCATGCGCGTGCTCGTCAACGCCGCCGAGCCCGTGCAGCGCGGAGGCTCCGAGCTGTGGGTCGTGGGCACCGGCGACCCCGCGGGCCTGCGCAGCTTCGACGGGCCCCAGCCCGACGTGGCGCCTGACATCAGCAAGGCGCTGGCGGGCGTGCCCGAAGGCGCGTTCACGTTGTGCCTCGCGCACAACCCCGCGCTCTGGCCCGCGCTCGCGCAGCGCGGCGTCCGCGTGACGCTCTCGGGCCACACGCACCACGGCCAGCTCTCCATCCCCCTGCTCAACTGGTGCCTCGCCTCGCCCTTCCTGGAGCACGCGATGGGGCGCCACCAGCGCGGCGCGTCGGTGCTCTACATCAACGCGGGCACGAACTTCTGGGGCATTCCGTTCCGCCTGGGCGCGTGGCCGGAGGTCACGATCGTGACGCTGCGGCGCGGCATCGTCTCGTGATCTTTGCGCGCCCCGTCCGGGTCAGGCTTCGCTCTCCGCCAACACGCGATCACGCCAACACGCGGCGTGTTGGCGTCTTGGCGTGATGGCGGCAAGCGAAGCGCCGCGGCGGCGGAGCAGCGCAGGGCATGCGCTGAGGGAACCGGATGAAAAGAAAGCGGGCGAGGCCGCGAACCGGCCCCGCCCACGAGTGTGTTACTGCTCGCCCTCGCCCTCTTCCTCGCCCTTTTCCTCGGGCTTGATGTCGCCCAGGAGCGAGGTCTCGTCGGCGCCGGTGGGCGTCTCGCCCGCGGGCGCCGCGGCGCCGGGGACCGGCACGTTGAGCGCGGCGAGGGCGTCGATGACCTTCTGCTGCGCCTTCTGCGCGCGCTCCTTGATGCCGTGGCCGCCGAAGGGGTTGGGCTTCATCTGGAGCGTGACGGCGCCGGTGCCGAGGCTGACGGGCTGGCCGACGATGATGTTCTCGGCGACGCCTTCGAGCGGGTCGATCTCGCCCACCATGCCCGCCTCGAGGAGGTGGTTCACGGTGATCTCGAACGCGGCGCGCGCGAGGACGCTGCTCTTCTCGCCCGAGATGCCGTGGCGGCCGATGGCGCGGATGTTGCCATCGCTCGTCATGACGTCGGAGACGAGCATCAGGTGGCGGATGTCCACCATGAGGCCCTGCTCGGAGAGCGTGCGGTACGCCTCGTTCATGATCGCGGTGCGCGCGGCCTCGATGCCGAGCACCTCGTAGATCTCGCGGAAGTTGTTGGTCGTCGTGCGCGTGGTGTCCACGCCGTCGATCTTCATGACCTTCGCGAGGTTCGAGCCTTCGGTGTAGATGATGTAGCCTTCCGTCTCGCGGCGGATGACGACGCGCTTGATGTCCGCGATGCCCTTGATCTGCATCTTCTTGGACTCGGCGGCGATGTTCTGGATCGTCTTGTAGGGACGCTCCTCGCCTTCCGCGGGGCGCAGCACGATCTTGCCGTCGGGCGTCGTGGCGACGTCCGCGTTCTTGAGCTTCGTGAGCTTCTCCGCGACCTCCTCCATCGTGAGGCCCTTGCGCTTCATCTTCTTCTCGTCGAGCGTGACGACGACCTGGAACGCGCCCAGGTCGGTGTCGACGTCGGCGATGTCGTAGAGGTTCGTCGTCTCGATCTCGGCGGCGATGCGCTGGACGTCGTCCGGGTTGTTGCGGACGCCCTCTTCCAGGTACACCTGCATCATGGGGGTCGAGGGGATGCGGCGCGCGTCCACGACCTCGATGAGGCGGGGCAGACCCAGCGTGACGTTGATCTCAGCCACGCCGGCGTAGTGGAAGGTACGCATGGTCATCTGCGTGCCGGGCTCGCCGATGCTCTGGGCGCCCAGGATGCCGGCCGCCTCGGTGGGGTCGATGCGGTGCACCCGGTATTGATTCCAGAGGTGCTCGGCGACGCGGCCGATCTGCTCGGCGTTGGCCTTCTTCCCCTTGAACGTCAGGATCTTGCCGATGGCGTCCCAGACGACGGCGTGCGGAAGGTCGCCGCCGACGGCCTTGAGGCGCTCGTCGAAGGGCTTCCAGACGTTGGCGACCTCGACGATGCGCTCCTTGAGCGCCTTGGTGTCGAGGTTCTGGGCCTTGAGCTCCTTGGCGATCTCGCTCACGACGGGCTCGGGGAGCTTGACCTTGGCCGCGCCGGCGGCGTCCATGACCTTCTGCTCCTCGGGCGTGATCAGGGAGACGACCTCGGCGTACTCGACGCCCTCGTACTCCATGCGCGTGTCGACGAACTCGCCGACCTCGTCCTTGATCCTCTCCGCGAGTTCCTCGCCGATCGCCGCGATCTCCTGGAGGTCGTCGAGGCTGGCGCGCTGGAGGTCGTAGACGGTCTTGTAGCCGGCCTCGATGAGCGCTTCGGCCTTGCTGCGGCCGATGCCCGAGATCTCCATGAACTCCTCGATGGACTCCTCGATGTTGATGACCTGGTCCTTGAGGGACTCGGCCATCTCTTCGGAGACCTCGTCGAGGTCCAGGAGGTACTCGATGGGCGTGCGCTTGATGTCCTCCTTGCTGCGGAAGCCGGCGCGCCACATCGCCTCGGCGGCGGGCTTCGTGATGTTCTTGAGCGTGAGGATCTCGGTGAGGTCGCCCTCCATCACGGGGACTTCCGTGGGGAGCGCGGCCTTGATCGACTGCGCGAGCTTGGGGCCGATGCCTTCCGCGCCGGCGATCTGCTGGACGGAGGCGCGGATCAGCTCGTTGACGTCCTTGAAGCCGGCGTCGAAGAGCGCCTCGGCCTTGCTCTTGCCGATGCCGGGCAGGTCGGTGAACGCCTTGACGGCGGCCTTGCGCTGCTCGGCGGGCGTGAGGACGACCTTGGGCGCGGGCGTGGGCTCGGGCACGGGCTCGGGCGCCGGCTCGGCCTTGGCCTTCTTGGACTTCTTCTTGGGCTTGTCCTCGGCGGCCTCGCGTTCCTTGCGGATGCGCTCGAGCTCGAGCTCGTCCTGGTCGACCTGCTGCTCTTCCTCGTCCATCTCGTCGTCGACGCGCGACGCCTTCTTCTTGCTGGGCATCTTACTCGCCTCCGTAGTCGGTGTCGCCTTCAGTCTCTTCCGAGATCTCGTCGAGCATGCTGCGCGTGAGCTCCACGTCCTCGCGGTCGTAGGTGCTCTTGCCGCGCGTGGTGCGCTCGGGGCCGAGGTCCAGGCCCAGGACGTCCTGGATGGCCTCGTTGACGTTGACGCTCTTGCCGCGCAGGCTGCGCGTCGGGTCCACGCCGTCCTCGCCGTAGAGGAACTGGATGACGGTGCCGGCGGTGTTGCGCACGGTGCCGTCGTACTCGATCTTCAGGTCTTCGAGCGCGTTGATCAGGCGGCGCTGCATGTAGCCGGAGCGCGACGTGCGCACGGCCGTGTCCACGAGACCTTCGCGGCCACCCATCGCGTGGAAGAAGAACTCCAGGGGCGAGAGGCCGGTCTTGTAGGACGCCTTGACGAAGCCCTTGGCCTCGGCGCCGAGGTCCCCGATCGCGAAGTGGGGCAGCGTGCGGTTGTGGTAGCCGCGCGAGATGCGCTCGCCACGGACGGCCTGCTGGCCCACGCAACCCGCCATCTGCGACAGGTTGAGCATGGAGCCGCGGGCGCCCGACTTGGCCATGATGACGGCGCTGTTCTCGAGACCCAGGTGCGAGCCTGCGATCTTGCCGGCCTTGTCACGCGCCTTGCCGAGCTCCTGCATGATCTGGAGCTCCAGCGTCTCCTCCAGGTCGCGGCCGGGGAGCTGCTCGAGGATGCCCTTGTTGTAGGCGTCGACGAGCTTGTTGACCGTTGCGCGGCTGTCCTCGATCATCTGGTTGATCTGGCGCTGGGCCTCGGCGGGGATGTCCTCGTCGTCGATGCCCGTGGAGAAGCCCTTGACCATGATGCCGCCCACGGCGAGCTTGGTCACGTCGTCGATGAAGCGCCGCGCGCCGTCGGGGCCGTAGCGGCGGATCATCTTGTTGAGGATCTCGCCCTTGAAGGCGCCGATGGCCTTCTCGTCGCAGGGGCCGTGGACGAGCAGGCCGTCCTCGATGGCGGTGAGGCCCTGGTGCGGGCAGACGTCGGTGGGGATCTGGCACTCGACGCAGACGTCGGGCTCCTTGATCTCCGCCTGGAACTTCAGGCTCATGTCCTCGGGGAGGATGTGGCTGAAGAGCTGCTTGCCGTTCCAGAGGTCCTCGCCGGCGGTCTCGGGGAGGCCGCGGTTGAGCTTCTTGAAGTGCGCCTCGACCTCCTTCTCGCCGGCCTTCGGGTTCGCGCGCTTGAGGTACGCGAGCCACGCGTCGGCGATGGCCGGGTTGGCCTTCTTCCAGGTCTGGAAGATGTTCGCGCCCTTCTTGTAGCGCGGCTCCCAGCGGAGGTGCGTCTGCTTGATCTTCGAGATCGCGCTCAGGACCTGGCTCTTGGTGAAGAGCACCTCGCGGAACGTCGTGATGAACGCGCCCGTGATCTGGTCGTGGATGGCGCCGATGATGGGGCCGCCGAAGCGCGGGCTCAGGATGTGCTCCTGGACGCGCATGAGGATCTTGGCCTCGGCGCGCGCCTCCTCGCCCTGGAGGACGTGCATGTTCATCTCGTCGCCGTCGAAGTCCGCGTTGTACGGCGGGCACACCGAGAGGTTGACGCGGAACGTCTTCCACGGCATGACCTTGACCTCGTGCGCCATCATCGACATGCGGTGCAGCGAGGGCTGACGGTTGAAGAGAACGATGTCTCCGTCCATCAGGTGGCGCTCGACGACGAAGCCGGGCTCCAGGCGCTTGGCGACCTCTTCCGCGTTCAGGTCCGTGACCTTGAGGCGGCGGCCGTCGGCGCGCAGGACGTAGTTGACGCCGGGCTGGTACTTGCCGCCGATCGCAGGGGGCGGGCGGGGGCCGCGGGCGACGAGCTCCTTGACCTCGTCGTAGTTGTACGCCGTGACCTTCACGGGGACCGTCAGCTCGCGCGCGGCTTCCACGGGGACGCCGACGTCGTTGATCGAGATGTTCGGGTCAGGCGACACGACGGTGCGCGCCGAGAAGTTCACGCGCTTGCCCGAGAGGTTCGAGCGGAAGCGGCCTTCCTTGCCCTTGAGGCGCTGCGAGAGCGTCTTGAGCGGGCGGCCGCTGCGGTGGCGCGCGGGCGGGATGCCCGAGGTCTGGTTGTCCATGTACGTGGTGATGTGGTACTGGAGCAATTCCCAGAGGTCTTCGACGATGAGCTGGGGGGCGCCGGCGTCGCGGTTCTCCTGGAGGCGCTGGTTGATGCGCAGCACGTCCACGAGCTTGTGGGTGAGGTCGTCCTCGGAGCGCTCACCGGATTCGAGGGTGATGCTCGGGCGCATCGTCACGGGGGGCACCGCGAGGACGGTGAGGACCATCCACTCGGGGCGCGCGACGACGGGGTTGACGCCCACGAGGGGGAGGTCGTCGTCCGGGACCTTCTCGAGCCACTCGCGGACGTCCACGGGTGTGAGCTTGTGGCCGTCCTCGCGGAAGGTGGTGGGCTTCTCGAAGTCGACCTTCTTGGGGACCTCGCCACAGTGGGGGCAGGCTTCGTTGGGCTTCGAGGCCTGCTTGACGACCTCCTTCACGAAGTCCTCGTAGCGGCCCAGCTCCTCGGCCTGCTTCTGCTGGCCCTTCAGCGCGGCGACCTGCTCGTTGGGCAGGAGCACGCGGCCGCAGGCCTTGCACGTCGAGCGGAGGATGTTCTTGATGATCTTCGTGAAGCCGACGTGGATGACCGGCATGGCCAGGTCGATGTGGCCGAAGTGGCCGGGGCAGTCGCCCACGGTGCGGCCGCACGTCTTGCAGCGCAGGCCGGGCTCGATGACGCCGAGGCGCGGGTCCATCAGACCCATCTCGATCGGGTAGCCGTCGTCGTCGTACGTGTCGGCGGTGATGATCTTCGTCGCCGACATCTCGCGGATCTCCTGCGGGCTGAGGAGCGCGAAGGCGATGCTGCCGATCTTCTTGGGGGCGTGGGTGATCATCGTCGTCATTTTAAAACGCCTCCTTGCCCTGCGGGCGCTCCGCATGCGTGGACATCAAACGAGGTCCTCCAGCTGAAGGCGGGGAGCCACAGTAAGCGACTTGAGCTCGTCCAGGAGCAGCTTGAACGCGTACGACATCTCCACGGGGAAGATGTCGGCGTCGTCGCCGCAGGTGGGGCAGCGCATGAAGCCGCGGCGGTCCTGCATGGCGACGTGGCCGCAGTGGCGGCAGACCAGCTCGGTCACGCGGTCCGACTCGTCGAGGAGGCGGTCCTTGATGACCATGGCCGATCCGTGGCCGATGAGGCAGTCGCGCTCCATCTCGCCGAATCTGAGGCCACCGTCACGGGCGCGGCCTTCGGTGGGCTGGCGCGTGAGGATCTGCACGGGGCCACGGGAGCGCGCGTGCATCTTGCCGGACACCATGTGGTGCAGCTTCTGGTAGAAGATGACGCCCACGAAGATCTCGGCGTCGATGCGCTCGCCGGTGTGGCCGTCGTAGAGCGTCTCCTTGCCGCTGTAGTCGAAGCCGTGCTTGAGCAGCGTGTCGCGGATGCTCGTCTCGTCGTCCGTGCCGGTGAAGGGGGTGCCGTCGAGGGTGCGGCCTTCGCGCGCGCCGACCTTGCCGCCGAGCAGTTCGAGCACGTGGGCGATGGTCATGCGCGACGGGATGCCGTGCGGGTTGACGATGAGGTCGGGCACCATGCCTTCGGGGTTGAAGGGCATGTCTTCCGGGTTCACGACGAGGCCGATGACGCCCTTCTGGCCGTGGCGCGCCGCGAACTTGTCGCCAAGCTCTGCGAAGCGCAGGTCGCGCACCATGACCATGACCAGGCGGGAGCCGTTGCTGCTCTCGGTGAACATGACGCTGTCCACGACGCCGTTCTCGCCGTGGCGCACGGTGACCGAGGTCTCGCGGCGCTTCTGGGGCGTGAGGAAGTCGGACGGCTCCTCGAGGAAGCGGGGCGGGCTCGTCTTGCCGATGAGCACGTCGCCGGACTTGACGTCGGCCTCGGGGGCGATGAGGCCGTCCTCGCCGAGGTTGGTGTACGCGTCTTCGGAGCGCGCGCCCTTGACCTCGGGGCTGGGGATCTCGAAGTGGTCCTCCTGGCCGCCGGGGTAACGGCGCTCTTCGGAGGCGTAGGTGCGGAAGAAGCTGCTGCGGCCCAGGCCGCGGTCGATCGCGGCGCGGTTCATGATGATGGCGTCTTCCATGTTGTAGCCGTGGTAGCTGATGACGGCCACGACCATGTTCTGGCCAGACGGGCGGCGATCGAAGTTGATGTACTTCATCGAGTGCGTCTGGGTCATGGGCTGCTGCGGGTAGTGCATCAGGTGGCCGCGGGTCTCGGGCCGGATACGATAGTTGCTCTGCCCGAAGCCGAGGCTCTGCTTGCCCATGCCTGCGCCCATCGTGACGCGCGGGGCGGAGTTGTGCTCGGGGTAGACGACGATGCCCGACGCGATGCCCAGGATGACCATGGGGTCGATCTCCATGTGGCTGGGCGAGAGGGGCGTCTTGTGCTGGAGGTAGGCGTTGTGCTTCTCGTGCAGGTCCTTCTCGTCGAGCGCGATGAAGAGGTTCTCCTCCTCCTCGGCGTCGATGTACTCGACGACGCCCTCGCGGAGCAGGTCGCTCCACGTCATGCGGCCGTCCTTGAGGTCGCGCATGTGCTCCTCGCTGACGAGCGGGCGGCCGTCGCGGACGACCACGAGCGGGCGGCGCGGGCGGCCCGCGTCGCAGTTGATGATGACGTCGTTGGTGGCCTCGTCGTAGCGGACGTTGACCTCGTTGGTCAAGAGGCCCTGGCGGCGGCGGGCGCGGATCTTGTCGACGAGCTCGCGCGGGTTGTCGTGCAGGCCGGCGAGGTCGCCGTTCACGAACACGCGGGCGCCTTCGATGTTCTGTTCAGCCATGAGTTTCAGGCCCCCAGCTCGATGTCCTTGGAGTGGATTTCCTGGACGCCGAGGTCGCGCACGGTCTGCAGGACCTCCTTGTCCTCGTAGCCCTCGCTGATCTCGGTCATGAGGGCCATGTTCTTCACGAGGCCGCAGTTCGGGCCTTCGGGCGTCTCCGCGGGGCAGAGGCGGCCCCACTGGGTCGCGTGCAGGTCACGCGCCTCGAAGTGGGGCTGGCTGCGCGTCAGCGGCGAGATGATCCTGCGCAGGTGCGAGAGCGTCGCGAGGTTCGACGTGCGGTCCAGCAGTTGGCTGACGCCGGCGCGGCCGCCGACCCAGTTGCCCGTGGCGAGCGCGTGGAGCAGGCGCTGTGATAGCACGTCGCTGCGCACCGCGGTGCTGACCTTCAGCTCGCGGTTGCGGCTGTGCGCCCTCTCAAGCTGATACTTCAGGTCCTTGACGAGGCCCGTGAAGGCGACGCGGAAGAGGTCCTCCATCAGGTCGCCGGCGAGCTTGAGGCGCTTGTTGGCGTAGTGGTCCTTGTCGTCGGGCTCGGCGTGGCCGATGGCCAGCTCCAGCACGCTGCGCGACATGCGGCCCAGGAAGATGGCCTTCTTCATGCGGTCGTCGGGGTCGTTGCCCAGGTGCGGCAGCAGGCTGCGGTCCATGAGGGACTCGACGCGCTTGATGCGGTACTCCTTGGCCTGGCCGCCGGCGAGCTTCTTGCCGAGGAAGGCGACGGCCTCCTCGCGGTTGGAGACGCCGTACTCGTTGACGCTGTCCTCGATGTTGGAGAGGACGAACGGCATCATCTCGGGGTCCGTGACGATGGCGTTCATGATGTCCTCGTCGGACTCCATGCCCAGCGCGCGCAGCAGCACGACCAGCGGAAGCTGGCCGGAGGCCGCGGGGACGGACACCATGAGCGTCGCGTCCTTCTTCATCTCGACGATGACAAGCGCGCGGTAGCCCTCGCGCTGCGAGAAGACCTTGGCGACGGGGACGTCGCGGCCGTAGCGCTTGTTGAACTCGACCATCACGCGGTTGGGCGCGAGGTCTTCGAGCGAGATCAGCACGCGCTCCGTGCCGTTGATGATGAAGTAGCCGCCGATGTCCAGCGGGTCCTCCTGGAGCTCGATGAGGCGGCGGTAGTATTCCTCGGGCGTGAAGATGGTGCCCTCGTGGCGCTCGAGGTTCTCCTTGGTGATGTTGCACTTCGCCGACTTGACCATGATGGGCATGTCGCCGATGCGCACCTCCTCGGGCTCGTGCTCGACGCCTTCGATGATGGGGATGAACTCGAGGTACATCGGGGCCTCGTAGGTGAGGTTGCGCAGGCGCGCCTCCATCGGCGTCAGCAGGCGCGTCGAGCCGTCGGCTTCCTTGACCAACGGGTTGCCCACGCGGATCTTGCCGAGCTTGACCTCGTAGCCTTCGATGTCGGTCGTGATGGTGCCGCGCTCGGCCTCATCGTCGCCGACCTTGATCTTGTCAATGATGTCCTGCAACCAGTAGTTGATGAAGTCGTTGTAGGACATGATGTGGTGGTTGGCCAGGGAACGCTCCCGGTAGAACGCATCGACGAGCTCACGCATTTGAGATCACTCCACCACGTAACGGTACGCGATCGCCTCGCCCGCGGTCGGGCTCTTGCGACGGATGCGGACGATGTTGCCAGGCTTGGCGCGGATCGCGCGAGCCACCGCATCGCTCGCGTAGATCTTGGGGAACTGGTCGGGGGTGGCGCCGTATTTGTCGAGGATCGCGCGCGCTTCCTCGTCGGACAGGACCTCGTGGCGCGGAACGAGGTCGTGCTTCATGACATCGAAGGCCTTGGGCAACGCTCACCACTCCTTGAACATGGACGAGACGCGGGCGCCCCGGGTGGGGCGCGTGGATGCGGATTCGGGCTTGCGGGGCTTGGCGACGAGCTTCTGCATCCGGTCTCTCTCCTGATATCCCCAGGGTCGCATCGGGCGGCGAAGCGCGGCAGGCGTCTCGGCGGCCGGCGGTCCCCAGCGGGCTTGGAGGGATTCGAACCCCCGACCATCCGGTTAAAAGCCGGACGCTCTACCTAGCTAAGCTACAAGCCCTCCACGTCGGCGACCACGCGGAGGCTGCGCTGCGCGATTGGGACGACCCCGAACGACGACAACGCCCGCATCCTGTGGTCCTCGGCCGCATCGGTGCTTTCGCGCGATGGCAACCCCTGAGGGGGGTTCGGCGACGGTGATACGGCATCTGGTATTTGAAGCTTGGCCACGAAATGGGCCCTTCGGGGTGGGGGAAGGGTTCCCTGCCGGCGACCGCGCGCTCGCGGAGCGAGGCTGGCACGTTCGACCGCGGGAGGCGCGCCGGCGGATCCGAGGACGCGCCCCGGAGAAGGGAATGAGAAAAGAAAGCGGCTGGATCGGCGCGCCCGCCGATTCCCGAGCGCGGCGTCAGCACCCGAGGCCGCTCGAGAAGCTCGGGAGGACGAGGCCGAGGATGGCGCCTCATGACCGTGGGCAGCCAGGACCCGGCGGGGCGATCTCAGCCCGACCCGGCTTGCCCCGCGATCATGCCTTCGTGGTCCATCGCGAGGATCGTGTAGTACGCGGTCTCGCTGGCGGCCGCGAAGCCCGCGCGCAGCGCGTCCTCGGACCCCGCCTGCGCGACCATCGTGTCCATCGTGTCGTTGAGCTTGTGGTAGGCCCAGTACTTGCCCGCGGTGGCGAGGCCCGCCCAGCGCATCGTGGGGAAGCCCGCCGTCGCGAAGCTCCCCTCGTCGCTGTTGCGCGTGTCGTGGTTGTCGAACACCTGCACGCTATCATTCCCGCGCGGCAGGCCCAGGAACGCGAACGCCACCTGCTCCTGCACGGGGTTGAGGTCCTTGCTGTAGCGCTTCCCCGCGTAGATGCACAGGCAGCCCGCCTTGCTGGGATAGCCGATGCCCACCATGTCGAAGCCGAAGTACGAGACGACGCGCGCCCCCTGCCCTTGCAGTTCCTTGGCGTAGGCGCCCGAAGCGACGAGCCCCTCCTCCTCGCCGTTGAACAGCGCGAAGACCACCGTGCGCTCGGTCGTGACGTTGGCCATCAGGCGCGCCAGCTCCATCACCACCGCGGTGCCGCTGCCATTGTCGTACGTCGCGGTGTCGGGCGGCGGGCCCACCGGGTTGGGCGCCGGGACGGGCGAGCCGGGGATGCCGCCGGTCCCCGCGGGCGCGGTGTCGTAGTGCGCGCCCACCACGAGCACTTCTTCGGGGTGCGTCGTGCCCTTCTTGACGCCGAGCACCGCGCGGAACGGGCCGTCCACCGAGGGGGCGCCCTGCGCGCCGTACCGCTTCGACTCGGTCTGATAGCCCAGCGCCTTGAGCTGCGCCTCCAGGTCGTCGCCCGCCGCCTTCTCCAACGGCGAGCCCGTCAGGCGCGGATGGTGCGCCGCGACGAACGCCGCGAGCCACGACTCGACCTTCGCGCCATCCAGCCCGGGCTTGGGCGCAGCGGTCAGGAACGCGGCGAGGTCCCCCGTCGTCGCGGAGACCGCCGCGCGGCCCGTCGCCTGGGGCGCCTGGACGCACCCGGCCACGCAGCCCGCAGACACCACGAGGAACGCCACCGCCAGGACGCGCATCGGCCCGCGCAACGGCACGCGCCACTTGAGCCCTTCTTGTGCCGTCGTGCCCCAGCGGCCAGCCGTGGCTAGGGGTTAAATGGGATGACCCACTTCGCCGCGCCACCGGAGCCACCCCCATGATGAGCCAGAAGATCACCGACATTTGCAGCTCCTGCGGCACGCGCCTCCTCGGCAAGGCCACCACCGCCTTCAAGTGCCCCGCCTGCGGCGAGACCAGCCTCGGCCGCTGCGCCCAGTGCCGCGACCAGAGCGTCCACTACAAGTGCGACAGCTGCGGCTTCATGGGCCCCTGAAGGTGCCGACCATGACGAAGCTCGACCTCATCGTCGAATTCAAGCTCATGCCCGATGGCGCCGAAGTCGACACGCAGAAGCTCGGCGAGGCCGCGCTCGCCGCCGTCAAGAGCGTCGCCCCGGCCGCCAAGGTGCAGAACATCCAGTTCAAGCCCGTCGCGTTCGGCCTCAAGAGCGTCAACGTGACGATTCTCATGAGCGACGCCGAGGGCGGCCCCGACGCGATCGAAGAGGCCTTCAACGGCCTCGACGGCGTGGGCAGCGCCTCCGTCGTCGAGATGGGCCGCATCTGAGGCCCCCAGGCTCCGGCAGGCTTTTCTCCATTTGATAGCACGAGCGCGAGCCATGGACCCCGGCCTCTGCGGAACGTGCCGCCACGCGCGGCGCAGCGACGCGCCGCGCAGCGCCTTCTGGCTCTGCCGCCGCAGCGCGACCGAGCCGGAGCGCTACGCCAGATACCCGCGGCTGCCCGTGCTGCGGTGCGTGGGGCATGAGGCGTGAGCGCGGGGTGAGCCAGGATGGCGTTGTCGGGGGCCGAGCGGCCCGCGGGCCGAGAGCGCCCCCGGGCAGCACGACCTCGCGAGCGCAGCGAGCGAGGTCGCCGTAGGGCCCGCGAAGCGCGGCCCGTCGGCAGAGTGCGGCTGAGGCTGAAGCGCTTCGCGCTTCAGCCTCAGGAGAAGAACCGCTCGGTGATCTGCACATCCACGTGCGCGTTCGTGCCGATGCCGTCGACGGTGATCGTCCAGTCGCCCGAGTCCGGGTTCAGGATCGCGGTGTTCCACGGCCCTTCCGCCTTGGGCCCCGCGGCGCTCTGGCCGGTGTCGACGCCCTGCATGTCGCCGTTGGTGAGCGTGACCTTGCCGCTGGCGGTCTTGCCGGCGAGCGTCACGGTGATGCTGCCCTGGCAGGGCGGGGTGGCGCTGTCGCACGCGGCGTAGGGGCCGGTGCTGGTGCTGTTGAGCCGGATGCTGATGAGCAGTTGCTTGACGCCCGCGTCGGGCAAGCTGAACTTCTGGGTGGCAGGTCCCTGCTGCGCGAGGTCGATCTTGACGTTGGGGAGCGGCTTGTCGGGCGGCGGGGGCGGCGCGGCGGCCTGCTGGTCGAAGTAGATCTCGGCCTGCCGGGCGGTGCATCCGGGCATGTCCATGCCGCCCATGCAGTTGCTTCCGTCGAAGCCGGGCGGGAGTCCGTTGCCGGGCGTGCTCGTGTTGGTGCTGTTGCCGCTGGTGTTGCCCATCGGCATGCCGCCCGTGTCGCTGCCGTGGTCGGTGCTCGCGGGGGTGACGCCGGCGTCGCCACCCATGCTCATCGGGGCCGCGCCTTCGCCCAGGCCGGGGGCGACCTGCTCGCCCACGAGGCCCGCGCCGAAGGCCCCGGCGCCGGCGAGCGCGCCCACCAGGAGGATGACGACGACCAGCGGGAGCGCGCGCGCGAGGCCGCCCGCGAGGTGGGCGCGGCTGAGCGGGAGCGCCAGGAGCGCGACGAGGGCGAGGAGCTCGATGGCCTTGGTGGTGTAGGCGATGGGATCGGCGGGCTCGGCGTCGCTCTGGAAGGGGGCGCGGTAGGTGATGGCGATGAGCCAGACGACGAGGCTTCCGAGGGTGAGCGCGAGGCCGGCCGCGAGGCCGCCGGCGCGGGGGCGGGCGTAGAACCAGAGGGCCCAGACGACCTGGAGGGTGCCCAGCACGGCCATGAAGAGGCCTTGGGCGACGTGCTCGTGGAAGTGGTCAGGCGCCACCAGGAAGTGGAGGATGCCCGCGCTCAGGACGAGCCCGGCGGCAAGGATCACGAGGGGGTTTCCCTCGGCGCCGGCCATGATGCCGCGCGCGCGGTCCAGGGTGGCGTTGGCCATGGATGTCGCGTTTGACGACTTTCGAACGTCCTAAAGCCCTTGTGGTATCCTCGTGCAACGGAGGGCGCCTTGCCGGCCCGCGTGGGGCGTGGCCCTACCGGTGCGCGAAATAGAGGGTGAGCTCGGGCTCGTGCGCGTCCACGCGCGCGAATCCCACGCGCTCCAGCTGCACGATCGTGCCCACCGGCTCGCGGGCGAGCGCCGGCTCGGCGAGGCCGGTGACGACGGTCGCGTCGGGCGTGACGAGGCGCGCGGGGACGGCGTCGGGGCCGACCCACTGCACGATGGGCGCCTTGTGCTGCCGGGCCCACGCGAGGTCGTTTCCCTCGAACGTCGCCGCGCCTGCTTCGACGCGCACGTTGCAGAGGTCCTTGAGGCGCAGCGGGCCCTCGCGCAGGTCCTCGGCCGCGACACGCACGTGAACAGGGCTGGCGAGGTGGATGCGCCGCGCGCCGCGCTCGGGGTGGTCCGGGTGGAGCGGCGGGTGCGCGTCCAGGGCGCCGGTGCCCGCGACGCTGAGCGCGCGCGGGTTCGGGACGAAGAAGTAGCGGTTGACGACCGGCTCCAGGACCTTCTTGTTCTCGGCTTCGAGCGTGACCTGGCTGGCCGCGACGTCCTTCTCGCTGATGCCGAAGGATAGCCAGAAGCTGCGGATGCCCTCGGGCGTGAAGCCGCGGCGGCGCAGCGCGGGGAACGTGGGCAGGCGCGGGTCGTCCCAGCCCGTGTACTCGCCCTTCTTGATGGCTTCCTGGAGGATGCTCTTGCTGAACTTGCCGAACTCGTGGACGCTCACGCGCCCCCAGTACATCGTCTCGGGGTACGTCCAGCCCAGGTGCGCATAGAGGAACTCCTGCTTGGCGGTGCTGTCGCGGAGGTCCTTGCCGCGGATGATGTGCGTGACCTTCTCGTCGTGGTCGTCCACCGCGCTCTGGAAGTCGAGCAGCGGCCAGACCTTGTAGCGGTCGCCCACGCGCGGGTGCGGCTCCTCGGCGATGCGGAACGCCACCCAGTCGCGCAGCGCGGGGTCCTTGTCCTGCATGCTCGTCTTCACGCGCACGGCGACGGTGCCGCGCCGGTACTTGCCCGCGAGCATGTCGTCCCACTTGCGCAGGTTCTCCTCGGCGCTCTGGCCGCGGTGCGGGCAGTCCTCGGACCTCTCCTTGAACGCGCGGAACGCGTCCCCCTCGCACTCGCAGACGTAGAGCGCGCCTTTGGAAAGCGCCTCGCGCGCGACCTCGTAGTGGCGCTCGATGCGGTCGGAGGCGAAGATGATGCGATCGGGCCGCGCGCCGCAGAGCCACTCGACCGTCTCGGGGAACATGTCGTACGCCGGCGGCCAGGGCGGCTTCACGGTGGTGTCCGTGTCGTCGAAGCGCAGGATGAACGTCCCGTCGTACATGCGCTTGTATTCCTGGGTGATGACCATCCCGCGGCCGTGGCCGAAGTGCGGCGGCCCCGAGGGGTTCGGCGCCAGGCGCAGCACGACCTTGCCCTTCGTCGCGTTGGGCAAGGGCTTCAGCGGGCCTTCGCGCTCCACCTTCTCGCGCTTCACGAGGGTGGATTCGACGGCGGCGAAGGCGGCCTTCTGCGCCTCGGCGTCCATGACGTTGACCTCGGCGACGACCGCGGCGATGAGAGGCTGCATCTCCTTGCCGCGCGCTTTGATATCAGCGGGCGCCTCGCCCATGACCTTGCCCACGACGGCGCCCGGCGTCGCCTTGCCGCCGAACTTGACGGCGTTCTCCAGCGCGTACTTGCGCGCGAGCGCGCGGACCGTCGTCTCGAAGTCGTCGCTCATGATGGCGCGGCGAGGCGGCGGCCGCACTTGAGGGCTTCGGCGCCGACGCGCACACGCATCACCGGGAAAGGCTATCCTGGCGGCCGCGCTCGGATGCGCGTGCCCCGCGCCGCCCTGCTCGCCTTCTGCGTCCTCCTCGTGGCGTCGTTGGGCCTTCCCGGGCCCACGGCCGCGACCGCGCCGGTTCCCTTCGCGCCGCACGCGTACAAGCCCATCCAGCCCGGCGCGCAGCAGGTCGACGGCGACAACTGGTGCACGCTGGACTTCGTGTTCCGCGACGCGGCCTCGCTCTACATTGGCGGCGCGGCGCATTGCTCGCCCGCGGTGGGCGCGCGCGTCGCCTCCCCCACGCTGGGCGCGTTCGGCACGGTCGTCTACAAGAGCTTCACCAGCGCGAATGGCCACTCGGCGGAGGACTTCGCGCTCTACCTGATCGACGCGGACAAGGTGGATCAGGTCGATCCGGCGGTACGCAACTGGGGCGGGCCCACCGGCGTCGCGGAGGCGCCCGCGCCGGGCACGCTCCTGATGCACACCGGCCACGGCGCGTACGTCTCCAGCGCCGCGCCGCTGCGGCCGCGCCTCGCGGTGCTCCAGGGCGTCAACGGCGCCGACTCGCTCACGACCGGCAGCGCCTACGAAGGCTGGTACCTGGCCGAAGCCGCGGTGCTCGGCGGCGACAGCGGCAGCCCCATGCTCACGCAGGACGGCGCGGCGCTGGGCACGGTCATCGGCGTCGCGGCGACGTACGGCGACGCGGCGATCCTCAACGGCCCGACGCTCCCGCTGATCCTCGCCGACCTGCGCGCGGCGGGGCTCGACGTCTCGCTCGTCACCGCGCCCTTCACGGGCGTCGGGGCGGGCGACGTCGAGAGCACGGTGGCGGATTGCGTGGCGCAGCCCACGGGCGAATGGGCGAGCGACGCGTGCGCGCGCGCCGCGCCGGTCGCGAGCCGCCGCGACTTCAACGCGCCCACCACGCCCTTCCCTGACACGACCGGCTGGCGCGCGCTCGGGCACGGCCACATCGTCGCGGGGGGACCCTACGTCCCCGAGTGGACGATCGCCGAGATCGGCTCCACGTACTACCCGTTCCTCGTCGCGGGCAACTACGGCGACAACGTGCTCCCCGTCGACGGCTTCTTCCTGCCCGCCCCGCCCGCCGGCACGCCGATCGCCACGCGCACGACGGACCCCAACGGCCTCGTGCATGACATTGATATCTATTTCAGGACCAACTGGAACTACCTCAACGGTCCGGGGTGCGCGACGCCGCGCGCGGACGAGGCGTGCGTCGTGCCCCAAGGCGCGGCGTTCATCCTCGTCGCGGCCTACGCGGGCGCCGACCTGGACGTCGAGGTGCTGACGCCGGGCTAGCGGTGCGCCGCCTTCCCGCCCTTGCGCCCGGCCTTGGCGTGCTGCGCCTTCGAGCCACCCTTGGACTTGCCCTCCTTCTCGTGCTTCTTGACGTGGCGGCCGATCTGCTTGCGCGCGGACTCGGAGTACTGGCTCGACGCCATGCGTCGGGCGTCCGGCGCGCCGTGCTCCAGGTTGTCGCCTCGCGCGCTCCGCCTCTTTCGCACGACGGCTGAAGCCCCCGGCGCTGACGGTGCTCGTGTCTGGGGCGCGCTCCGCGCGGAAAGGACGGAATCTCCGAACCTCGGATTCTCCGCCTCGTGACCCCGGTGAAGACCCGAAAACCCGCGGACCCGAGAACCCGACGTCGAATTCGGGTTCGGCGGGTCCTCGGGTTCTCGGGTTTCCGCCAAGGTCACAAGGCGGAGATTCCGAGATTCGGAGATTCCGTTGTTCCCCGCCGGAGGCGGCCCAAGACCAGCATGACGAGGCTGGAGATCGCCTCAGTAACGCCGGCGGTTCGGGTGCGGCGACCGGGCGCCGGAGCGCGGCGCGTGGCGCTGGCCCGCGGGCTTGTGGTGGCGCGGCTGCCCCTGTCCGCCGCCCTGGCGCTGCTGGGGCTGGCCCCGGCTGTACCCGAGCTGCGGCTTCATGGCGCCCGCGCTCGCCTCGGGCGGGACGACGGGGAGCGGCCCGACGTCGTAGGGCTCCAGGCGAACGCCCGAGATCCGCTCGACGGCGCGCGCGTCGCGCTCCTCCTCGCGATCGACGAAAAGGAACGCGCGGCCCCGCTTGCCGGCGCGGCCCGTGCGGCCGATGCGGTGCACGTAGTCCTCGTTGACCATGGGGAAGTCGTAGTTGATGACGTGGCTGATGCCGCTCACGTCGAGGCCGCGCGCCGCCACGTCCGTGGCCACGAGGTGGTCGAGCTTGCCGTCGCGGAACGCCGCCATCACGCGGTCGCGCGCGTTCTGCGAGAGGTTGCCCTGGAGCGCGTCGGTGTTGTACCCGACGGCGGCGAGGCGGCGCGCGAGGCGCTTGGCGCCGTGCTTTGTCTTCGTGAAGATGACGGAGGCCACGGGGTCCTCCTTCTTCATGAGCGCGAGGAGCACGGGGAACTTGTCGCCCTGCACGCGGATCTCGAACTGGTCGGTCAGCTCGGTCGCCGTGGGGCCGCTCTCGGCGCGCACGAACTCGGGCCGGTTGAGGTAGCGCTCGGCGAGCTTGCGCACCTCGGGAGGCATCGTCGCGCTGAAGAGCATCGTCTGGCGCTCGCGCGGCAGGAACTTGAAGATCTTCTCGATGTCGCGGATGAAGCCCATGTCGAGCATGCGGTCCGCCTCGTCGAGGATCACGTGGCGCACGTGGTCGAGCCGGACGTCGCCGCGCTGGAGCAGGTCGAGCAGGCGGCCGGGGCACGCGACGAGGCACGTGATATCACCGCGCCGGAGCGCGTTGATCTGGTTGCCAAAGCCCACGCCGCCGTACACGGGGTAGGCCTTGAAGGGCGTGTTGGCGCCCATCCACGTCAGCTCCTCGACGATCTGGTTGGCCAGCTCGCGCGTGGGCGCGAGGATGAGCGTCTGGAGGACGCGCGGGCGCGTGTCCTCGACGAGGGGCAGGCCGAACGCGGCGGTCTTGCCGGTGCCGGTCTGCGCCTGCGCGATGAGGTCCTCGCCCTGCATGACGATGGGGATGGCGAGCGTCTGGATGGGCGTGGGCGTCTTGTAGCCCTTCTTCGCGAGCGCGGCGAGCGTGGTCGGGCGGAAGCCGAAGGTCTGGAAGGTGGCCTGGCTCTCAGGCTGGTTCTGCTGTTGCATGGTGGTTGTCTCGTGGGCGGGACGCCGCGCCGCGCGAAGGCGGGCGGTTCCGTATCGCCTGCAACCGGCACGATCCTGGGCGCCGGAGCGCCGGAGGAATTCGCGCGCGGACGGGGGCAGACCGACCTTCGTCAAAAGGGGCGATCGTGGGCTGCCTTGCCGGAAATGTACCGATTCCGAGACTGCCGAGAGGCCCAACCCTCATGAAGCCTTGCTTTCCGGGGCCCCCGGGACGTCCTACGCTTCGTCCGCTTCCGCGATGGGCTTGTGCCCCTGCTGCTTGAACATGGAGATCAGCTCGTCGACGGTCGTGGCCTCCTCGGGCTTCTTGTCGTCGCGCACTTTTCCGGTGAACCGGGGGAAGCGCACCGAGATGCCCGCGCCTTCCTTCAGCGCGCCCCAACCCGCGGTATGCAGAGGCGAGAGCGTCAATTCGGCGCCGACGACCTCCAGGACCTTCACGGGCGCGAACCAGGCGTCGGCGGCGATCTTGGCGCGCACGCGCGGGTGCGGGCCGCCCTCGTGTGGATAGCTTTTCAGCTCGTCGGTGAAGGCCTGGAGCGCGGCGTCGTCGAAGCCGGTGCCCAGCTTGCAGATCGACTCGAAGACGTCCTCCTCGGGGTTGTAGGAGGCCATGATGAGCGCGCCGTACCAGCCCGCGCGTCGGCCGCGCCCCGCGATGGCGCCCACGACGACGAGGTCGAGCGAGTCCTGCAGCTCGCTGCTGTATTCGCGCTTGAACTTGATCCACTGGTAGCCGCGCGAGCCCGCCTTGTAGGTGCTATCATCCTGCACCGACTTGACCATGATGCCCTCGGCGCCTTCGGCGACCGACTGCTCGAAGAACGCCATGACCTCCTCGGCGGAGGCCACGCGCTTGGCGCGGCTGAACTGGATGCGCTCGACGCCCTGCTCGTCGCGCGTGGCCTTCCGGTCGAAGCTGCGCTCCAGCGCGGCGCGGCGCACGGGAAGGGGCTGCTGCGTGAGGTCCTCGCCGTCGAGGAGCAGGCAGTCGAACAGGAAGAGCGTCACGGGCACCTCGTCGATGACCTCCTGCACGTTCTTGCGGCCGCGGCGCTTGGCGACCTCCTGGAAGGGGCGCATGTCGCCCGTGTGCGGGTCGATGGCGACGACCTCGCCCTCCACGATCGCCTCGCGCCCCGAGAACGCCTGGCGCAGCGAGTCGGCCACGTCGGGGAACTGCTTCGTCATGTCCTCCAGCCTGCGGCTGTAGAAGCGCACCTTGCCCGCCGCCGGGATGTGCGCCTGGAGCCGGAGGCCGTCGTACTTCAGCTCGCAGAGCCCCTCGCCGCCGAGCTTCTCCAGGATCTCCTGGGGCGTGGGCAGGCGCTCGGCGAGCATCGCGCGCATCGGCACGCCCACCTGCGCGCGGATCTCCTCGACGCCCGCGAGCCCCTTGCGGAGCAGGACGTCCGCGACGAGGCCGAGATCGCTGCACACGTTGTACGCGCGCTCCAGGTCGGGCCGGTATTCCTTGGTGGCAAAGGCGGCGGCCAGCGCGTCGAGGATCGTCATGTCCGCGATGCCCAGGCGCAGCTTGCCCGTCACGGTGCGCACGAGGTAGCGCGCCTCGCGGGGGCTGCACCGCGCGAGGAGCTTCTGGAGGAGCGCCATCTTCGCGCCCTGCGAGCCCGAGCCCGAGGACTCCGCGATGTCGTGCAGCCGCGCGAAGACCTCGGCCACCGGCATCGAGCCCTGCTCGGCCGCCTCCTCGGCGAAGAGCGTGGCCTGCCGCGCGCGGCGCTTCTTCTGCGAGAGCAGCTCGAACGCGGCGTCGCCCAGGTCGCCCGCCTTGTGGTACGCCTTCGTCAGCTCGTCCTCGGGCACGCCGGTCGACTCGTGGAGCGCGCGCATGACGAGCTTCTCCGCGACGCCAAGCTCCAGGCCCACGAAGTCCGCCGCGAGCTGGCCGCGCGTCAGGTACACGACCGCGCGCAGGTCGCCGTCGGCCTCGCGCGCCAGCTCCACGAGGATGTCCGTCATCTCCAGGCGCTTGGTCGTGGCTTCGAGGCGCTCGTAGAACTCGCAGAGGCGCGCGTAGTCCACGGGACGCACTTGGGCTGCCCGCGGATATCCCCTTCTGCGGCCTCATCGATCCCCGGGTGAGAAGCGCCTTTCGCCCCTCGCGCCGAGAGCCGCCGCATGGACGAGCGCAAGCGACCGAAGCCGGACGAGCCCGAGAGGCTCGAAGGGGTGGAGAACCGCGAGGGCGCCTCGCCGCTGGGGCGCGGAGCGAACCCGGGGAACGTGCCGGACACGTACCCGTTGAGCGGCTCGCGCGGCAGCAACGCGGGGTTGCGCGGCGCGGGCGTGCCCCATGCGCGGGCGGGGGACGCGGGCACGCTGGACCGCGAGAACGAGGACAACAAGCCCACCGCGCGGCGCGACGACAAGCCCTATTCCTGAGCGCGCCCTCGGCCCCGCATGGACTGGCCCGCGTGGCGCCCCACCTACGAGGCGATCCTCGCGGACTTCGGCTTCGACCGCGCGGCGGACGAGGCGGCGCGCGACGAGCTCGACGCGCTGCTCGCCGACCGCCTGCGCTGGGACCCGCCCGCGCTGCGCGGCGAGGCCGTCATCCTGGGCGGCGCGTGGGACGGACGCGCCGTGCCGGACGGGCCGCTGCTCGTGGCCGACCCGCGCGCGCCGCCGCCGCGCCAACCCACCGCCGTCGTCACGGACCTCGACGGTGATATCAGCCTGCAGGTGGCGCTCAACGCCGTGGGCGTTCCGCTGGTCGTCCACGCGCACGGCGACAACCGCGCCGCGCTCGCCCGCCACGTGCCGCGTCTCCCGGGCCCCGTGATGGGCACGACACAAGCCGAGCCGCGCGGCCGCGTGCGCGGGTTCGGCGGCTTCTCCGACGGCGACCGCGCGGCCTGCCTCGCCGTTGCCCTGGGCGCCACGTCGCTCACCCTGGTCGGATTCGACTGGACGCATCCCGCGCAGAAGCCGGCGCGTGACGCCGCGACGAAGGCGCGCAAGCTCGCGTGGGCGCGCCGCGTCGTGGAAGGGCTCGGCGTGCCGCTGCGCTACGCGTGATCCGGGCAGGTGGGACGCTCCAACCCATGAAAAAGAAGCGCTTCCCGTAACAACGCTGTAACGTAAACATCTTTCCACGTTTACATTTGCCCCCCACATCCGGATGAATGCGGGCGGACTCCGTTCCTTCGCCACGTGGCAATTCGCCTCACACCTTTCCTCGACAATCTTGATGCCTTGGATGAGCATTCGGCGCGGCGGAGCCTTTTCTCCATGTTTCGTCACACCCTCGTAACATTCGCCGCGCTCGCTCTCTTCGCCGGCGGGCTTTCCGCCTCAGGCGCCGTGCATGCCGCGGCCCCCAATGCGCCCGCGGGCCACATCACGATCCACCGCTTCTCGAATTTCGGGACTGAGCTTCTCGTCTCGCCTCCGCTGTACTCGTGCGTGGACATCCACACGGGCACCGCGGTCTCGGCCGGCTCGTTGCTCACCTCCCCGAACCCGGGCGTCTCGTGCGTTCCTTCCGGCAGCTTCACCAGCGACACGACGTGCTACGAGGTCGACGCGGGCGGCTATCACGCCGCAGCCGGCGGAGGCATCCTCACCATCACGTCCGCGTGCGCCGGGCTCTCCGTCACGCAGGCCATGGTGCTCCCCTTCTCGGACCCCGGCGTCAGCTCGGAACAGGCCGGCTCGGGCTCCACGCCTTGGACCTGCACGACGGACGAGACGTTCCTGGCGGGCGGCGGAAGCGCCGACTTCTGGGTGTACTGCAACGTCAACGTGGCGCCGCCGTGCGACACGTCGAGCCCCAACTACCAGCCCCAGCAGGCGGTCCACGTCTTCGTGGTCGCGGGTAACTTCGGTGCGACCATCGACTCCCAGTTCGGCGGCGTCGGCGTTGCCGACGTGTTCGACACGTCGGGCTGCGCGACGGGCGACGGCGACAACGAAACGGGCCAGGGCGGCGCTCAGTTCCCTGAGACCAGCCAGGGCGCGTGCGCCCCCGCGGCCCCCGTCGTGGGCCACCACAACGGCGGCACCGGCGCGACCGCGACGATCCAGACGAACACGCTGGGCCTGCCCGTGGACTTCACCTTCGGCACCGATGGCCAGGACCCCGCAGCGTGGGCGGCTGGCCAGGCCTGCACCGGCAACAACGTCGTGTCGGACAGCTACGACACGGACCCCTATGACTGCGGCCAGGGCGTGACGGGCCACTTCCCGGGCACCTCTGCCACCCTTGCGGGCAACGTGGACCCCCACCACGGCTCCGCGGCGACCCCGCCGGACCCCGACCCGTGGCAGAACGACGGCGCTGACCACTCCGGCAGCGTCCTCCCCGACCCCAACGGCGTCGACTGCTTCGGCGTGCTCGATGGCAGCGCGTGGAGCTTCTTCGTCTTCGGCCCCAGCGCCTCGGGCCTGATCACGAACCCCCCGCTCGTGTCGACCAAGGGCTGCCCCGTCATCGGTGACAGCTCGTCGGTGGGCGGCGGCCTCGCGGGCACCGGTCTGCTGACCGGCCCCCTCGCGGGCAACGGCGAGTGCGGCCTGCACGGCGGCGTCGGCGGCCCCAGTGTGGGCACCAGCACGCCCCTCCAGGGCACCATCACGGCCCCGTAGATCGGCCGTCGTGAACGACAACCGCTCGGGGCGGCCGCAAGCGCCCGCCCCGAGCCCTCTTTTCTTTCCTTCACGGACGCGTCGATTCCTGGACCCAGGCGACGTAGCTTGGGAAGCCTGCCACGATCGGCACCGCGACGACGCAGGGCACCTCGTCGGGGTGCAGCTCCACCGCGCGGCGCGTCAGCGCGTCCAGCCTCCCGGCCGTGGTCTTGAGGATCGCGACGACCTCGCGCTCGTCGGCCAACGCGCCCTCCCAGACGTAGAGGCTCTCGCAGGGCACGAGGTTCGCGCACGCGGCGAGGCGCTCCTCCACGAGCGCGCGGCAAACGGACTTCGCGCTGGCCAGATCGGGGAACGTGACGTGCACCGAGACGAGGTCCACGCCGAAGAAGAAAAGCAGGAAGGGAAGAACGTTGGCGCGGCGCGCGGCGCGCTACGGCGCGCAGCGGGTCGGCTGGCCCAGGATGACGCCGTAGCAGTCGCCGCTGTTGACGTCGTAGCAGAAGAACTCGCCCGCGACGGTGGGCGTGCACGTGTAGCTGGCCTCCGCCGCGGGCACGGCGGCGACAACGAAACCGGTGGCGACGAGGGCAATGGCAAGCAGCATGGCGGGTCTCAGGATGAATCCCCGACGGGGGACGCCTTGCGGCGCAGAAGAACGTGCCGGAGGCATGCGTGGACCTTTTGCCGGATGGCGCCCTTGGCGGGGGCGATGGCGCTCCGACGCAAGGTGCAGGTGTTCGTCTACCGCAGCAAGCCGACGCTCCAGGTCCTGCTGCTGAAGCGCGCGAAGACCGAGAAGGGGCTCTGGCACCCCGTGACGGGCAACGTCGAGCCGCACGAGAAGGTCCTCGCCGCCGCGGTGCGCGAGGTGGACGAGGAGACGGGCTTCGAGGTCGCGCCCGAGCCCCTGGGCGTCACGTTCACCTACGAGGCCAAGGGAAATCGCTATCACGAGACGGCCTACGCCGCGCGCGTCGATCCCGCCCACACCGAGACGCTCAGCGACGAGCACACCGCGGCCGAATGGCTCGCGCCCGACGAGGCCGCCAAGCGCCTCCACTGGCCCGACCAGAAGAAGGCGCTCGACGCGCTCGTGGCGCGCTACGGCTGAGCCGCGATGCGCGAGGTCCAGATCCCGCAAGGGCGCGTGCGGCTGCGCGAGACGGGCCAGGGCCCGCCGCTGCTCCTCGCCGTCGACCCGCCCAACGTGCTCGAGCAGCACGCGGCGCTCTGCGTGGCGCTCCGCTCCGTCGCCCGCGTCGTCGTCTTCGAGCCGCCCGGCTTCGGCCACAGCGCCGCCGCCCGCGGCCACGCCCAGACGCTCGACGCGCAGGCCGACGCCACGATCGCGCTCCTCGACAAGCTCGCCCTCGGCCCCGTCACGCTCGCCCTCCCGTGCGTCGGCGCCTTCGTCGCGCTGCGCGTCGCCGCCCGCCGGCCCGACCTCGTCGCGCGGATCGTCACCATCCAGGCGCCCGCGTGGGACGACGCGCTGCGCTGGGTCGACCGCGTGGACGCGCATGGCCTCCTGCGCGCGCCGCTCGTGGGCCCCGCGGTCGGCTACGTGCGCGCGCCCGAGATCGCCAAGCGCTGGTACCGCGCCGCGCTGCCCACGAAGGAGCAGGGCGACGCGTTCGGCCTCCTCGCGGTCGAAGCGTTCGACCACGGCGCCCGCTTCCCGCTCGCCGCCGCGTTCCGCGCCCTGGAGCGCAGCGAGCCGCCGCCCGCGACCGACCTCCCCGTGCTATCATTCTGGGGCGAGAAGGACCGCACGCACGCCCGCAGCGACCCCGAAGGAATCCGCAAGCACGCGCCGCGCGCCAAGATCGTCCGGTTCGCCGACGCGGGCCACTTCCCCGAGCTGGAAGAGCCGCGGCGGTTCGCCGAAGAGATACGGGCGTGGCTCCAAGACTCGTGAGGCCCACGCCCGACATGTCCGGCCGGGCGGGCTGCGCGTACAGGAACCGGCATCCGGACCGCGCGCGCCCGCCACCCCGTGATAGCAAACCAAACGCGATTCCTCCAAGCCATCCGCGCCGAGCGAGACCTCTCGCCCAAGACGATCCGCGCCTATGCCTCGGACTTGCGCGACGCCGCCGCGCGCCTACCCCACGGCCTCGACGCCGCCACCACCCCCGACTTGAGCGCCTACCTGCATGGCCTCCAGCAGCGAGGCCTGCGCGTCGCCACCCTCCGGCGCCGCAGCGTCACGCTCCGGCTCTACTACGCCTGGCTCCTGCGCGAAGGCCACCTCGCTGCCGCGCCCGAAGTCCGTTTCAAGCCCGCCACGGCCGGTCGCCGACGCCTGCCTCGCACGCTCACCCGCGACGAGTTCGAGGCGCTCCTGCGGGCCGCCCACGCTGAGATCCGCCGCGCCGCCACGCCCGCCCGGCGCCGCACCGCCACCCAAGACGCCCTGGCCCTGGAGCTTCTCGCCTCCACCGGCATCCGCGTCGAAGAGCTCACGCGCATCGACCACGACGACATCGACCTCGCCGCGTGCAGCGTCCGCATCCGCGGCAAGGGCGCCCGGGAACGCGTCGTCCCCCTCTCCTCCAGCGAAGTCTGCGCCCTCCTGGGCAACGCCCTCGCCGAAACCGGACCACGCGGACCCCTCCTCGTCAGCCGCGCAAACCGCCGCCGCACGCCCGAAAGCGTCCGAAGCCGCATCAAACGGCTAGCGCGCCTCGCCGGCATCGGACGGCGCGTCACACCCCACATGCTCCGGCACACCTTCGCCACGCTCCTCGTCGAGAACGGCGCAGACCTAAGGTCGGTCCAGGACGTGCTGGGGCACGCCAGCATCCAGACCACCGAGCTGTACGTCTGGGTGTCGTCGCGCCGGAGGGCCGACATGCTGGAGAAATGCAACCCGAGGAATCGGGTGGCGATGTTGGGATAACTAGGGATTATCAGGGACTCCAACCGTTACAAGACGCAGTGGTTCTTCGACCTCGAAGGCCAGTATGAGCGCGCCACCGGGCGTCGTCCGAAGCAGCCGTTCCATTGGGACGCCGACGCGGATACGATCCAGCTTCCGGATTTCGTCGCGCGCAGGCTGGCCGAGGTGCGGCCATCCCATCTGATCCCGTATCAGTTTCCCATGGACATGGCGGAGCAGCGCGAGAATGTCGCGAAGTGGATGTCTTCCGATCCGATCCATGGCCTTTCGCTCCCCGTTGGCTCCGACAACGTGGCGCTCCACGGCAGCGGGACGCAGGCGATCTTCCAGGCGCTCCTGGCTTTGCGCGAGGGGAACGCGAAGACCGCGCTTCTCGTGACGCCGCTCTACTTCTCGGCGTCGGGGAGCTGCGAGATCCTCGGATTCGACCAGGCATTCTTCCCGACCTTGCTGGAGGCGGACGGACTTCCGGATGTCGGCGCGCTGGTCCACCGGATCCTCCGCGACAAGCCCGACGTCGTGCTCGCGACGAATCCGATCTACCCTACGGGCGTCCTCTGGCCCGCGCGCGCCTTGGAGCGGGTGTTGCGCGCGTGCGAGGAGGTGGACGCGGTCCTCGTGCTGGACGCCTCGCAGGGCGCGCTGGACTGGGCCCCTTCGCCCGAGCGCGCGCTGGGGAGCGTGAGGATCGACGCCTTGGATAACCTGATCCTTGTGCAATCGCCCGCGAAGGCGCTCTTCCTCAATGGGGCGAAGTTCGCGCACACGGTCACGTCGATCCAGCGGGCCGACGACATCCGCGAGAACGACGAGATCTCCAACGGGTCCCTGTCCTATCTGCAGGCGTTGCTGGCTTCTTCGGCCTACGCCGCGCTTGGCGCCGGTCCTTCGAGCCCGGAGGGCCGGGAAGTGGCGGCGGCGCGGGAGCACAACGTCGCAAGGTTCCGCCAGCACCACGAGGACCTCATCGCGATGCTCGATGTGCCCGGCCTCCGCTTCACGAAGACGCAGAGCGGCGTCCTCACCATGCTCGTGTGCGAGGGCACGCGCATGACCGAGTCTGAAGAGAAGGCATTCACGTTCAAGGTTCTCCAGGAGCACGGCGTCCAAGCAATGCCCGGGAGCGTCATGTACGTCCTAGAGGAGGGAAACCCCATCGCATTCCGGTTCTGCCTCGCGCTCGGGCTCCCGATCCTGCGGGATGGCGTCCGCGCGATCGAGTCGGTCTATCGGCGCGAGGTCATTTCCTGATCTCGATGGAGAGCACGATCCTCTTCGCCTCGGCGCGCAGGTCCGGAGGGATCACGACGTTGGCCACGATGCCCGAGGCGAGGTTCCGCTCGGCGATCGCCTGGAACGCGTTCTCCGAGGCGAGGGCAAGCCCATGGTTCGCCACGGGCTCAGGCGCCAAGACGGGCTCCGGCACCGTTGGCGTGCTGGCGTGCTCCAGGGCCGTCTTCTGCGCGCGCGTCCGCTCCTTCTCCTCGTGGAAGGCCCGGAAGAAGCGGAACGTCGAGCGCATCGTGCCTTCGCCTGCGTCGATGATCTTGGTGGATTGTCGGAGGATGCGATCCGCCTGGAAGAACGCGGCCGTCAGCACCGCGGCCCACAACTGGATGGACTCGAAGTCGAAGTAGTGGCTTCCCCAACGCTCTTCGGAGAACCGGATCGGAGGCTGCGCCGCGCCCGCCCGGAACGCGGGCGGCATCCGGGAATCGATGGACTCCGCAAGCCTCTCCACGAAACCCGCCACGACCGCGCGGTCGATGTCGTTGGGCACCTCCAGCGTGATCTTCACGGGATCCAGCATGCGCCCGCGAGGAAGGGCCAGCAGCGCCGCCTCGCCGATGGCCTTCTGATAACCCTGCACCTCGCCCGCGATCGACGTGGCGGCGCGGATCAGCTGCAGGTCAGGCGCCTCGCCCTGCCGCTGGAGCTTGCGCGTGTGCTCCAGCAGCGCCTGAAAGATCCACAGGAGCCAGTACGGATCGAGCTTGCCTTTCTGCGTCCAGAACTGGAGCGCGCGGCAGAGGTTCACCCACTTTTCGTTGCTCGCGGAGACCGGCTGCATGCGGAGCGCATCGGGCACGCGCGCGAGCAGCCCCTCCAGCACGTCGATCCGATCGAGCACGACCGCAAGGCACGCGACCTCGACGATTTCGCCCAGTTCCAAGTGCTCGAAGAGAAGCTCCGTCAGGCGCGGCGCGACCTGTTCGGACGGGATGGGGTGGCCATTCTCCACGAGCCTGACGTTGCGCAATGCGGTCATCTCGAGGCCGGGGCAGGACTTCACCACGAGGAGATCCATCACCACGTCCTCGAACGTGCACCCTTCGAGGATGCAGCTCATGAACGTCTGGTCCGCGAGGTCGCAGCCGCGGAACGTGCACTGGTAGAAGCGGTTCCGCTCCACCGAGGAGTGGGCGAGGTTCACGCCCTCGAACAACGTCCTCTCGAACTCATTGTTGTGCCAGTTGGACGCCGACCAGTCGGTGCGGGTGAACACGCACTCCGAGACGCGGCACTGCAGGATGGCTGCGTCTCGCGCCGTCCCGCCGACGAATTGGCTCTCCACGACGTGGGAATCCTGCAGCTCGAAGTAGTCCATCGCGCACTCCTGGAACCGCGTGCGGCTGATGTCGGTCTCGTTGAAGTCGCTGCGCGTGAACTTCGAGTTCCAGAACGCGCAGTCGGAGAACGCGGCGCCACGGAGCACGGCCGCGTGAAGGGAGAGCCCAGGGTCGTCAGGGGACATCCGGACGCCGCGGAAGTCCGTGTAGCGAAGATCCTCCGACTCGAAATCGCGCCGCGACGTGGGCCAGCTGAACGAGGCTCGGTGGGCCACGATAATCCCTAGTTATTCAAGACCCACGCGCCCTCTCATGTACGCTTCGACGCGGGCCCCCCGTTCACAGGATGCTTCGAGAGAATGGCTCGCTCAGTAGGTCTTCGCGATCAGCACCGGCGTGTGCGTCGCCTTCCCACAAGCAGCGCAGTGTCCGCTGAACCCGCGCCCGGGCAGGACCAGCCGCTTGTGGTGCTCCTGCTGCTGGAAGCTGGGGAAGGCGACGTCGATGGGGACGCCCAGGAGCGTCTTCTCGGTGGCGGTCTGGATGGCAAGGCCGCATTCGTCGCTGCCGCACCAGCCGGCGCGGGCGATGCCGACGGTCTTCTTGGCTTCCTCGCTGGTCTTGACGTCGTGGACGTTCTGGGTGAGCGTGGCGTACGCGCGCTCCTTGAGCCCTTCGGCGTAGGAGGCGAGCGTCTCGGCGAGGCCCTTCGCGGCGTCGGCCTGCGCGACGAACGACTTGGCGCCGTTGTCGCGGCGGACCATGACGCACTGGCCCTTTTCCATGTCCTTGGGTCCCAGCTCGATGCGGATGGGGACGCCGCGCATCTCCCAGTCGTTGAACTTGAAGCCGGCCGTCTCGTCGCGGTCGTCGACGTGGACGCGGAAGCCGGCGGCGCGCATCTTGTCGGCCAGGGCGTTCGCGGCCTCGACGACGCCGCCCTCCTTGCCCTTGAAGAGGATGGGGACGACGACGGCCTGCCAGGGCGCGACGGCGGGGGGCAGCATCAGGCCCTTGTCGTCGCCGTGGACCGCGACGACGGCGCCCAGGATGCGCTCGCTGATGCCGTAGGTGGTCTGGTGGGCGAAGACGTGCTCGCCCGCGGCGTTCTCGTACTTGATGTCGTACGCCTTGGCGAAGTTGTCCTTGTAGTGGTGGTGCGTGGCGATCTGGAGCGTCTTGAGCTCCGGCAGCATCGCGTCGGCGGCCACCGTGTAGTGCGCGCCGGGGAACTTGTCCCAGTCGGGTCGCTTCGAGAGCGAGTAGGGCAGGCAGAGCTTCTCGCAGAGCGCGGCCGTCAGCTCCAGGTCCTCGAGGATCTGGCGCTCCGCGTCCTCGTAGTCGGCGTGCGCGGTGTGCGCCTCGAAGAAGTGGATCTGCCGCACGCGGATGAAGGACCGGGTCTGCTTGGTCTCGTAGCGGAACACGCTCACGATCTGGAAGATCTTCAGGGGCAGGTCCTTGTGCGAGCGGACCCAGAGCGCGAACATCGGATACATCGCCGTCTCGGAGGTCGGACGCACGACGAGGGGGATGTCCAGGTCGTTGTTGCCGCCCTTCGTCACCCAGTAGACCTCGCCGCCGAACCCCTTGATCTGGTCGGCCTCCTTGTTGAACTCGCCCTGCGGGATCAGGAGCGGGAACTCGACCTCCTGGTGCTTGGTGCGCACCATGCCGTCGCGGATCGCCTGGTCGATGGCGCGCATGACCGAGAGGCCGTACGGGCGCCAGACGTCCATGCCCTTGATGGGATAGCGCTTGTCGATGAGGTCGGCCTTCTCGACGAGCTCGTTGTACCACTCGGAGAAGTTCTCCATCTTCTTGGGCATGGGATCGGCCGACGCATCCGGGTGTGGCTATAAGAAATCCGGCTCCAAACCCTGATCCGGCCGCGCCGACGTCGGCGGTTCGTGACCTTGCCGGCTCACCTGCGCGCGCAGACGAAGGCCATCGCTTCGGTGGCCAAGAAGGACCCGGTGCGAGCCTACGCCGAGCTTGTGGCTTGGTCGGCGACGCTGCTCCTGGAAGACCGCATTCGTCTGAGCGGCTGGTGGCGCTATCACGGCGGCATCCAATCGGAGAAGATCGTGCCGGCGGGGCTTTCTCAGGAGGCCTTGCTCGAAGGCATCACGGAGGACGAGAAGCTCCGAGTGCTCACCCGCGTCGTGGACCTGCACGACCCGGACTGCTCGCCGTGGGCCGCCACGATGCTCGCGCGCGCAGCGCGGCCGGAAGACGTTCCCACCGTGGCCGCTTCGCTCGTCGGTCTCGTCAAGGCCGGGGGCGACACGATGGGCCCCACGGCGATCGCGTGCCTCACCTGGCTCCATCAGACGCGGCCGCTCGTGATCGAGAGCATGCAGGTGGACTTGTGGGATGCGGACTCGCGCCGCTGCCAAGCGGCCGCATGGGCTCTTCTCCGCCGCGGAGTCGGCCGCGCTCGCTTCCCGTTCCACCTCGGGCGGTTCCGGGAGCTTCTCGATGCCGCTGACAAGGCCCAGCTTGCGGGCCTCCTGCGGGGCTCGCCGTTCCTTCACGGCTGGGAGGACCCGACGACGCCGGAGTCCGAGGCGTTCGCGGCGTTCTTCCAGGAGATCGCCGAAGGGCGGGGGCAGTACGATCCGCGCGCCCAAGCGGCGGGGACGTGGTGCGCCGAGACCATCTCCCATTTCTTCGACGTCGGCGCCGGCCCCGAGGTGATCGCACCGCTCGTGGCTGCCCACGAGGCGATGCGCCGCGCGCGCGGACTCCCCCAGACCGCGCCGAGCCCGCCCCCCTTCCTGGCGCGCATGGTGACACCCGGGACGATCGTCGCCGAGAGGCGTGCACGGCTCGACGAGGACCGCGCGTGGATCGACCGCGCTCCTTGGAACCCGGTGCCATGGAGCAGCTACTTCAGGCGCGTGCACGAGTTCGTGCTCTTCGCGCGCCGTCACGCGCCCGAGGAAGTTGCGCCCGCGCTCCGGGAGGCAATGGAGGTCGCGCGCCGCGTCGACAAGGGCGAGTTCAGGTTCCGCGGCGGCGACCTGGTCGACCGTGTGCGGGAGGATGCCGCACGGTATGGCATCCTCTGACCGAGGGTTTCACCGGCTCTGCGGCAGCCCGATGCTCCGCGCAATGACCATGCGCTGGACCTCGGAGCTTCCCTCGCCGATCTCGCAGAGCTTGATGTCGCGCCAGTGGCGCTCGACCGGGTAGTCGGTGGTGTAGCCGTTGCCGCCGAGGATCTGGATGCACTCGGTGGCGGCGCGCATGGCGGCCTCGCTGGCGTAGAGCTTGCCCATGCTGGCGGCCTGCGTGAAGTCGCGGCCCTGGTCCTTGAGCCACGCGGCGCGCAGGAGCAGCAGGCGCGCGGCGTCCAGCTCCGTCGCGATGGTGGCGAGCTTGAACTGGATGGCCTGGAAGCTGCCGATGGGCTTGCCGAACTGCTGGCGCTCCTTGGCGTAGGCGAGCGCCGTCTCGTAGGCGCCCTGCGCCATGCCCAGCGCCAGCGAGCCGATGGCGATGCGGCCGGCGTCGAGCGTCCGCATGGCGCCCACGAAGCCGTGGCCCAGGCCCGGCTGGAGGCCGACGACCTGCGCGTCGGGCACCCAGCAGTCCTCCAGGAAGACCTGGCTCGTCGCGCTGCCGTGCAGGCCGAGCTTGTGCTCGAGCTTCCCGAGCACGAGGCCCTTCGTGCCCTTCGGGACGATAAAGGCCGTGATGCCCTTGGCGCCCTTGCCAGGGTCGGTCTTGGCCATGAGCGTGAACGTGTCGGCGAAGTGGCCGTTGGTGCAGAACACCTTCTGGCCGTTGAGCTTCCAGCCGTCCCCTTCGCGCGTGGCGATCGTCGCGAGCCCCGCGGCGTCGCTGCCCGCGCCCGGCTCGGTCAGGCCCCACGCGCCCCAGTGCTCGCCGCTGGCGAGCTTGGGCAGGTACTTGGCCTTCTGCTCGTGGGTGCCCATGATGTTGATGTGCGACGAGCCCAGCCCGCAGTGCGCCGCGAACGTGATGCCCACGCTGCCGTTGACGCGCGAAAGCTCCTGGATGGCGAGGTTGTAGCTCACCGCATCGAGGCCCGTGCCGCCGTACTCGGTGGGGATCGTCATGCCCGCGAGGCCCAGCTCGGCGGCCTTCTTGAGCACGCTCGTCTTCCAGACGCCGTCGCGCTCGATGGCGTCGATCTCCGGCTCGACCTCCTTCTCCGCGAACTCGCGGACCATCTTCTGGATGGCCTTCTGGTCGTCCGTGAGGTCGAACTGCATGGCGAATCGGACATGGTATCCGGTATAGAAAGGAATCGGCGCGCCGGCGCGCCGCCCTCGATCGAAAGCCGGAGCCGACCCTGCGGATGGGCCCGGCTTAGGTCGGGACGTAGAGCTGCGACGCGACGACCTCGGGGTGCGGCTCGAAGCGCTCCTTGAGGTCAAGCACCACCCTGGTCGCGTCGGGTGGCACCTCCGCGCACCGCGCGGCGTACGTCCCGTTCTCGCCCGGGATGGTGTCGCTGGACGTGAGGCTCAGGCTGCCGTCGGGCCGCGTGGCGTTGCACTCCACGCGCAGGTCCGGGCTCGGGCCGGGGACGACCACGCCCACGTCGAGGACGAGGCCGTCCCCCGCCGTCGCGCCGGTGGCCGGGCCGGTGAAGCGGGCGTTCTGGCGGAACATGGGCGGGAAGTCCACCGACCCGCCCGGGGGGATGCTGTAGTCGTTCTTGCCCCACAGCTCCATCTGCCGCGTGGCCTCGTTCCAAACGTAGCTCTGGAGATGCGTCAGCCTCCCGGGGGCGGCGCCCGTGCAGACGCCGTCCTGGATGTTCGCGGAGGGGACGGTCATCTGGCCATCCGCGTCGTCCGGCAACGCCAAGCAGGTGCCGGGCCCCGGGACCGGCCGCCCGTTCTCGTCGTACACGCGCATCGTGAACGTCCCGTTGGCCGGGGGCTGCCGCGGCGCGCACGAGCCGGGCGCCTCGCAGCGCGAGTTGCAGAGGGTGGAGTTCTCGCAATCGGTGGAGCGGTCGACGTAGCACCGCGCAGAGCCTGCGCAATGGGTGCTCGAATCGGGGGAAGCGAAGTGGCTTCCGCCGGCGTTGACGGTGAACGCGATTCCCGCGAGCCCTCCGACGCCGACCGAAAGGACGACGGCCAGCTCCCAGGCAGCAAATCTTCTCCGTGCGGATTTCGCCATGCGCCCGCCTCGGGGCGCTTCATCGATATGAAGGATAACAGAAGCGCGGTCCGGCCCGGCGCTCGTGCGGCGCCCTCGGGGATCCGGGGGCGCCGGCGCGAAGGTCGCGAGGGTCCAAGTAGTCCGCCGGGCTTGCTGGCGCCGTGGCGCGTCTCCTGCTCTTCGCCGACGTCCGCTCGCGCGTCGCGGCGCTCGACGCGCTGCTCGACGCCGCGAAGCGCGGGGGCGACGAGCCGGTGTGCCTGGGCAACCTCGCGGAGCCCGGCCCGGGCGCGCAGGACACGCTGGAGCTGGCGCGGCGCAAGGGCGTCATGCTCGTCGCGGGCCCGCTCGACAAGGCGTTGCTGAAGGAGCCCGTCGGCATCGAGCGCGCGGAGGTCGCGTGGCTGCGCAACGCCGCCGCCCCCCGGCGGCTCGTCGCGGGCGGGCGCGCGATGCTGCTCACGTCCGACCCCGCCGCGCAGGCTCCCTCCTTCGTGGTGCGTCCCGGCGCGGCCACGCGGATCGCGGAGCGCCACGCCGAGCTTGGCCCGGTGGCGGAGTCGCGCGGCGAGGCGGCGTGCCTGCGCCTCGACCTGGAGACGGGCGCGCTCGACGCGCGGCGCGTGGCGTGGGATCAAACGGCACGTTGAAGCCGCGCTCGATCCTCGCTGCGCTCGATGCCCCCCCTTCCGCGCCGCCTCGACGCGCTCGAAGGGCGGACGTTCGACCTGCTCGTGGTGGGCGGCGGCATCAACGGCGCGGGGGTCGCGCGCGACGCGGCAAGGCGCGGCCTCTCGGTGGCGCTCGTGGAGAAGGAGGACTTCGGCTACGGCACGACGGGCCGCAGCACGCGCCTGATCCACGGCGGGCTGCGCTACCTCGCGATGTACGACTTCGGCCTCGTGCGCGAGTCGCTCGTCGAGCGGGAGCGCCTCTTCCACAACGCGCCGCACCTCGTCCACCCGCTCCTCTTCCTGATCCCGTTCTACCGCGGCCAGCGCACGCCGCCGTGGATGGTCAAGATGGGCCTGCGCCTCTACGACGCGCTCGCGGGCAAGAGCGTCGTCCCCTCGCACCAGGTGTACGGCAAGGACGAGCTTCTCGCGCTGGAGCCCGGGCTCAACGCGGAAGGATTGCGCGGCGGCGCGTCGTACGGCGACGGGCAGGTGGAGCTCGTCGAGCGCCTCTGCGTGGAGAACGTCCTGGACGCGATCGACCACGGCGCCGTCGCGCTCAACCACTGCTCGCTCGCCTCGCTCACGCGCGGCCCGCCATTCCTCGCCGAGGTCCACGACGCGATCTCGGGCCGGAGCGCCACGCTGCGCGCGCGCCGCGTCGTGAACGCCACCGGCCCGTGGCTGCACCGCGTGCCCGGCGCGCCCGATGCGCGGAGCCGCATGACGAAGGGCACGCACATCGTCACGCCCCGCGCCACGACGCACGCCATCCTGCTCTTTAGCCCGGACGACGACCGCGTCTTCTTCAGCATCCCGTGGCTCGACCACCAGCTCGTGGGCACCACGGACACGGACTTCGACGACGACCCGGACGAGGTGGCCGCGGACCGCGACGACGTGACGTACCTCCAGCGCGGCATCCGCTCCGCGCTCCCGCGCGCCGACGTCGAGACCGTGCGCTACACGTGGGCTGGCGTGCGCAACCTCATCTTCGAGGAAGGCAAGACCGAGAGCGAGGTCTCGCGCAAGCACCAGATCTTGGAGGATGACGGCCTCGTGACGCTCGTGGGCGGGAAGATCACGCCCTACCGCCAGGTGTGCGAGGAGGTCGTCGACCGCGTGGCGCCCCGCACGCATAGCGACACCGCGCGCGCCCCCCTCCCCGGCGCGCCCCCCGCGCTGGAGCCCCTCGTCAAGGCGCTGGAGGACCGCGCGGCCGAGCTTCGCTTGCCGCCCGGCGTCGCGCGCACGCTCGCCACCACGTACGGCACGCGCGCAGGCGACGTGCTCGACCGCGTCGCGCGCGACCCCGCGCAGGGCCGCGTGCTCTGCCCCCACGCGCCCATGCTCGCCGCCGAGGCGGACCACGCCATCGAATGCGAGATGGCGCGCGCCGCCGCCGACGTCCTCCTGCGCCGCACCCGCTGCGGATGGGAAGCCTGCCAAGGCCTCGACGCGCTGCCCGTCGTGCTCGACCGCCTCGACGCCATGCTGGGCCGCAACGCCAAGGAGCGCGAGGCGGACGAGGCGCGCTATCGCGAGCAGGTCGCGCTGCGCGGGAAGTGGCGCGTGCCCTGACAAGATTCCTCCACAACGATTAGCGCCTCAGCCATCCCTGGTCTCCCTATGCGCACGATGATCCTGGTCCTTCTGGTCCTTGCCATCTTGGCGGCGGCCCCTCTCACAGCTTCGAGCTCAGGGATCACAGGCACGTGCGACCCGCATCAGGTGTTCCACCACTACACGTTCCTTCCCCCACCTACGGCAAGCAGCGGGAACCAGGTCACATTCGATGGCACGACCGTTCATTCGTGGGACTCTTGCGTCGATCCGATCAACCACCCTCAAGGGGACGGCGAGAACGACATGGGCCAGTTCGGCGCACAGTTCCTGGAGACCGACGCGAGCGCGTGCGCGCTGCCCAACGGCCACCACGCCTCCGGCAGTGGCACAGGAGCCCACGTCGTGGGCAATGTGGGGGGGTTCGATGTCGCATTCGCGCTGGGCTCTGACGGCCAAGTTCCCAGCCTCCCTGCGAGCGGCGCAACGGCGTGCAGGGGCGACGGCATCATCAGCGGGGACTATGACACGGCACCGTTTGATTGTGGAAGTGGGCAGATCGGAGACGCGGCCACCGATACGCCCGCCACGCTTGCGGGGAATCCGAACCCGCACGACGGCAGCACGACTGACCCCGACCCGTGGGTGACCACCTACGGCGCGGTCGCGCAGGGCGCGGTCCGGGCGGACCCGAACGGTGGCGACTGCACGGGTGCCGATGGTTCGGCCTGGGCCGCCCTTTTCACGGGGCCCGTGTCCGTCGGCCTCGTCCTCTGCCACGACCAGACCTGCCAGATCGTGCATCCCTCGTACATCCTCAGCGTCCCGACCGACGGGTACATTTGGGACTGAGCGGCACGATCCCGACGACGCGGGCCACGCGTCGCACACGAAACGCCCCCCGCCCCGCCCCATAGGTAGAAATCCAGGGGCAGGGATCGTCGGTTCCCGTGAAGCCGACGAAGTTCATCGTCGTGACGGGCGGCGTCCTCTCCGGGCTCGGAAAGGGCATTACCACTTCTTCGATCGGGAAGCTGCTCAAGGCGCGCGGCGTCAAGCTCGCGGCCGTGAAGATCGACCCCTACGTCAACATCGACGCGGGCACCATGAACCCCTTCGAGCACGGCGAGGTCTTCGTCCTCGACGACGGCGGCGAGGTCGACCAGGACCTGGGCAACTACGAGCGCTTCCTCGACCTGCCGATGGGGCGCGCGAACAACATCACCACCGGCAAGGCCTACAAGGCCGTCATCGACCGCGAGCGCCGCGGCGACTACCTCGGGAAGACGGTGCAGATCATCCCGCACGTCACCAACGAGATCCGCGACCACATCAAGCGCGCCGCCAAGGCCGCCGACGCGGACGTCTGCCTCGTCGAAGTGGGCGGCACCGTCGGTGATATCGAATCGGCGCCCTTCCTCGAAGCGCTCCGCCAGCTCCACCTCGAAGTCGGCCACAAGAACATGATGTTCGTCCACACCACGCTCGTCCCGGTGATGGGCGCCGTGGGCGAGCAGAAGACCAAGCCCACCCAGCACAGCGTCCAGGAGATGCGCCGCGTGGGCCTGCACCCGGATATGCTCGTGTGCCGCAGCGAGACGCGCCTCGACCCCAAGGTCCGGGAGAAGCTCGCCAACTTCTGCGACGTGGACAAGGACGCCGTCATCTCCGCGCCCGACGCGCGCACCATCTACGAGGTCCCGCTCCTCCTCGAAGAGCAGGGCGTCGCCGACTGGATCGTCAAGCGCCTGGAGCTGCACACCGAAGGCCGCGAGATGACGGCGTGGAAGGAGTTCGTCGACAGGGTCGTCGCGCCCGCGCACCACGTCACCATCGGCGTCGTTGGAAAATACACCGACCTCGCGGACGCTTACCTCTCGATCAAGGAGGCGTTCGTCCACGCCGGCGCGGCGCACGACACGAAGGTCGTCGTCCGCTGGATCGACGCGGAGGACGTGGAGCGCGCGCCCGATCCGGCCGACCTGCTCGGCTCGCTCGACGGCATCCTCGTGCCCGGCGGCTTCGGCCCGCGCGGCGCCGAAGGCAAGATCGCGGCGATCCGCTTCGCCCGCGAGAAGAAGGTCCCCTTCCTGGGCATCTGCTTCGGCTTCCAGCTCGCCACGTGCGAGTACGCGCGCGACGTGCTGGGCCTCGAAGGCGCGAACAGCACCGAGATCAACCCCGCCACCAAGCACCCCGTCATCGACCTCCTGCCTGGCCACACGGCGGACGAGGCGAAGGGCGCCACGATGCGCCTGGGTGCGAGTGAGGTCCGGCTCGCGCACGGCAGCAAGGTCGCGCATCTCTACCACGCGGACGTCATCTTCGAGCGCCACCGCCACCGCTGGGAGGTGAACCCGGGCTACATCTCCAAGCTGGAGGCCGCGGGCCTCCGTTACACCGGCCGCGACCCCTCGGGCGAATTGATGGAGATGCTGGAATTGCCCGAGCACCCGTTCTTCGTCGCGAGCCAGTTCCACCCCGAATTCAAGTCGCGTCCCGAGCGCCCCGCGCCGACGTTCCTCGGCCTCGTGGGCGCGGCGCTGGCGCGCGTGCAGGCGCGCATGCCGAAGGAGTAGACGCATGGCCGCCTCCGGCGGAGGGAGGCCGGAATCTCAGAATCTCTGAATCACGGCCTGAGATTCCGAGATGCGGAGATTCCGTCCGTCCTCCGCCGGAGGCGGCCCGAGCACCATCACAAGAGCTAAAATCGGCGCGCCTGGTGGCGGCGCGTGCGCCTCGCCCTCACAGGCGTCCCCGGCACCGGCAAGACCACGGTGGCGGAGGCCCTCGCCAAGCAGGGCGTGCGCGTGATCCACCTGAACGACTTCGCGCGCGCGGCCGGCCTCCTCGACGAGAAGGACGAGGCGCGCGGCGCCTTCCTGGTGGACATGGACGACCTCGCCGAGCGCCTCAACGGCGTGCTCGAAGCCGAGACCGCGACGGTCGTGATCGAGGGGCACTTCGCGCACGAGATGGACGTCGACGCCATCGCGCTGCTGCGCCTCGACCCGCTCGTCCTGGTGGAGCGGCTGCGCGCGCGCGGCTGGCCCGAGCCCAAGGTCCGCGAGAACGTCGAGGCCGAGGCGCTGGACGTGCTGGCGCAGGAGGTCCTGGACACCGGCCTGCCCGCCGTCGAGATCGACGCGACCCGGGAGAGCGTCGAAGCCGTGGCCGCGCAGGTGCGGGCGATCGCCGACACCGCTCCGCAAGCCTTGAATGGGACGCGGGTGGGTTCGGCGCGCTGGGCGTTGGAGCGATTGCCGTGGTTCTAGAGCGATACCGCACCGGGTGGGGCAATTTCCTGGCCCCCGCCGCGCGGCAGCTCCACCGCTGGAACGTCTCGCCCAACGCGCTGACCGCGGTCTCGCTCCTCTTCGCGCTCGCGGCCGCGGTCGCGTTCGCCTTCGCCACGCGGGAGCGCGCGTGGCTGCTCGTCGCGGGCGCGGCGGCCGTGGCCGTCAACGCGATCCTCGACGGGCTCGACGGCAAGCTCGCGCGGCTCACCAACCAGGAGACGAAGCGCGGCGACTTCCTCGACCACGTGGTGGACCGCTACAGCGACGCGGCGATCCTCCTGGGCCTCACGCTCTCGCCCCTGGGCAGCCTCGCGTGGGGCGTCTTCGCCATCGTCGGCACGTTCCTCACGAGCTACATGGGCACGCAGGCGCAGGCGCTGGGCCTCGGGCGCATGTACGCCGGCTGGCTGGGACGCGCGGACCGGCTCGTCATCCTCATCGCCGTCCCCGCGCTGGCATGGCTCGCGTACCTCGCGGGCATCGCGATCCCGTTCGGCGCCGAGCCGCTGGTGCTGATGCTCGCCTACTTCGCCATCGTGGGCAACCTGACCGCGCTCCAGCGATTCTGGAGCGGGTGGCGGCAGCTTCGTTGACGAGCACCGTCGTTCGTCTTCCCGTCTTCCTCGTTCGGCGCGAAGCGCCTCCGGCAGGGCGAGGAAGACAAGAAGACGGGAAGACGTCGCGCCTTCTGCCATCATTCGGGCGTGGGTGCGGCCTGAGGACTCGGCGCGACCGCGCGCGGGAACACCTTGCAGGCGCGCTCCCAGTGCGCCAGGATCTCCATCTCGACGGTCCAGACGGAGAGCGCGTTGCCGCCCAGGCCCACGACCTCGTTGGCCCACGTCTCGGCGGGGGCGTGGAAGTCGCCGTGCGGGAAGGCGCCCAGCACCACGGTCAAATCGGGCGAGGCCTCGCGCTTGGCGGCGAGGTAGGCGCCCGGCTCGACGGGGGCGCCCTTCTCGTGGAAGGCGACGATGGGGCCGCTCTTGTGGTGCTCCAGGATGCGCGCCAGCGGCCAGCCCGGCTCCAGCACGAGGAGCGGGTTCTCCTTGGGCGAGGCGCCCTCCTGGAAGAGCTTCTCCATGAGGCCCACGAAGCGCGGATAGTTGCGCATCAGGCGCGTGTCGGGGTGGATGGCGAGGCGCTCGTCGTTGCGCGTGTGGACGACGATGCGCAATTCGTCGGCCTGGTTGAGCGCGCTGTCGAGGCCCAGCAGCATCGCGAAGTGGACGAGGTCGGGCCGGCCGCGCCGCTCGCCCTCGGGCACCTGGCGGAGCGCCTCGTGGTGGAGGCTGCTGTCCAGGAGCGTGCGCGAGGGGCGCCGGTCCTTGTGCCGCGCCGCGCGCTGGACCTGCGGGTGGAGGACGATGTTCTCGGGCACGAGCTCGAGCTCCGCTTCCGCGAGGACGAGGGTGAGCACAAGCGCCGCCACGCGGCGCCGCATGAAAAGCGTTCCGCGTGGAAACGCCATGACCCATCATCCCATGCTCGCGGGGCGTGTGGGCCCCCCTGCATGACGCGCAAGATCCGCAACACGCTGATCGTCGGTTTCCTCGCTCTTGCCGTGGCGCCCGGCTTCGCCCAGGCCCTGGGCAACGTCGCGCCCAACGGCGGCTTCGAGAACGGGACCGGTGGCATCCCCGACCACTGGAGCAACTCCGCCGCCGACACGGGCTTCACGGGCTCCTTCGACGGCTCCTCGTACTGCTCCGTCGCCCAGTCGAGCACCGCCTACTCGGGATCGCACTCGCTCGCGGTCACGCACGCCTCGGGCCAGCGCGGCTCGTGCGGCGCGCAGAGCGACGCCTTCTCCGTCTCGGCGGGCACGGCGTACCGCGTCACGGTCATGACGCGGGACGCGGGCCCCATCGATTGCGAGCCCGAGGTCGTGATCGACTTCCAGGACGCGTCGGGCAACTGGCTGGGCTGGACGATGCAGGGTTCCGCCCTCTGGCAGGGCCACTGGCTCGCGGCCTACCCCTTCACCGCGACCGCGCCCGCGGGCGCCGTGACCGCGACCGTGTGGCTCGAAATGTACGACGAGGGCTCCTCCGCCGCCTCGACGTGCCTCTTCGACGACCTCGTCGTGACCTCGATCTGAGAGCCCATCCGACGACTCGCGCGGCAGGCGAGGCCGACGAGGCAGGGCCGGATGCGAGGCGCGCGATCCCGAAGGAATCCCCGTAGCGGGCTTTCGAGCGGTCGCGCTGAGCGTAGCGAGGCGCCGGCGAGGCCGCGGCCTCGTCGAGCGCAACGAAGCAGCCGGCCCTGCATCGTTGGCCGCAGCCCCGCGCGAGTCGTCGGATGGGCTCGCGTCAGCCCTTGCGCGGGGCGTCCTCTTCGGGCGCCTCGCGCGGGGCGGAGCGTCCCGCCTTGAAGCCCGCGCTGAACGCCCACCACAGGAGCTTGCCGAGCCACTTGACCAGGAGCCAGAGCAGGCGGAAGGGCGCCTTGAGGAGCCAGATCAGCGCGCGGCGCGTGCGTGAGGGACGCGGCTGCGGCTCGGGCTCCGGCTTGGGCATGCGCGGCGAGAGACGGCGCGCCAGGTAAACTCTGCGCCGCCGCGGGGAGACGGCGGGGAGGCGGAGGGAGGCGGAGGGAGGCTGGGGGAGCCGAAGGGAGGCGAGGGGAGGCTGAGGGCTCGTTCCCCTCGCCTCCCTTCGCCTCCCCGCCGTCTCCCCCCGGCTCCCCTCGCCTCCCTCAGCCTCCCCCGGAGAGAAGGAGCGCATCCTCGAACCCCGCCAGCGCCGGCACGAGCGCGCTCCACGCGGAGAGCGGGGCGTCGGCCACGCGCAGCACGTGGTCGGCCCGCGGGGGCTCGCGGATCGCGCCGCGCGGGAACGCGCCCAGCACGAGCGTCAAGTCCGGGTGGGCGCGGGCGAGGCGCGCGAACTCGGGCGTGCGGGCCAGGGTCCCGGCCTCGTCGAGCAGGACGACCGGGCCGGGCGGCAGCGCGTCGGGAAGCCGCACGCCGCGCTCCAGGGTCAGGAGCGGCCGGCCCGCGGGGACCTCGCCCTGGCGCAGCAGGTCCTCGACGAGCTGCGCGAACTTGGCGCCGTTGCGCATGATGCGCGTCGCGGGGTCGACCCGGATCAGCGCGTCGTCCTGGGTGTGGACGAGCACCCGCAGCCGGCCCGCGGCGTTCAACGGCGAGTCGAGCAGGAGCAGGAGGCACACGTGCGTGATATCAGGGCGGCCGCGCCGCTCCGCGTCCCGCAGGCCGCGCATGGCCTCGTGGTCCAGTGCCTGGTCGAGCAGGAGGCGCTCCGGGTCGCGCCGGCGGCGCTTGGCGCGGGCGAGGACCTTGGGGTGGCGCCGCAGCTCGGGGGGCATCAGCTCCAGCGCGGCGTCGGCCAGGAGGACGGTGATCAACGGCCGCGCAGGATGCGCCGAAGGCTTCGCCTTTTTCCATCGCGGCCACGATGCGCCCGCGTGGACGCCGCGATCGAGATCGAGGGCCTCACGAAGCGCTACGGCGGGCTCGTCGCGGTGGACGGCGTGCGCTTCGCGGTCCCGCGCGGCGCGGTGTACGGCTTCCTCGGGCCCAACGGCTCGGGCAAGACGACGACGCTGGGCATGCTCACGGGCCTGATCCCGCCCGACGCCGGAAGCTCGCGCATCGCGGGCGCGTGGGGCGCGCTCGTCGAGGAGCCCGCGTTCTACCCTTCGCTCTCGGGCCGGCGCAACCTGGAGATCGTCGCGCGCCTCTGCGGCGCCCCGCGCACCGCCGCGGACGAGGCGCTCCACCGGGTGGGGCTCGCGCACGCGGGCGGCCAGCGCTACCGTGGCTACTCGCTGGGCATGAAGCGCCGGCTTGGCCTCGCCGCGGCGCTCCTCCCCGACCCGGACGTGCTGATCCTGGACGAGCCGACGAACGGCCTCGATCCCGCCGGCCAGCTGGAGGTGCGGCGCCTCCTGCGATCGTTCGCCGCGGCCGGGCGCACCGTGCTCGTGTCGAGCCACCTCCTGCACGAGGTCCAGGAGACCTGCACGCACGCCGCGATCCTGCGCAAGGGGAAGCTCGTCGCCGAGGGCCCGATGGCGAGCCTCCTCGCGGGCGCGCAGCGGCTCGTCGTCGAGGTCGATGACATCCCCCGCGCGCTCGCCCTCGCCCAGGCCGTGCTGGGCGTCCGCGCGGCGCGCGAGGAAAACGGCCGACTGGTCGTCGAGGCGGATGCGGAGGTCGCCGCGCCCCTCAACCGCGCGCTCGTCGAGGCTGGGCTCGCCGTCTCCGCGCTCGGGCGCGAGACCGCCGGGCTCGAAGCGCGCTTCCTCGCCATCACGGAGGGGAGCGCGTGAGCCTGCGCGCGATGGCCTCCGTCGAGGCGACGAAGGCGCTCCGCCAGCCCGCGACGTACGTCCTCCTGGGCATCCTCGCGGCCTACGTCGTGCTCATCGTGATCGCGTTCGCGAGCATCCTCGCCGCGCCCCAGGGCGCCGGCCTCGACCCCGCCGCGCTCCTCGCCCCGCTGCGCGCCGACGCGGTGGGCTTCGTCGCCTCGCTCGCCGTGAGCATCGGCACGCTGACCCTGGTCGTCTTCGCGGCGCAGTCCGTCGCGCAGGAGTTCACGCGCGGCACGTTGCGCACGCTGCTGCTCGCGCGCGCCCGGCGCATCGACGTCGCGCTGGCGAAGGTGGCGCTCCTGGCCGTTGCCGCGCTCCTTCTCGCGCTCCTCGCCGTGGCCGCGGGCGTGGGCGGCGCGGCGGTCTTCGGCATGGTGAGCGGCGAGACGCTCCTGAAGACCACGCCGCGCGACGTCGCGATCCTTCTCGTCCGCGCGTGGGCGCTGCTCCTGGGCTGGGCGCTCATCGCGCTGGGCACGACGCTCGGGTCGCGCAGCCTCGGCGTCGGCCTGGGCTCGACGCTTGGCGCGCTCGTCGCGGGCGACGTCCTGCGCAGCCTCCTGGCGGGGCTCGGCCAGGCCGGCGTGTGGGCCTCGCGCGCGCTGCCGAACGCCGCGCTCTCGGCCCTCGGGCCGGGCGGCCACGTGGGCGCCTCCGACTGGGGCTGGATCGCGCCCAACCTCCTGGTGTGGGTGGTGGCGCTCAACGTCCTGGCCGTGCGCTCGCTGCTGCGCCTCGATATCATCTCCGCGACGAAGTAGCGATCACGGCGGCCGCACGAGCGCGAAGCGGAGCTTCCGCCCCACGAGGCAGGGCACGTCGCCCTCGACCTTCTCGATCTGCGCCGTCACGCCGGACGGCAGCGCGACCGGGTTGCAGAGGCCCTTGTAGAGGCACGAGGCGCCGCACTCCTCGAAGCGGTTCGTGACGCCCGTGCCGCGCGTGGCCGCGACCGGAATGGCGACGCGCAGGGGAAGCGGCTTCTCCTCGACCTCGACGACCTGCACCTTGCCCTCGAAGACGTGGCACACGTCGTGCTGCACGGGGCGGACGGCCTTGACGCGGTACTCCCGGTTGGGCTTCAGGCCACCGTGGCACACGCTGCGCAGCTTGCACGCCGCGCACCCTTCGTCCGTCTCGCCCTGATAGCGGAACACGAGGCCGGGCGTGGCGAGCTTCTCGCCCACGATGGTCAACGGCATCAGGCCACACCCGTAACGCGGACCAATTCTTCGGCGGCCTCGCGCGAGAGCCCCTTGTCGCCCAGGATGGTGTAGCGGTCGGGCCGGATCAGGTGCGCCTTGCACAGCGCCTCGACGACGACCTCGCGCGAGACGCCCAGCTTCTCGGCGGTGGTCGGGGCTCCGACGGCGTGCAGCGCATCCCTCACGCTGCGCCAGTCGCCCCCGTGGAGGTACATCATCATGATCGTGCCGAGGCCGACCTGCTCGCCGTGGTACGCGCGGCCGGGCGCGAGTTGATCGAGCGTGTGGCTGAACATGTGCTCGCTGCCCGAGGCGGGGCGGCTGCTCCCCGCCACGCTCATCGAGACGCCCGAAACGATGAGGCTCTTCACGACGAGCCAAGCGCTTTCCTCCAGGCCGGGGCGGATGACCTCGGCGTTCGTGATGACCATGTCGGCCGCGGTCTGCGCGAGCACCGCGGCAAAGCTGCTGTATTCCTCGCCGCGCAGGCGGTGCGCGAGCTTCCAGTCGAGCACGGCGGTGCTGTTGCTGATGGCGTCGGCGCACCCGGCCGCGAGCATGCGGTACGGGGCGCGCGCGATGATCTCCGTGTCGGCGACGATCGCCATCGGCGTCGAGGCCTGCTTGCTCGCGTTGCCGCGCTCCTCCTTGATGGACGCGCGCGGGCTCGTGATGCCGTCGTGGCTGGCGCTCGTGGGCACGCTGACGTAGGGGACGCCGAGCCGGAACGCCGCGAGCTTGGCGACGTCGATGACGCCCCCGCCGCCCACGCCCAGGACGACCTGCGGCTTCGCCTTGCGGCCCGCGGCCTCGGCCACCGCGACGTCGGCGAGCGTCGCGCCGTGGATCTCCACGAGGTCGGCCTGATAGCCCGCCTTCTGGACGACGCCCAGCGCGCGCTCGCCCGCGAGCCGGCGCGTCCGCGCGCCCGAGACGACCAGCACGTCGTCGCGCACGGAGAGCTCGCGCAGCACGTCCCCGACCTCCTCGAGGACGCCGTGCCCCACGCGCACGACGCGCGGGAAGACCATCGTCTTCGACTTGGTGAAGTCTTCCATCGCCGGCCGTTGATCCAGCGCGCACCTACTTCAGGGTTGGGCTCGCGGTGGCGGTCCCTTCCCGACACCGCGCATCCGAGGCATCCGCGGATTCCGGGATTCTCGGTGTTGGGAAGGGAGCGTCGCGAAGGCGACCAACCCTTAAGCGGACCCGCCAGCATGCGCGCGCGTTCCCGATGGCGGCCCGCGCGTGGATCGAGCGCAACGCACTCTGGCTCGCGGTGGGCGCCCTCGCGGTCGCGGCGGGCCTCGTCGCGGTCGGCGTCGCCGTCGCGCCGCGGCAGGTGTACGATCATTTCGTGTGGGAGGACCTCTACGGCCCGCTCGTGGTGGACGCGCACCAGTGCCGCACGAGCGCGGACGCGGGCTGCACCGACCTGGGCCCCGCGGGCGTGCCGGCCAAGGACGGCTACACGATCACGGCCGAGCTGACCTACGGCGTCGTCCTCGCGACGCTCCTCTATGGCATCTACATGGGGCTCTTCCGCCGCTTCCGCATCCGCGCGGACGGCGCGTTCGTCGCGGCGCTCCTGCCGTGGATCCTCCTGGGCCCCACGGGGCGCGTGCTGGAGGACGCGGACGTCTTCTGCCACGTCGGCACGCAATGCGACCCGAGCCCGTTCGCGTTCCTCTTCATCAGCCCGGTCATCTACGTGATGATCGCGCTCTACGTCCTGGGCGCGATGCTGGTCGGCCTCCTCGTCGAGCGGACCTCGTGGAGCCCCGCGCAGAAGACGCTCGCCGTCGCGGTCCCCGTGACGGTCGGGCTCGCCACGTTCGCGTACGCCTCGTTCGGCGTGCCCGGCACGTTCAGCGCGCTTCCCCCCTTCTGGTGGATCGCGGTCGCGTGCGTGGGCGCGGTGGCGCTCGTGGCGTGGCGCGCGCGCGAGGGCGCAGCCTCCATGAACCTCGTCGTCTTCGCGCTGGGCCTCCCCTTCGTCGCGGGCACGCTCTGGCTGATCGTGCGCTGGCTCCTGGGCGACGTGTGGGCGCCGCAGGTGTGGAACCGCCAGCTCTACTTCCTCGCCGCGGTGTTCGTGCTGCTCGCGGCGGGCACGGTGGCGCTCCTCGTCATGGCGCTGGGCCGCCTGCTGGGCAACACGCCGGCGCTCGCGCGCTGGGCCGGCATCGCGACGCGCGTCCCGAAGAAGGCCGAGGAAGCCGTGGGCTGGGCCGGCGGCATCGCGCTCGCCCTCGCCGCGCTCATGGCCGGCATCCTCCCGAACCTGGCGCCCTTCTTCGAGGGCGTCCCGCGCCAGGACGTCCTCATCCCGCTCCTCGCGGCGCTGGGCGCGCTGCTCCTCCTCGTCTTCGCCGCGCTGCACGTGGGCCGCGAGGTGGACATCCGCCCGCGCGCGCTGCTCACCTTCGCCGCGGGCCTGAACGCCTCGCTCGTGTTCGCGCACATGATCGACGGCTTCAGCACGTGGGTCGCGCTGCGCGATCCGCTCGGCTTCGGCATCCCGCCCTACAGCGAGAAGCATCCCTTCAGCGACTTCCTGCTGCGTTACCTGGGCGGCTTCCTCTACCCGCTCGCGAAGCTGCTGATGATCGTCGCCGTCGTGTGGCTCCTCGACCGCGAGCTTCCGGGCGCCTCGGACGACGCGAAGGACGACGAGCGCAACCTCGTGGGCCTCGTGAAGCTCGCCATCTTCGCCCTGGGCCTGGGGCCCGGGCTGCGCGACCTCTTGCGTTTGGCGATGGGCGTCTGATCTTCTCCACCCTCTCAACACGAAGGCACGAAGCCACGAAGGCACGAAGATCCTGGAACTTCGTGCCTTCGTGTCTTCGTGTTGGGTCGGCCGGGCGTGATCAGACGAGCGTCTTCTTGGTGCTCGCCGGAGCGGGCTTGTCCTCCGGGGCGGCAGCGACCTTCGGCACGCGCACCCTGCCAAGCCGGACGCGCTTCGTCGCGAGAGCCCAGCCCGCGCACACGACCGCGGCGCCCAGCACGAGCGCCGGCACGCCACGCGGGAGCCCGCCCAGCGACGTGAGCGCGCCCGAGGCCATGAGCCACCAGAAGACGGCGGAGAGCGCGAAGGCGGCCACGAGCGTCCCCGCGCCCGCGAGGAAGGCGGCCGCCGCGGCCCGGCGCGACTCGTCCGGGTCGATGCCGCGCGCCCTCGCGTCGCTGCGCAGGCGGCTGACGCGTGATAGCACGACGTGGAGCGTGGCGATCATCGCGGGGCCCGCGACGAGCGCGTAGTCGAGCAGGCCGGCGGGGATGCCGCCGGGGAACTGGCCGTCGTTGAGCAGCTCGTCCCAGGGGATCGTGGTCCACCAGTACGCGCCGAGGCCGGAGATCAGCCAGCCGCAGGCGAGGAAGACGCCCAGGAACGCGGGGCCGGCCAGGAGCGGGATCACGGAGATGACGCCCGCCACGATCAGCGCGATGCTCTGCGGGCCGTCGAGCCCGCCCAGGCTGAACGGGATGTCGTTGCGCATGCGCAGCGCGAACGTGCTCTCCGAGAGGAGCGCGAAGCCCGTCACGAAGAGCAGCGCGCACGAGAGCGCGCGGCTGGCGTAGTCGCCCCACGGGAGCGGGCGCCTCACTGGACGCGCCCCCTCACGAGGACGGCGGTCAGGGGCTCGCGGCCCGCGCGCCAGGGGACGACGCGGAGGCCGGCGACGCGCGCCGCGCGCTGCATCTTGATGTCGTCGCCGCGGATCGAGGCTTCCGCGAGCGCGCCCCCGTCGCCCTCGACGCGGCTCTCGGGCTGGAGGTCGAGCACGAGGCCGGGCACGAGGTTGCGCCCCTGCTGGCGGCCGTGGGCGCCGATGCGGCGCAGCGCGGCTTCGAGGTCGGGGTCGTCGCCCGCCAGACGCGTGACGAGCACGATGAGCGGGCGCTGGCGGTGCAGGATCGCGGCGTCGCGCTGGAGCACCTCGGCGAGCGTGGGGCCCGGCTCGGGGCGCAGGCGCGCGAGCATCCCGCGGGCGCGCCGGACCTGCGCCTCGCCGGCGCCGGGGCGGAGCGTCTCGACCTGGCCGCTGTGCGCGAGCGCGACGCTGACCTGGTAGCCGCGGCGCAGGTAGAGCTCGATGAGCGAGATCGCGGCGTCGGCGGCGTGCTCGCGCGCGTCCTCCAGGTTCGTGCCCACGCTGAGCCGCGCGTGCCCGTCGACCAGGATGTAGACGCTCTTCTTGCCCTCCCACTCGGTCTCATTGACGAGCGGCACGTCGCTGGCGCCCGAGGAGAGCGCGCGGGCGGTGGCCTTCCAGTTGATGCGCCGCGGCGGGTCGCCGGGCACGTACTCGCGCAGCTCGCGGAACTCGTTGGTCGCGACACCCATGCGCGCGAGGTCGCCGTCGGGGAAGGGGCGCTTGGCGCGCGTACGCAGGTCGCGCGGGATGCGCGCGGGGAGGGCGCGCGGCTCGGCGAGGATCGTCGCGGCCTCGCCCGCCTGCCCCACCGGGGACTCGACGAGGCCCAGCGGGTGCTGGAGCTTCAGGTCGAGCGGCGCGAGCGTCCACTCGCCGCGCTTGGGGATGCGCACGACCAGGCGGAACTCGTGGCGGCGCGCGCGGAACGGGCTCAGCGTGACGAGGTGCAGGTTGTTGCCCTCGACGAGCTCGAACTCGTCGGGGAGGCGCTGACGGACTTCAACGACGCCGAGGCCCCGAGGGGCCTCGACGGTGATATCAAGGACGACACGCGCGCCGCGGGCGACGTGGGTCGCGTCGACGCGGCGCTCGGCGCGGGGCATCCGGGCGAGCCCGCCCATCGAGACGACGAGCAGGAGGAGCGCGCCCGCGCCCAGCACCGGCCAGTTGCCGAAGAGCACGCCGGAGGCGCACGTCACGAGCGCCGCGGCCATCAGCGTGCGGCCCGTCCGGGTCAGGACCATCTTACGCCCTCGCCTTGCCGACGACCTCGAAGCGGTGGGGGATCGGCACGCGGGCGACGACCTCGTCGACGACCTCCAAGGTGCGCCGGCCGGCGAGCGAGGCCTCCAGGTGGAGGAGCGTGCGGTGGGCGAGCGCCTCGCGGGCGAACATCTTGATGTCGTCGGGCGCCACGAAGTCGCGGCCCTGGATCATGGCGTAGGCGCGCGAGACGCGCAGCAGCGCCAGCGAGCCGCGGGGGCTGGGGCCCACGTCCACGTCGGGGTGCTCGCGCAGCGCGCGGACGATGCGGGCCATGTAGCGCACGACCTCGCGGTCGACGAAGATGCCGTTCTCGGCGACGTTCTGCATCGCGACGAACGTGTCGCGGTCGACCGCGGGCTGCACGTCGCCGGTGGGATCGTCCTTCTGCCAGGAGATGCGCCGCTCCAGGATCGTCATCTCGGCCTCCTCGTCGGCCGGGTAGCCCGTGCTCATGCGCAGCAGGAACCGGTCGAGCTGCGCCTCGGGGAGCGGGTAGGTGCCTTCCTGCTCGATGGGGTTCTGCGTGGCGAGCACGAAGAACGGCGCCTCGAGCCGGCGCGTCTCGCCTTCGATCGTGACCTGGCGCTCCTCCATGACCTCGAGGAGCGCCGACTGCGTCTTCGGAGGCGCGCGGTTGATCTCGTCGGCGAGCAGGATGTTGGTGAAGATGGGGCCGGCGTGCATCTCGAAGCGGCCCGCGCTCGCGTTCCAGACCTTCGTGCCCAGGATGTCGGCGGGCAGGATGTCGGGCGTGAACTGGACGCGCTTGCTCTCGGCGCCGATGGCGCGCGCGAACGTCTTCACGAGCAGCGTCTTGCCGAGGCCCGGGTTGTCCTCGAAGAGGACGTGGCCGTTCGCGAGCGCGGCCGCGAGCAGCTTCTCGGTCAAGGCCCGGTTGCCCACGAACACGCTTTCGACGCGGTCGAGGATCTCGTTCGCCTTCTGGTGGGGGGACGTCTTCATGGGCATCACGTTCCGGAGATCTTCTTCGATAGGGAGGATAGCAGCGCGCGGCGCTTGCGCTCGGTGGTCGCCGCGCCCATGGCGGGCGCGACGTCCTCGCCGGTCGCCTGGGCCAGGATGCGCTGCGCGCGGTCGGGCTGCGCGCCGGTCCTGGCCCAGTCGTCGAGCGCGGCGGCGCGCGCCTGCGCCTCGGGGTCGGGGAGCGGGCGCACGACCTGCGCGTGCTTGCGCCACGGCGCGGCGGGAGGCGCCCGGGCGCGGCGCGGACGGAGCGCCAGGAGCACGCAGCCGGCCACGAGCGCCGCGCCGATCGGGTACTCGACGACGCCGAGGTGCGGCACGAGGTCCGCGAGGATCGGGCGGAGGAGGACGTAGACGAGCGCGACCGCGAGGAGCGCCGCGAGCGGAGCGACCCTACGCGCCTGCAAGCGGGGGCACCTCCTGCGGGATGGCGGCCTCGGCATCGAGGTACGCGATCAGCTCGCGCCGCGACGCGACGCGCGGACCGTAGTCGGCCTCCTCGAAGACGCCCACGAGCCGGCGCGCGACGGCGGGATCGAGGTCGGGCGAGCGGGCGCGCAGCCACGCCTCGAACTCGCGCGGGCTGACCGCCTCGCCGTGGCCGTGGCCGGCGCGGAGCGCCTTGTAGCGCGACTCGATCTCCTCCGCGTAGCGCACGACGCGCAGCGTGCGGGTGCGGCGCGTGACGACGCGGCCGCGCGCGTCGAGGATCTCGGCGCGGACGGGGATCTCGCCGTAGGCGTCGCCCACGAGCGCGTAGCGGGCTTCGAGGCCGTCGGGCTCGACGTCCTCCATGCGCTCGGGCGTGCCCATGCGGACGCGGTGCCCCTCGGGGAGCGGCGCTTCCAGGAACGCGACGATGCCGGCGGCCTCGCCCAGCCCGACGACGCCCTGGGCCGCGTCGCGCGGCTCGACGAAGGCGAGCGTGAGCGGCGGGCCCGCGGCGATGTACGCGGCGCGGCGGCTGCGCCAGCGGCGCCACGCGATCCAGGCCGCCAGCGGGAGCGCGAGCAGCGACCAGGCCCACCAGGGGACGTGGCGCGCGGACTCGGCCTTCGCCAGGATCGCGCCGCAGATCTGCACGTCGGAGGCGGCCTGCGCGGGCATGCGCGTCGCGGTGCCGTTGTAGGTCGCGCGCACCGGCGCCGAGCCGCAGGCGGAGGCCTCGCCGATCGCGGCGAAGGAGCCCTGGCTGGTGGTGACGCCGTTGCTCACCGCGCCGGGGCCCGCGATGACGACAGGCGCGTTCGCGATGGGGCCGGTGTCGTCGGCCAGCGTGAGCGAGGCGTTCCAGCCGTGCGAGCCGACACCGCCGTCCTGCGCCACGATGGCGAGGCGCGTGGGGATCATGACCTGGAGCGGGAACGTCTCGGGCCGGCGCAGGCCACCGCCGGAGGCGGTCAGCGTGAAGATGCCGGCGGGCTGGTCCTTCGTGACCTGCAGCGTGAGGTGGAACGTGCCGTCGGAGGCGACCTCCGCGGTCGCGTTGAGCAGGCCGGGCACGCCGAGCTTGATCGGCGCGTACGTGGCGTTGGGCGGCAGGATCACCTGGCCGTCCACCTCCAGGGGCGTCGAGCGGACGAGCTGGACCTGCTCGCCGGGGAAGTGGCCGTTGAGCACGACGCTCTCGTCCATCACCGTGACCGTGGAGGTCGCCACGGAGGCGGCGTAGTAGTTGTTGCCGTCGTAGTGCGCCTGGAGCTGGAGCGAGCCGCCCTGCGTGGGCCGCACGCTCGCATTGAACCGCCCCTGCGGGTCGGTCACGCCCATGAAGGTCTGGCCGCCCAGCTGGAAGCGCACGGTCTGCCGGATCACCGGGCCGCCCACGTCGTCGACCAGCGAGCCGGTCACGTTGAGCGTGCGCCCCGCGACGACCTTGAAGGGGCCGTCGAGCAGGATGCGCGTGTGCGACGTGACGTTGACCTCGGGATCGCTCCACCCCTGGTGATAGCGTTTGCAGTCCACCTGCGTGTCGAGGGCGTGCGCCACGACGTGATAGTGGTTCGCCTGGAGGTCGAAGGGGAGGCTGCCATTGAGGTTCCAGCGCCCCTGCGCGTCCGTGACGGCCTCGCCCACGAGCTGGCCGGGCTGCTCCTTCGTCTCGTTGAGGAACACCTGCACGTGGTCGCCGGGGATGCCCTGGCGGCCGCTGGGCACGGCGCTCGTGACGACGCCGCCCATCGTGTAGGGCTGGTCCTTCGCCAGGCGCGTCGAGTAGAGCGTGACCTGCGGGTCGAGCAGATAGGTCGTCTTGTCGCAATCCGGCGGCGTGAAGCTGGGCGGACGCGGGTCATCCTGCCACTTGAACAGGTGCCAGGCGAGCTCCCGCTTCACGTGGAGCGACTCGATCTCGCCCGAGACGCTGGCGACGGTGGGCGCGAGGAGCGCGACGACGGCGCAGAGCGTGCCGAACGCAACGAGGGACCGCAGCAAGCGAGGCGCCCGTTGACGCGAGGTTCAAAATGGTTTCCAGTACGGGGGGCGAAGCAGTCCCCGCGGGCTCGCCGATCGACGGGCTGGTTGCTCGCCCGCTTGCGCTCACGTTCTCGTTCACGTTCTCGGCTATCGTTCCACGTTCACGTCGTCGTTGCACGTTCCACGTCAAACGAAAAACGTGCGACGTGAACGTGGAACGTACGCCGTGAACGAGAACGTGAACGACGTGCGTTCTCTATCCGCGGGGGAGATCGGCCTGCTTGATGAACGAGCCGGGCGTCTGGTACGCCAGGTGGATCGGATTGGCCGTCTTGCTCTCCTTGAACCCGACGGTCTCCCGCAGGTCGCTCGCCACGGCGTCCAGGAAGACGCGGCGGCCCACGCGCGCGTAGTCGCCGTCCGTGATGAGGTAGACGTACTGGACGTCGCAGAGGACGTTGACCAGCTCGCTGCCCACGCCGGAGCGGCTCTTGAGGAGCACCTGCTCGTCGGCCTCCGCCATGCTCCCGATCGGGAGCCGGAGCGCGAGCGCCTTGTGGTTGACGTTGATGGGGGACTGCCACGTGGTCCAGCCGTACTCGCGCGCCATGCGGGTGCGCAACGCGGAGGCCGCGTCCTTGTCCTCGCGCACCTGGTCGCGGATGTGGTCGCGCAGGCGGATCGGCGCCATGCGGACGGTCTGCTCGTCGCCGATGAGCAGGACGTCGGAGCAGTCCTTCACGTCGTCGAGCGAGGCGTAGAAGGCGACCATGGCCAGCTCGTAGTTGTAATCCGGCTTCGCGCGCGGCACGCGGGCGAGGATCGTCTTGCGCCCGCCCTGCGCCACCACCCGCAGCCCATACTCGCGCGGCAGCTCGGCCTTCGCCGCCGCGAGCGTGGCCGCGTCCACCGGCGGCCCGTTGTCAACCAGAAACGGCATCGTGCATCCCTAGCGTCCTACCACCCGGTTGGAGGCTTGAAGGTGCCGAAGTGGAAACGGACGCCAACCGAAGGGAAGACGGGAAGACGGGAAGCCGGGAAGCGAGGGAAGACGGGAAGAAGGGAACGCGGGCCCCGTCTTCCCATCTTCCCTTCTTCCCGTCTTCCCTCGCTTCCCCTTCAGCGCGGGCTAACCCCGCTCATCGTGGGCGGGATCGCCTGGGGCATGAGGCGGTAGGCCACGAGGCCGACCTTGCGCCACTGGTCCGTCGCGGCGTCGCGGGCGTTGAGGAAGTAGTCGCGCACGTCGCCGCGGACCGCCGCGATGGCGCCGGCCTGCAGGCCGGTGATGGTCGCCTGGAGCGCGAGGACGGTGTCGAGCATGATCTCCTCGTCGCGCAGGAGGACGCCGCCGGTCGCCTTCGGCAGGTTCTGCACGCGGTCGGTGGCGTGCAGGTCGAGGAAGGGGATGCCGGACTTCTCCAGGATGCGGCGGGGCTTGTCGAGGTGGGGCACGAGGAAGTCGTCGCGCAGCTCGCCCAGGCACGCCTTCACGTCCGCGTTCTGCGCCTGGCCCTGGTAGAGCGCGGTCTTCACGAGGCCGAGCTGGAGCGCATTGTACGCCTGCTGGATCGTGGTGATCTCCGCGCTGTTGAGCCGCGTGTCGTCGCCGGTCAGCTTCTCGATCGTCCCTTGGACCTTGTCGATCATCGTCATGTGCAATCCCCTCCGAGGGGAGGCTCCGAGCCGCGGCCGGGACGATAGCGGTGTCGCCTACGTGGAACGACCCATGCTCGTTTGGTGGCGCTCCCTTCCCAACACCGCGCATCCGAGGCATCCGCGGATTCTGGGATTCTCGGTGTCGGGAAAGGAGCGCCGGCAAACGAGCATGGGAGGAGAACTTGCCCCTACCCTTGCCCTCTCAGACGCCGCTGCTCGCCATGTTGGCGGGCACGTGCCGCGCCTCGACGACGTCGCTGCGTGCCCAGACGGTGGTGGTCATGATGCCGCCGTTCCAGTAGCTTTGGGTGAAGACGCCCACCCGAACGTAATCGCTGCCGTAGGTGTCGCCGTTGAGCGTGAGGATGAACGCGGGGTGGTGGTCGGGCTGGCATTGCGCGGGGGTGGGCGCGGGTTGCTGGCAGCCGTAGACGGTGATCTGCTCGGGGTGCGTCATGTAGGCGTAGACGGCGTACTTGATCGTCCCGCCGCCCATGCCGATCTCGTCGCCGGGGCGCAGGTAGGGGTCGATGGCCTCGGCGGCGTGCAGGTCGCTGAATTTCACCGGGCTCAGGAGGACGGCGCCGCAGGCCGCGAAGAGCGAGAGCGCGAGGAGCACGTAGCGGATGCGCGTGCCGGCGCGGCTCAGGTCCGCCTCGCGCAGGAGCAGCCAGCCCAGGGGGAGCAGGCCGATGACCGTGTAGCGGTGGTTATCGAACCAGTAGAGGCTGCTCTTCTCGAACGTCCAGAACATGGATGCGATGACCCAGCCGGTGACCCACACGAGGAAGACGCTGAGCCAGAGCGCGCTCGTGTGCTCCTCGCGGATCTTCTTGGTCGCGGCCCACGACTCGGGCAGGAAGGGGAGCGCGTACCAGAGCAGGAAGACGGCGAAGAACGGGATCTTGGCGAGCAGCGCCTCCTGCCAGAGGTCGGGGTGCTGCCACGCGTAGGTCTGCACGTAGCGCACGTAGCTGCTGGTCTCCCAGTTGGGGATCTGCGCGATGATCGTTCGGGTGGAGAAGTCCACGTGCCAGCCCGAGACGCTGATCCAGAACGTCTGGAAGGTCTGCTGCTGCCAGCCGAAGAGGTCGACGTTGCGGATCGCCCACCAGGACGCGAGGCCCAGGAAGAGGACGATGGCCGCCATGTACCAGAAGTTCGTGAACAGCTTCCAACGCTTGTAGTAGAAGCGCCACAGGAAGCCGCCCGCGCCGGCGATGACGAAGAAGTAGCCGACGCTGCTCTTGCTGAGGTAGGCGAGGCCCGCGAAGAAGCCCGCCAGGACGATGAAGCGGTCGTCGGTGAGCGAGCGGATGATCGCCCACATCGTGAGCGCGAAGAACAGCAGCACCATGTTCTCGCTGAAGCCCGTGCCGCCAGCCCAGACGAGGTGCGGCTCCAGGGCCAGGAGGCCGGCGACGAGCGCCGCGACGTTCCGGCCGTAGAGGTCGCGCGACGTGAAGTAGGCCGCCGCGAGGGCCGCGAGCGACATGGCGAGGGCCGCGATCTTGGCCTGCCAGAGCCCGAAGCCGAAGACGGTGAAGACGAGCCCCAGGTAGAACGGGTAGAGCGGCGGGTAGTGGTTGCTGTACATCGGGCCCGTGGGACCCCACGTCGTCACGTCGCCGTAGGGCATCAGGAACGCATGGTGCAAGGCCCAGGCGTGCCCCATCGCGACGTACGTGTCGCCGTCGCTCCGGAAGTCCATGAAGAAGGGCGCCGCGAGGCGCAGCACGATGCCCGCCGCGACGGCCGCCATGCCGATGCGCTCGACCGGGTACGCCTCCAGCGCGCGGCAGAAGCGCGCCCACCAGCCCAGGCTCGGCGCGGGGGCGGAGGCCGTCGCGTCGGCGGCGGGGAACGCCATCGTGGCGCGCGACGGGGCATCGATCCTTAAGGGTTGCTCGGGCCCGGCCCGCTGCTGTTTGCCGGCGCTCCCTTCCCAACACCGAGAATCCCGGAATCCGCGGATGCCTTGGATGCGCGGTGTTGGGAAGGGATCGCCACGAAGAGCTACTTGCCCTGGAACTCCGGCTTCCGCTTGGCGAACATCGCGGACACGCCTTCGAGCACGTCGTCCGTGGACACGAGCACGCCGAAGGCCATGGCCTCCAGCTCCATGCCGGCGTGGATGTCGGTCGTCGCGGAGGCGTTGAGCAGCTGCTTCGTCGCCTTGAGCGCGAGGGGGGCGCGCGTGGCGAGCTCGGCGGCGAAGGCGTGCGCCTCCAGCTTGAACCGGTCGTTGTCGTACACGGCGGTCACGAGGCCCCACGCGAGCGCCTGCTGCGCGTCGAAGCGCTTGCCCAGGAGCGCGATCTCCTTGGCGCGCGCGAGGCCGACGAGCTTGGGGAGGCGCTGCGTGCCGCCCATCGCGGGGAGGAGGCCCAGCGTGACCTCGGGCAGGCCGAACGTCGCGCCCCGCGCCGCCACGCGCAGGTCGCAGGCGAGCGCCAGCTCGAAGCCGCCGCCCAGCGCCAGGCCGTTGACCGCCGCGACGACGGGCTTGGCGCACTTCTCGATCTCGATGCACATGCGGTGCGCGCGCCGGATCGTCTCCGTCGCGGCGCTGGGCGTGACGCCCGTGGCCTCGGAGAGGTCCGCGCCCGCGCAGAACGCCTTCTCGCCGCTGCCCGTCACGAGGATGACGCGCACGCGCTCGTCGCGATCCAGCTCGCGGATCGCGTCCTCCATCTCGCGGATGAGGTCGGCGTTGATCGCGTGCAGGCGGTGCGGACGGTCGAGCGTGATCGTGCCGACCCGGCTCGCGGCGTCGACCGTGACCACGAGCGTCTCGCGCTCGCGCTTGCCCTGGGCGGGAGCGTAGTCGTGGAAGCCGCGCCCGGCCTGCTTGCCGGTGCGCCCCTCCTCGACCATCTCCAGGAGAAGCTCGTAGGGCTCCGCGAGCGGATGGCCCGTGCGCTCCTGCAGGGTGTAGAGCGCCTTCACCACCGCGTCGACGCCGACCTCGTCGGCCCATTCGAGCGGCCCCTTGGGGAACGCGAGCCCCTGGCGGCACGCGAGGTCGACGTCCGCGGCCGTGGCGACGCCCTGCTCGACGAGCTTGGCCGCCTCGTTCGCCACGAGCGCGAGCACGAGCGTCGGGTCGAACGCCTTCGCCTGCTCCGCGTCCAGCCGGACCTGCGCCTTTCCATCCTTCCACGCGTAGAAGCCCCGGCCGGTCTTCTTGCCCAGGTCGCCCTTCTCCACGAGCGCGCGCATCGACGCGCCGGGCCGGTACGCCTCGCCGAGCCGATCCGCCATGTAGTCGCTCGCGTGGAGCCCCACGTCGAGGCCCGTGTAGTCGGCGAGCTCGAAGGGCCCCATCGGGAAGCCCGCGCGGAAGCGCATCGCGGCGTCGATGCTCTCCTTGTCCGCGATCTTCGCCTCCTGCGCGAGCACGGCCGCGCCCACCCAGACCGAGATCAGCCGGCTCGTGACGAAGCCGGGCGTGTCGGCGCGCAGCGTCACGGCCGTCTTGCCCAGCTTCGCGGCCACCGCCTCCGCCGTCGCGAGGGCCTCCGGGCGCGCCGCGGGCGAGGGGATGATCTCGACGAGGTCCATCAGCAGGACCGGGTTGAAGAAGTGCATGCCCACCAGGCGCGCGGGGTCGGGCAGGCCGCTGCCGATCTCGCGGATGCGCATGGCGCTCGTGTTCGTCGCGAGCAGGGCGCGCGGCGCGGCGGCGGCCTCCGCCTCGACGAAGACGCGCTGCTTGAGGTCGAGCTTCTCGGGAACCGCCTCGATCACGAGGTCCGCGCTCCCCACCGCCTCCGTCAGGTCCGTCGTCGTCCGGATGCGGCCCCGCGCGGCGTCGGCGGCCTCGCGCGTCAGGCGGCCCTTCGCCACGAGCTTGTCGAGGCTCGCCGCGATGGCGTCGCGGGCGCGCGCCAGCACGTCCTCGCTAATGTCGCGCAGGCGCACCTCGAAGCCGCGCATCGCCGCCAGCTCCGCGATGCCATGCCCCATGTCGCCCGCGCCGAGGACCGCGATCGTCCGCACCTCATCCATGCGCCGCGCAGCGGCGCAAGGCGGAAAAAGGGTATGCCACGCCCACCCCTCCGGCCACAGAGGGACACAGAGGCCACAGAGGAACGCAAAGAAGGGCGACCTCTGTGGCCTCTGTGTCCCTCTGTGGCTGGAGGTGAACCCACGGCATCAAGGGACGAGCGTCACGGGGATCTGTGCGCGGCTCGCGATCTGCTCCGCGTTGGGCCCGACCTCCTTGTCGGGGCCCTCGTAGGACTTGGCGCCCAGGATGATCTCGTCGGCCTTCGCCTCGCGCGCCGCCGCGAGCAGGCACTCCACGGGCGAGCCGGTGCGCACCTCGCCGCGCGCCTGGACGCCCGCCGCCTTCGCCGTGGCAAGGACCTCCTCCAAGCGCTCGCGCGTGTGCTGCTCGAACGTGCCGTTGAGCGTCTCGGGAAGCGCGATGCCCGCGGGCATCATGCGCGAGAGCGACGACTCGCGGACGCCGGGCGGGAGGACGCTCACGACGAGGATCGCGTCGTGCATCCCCTTCCCGCGCGCCAGGGCGCGCTCGAACGCGCGGCGCGACGGAGGCGAGCCGTCATAGCCGACGAGGAGGAGGGCCATCAGGCGACCTCCTCGTCGGCGCGCCGAACATCGAACGACAGAGAGGTTCGGCGCGAGCCGACCAACAGCAGGGCCATCGCGCTCCGGATCGGGCCGCGCGGCTTGAAAGGTTGCCGGTCATGGAACAGACCCCGCAAGCAGGTTCATGTTACGCGGCCTCCGTGGCGGGGCGCATGCCCTTCTGCTCGTCGTGCGGCGCCAACCTCGCCGCCGGCTCCAGCTTCTGCGCGACGTGTGGCCGCCCGGTGGTCGCCTCGGGCCCGCAGGGCGCCACGCTCTCGCCGCCCGCCTGGGTCGCGCCGCCCACGCAGGTGCACGTCCACGTCGCGCCGGCCGAACGGCCCGTCTCCGTGGGCATGGCCGTCGCCGGGCTCGTGCTCAACGTCCTCGTCTGGCCGGGGCTCGGCTCCCTCGTCGCGGGCGAGATGATCGGCTGGGCGCAGGGCTTTCTCACGCTCCTGGGCGTCGTCCTGATCGTCACGATCGTCGGCATCGTCGTGGGCCTCCCGCTGGTCGTGGGCATGTGGGTCTGGGGCATCGTCACGGGCGTCCAGCTCATCAACCGCGCCAGCGCGCAGCAACACGCCGCTGCGGGCTTCGCGTGATCCGCAGGCCGAAGCCTTTTTGGCGCGCCCCCAGTCTGGCTTTCCGATGACGGACCCCAAGGCCGCGAAGAAGCGCTGGGAAGAGACCACCCTGCGCAAGACGCTGGAGAAGGCGCCCGAGCGGAGGAAGGAGTTCGTCACGACCTCCTCCAAGCCGGTCGAGCGCCTCTACGGCCCGTGGAACCTGGAGGGGTTCGATCACGACCGCGACCTGGGCTACCCGGGCGAGTTCCCCTTCACGCGCGGCGTGCAGCCCACCATGTACCGCGGCCGGCTCTGGACGATGCGCCAGTTCGCGGGCTTCGGCACGGCGGAGGAGACGAACGAGCGCTTCAAGTTCCTGCTCTCGCAGGGGCAGACGGGCCTCTCGACGGCGTTCGACTTCTGCACGCTGCAGGGCTTCGACTCGGACCACGCGTGGAGCAAGGGCGAGGTCGGCAAGGTCGGCGTCGCCATCGACACGACGGCCGACATGGAGACGCTCTTCGCGGGCATCCCGCTCGACCAGGTCAGCGTCAGCATGACGATCAACGGCCCCGCGCCGATCATCTGGGCGATGTACCTCGCGGCGGCCGAGAACCGCGGCTTCCCGCTGGACAAGCTCGCGGGCACCACGCAGAATGATATCCTGAAGGAGTACCAGGCGCAGAAGATGTTCATCTTCCCGCCGGCGCCCAGCCTTCGGCTCGTGCTGGACACGTTCGAGTTCGGCTCGGAGAAGGTCCCCAACTGGAACACGATCAGCATCAGCGGCTACCACATCCGCGAGGCGGGCAGCACCGCGCAGCAGGAGTTGGCGTTCACGCTCGCCAACGGCATGACGTACGTGCGCATGGCGAAGGCGCGCGGCCTCGACCCGGACGACTTCGCGCCGCGCCTCAGCTTCTTCTTCAACAGCCACAACGACTTCTTCGAGGAGATCGCCAAGTTCCGCGCCGCGCGGCGGATCTGGGCCAAGTTCATGCGCGATGAAATCGGGTGCAAGAACCCGCGCTCGTGGCTCCTGCGCTTCCACACGCAGACCGCGGGCGTGAGCTGCACCGCGCAGCAGCCCGAGAACAACATCGTGCGCACCACCATCCAGGCGCTCGCCGCCGTCCTGGGCGGCACGCAATCGCTGCACACCAACAGCTTCGACGAGGCGCTCGCGCTCCCCACCGAGAAGGCCGTCCGCATCGCGCTGCGCACCCAGCAGATCCTCGCCCACGAGAGCGGCGTCGCCAACACCATCGACCCGCTGGGCGGCAGCTACTACGTCGAGCAGCTCACCAACGAGATGGAAGAGGCCGCGAACAAGTATTTCGACCAGATCGAGAGGATCGGCGGCGTCGTCGCCGGCATCGAGGAGGGCTGGTTCCAGATGCAGATCGCGGACTCCAGCTATCGCTACGTCAAGGAGATCGAGAAGAAGGAGCGCATCATCGTGGGCGTCAACGACTACGTCACCGAAGGCGGGGACGTCCCGCCGCTCCTGAAGATCAGCGAGGAGTCCGAAAGGCGCCAGCTCCAGCGCCTCGCGGACGTCAAGCGCCGCCGCGACCAGAGGAAGGTCGACGACGCGCTCCACGCGCTCCAGGTCGCGTGCGAGAAGCCCGAGGGCAACCTCATGCCGCGCCTCATCGACGCCGCGCACACCTACGCGACGCTTGGCGAGATCCGCGAGGCGATGGTCAAGGTGTACGGCGAGTACCGCGAGCCAGCGCTCTACTAAGGCAAGACGAGCGCAGCGAGTCTTGCCTTCGCGACGTGGGGCTTCGCCCCACCGCACGCCTCCTCGCTTCGCTCGGAGGCGGAGCGACCAGGGTTCGCTGCGCGAACCCTGATCCCTCCGGGATTCGATGGCAGCGTGTGACGAAACCTGACCCGTCGCTCGCGCGCCTCGAGAAAGCCTCGGTCCGTCTGAAGCCGACGTCGAAGCGCATGTTCGGCGGCACCGGCCTCCTCGCGGAGAACGGCGCGATGTTCGCCGGCGTCTGGGACGGCGGGAAGCTCCTGCTCAAGCTCACGGACGAGGCCGAGCGAGAGGCGCTCCTCGCCGCGGGCGGCAAGACGTGGCGCCAGAAGACGAAGACCGGCACGCGCGCGATGCCAAGCTGGGTCATCGTGCCCGAGGACATGTCCGCGCGCACGCTCGCCGCGTGGGTGAAGCGCGCGCACGACGCGGCCCTCGCGCGATAGCCACGCACCCCACCTGCTGCGCCCGCGCGCCGCTCAAGCGACCACGCGCGGATGCCCACGCGCATGCACCTCGTCACGCTGATCGTCCTCGCCAGCCTCGCCATCACGCTCGCCCCCGCGGCCCTCGGACCCGTGGGCACCGCCAGCGCCAACTGCGAGATCGACTACCCCGACGGCGGCTGCACCAACGCCTGCTTCATCGTCGGCAGCATCGTGCAGAAGGTCGACCCGAAGGTCCCAATCTACTGCACCGAGTAAAGGGAGCGGCCATCAGGATGGAGGGATCCCCGCCGAAGGCGGGGTGTCGCTCGACCTCGGCGAGCGCAGCGAGCCGAGGTCTGCGGTGGCCCCGGAGGGGCCACGTCGGTTGCGGCTGACAAACGAGCGCGAAGCGCGAGTTTGTCAGATGTTTTCGCCTTCGAGCAGCTTCTCGATCTTGTACGGAAGCAGGTTCCGGTTGATCTTGGTGACTTCCAGGATGCGGATGTCGTCGCGGCGCCGGATGTCCTGGAGCAACGGATTCCGCGACTTCTTGTGGAGCGTCATGATCATGGGCTTGCTGGAGTCGAGCGCCTTCTTGACCGCGTCGCAGAACGCGGGGCTCTCCATCTCCATCTTGCCCACCTCGTCGATCACGATGACCTCGGCCTCGCGGATGGCCTGCTCGATGGCGGTGACGCCGAGGCCGTCGAGGATGTTCATGTCGACGCCGAAGCCGCTGACCTTGACCTTGCTGTCGGTGAAGTCGACGTGCGCAAGGATGCCCTCTTCCTTGGTCAGCCAGTTGATGATCTTGAATCCGAGGCGGTTGGTCCCTTCGTCGATGGACTCGGTGACCATGCCGCCGACGATGACCTCCTTCTCTTCGAGCTTCTCGACGATCTTGAGAAGGGTCCTCGTCTTGCCGACGCTGGGCAGACCGGTGATGCCGATCTTCAGCTCCTTCACCATATATCAGGCCCGGAGACGGAGGCCTGCCGCTATATACTCGCCGAATCGCGCGCAGGCCTCGCGGCCAAACCCGAGCCCGATTCCGATTCCTCTTCCGAGCCCTGCTTGCGCCCGCCGGGCTCGGAAGAGGAATCGGAATCGGGCTCGGGCGGTGGCGCCAGGCAGGAGGAACCCTTTATGGAGAGGCGCCGAATGGACGCGCATGGCCGGGTTCGAGAACCAGAACACCGTTTTCCGCGTGGCGCAGGCGGGCAAGGGCGCGGAGCTGGACCGCGAGTTCGAGGAGGCCGTCGCGCAGCTCCGGAAGCGCGCGGGCGAGGCGCTTCCGATGCTCGTCGCGGGCAAGGAGGTGCGGCACGCGGCGACGTTCGACGACCTGGACCCTTCGACGGGCGAGGCCCTCGCGCGCTTCCCGAAGGGCACGGCCGCCGACGTCGATGCCGCCGTGAAGGCCGCGAAGGCCGCGCAGCCCGCCTGGGAGGCGCTGGGCTGGGAGAAGCGCGCGGCGATCTTCGACCGCGCGGCGCAGATCATGGTCCGCGAGCGCCCGATGCTCGCGGCGCTCATGTGCGTGGAGAACGGCAAGAACCGCGTCGAGGCGTACTACGACGTGGACGAGGCCATCGACTTCCTCCATTACTACGCGTGGCAGATGCGCGAGCACAAGGGGTACGTGGTCCCGATGGGGAAGCCGTTCCCCGACGAGACGTGCGTGTCCGTCATGCGCCCCTGGGGCGTCTTCGCCGTCGTCGGCCCGTTCAACTTCCCCGTCGCCATCCCCACCGGCATGACGACCGGCGCGCTGATCACCGGCAACGCCGTCGTGCTCAAGCCCGCGTCCGACACGCCCTGGACGAGCTACGAGCTGGTCCGCATCCTCCACGAGGCGGGCGTGCCCAAGGACGCGCTCTCGCTGGTCACGGGCGGCGGGCGCGAGGTGGGCCAGCCGCTCATCGACCATCCGGACGTGGGCGGTCTCGTCTTCACCGGGAGCCGCGACGTGGGCATGCGCAACTACCCGTCGTTCGTCGGCCGGCGCCCGCGCCCCTACATCGCCGAGATGGGCGGCAAGAACGCCACCGTCGTCACGAAGAACGCGGACCTCGACAAGGCCGCGACGGGCGTCGTCAAGAGCGCGTTCGGATTCGGGGGCCAGAAGTGCAGCGCCACGAGCCGCGTGTACGTGCACGAGTCGATCCACGACGCGTTCCTCGCGAAGCTCGGCGAGAAGGCGCGCGCCCTGCGCGTCGAGATGCCCTGGAAGAAGGAGGCCGACCTCGGCCCCGTCATCAACAAGGGCGCCGTCGAGACGTTCGAGGCCGCGGTCGCCGCCGCGACGAAAGCGGGCGGCAAGCTCCTCGTGGGCGGCCACGTCATCAAGGAGGGCGCGTTCGCCAAGGGCAACTTCGTGCAGCCCACGATCGTCACGGGATTGCCGCTCGACCACGAGGCGTTCCGCCAGGAGTACTTCGTGCCCTTCGTGGCCGTGGGCAAGTTCCACGACAACGAGCAGGTCGTGCGCGAGGTCAACGCGGCCGACTATGGCCTGACGTTCGGCGTGGTCTCCAACGACGCCAACGAGGTGCAGTGGTTCTTCGACCGCATCGAGGCGGGCGTCGTCTACGCCAACCGCGACCGCGGCACGAGCACCGGCGCGATGGTCGGCGGCCAGTCGTTCGGCGGCTGGAAGTTCAGCGCCACCACCGACCGCGGCGCGGGCGGACCCTGGTACCTCACGCAGTTCCTGCGCGAGCAGAGCCGCACGTACGCGGGGAACACGAAGCCGCCGCAGCCTTGATGGTGCCGCGCGTGGATACACGCCTGTGACACGGGTCCAGTTCCGCGAGGACGACGACGTCGTCGCCTACGTCGCGTCGGCCGGGCTCAACCCCAACGAGGTCGCGAAGCGGGCCTTCGAGGACGAGGTGCGCCGCCTGAAGGCGCGCCAGGCCCGCGCGAAGCTCCGGAAGCTCAACGCCCCCGCGATCGACGGCGCCGCCGCGGTCCGGGAGATCCGCGATGACGCCTGACGTCCTCGTCCTGGACGCGAGCGTCGTGCTCGACGGCGCCGCGCCCGGCCCCCGGTTCGACGCGCTCAGCGCGCTCCACGAGCGATTCGCCTGCCGCGCGCCCGCGCTTCTCGCCTGGGAGATCGGCCACGTCGTCCACGGGCGCAGAGCCGCGCTGTTCGCGGCCACGCCGCAGAAGCGCGCGGCGCTCGTCGAGGCGATGCTGGAGGGGATCGAGCTGGTCCCGACCGACGCCGCCGCGCGCGCCGCGACCGCCCGGCTCGCCGCGCGGCACGGCCTCACGTTCTACGACGCGAGCTACCTGGAGCTGGCGGCGCGCGAGCCCGAGGGAACGCTCGCGACGCACGACGCCGCCTTGCGCCGCGCAGCCCAGCGCGAGCTGGCGGGTCGCGCGCTCGGCCTGGACGACTAGCGCCTCGCCCGGATCTCGACCGCCTCGTGGATGCTGCGCGCCTGCTCGTCGGAGAGCGCGAGCGCCTTGCGCAGCTTCTGGAGGTACTCGTCCTCCTCGGGCGCGTAGTCGCCGTCGGCCATGACGACCTCGGTGGCGAGCAGGTACGCGGTGGGGCGCAGGCGCGGTCCCACCGCCGCGGCGGACTCGGCGAGGAGCTTCTCGGGGCCGACCTTCTCGCCGTGCGCCTCGACGGCGGCCAGGACGCGGCCCAGGGCGTCCTCGTCCAATTCGAGGAAGAAGGGGAACTGCAGGAGGCGCTCGCGGATGAGGTCGTCCTCCTCGGCCATGATGACGCCGTCGGCGTACATGGCGAGCAGGGCGATGCCGGCGACGCCCTCGCGCTCCGTCAGAGGCATGGCGCGCGGAGGGGCCCCGGGCTTCTTGAACCTCACGAGGCGCGGCGGCCGTTGGCGAGCCAGCCCCACGCGAGGCCGCCGACCCAGCAGAGCATCCCTTCGGCGAAGAGCGCCCACTGCGTCGCGCGGGGCGCGTTGAGCAGCATGGCGCCCACGGCGGCGGCCAGGAGCGCGACCGAGAGCATGACCAGCGCGGCCGGAACGGCCAGCTCGACGATCCGCCACGCGATCGCGCCCGCGCGCATGATGCGGCGGCTTGGCGCGGGGAGCCGTTGCGGTTCTGGTACGCGGCCCGAACGTTGAAGCCGGGAGCGCCGCGTGGCGCGCGCGTGAGCGGCCCCGAGGAGTGGGTGCAGGAAGGCAAGGCCCGCGTCAAGGTCCCCGCCGCCGAGCGCGGCGAGCGCGGCCCGGGCAACAAGGAGGACGCCGCCGTCTTCTACAATCCCGCGATGGCGACGAACCGCGACCTCGCCACGCTGCTGATGGCGGCGCGCGCCGAGCCCGGATGGCGCGTGCTCGACGGCCTCGCGGCGTCGGGCCTGCGCGGGCTGCGTTACGCGCTGGAGTCGGGCGTCGCGCTCGACCTGGAGCTGAACGACTGGAACCCCGTCGCGGCGCGCATGCTGGAGGAGAACGCGCAGGCGAACGGCGTCGCGGCGAAGGTCACGCGGCGCAACCTCAACGCCCTGCTCCACGAGAACGTCTGGGACGTCGTGGAGCTCGACCCGTTCGGAAGCCCCGCCCCCTTCCTCGACGCCGCCACGCGCGCCGTGAAGGACGGCGGCCTGCTGGGCGTGACCGCGACGGACACGACGGGGCTCGCGGGCGTCTTCCCGCGCGTGTGCCGCCGGCGCTACGACGCGGAGCCGCTGCACGGCGAATTGGGGCACGAGGTCGCGCTGCGCATCCTTGCGGGCGCGGTCGTCCGCCAGGCCGCGAAGCACGAGGTCGCCTTCGCGCCGATCTTCAGCCACGCGACGGACCACTACTACCGCATCACGCTGGCCGCGCGCCGCGGCGCGCAGCGGGCCGACGCCGCCCTCGCGAGCGTGGGCCACCTGATCTGGTGCGAAGCGTGCGGCCACCGCAGCTTCAGCGAGGAGCGCGCGTGCCCCGAGTGCGGCGCGGCGGTCAAGGTCGCGGGGCCGCTCTGGACCGGACCGATGCTCGACGTCGCCACGACCGACGCGATGCAGGCCAAGGTCGCGGACGCCACCCTCGCGCGCTGGCGCGAGTCGAGGCACCTGCTCAACGTGATCTCAGGCGAGGCGCGCGCCCCGCCGCTCTACTACGACATCCACAAGGTCGGCGAGCGCCTGAAGGTCGGCTCCCCCGCCACCGCGAAGGTCGTCGGCGCGCTCAGCGACATGGGGCGCCAGGCGTGGAGCGTCCACTTCAACCGCCTCGCCATCCGCACCGACGCGAGCGCGAAGGAGATGCGCGATGCGGTGCTGCGGGCGGCGGCGTCATGACGACCGCCGTGGTGGTCGGCGCCGGCGTCATGGGCCTTTGCGCGGCGCGCTCGCTCGCCCGGCACGGCGCGCGCGTGACGGTCCTCGACCCGCTGCCGCGCGAGAACGACCGCAACGCCAGCAACGACACAAGCAAGATCTTCCGGCTCGCCTACGCGCGCGACCGCGAGATGGTGGACCTCGCCCGCGAGGCGCTGCCCCTGTGGCGCGCGCTGGAGAAGGCGAGCGGCGCGACGCTGCTCCACCAGACCGGCCTCGCCATGTTCGGCCCCTCCGGCGGGTTCGCGGACCAGAGCGCGCGCACCCTCCTGGAGATGGGCGAGCGCGCCGAGGTGCACGAAGGCCCGGCGGCGGCGCGCTTCCCCTTCCACGGCGCCCCGCGCGTCGTCGTCGACCCGCAGGGGGGTTGGCTCGACCCGCCCGCGATCCTCCGCGCGCTGGAGGATGATATCACGAAGCTCGGCGGCGAGATCCGGCGCGGCGTCGCGGCGACCGCCGTGGCGACCGGCCACGTCGAGACCGCGGCGGGACGGCTCGACGCGGACGCCATCGTCGTGGCCGCCGGCCCGCACGCGCCGCGCCTGCTCCCCTTCCTGCGCCCCCGCATCCGCGTCACGCGCCAGGTCGAGCTCTACCTCCACGCGCCCGCCGACCTGCCCGCGCTCCCCGTCTTCGCCGCGCTGGAGGAGGGCTTCTACGGCTTCCCCGCGCAGGATGGCCTCGTGAAGATCGCCGACCACCGCAAGGGACCCGCCGTGATATCACCCGACGCGCCGCGCCCGCCCGCGACCGCGCAGGAAGAGGCCACCGCCCGCGCCTGGCTGCGCGAGCGCATCCCCGCGCTGGCCGACGCGCCGCTCGTCCGCTCGCGCGTCTGCCTCTACGACAACACGCCCGACGACCGCTTCATCCTTGGCCCCGCCCCGGGCATGCCCCGCGTGATCGTCGCGGCTGGCTTCTCGGGGCACGGGTTCAAGTTCGCGCCCGCGATCGGCGAGCGGCTCGCGGCGATGGCGCGCTAGGCACGGCCGGCGGCCGCTCGAAGTGCGTCGTGAGGACGACGCTCGTGCGCACGCGCTCCACGCCCGGCACGCCGCTGACCTGCCGCATGACGACGCGCTCCAGGTCGCGCACGTCCTTCGCGCGCACCTTGACCATCGCATCGTCCTCGCCGGCGAGCGTGTGGAACTCGACGACCTCGGGGATGCGCCGCAGCGCGTCGGCGACCTTGCCGCACGCGGCCATGCAGTCGGTGCCCTTGCCGTGCGCCACCTTCACGAGCACCAGCGCCACGAGCCCCGCGCCGATCGCCTCGGGATCCACCTGCGCGCGGTAGCCCGTGATGACGCCCTCGTCCTCCAGCCTGGCGATGCGCGCGTGCACGCTGGGCCGCCGCAGCCCGACCTTGTCCGCCACCTGCTGCACGCTGGCCCGCCCGTCCGCGACGAGCGCGCGCACGATCTCCACGTCGACCCGATCCATGCTCCGACGGAACGTCGGCTCCTTGCCTAAGCCTTGCGACGGAACGTCGTCATTCTGGCCGGAACCGGCTTCTTCTCGTCGTGCGTTTCGAACGCGATGACCCGAGCCTACTTCGACGCGGTCGCGCCGCGCTGGGAATCGATGCGCCAGGACTTCTTCTCGCCCGCGGTGCGCTGCGCGGCGCTCGACGCCGCGGGCGTGCGGGCCGGCCTCCACGTGCTGGACGTCGGCGCCGGCAGCGGCTTCGTCACCGAGGAGGCCCTGGCTCGCGGCGCGCGCGTCAGCGCCGTGGACGCCTCGCCCCTCATGGTGGACGAGCTGCGCCGCCGGTTCCCCCGGGTCGAGGCGCGCGTCGCCGACGCCGAGGCGCTTCCCTACCCCGCGGACTCGTTCGACGCGGTGCTCGCGAACATGTGCCTGCACCACGTCGAGCGCCCCGCGGTGGCGATCGCGGAGATGGCGCGCGTCCTGCGCCCCGGCGGCCGCCTCGCGCTGACCGACCTCGACGCGCACGACTTCGCCTTCCTGCGCACGGAGCACCACGACCGCTGGATGGGCTTCGCGCGCGAGGACGTGCGCGGCTGGCTCGCGGCGGCCGGGCTGGACGAAGCGCGGGTCGACGACGTCGGGCAGGACTGCTGCGCGACGAGCGCGTGCGGCACGGAGAGCGCGCGGGTGTCCATCTTCCTGGCGACGGGGGTCAAGCCGGGCGCGTGAGGCTTTTATCCGGTGCCTCCGCTTGGCGACCCGGCCATGCCCTACGACCTCCGCGCCTTCATCGCCGACCTGGAGCAGCGCGGCGATCTTGTCCGGGTGAAGGCGCAGGTCGATCCCAGGCTGGAGGTCAGCGAGGTCTACGACCGCGTGGTGAAGCGCGGCGGGCCGGCGCTCCTCTTCGAGGACGTGAAGGGCGCGCACGGGATGCCCGTGCTCATCAATGCGTTCGGCACCGACGCGCGCATGGCGCTGGCGCTCGGGCGCGAGCCCGCGCAGGTGGGCAAGGATCTCATGGCGCTCGTGAAGACGCGGCCACCCCGCAGCTTCCGCGAGATGATATCGCTGGCCCGCCGCGCGCGCGACGTGCTGAAGTTCCCGCCGCGCAGGGTGCGCCGCGCGGCGTGCCAGCAGATCGTCGAGACGGGCGACGCCGTTGATCTCACGCGGCTGCCGGTGCTCACGTGCTGGCCGCTCGACGCGGGGCCGTTCATCACGCTGCCGCAGGTCTACACGCGCGATCCGGAAACGGGCGAGCGCAACATGGGCATGTACCGGATGCAGGTCTTCGGGCCGCGCGAGACGGGCATGCATTGGCAGACGCACAAGCACGGCGCGGAGCACTTCCGCAAGGCGAAGAAGTTGGGTGTCAGGCTTCCCGTGGCGGTGGCGCTGGGCGGCGACCCGGCGCTGACGTATGGCGCGACGGCGCCGCTTCCGCCGGGCTTCGACGAGGTGATGCTCTGCGGCTACATCCGCCGCGAGCGCATGCGCATGGTCAAGTGCAAGACGGTGGACCTCGAAGTCCCCGCCGACGCGGAGATCGTGCTCGAAGGGTACGTCGATCCCGCGGAGCCCTTGCGCACCGAAGGCCCCTTCGGCGACCACACCGGCTATTACTCGCTCGCGGACGAGTTCCCGGTCTTCCACGTCACGGCGGTCACGCGCCGGCGCGACGCGATCTATCCGACGACGGTCGTGGGCATTCCGCCCCAGGAGGACGGCCCGATGGGCAAGGCCACGGAGCGCATGTTCCTGGAGCTGGCGCGCTTCCAGGTGCCCGAGGTCGTGGACTGGAGCATGCCCGTCGAGGCCGCGTTCCACAACCTGATGATCGTCAGCATCCGGAAACGATATCCCGGCCACGCACGCAAGGCGATGATGAGCCTCTGGGGCGCGGGCATGATCTCGCTGGAGAAGGCGCTCGTGATCGTCGACGAGGACGTGGACGTCCACGACCCTGCGGCGCTGCTCGCGGCCTTCGCGCGTTTCGACCCGCCGCGCGACCTGCTGATCGTCGACCAGGTGCCCACGGACACGCTCGACCACGCGGCGCCGCGCCCCGACCTGGGCAGCCACCTCGGCATCGACCTCACGACGCCGATCGGCGCCGAACCCGCCCGCGCCACGCCCGCGGGCGGCCCGCTCCCGCCGCTCGACGCGCTCCGGGCGAAGGTGCCCGACCTCGTGGACGCGCGCCAGGTCTCGCCGCGCCTCGCGCTCGCGTCGATCCGCAAGGGTCCTCGCGGGCGGGCGCGCGACGCGATGCGCGCCCTTTGGGGCGCCGGCGTGCCCGAAGCCGTTGCGCTCGTGGCGCTGGATGCGGACGTGGACGTGCGCGACGCGCGCGCGGCGCTCTTCCACGCGAGCGCCAACCTCGACCCGGCGCGCGACGTGCTGCGCGAGGGCGTCCGCGTCGGCGTCGACGGCACGGTCAAGCGCGTCGACGAGGACGCGCGCCCCTGGCCGCCCATCATCCGCATGGACGAGGCCACGAAGGCGCTCGTGGACAAGCGCTGGCCCGAGTACGGGGTGGGCCCCTGAAGGCCTGGCTCGCGTGGACGCTCACCATCGTGGGCGGCCTGCTGGGCGGGTTCCTGCTGCTGCAGCTGACGCTCTTCGTCATGCTCAAGCTGGGCCTCTGAGTTGCGCCGCCCATGCCCACCTTCGAGGACGTCCGGCGCGAGCTGCGCGCCTTCGTGGACGAGCGCGCCTGGGACGCCTTCCACGATCCGAAGGACCTCGCCCTGTCGCTGGCCGTCGAGGCGGGCGAGCTCCTCGAGATCTTCCAGTGGCGCAGCCCGGCCGCCGCTCTCACGCCGGAGGAGCGCCAGCGCGTCGCCGAAGAAGTCGCCGACGTCGTGATGTACGCGATGCTCCTCGCCGACAAGACCGGGCTCGACCTCCCCGAGGCCCTCGCCGCGAAGCTCGTCCAGAACCGCGCGAAGTACCCCGTCGAGAAGGCGCGCGGAAGGGCGGACAAGTACGACCGGCTCTGAGCCCCGCGCAGCAACACCGGCAACCCGGTGGTTGCAAGGGTTTTTGAGGGGTTAGGCGGACTGCGCCGGCATGGCGTGGAGGCTTGCGTACCCGGCGGCAGCCTTGGTCCTGCTGGCCGTCCTGCCGGTGGCGAGCGCCGCCATCTGCACCGCGCAGGGTCCCTACGGCCCGATCCAGTATTCGTGCGACGACAGAAGCGCGCCCGCGAGCGCCGGCCCGTGGTGGGCGCGCGCCGACGTCCAGGCCATCGTCGCGTTCGTGGGCCTCGGCGGCTCCGCCCTCGCGGGCGGCTACGCGATCTGGCGCGTCCGCGCGCGGCGCAAGGCGCTCACGCAGGCGATGCTCGACCTCGACCGCGCGTACGCCGACACGAAGGCCGCGCCCGAGCAGGGCATCCCGCGCCTGGCCGCGCTGCGCGCCGCGATCCGCCAGCGCCACGCCAACGGCCGCCTCGACGACGGCCACTACCTCGAATTGGACAAGCGCGCGACCGACTACATCGTGCGCCTGCGCTTCCTCGACCTGGACCGCCGCTTCCTCGGCCTCCCGCCCGCGCTCCTGGGCGAGGTGCGCCGCCTGGTGGGCGACGGCCACGTCAGCCACGAGGACGTCGAGCTCGTCGAGCGCCACGCGGCCGCCTTCCGCCTGCCCGAGCCCCGCCGCGGCGAGCTCGTCGCGCTCGTCCAGAGCTGGTGCACCGAGGACGTCGCCGCGCCCGGCACGGCGCTACCCTCGCACGAGCTCCTGGTACGTTGAGGGCCTGCGCGCCGGAAACGTCGCCTGGTGCCGCCGGAACCGATCCAGCCGCGCGAGGTCCAGGTCCACGACGAGCACCTCCTCCGCCAGCTCGTTTTGATAGCGAGCGAGGACGCCCCACGGCGCGGTGACGAGCGAGCGGCCCGCGACGGCCGGCTCCCCCCGACGGAACCCGCCCGCCTTCACGAGAAACGCGCCGGCGTCGTACGCGCGGGCCACGAAGATGGCGTCGCGCGCCTCCTTCGTGTCGTCCACCTCGCGGTACGGGCTCATGACCGGGTTGAGCAGGAGCTGCGCGCCCAGGAGCTGCACGATGCGCGCCGCCTCGGGATAGAGCACGTCGGCGCACACGAGCATGCCCGTGGGCACGCCCGCGACCGGCGCGACGCGCCACGTCTCGCCCCCCACGATGCCGTTGGCGGCCTCGCGCGGCATCGGGTGGATCTTGGGCTGCTCCAGGAGCGGCGCGCCGCGCTCGTAGACGACGCCCAGGTTGCGCCCGCCCTCGATCAGGTTCCCCGCCACGATGATATCACGGCTGGCGTCGGCGAAGAAGGCGCGCAGCGGCGCGGGCTCGACGGGACCGGCGAACGTGGCGAACCAGTACTCGGGGAGCAGCGCCAGCGCGGCGCCCGCCTCGCGCGCCTGGGCGACCATGGCGCGCGCCTTCGCCAGGTTGCCTTCGAGCGTCGGGCCGTGCGGCATCTGGAGCGCGGCGACGCGCAAGCTCGTCACGCGCCGGGCATGGCGCGCGCCCCGCCAAGGACGTGTCGCTTCGCCCTACGCCAGCGGGCAGTAGTGGGGCCAGTCCGCGTCGATGGGCTGGCAGGCGGGCTGAAGGCACGCGGGGCCGCCGATGACGCCGCAGCCCACGAGGCCGACCACGACGCCGTTCACGGCGAAGTCGTACCAGACGCCCGAGTCCTTGACCCAGCACGTCGCCACGTCGTAGGCCGGGAGGAGCCCGCAGTGGAGCGCGTAGGCCTCGACGACGGTCACGCAGTTGGTGACGTTGCCCCCGCAGAGGGTGCTGTTGGCGCTCGCCCTATCGCGGGGCGAGGCGGGGCGCCTCATGCGAGAGGCATCAGGCCGTCGGGGATGCAAGCAGGGCTTGGGTCAGCCGCGCGTACCATTGCGGCGCCTCGCGGTCGAAGTCGAGGTGGCGGCCGCGCGGGACGATCTGCACGTCGAGGCGCGGGGCGCGGGCGTCGGCGAGCTTGCGCGCGTGCGCGACGGGCACCACGGGGTCGTCCTCGGCGTGGAGCACGAGCGCGGGCACGCGGAGGTCGCGCACGTGCGCCAGCGGCGAGCCGAGCCGGACGAGCTCCTCGAGCGGGAGGCCCAGCGCGTGGGCGCGCAGCGCGAGGAAGGCGCCGAAGTCCTGCGCCTCGCCGTGCGTGCGCTCGCGCAGGAGCCAGCGGTACGTGCGGCCCAGGAGCGTGCGGCCGCGGGGGCTTCGCGGGTCGGCCGCAGCGGTGGCGTCGGCGAGGTCGGCGAACGGGCTCCACGCGACGACGCGCTCGAAGCGCGCCTCGGCGCCGGGGCGGGCGGCGGCCAGGAGCGCGACGGCGCCGCCCAGGCTCTCGCCCCAGAGGGTCACGCGCGGGGCGCCGCTCTCGTGGCGCAGCCAGTCGGCGGCGAGGTGCGCGTCGGCCGCCTCCAGCCAGCCCCCGGTGGGCGGCGCGTCGAAGGAGCCGCCGAAGCCGCGCTGGTCGAGGACGAGCACGTGCAGCCCGAAGCGGCGCCAGAGGCCGATGGCGCGGCGCTTGCGCGACGTGTCGTCCTTCGTCTGGAAGGTGCCCGGCAGGATCAGGAGCGCGCCGGCGCCCGGGCGGCCCGGGCCGTAGACGGCCGCGAGCGAGGCGCCCTCGGCCCCCGGGAGACGCACCGCGCGCCAGGGGCGCGGGTAGGGATTCACGCGGGAGAGGACCCGGTGGGCGCGGGGCAGGTTGTGCGCGACGAAGTCGAGTCCCGCCTTGACGTCGTTCCAGGCGTCGAGCACGGCGCGCCGCGGGCGTGCCGCATCGAACGGGATCGCATCCATGCCACGTCCTCATCGGCCCTGACCGGAGGTAAACCTTCGGGCGGATGGGCCGATGGATCGGGCCTACTGGGCCGGGATCGCGTCGGTCTCCTCGCCCTCGGCCGCCTCGGCGGGCGCGGGGAGCTCGACGCGGGTGGGGAAGTAGCTCAGGATCAGGATGTCGTCGAAGGCGCGCACCCAGCGGTAGGGCACGGCGACGTCGACGCCGCCTTCGACGAGGGCGGGGTTCGTCTTGCTGACGAGCAGGCTGTCGAGCTTGCGCCCCGTGATGTCGAGAATGACGTTCTTGACGTGGCCCACGAACGTGCCGGTGGCCGTGTAGACGGGGAGATTCACGAAGCGGGTGATCTCTTCCATTGGTGCATCCCGGACCACAACCAGGTGGGGGGCCTATTTCTGGATTCGCTTTTCGAAATCGTCCCGCTTCCGTTCGGTCCCGCTTCCGATTCCGATTCCGAGCCCGACGCGGAAGTCGGAAGCGGAATCGGAATCGGAAGCGGGACCGACGACGAGTGGGACTCCGGCTGGCTCCAAGATCGTGGACGCTCCACTCACGAAAATCGTCGCGCCAGCCTGCGCAGCGCGCCGGGCATGGGCGCGCCCGCCGGGTCCACGAACGAGGGCTTGTCGCCCTCCCACGCATGGCGGTAGAAGCGCATCGGCGCGTCGAGGATGTCGCCGTAGTCGCGCCGCTCGTCGGGCTTGCTGAAGCGGTCGTTGCTGACGCAGGCGGCCTCGGGCAGCCGGCGCAGCGCGTTGAGCATGATGTTGTCGGCCTGGCGCCCCTTGGCGACGCTGTGCGGGTAGGCCGTATACTTGCGCTGCCACTCGTAGGGCTGGTCGATGAGCTGGAAGAGGTTCGCGTCGGAGACGACGAACGCGACGTAGCGGAGCGGCTTGAGCGCGGCGACGACGGCGTCCAGGTCCGCGAGGCTCGCCTTGGGCGCGTTGACCTCGTGCACGGCGACGGGCTTGCGGCGCGCGACGTTGCTCGCGTCCACGAAGCACGCGAAGTGCGGCCACGCCTTCGTCTTGAACGGCTCCAGCGCGAGGCAGGTCCTGGCGAAGGCCACGCGCTCGTCCTCGGTGGGGGCGGCGAGGCCGGGCACCTCGCCCGTCTCCAAAAAGCGCAGCGCGTCCTCCTCGCGCGTCATATCGCGCACCGTTCGCAGCGCGGGTTGCCCGCCTCGTCCTCGACGGAGCAGCCCTGGTGGATGTTGCGCGCGCATCGCACGCAGAGCACGAGGCACGGGTCGGGCTCGCCGGGCGTCCAGAGGTCCTTGGGCAGGCAGCCCGGCTCGCCGCAGACGCCGCACTCGCCCAGGTATTGCGCGGGCTCGCTGCAATACGGGCACGGGTCGAACGCCTCGGCCTGCGGCGCCTCGGGCTCGGGCTCGACGAGCGCCTCGACGTCCTCGACCTCCTGGAGCATGCGCAGCAGCTGCTCGTCGTCCGGGCCCGGGGCCATGCCGGCGCCGGCTGGGCTTGCCGTCGCATGAAGCTTTGTAGCGACCCGCCGTGATGGCGGCGCATGCGCACGCTGATCCTGGGCGCGGGCTTCGGGGGGCTCACCGCCGCGGTCGAGCTCAAGCGCCTCGCGCCAGACGAGGAGGTCATGCTCGTGGACGAGCGCGCGAGCTTCCTCATGGGGACGACGAAGCTCTGGATCCTGGATGGCCGCCGGCGCGCGGGCGAGGGCGAGCGCGCGATCGCGGACGTGGCGCGCCACGGCGTGCGCGTCGTGCAGGCGCGCGCCGAGTCCGTGGACGCGCAGGCGAAGCGCGCCCGCGTGGGCGGCCAGGAGATCGCGTACGACCGGCTCGTGCTCGCTTTGGGCGCGCGCCTCGCCCCCGAGGACGTGCCCGGCCTCGCGCAGCACGCGCGCAACCTCTACGCGAAGGAGGGCGTCGCGGCGTTCCACGAAGACCTCGCGCGCCTGCGTGGCGGCCGCGTCCTCGTGCTCGTCACCGCGACGCCGTTCAAGTGCCCGCCCGCACCCTACGAGGCGGCCATGCTCGCGAAACGATATCTCGACGCGCGCGGCGTCGACGCGCAGGTGACGATCGCCTCGCCTGAGCCGCAGCCGCTCCCCATCGCGGGCAAGGCGTGCGGCGACGAGGTGCGCGGCTGGGTCGAGGAGCGCGGCGTGCGCGTCCTCAACGGCAAGCAGGTCGCGCGCATCGAGCCCTCCCGGGCGATCTTCGCCGACGGCAGCGAGGAGCCCTTCGACGCGCTCGCCGCCGTCCCCCCGCACAAGCCCCCGCCCCTCGTCGCGCAGCTTTTCGCGGGCTGGGCGCCCGCCGACGCGCACACCGCCGCCACGAGCCTCCCCGACGTCTGGGCCGTGGGCGACTGCAACGTGGTGAAGCTCGCCAACGGCAAGCCGCTCGTGAAGGCCGGCGTCATGGCCGAAGGCGAAGCGAGCGTCGTCGCGCGGCGCATCGCGGGCGACGAGGACGCGCGCTTCGACGGCAAGGGCGTTTGCTTCCTGGAATTGGGCGACGGCCTCGCCACCGAGGTCGCGGGCGACTTCTACGCCACGCCGAACCCCATCGTCGCCGCCAAACCGCCCACCAAGGCCGCGCTGGAGGCGAAACGCCGCTTCGAGAGCGAGCGGTTCGCGGCGTGGTTCGGGCGATCGTCATGACGGTTCGTCTCGACGACGCGCGCTAACGTGCCGTTCTGCATGCTGCAGAATGTGCAGATAGTCGTTCATACCACGGCGCGCGCTTCACAATGCGAATGGGCGCGCTGAACTGGACGATGCTCGGTTGGGGGAGCGGCTTGGGCCTCGGCATCGGCATCGCGGCGCTCCTGCGGCGCCTCCGCATCCGCCTTCGTCTCGAGATCGAGACCCGCGAGAGGTGAAGCTTCATGCCGCCGGCGACGACATCGGGCCTCGTGGACGCAGTCCGTGCGAAGGCCCAGGCGGCCCGCGAGGCCGCGCTCAAGCTGGCCCGCGCCGCCGACGCCACGCGCGCCGCGGCGGTCGTCGCGCTGGCGAACGCGCTGGAGCGCAAGCGCGAGCTGCTCCTGGCCGCGAACGCGGAGGACCTCGACGCCGCGAAGTCGGAGGGGCTCGCCGCGCCGCTGCTGGCGCGCCTGAAGCTGACGCCCGAGAAGCTCGCGCTCACGCTCGCGGGCGTGCGGCAGGTCGCGGCGCTCCCCGATCCGCTGGGCCGGCCGCTGCGCGCCACGCGCCTCGACCGCGGCCTCGTGCTCACGCAGACGACCGTGCCATTGGGCGTCGTCGCGTGCGTCTTCGAGTCGCGCCCCGACGCGGCCATCCAGATCCCCGCGCTGGCGCTGCGCAGCGGCAACGCGGTGCTGCTCAAGGGCGGCGCGGAGGCGGAGCGCACCAACCGCGCGATCGTCGAGGCGATCCGCGCCGCGATCGACGCCGCCGGCATCCCGCGCGACGCCGTGCAATTGCTCGAAGGGCGCGCCGAGGCCAACGCGCTCCTCGCGCACGACGACCTTGTCGACCTCGTGATCCCGCGCGGCTCGGCGGCCTTCGTGCGCCACGTGAAGGCCCACACGCGCATCCCGGTGCTCGGCCACGCGGAGGGCGTCTGCCACGTGTACGTCGACGCGGCCGCCGACCCGCGCAAGGCGATCGCCATCGCCCTCGATAGCAAAACGGACAACCCCAGCGCGTGCAACGCGGCCGAGTGCATCCTGGTCCACGAGGACGCGGCGCCCGCGATCCTCCCCGCGCTGCGCCAGGCGCTCCACGAGGCGGGCGTCGAGGTGCGCGAGGACGCGGAGGCCTTCGGGCGCGAGTTCGGCGACATGACCGTGGCGCTCGCGCTCGTCAAGGACCTCGACGCGGCGATCGCGTTCGTGAACCGCCACGGCTCGAAGCACACCGACGCCATCGTCACCGAGGACACCGACGCGGCGCGTCGCTTCGTCGCGGGCGTCGACAGCGCGGGCGTCTTCGTCAACGCCAGCACGCGCTTCGCCGACGGCTATCGCTACGGCCTGGGCGCGGAGGTCGGCATCAGCACGAGCAAGGTCCACGCGCGCGGCCCGGTCGGCCTCGAAGGGCTCACCACGACCAAGTGGGTCCTCGTGGGGCAGGGGCACACCGCCGCGCCCTACCAGGGGGCCCAGCCGCGGCCGTTCCTGCACGAGCCGATGGAGCCGCGCGATCCGCTCTGACGTCGGCGGGGCCCGGCGCGTTCGCCAGCTTCATGCTGCGGCCGCGCGCTCGCGCCGCGTGCGCAGCCGCCCGTCTCTTGCCCTCGTCGCCCTCGCCGTCCTCGCCGCGGGGTGCGCCACCGCGCCCGGGATCGACGCGCCCGCGTCCGGCTCCCACGGCGCGGCCCTCGTCGCCGACCCGTTCACGGCGGACGGCCTCGCGTCGGGCGCCTGGACGAAGGGCTTCTGGTACCCGCGCGCCGACGCGGTCGAGGGGCAGGCTTCCATCTCGGAGGGAGAGATGCGGGTCGCCGTGCGGCCCGGGACGCTCAGCGCGTTCGGCGCGGCGCACGCGATCGAGGGGCGCGCCGACGGCCTCGTCCTGGAGGCGAAGGTCCGCGTCCACACGCTCTACCGCACCGGCGTGTACCTCGCGGGGCCGACCACGTGGGCGGGCGTCGAGCTGGACGCCGAAGGGTTCTGCCTCTGCGCGAACTCCAGCTCGGTCCAGTGGCAGCCCACGTTCTTCGGCCCGCGCCCGCTTCCCGAGATGGATTACACGGTGCGGCTCGACCTGCGCGCCGACGGAACGGCAGAGGCGCAGGTGTGGGACGACGCCAGCCACCTCGTCGCGTCGGTCGCGCGCGCGGACGTGCAGGTGCGCCCCGCGGACGTGCGGCAGGTCTGGTTCGGGACCTGGATGGACGACGCGTCGAGCCCTCCCTCCAGCGCGAGCCTGGCGTGGATCGCGGCCTGGGATCGGCAGCTCACGCCCGCGCAGGAGCGCGCGATCCTCCAGGATCTCTCGTGACGGAGGGCAAGACGATGCGGATCGTGGTGAAGGTCGGCACGAACACGCTCAACGGGCCGCTCGACCGGCCGGACCCGTGGTACATGGCGGCGCTGGCGGACGAGATCTGCGACCTGCGCGACGCGGGGCACGACGTGATCCTCGTCACCAGCGGCGCCATCGGCACGGGACGCCACATCCTGGGCATCAAGGAGAAGCCGCGCGACGTGCGCGTGCGGCAGGTCTGCGCCGCGGTGGGCCAGGCGCGCCTGATGCAGGACTGGGCCGCGGCGTTCGGGCGGCGCCGCCAGCACGTCGCGCAGGTGCTCCTGACCTACCACACGTTCGCCGCGCGGGAAAGCTATCTCCACATGCGCGAGGCGATGCGCAAGATCCTGGAGATGGGCGTCGTCCCCGTCGTCAACGAGAACGACACGGTGAGCATCCAGGAGATCGACGCCGGGTTCGGCGACAACGATCGTCTCAGCGCGCTCGTGGCGACCAAGATGGAGGCCGACCTGCTCGTGATCCTCAGCGACGTCGCAGGGCTCTACACCAAGCCGCCCTCCGAGCCCGGCGCCACGCTCGTCCCCCTCGTCGAGGACGTGGACGCCAAGGTGCGCGCCATGGCCGGCGCGAAGACCAGCAGCGGCGGCCGCGGCGGGATGGGCAGCAAGCTCGACGCGGCCGCCCTCGCGATGGAGAACGGGTGCGCCGTCGTCATCGCCGCGGGGCGCGAGGCGCGCGTGCTATCACGCCTCGTCGCGGGGGAGAAGATCGGCACGCGCTTCGCGCCGCGCTCCCGCGCCAGCGGCGCCCGGCGCTGGCTCCTCCTCGCGCGCCCCGCGGGCGTCGTGCGCGTGGACGCGGGCGCGGCACGCGCGCTGGCCGCCGGCAAGCACCTCCTCCCCACGGGCGTCGTGGACGTCGAGGGGACCTTCGACGTCGAGAGCGTCGTGGACGTCGAAAGCGAAGGCAAGCGGATCGCGCGTGCGGTGTCCGAATTGTCGAGCGCCGACCTCGCGCGCGTCAAGGGGCTGCACACGCCCGAGGCGCGCGCCGTGCTCGGGATCGGCGGGCCCGTGAACGTAACGACGAAGGGCAAAGTGGTGCTGCTCGATCCCAAGTCAGGATGAGCCAGGCTCCGGTCGTACCGATATCGTTCTTCTCTCGGGTCGGGGGGGAAGCGTCCCCCCGGACCCCCCTCTGGAGACGCGAATCACCGAATCTCCGAATCACGGACGTCCGTGATCCGGGATTCTTCGGGGGCCGGAGCGCCTACGCCCCGCCCGACGCGGGCGGCGAGGGCTCCGTCGCCACGCTCACCATCGGCGAGCGCGGCCCCTCGGCCCCGTTCGCGTCGACGGCGCTCACGGCGTACACGTAGCTGACGCCGGGGACGAGGCCGGTGTCGGCGAAGCGCGTCTCCTGCGTCGTGCCCACGCGCGCCTGGCCGCGGTAGACGTGATAGCTCGCGGGCGGGGCGCCTTCGGTGGGCGCGCGCCAGTGGAGCTCGACGCTATCGGGCCCGGCGCCATGGCCGCCGACGTCAAGCGGAGCGCCGGGCGCGCCGGTGCCCTTGCCGCGGCGGGCCTGGACGGCCTTGTAGCCGTCGTAGATGAGCGGGACGCCCACGAGCACGAAGAGCGAGACGCCCAGCATGACCCAGAGGTCCTTGGGGGCGTAGGCGCTGCCGATCTTGACCCACTCGCGCGGCGGGTTGACCTCGTTGGGCTTGCCGGCGAGGCTGAGCTTGATGAGGCCCAGCCACGGAAGCTCGCCGCGCGCCTTGCCCTCGACCCAGCTCATCACGACGGTGTTGGGGATGCCGTGCTCGTCGACCGAGATGCTGGAGAACTGGTCGGGAAGCTGGTTGGTCGCGGGGTTGTCGCCCTTCGTGAAGAAGCCGCTGCGCAGCGGCTGGTAGGGACGGGGCGAGCCGCCGCTGCCGGAGGCCTCGATGGGGATGCTGGGGATGAGCACGCCGTTGTGGTCGTAGACGCACCACGAGTGGTTGTCGCGCGAGCCGAACGCGGGCATGTCGGCGGTGGCGTTGCCGCGGACGACCTTCGTCGCGCCGCCCTCGCACGCGCCATCGTCGCTCCAGCGGACCCAGTACTGCGTGCCGCTGCCCGAGCCGGTGACCTCGACGTACGCGACGGCGCGATGGATGATCGGCGTGCGCTCGCGGTTGTTCGCCGGATAGTAGACGACGACGTCGCCCGGCTTGCCGTAGTGCGTCGGTCCGTTCTCCGAGAGCGTCATGATGTCGTCTGCCGTGACGACGTGCTTCACGAGCACGAGGTCGCCCGGGTCGATGGTGCCGAACCGCCCGTACGTGACGTGGTCGTCGCACGCGGGCGGCGCGAGGCCTGCGGCGCACTCCTTGTGCATCATCGAGCCGCTCTCGACGATCACCGCCGGGGGCCACGTGCCCGTGTAGGCGTAGAGCCCTCCGAGCAGGACCGCGAACACCGCGGCGAGGACCAGCAGGTCGCGCAGCCAGGCAGGAAGGGCCATCGGTCGCCGGGACGGGGGGAGCCGCAAAAAGGTTTTCTAGGCTCCTTGGGGGCCCAGGGCGCCCGCCTCGCGCAGCGCCGCGATCTCCTCGTCGCGGAAGCCGGCCTCGCGGAGCACCTCGTCGGTGTGCTCGCCCAGCGCGGGGGGCTTGCCGTGGCTGGGGCGATGCGTAAGCGGCGAGCCGGGCCCGGGCGCCCCCTCGAAGCGCGGGAAGAGCGGGGCGGTCTCGCGCGGCTCGACGACGAGCGTCGCGGGCACGCCGGCCTTGCCCAGGAGCGCCTCCCATTCGTGCGAGGTGCGCGACGCGAAGAGCGCCTCGACCTCCAGGTGCGCGCCGCGCGAGCGCTCGGCGTGCAGCGGCGCGAGCTCGGCCTTGCCCACCGCCTCGCAGAAGCGCGCCCAGAACCTCGGCTCCAGGCATCCCAGCGCGAGGAAGCGCCCGTCGCGGCAGCGGTAGAGCCGATAGCTCGGGATGCCGCCGGTCAGGTCCCCGCCGCCGCGCGCCGGCGCCTCGCCCGCGCCGCGCTGCGCGTTCAGGACGTTCATCGCCAGCGCCGCGTCTGCCAGCGCGACCTCGACGTGGCGCCCGCGCCCGGTGCGCTCGCGCTCCAGCAGCGCGCCCATCGTGGCCGCCAGCGCGTAGAGCGCGCCGCCCACGTCCGCCACCTGCACGGCCGAGAGGACCGGCGCGCGCAGGTCGCCCTGCGCGGCGAGCACGCCGGCCACCGCCTCGTAGTTGATATCATGTCCCACGGCGTCGCGCAGCGGCCCCGGCCCGTAGCCCACGAGGCTCACGCGCACCAGGCGCGGGTTCGCGCGCGCCAGCTCCGCGTCGGCGAGGCCCAGCCGCGCCATGACGCCGGGCCGGAACGACTCGAGCAGCGCGTCGAAGGAGGGGAGCATGCGCAGCAGCGCCTCGGACGCGCCGCGCGCCTTCAGGTCCATCGCCATGCTGCGCTTGCCGCGGTTCACCGCCGCGAAGGAGCCCTCGATCAGGCGCGCCGGGTCGCCCGCGCCCGGCTCCTCCAGCTTCACGACGTCCGCGCCCAGGTCCGTCAGGCACTGCGAGAGGTAGGGCCCCGGCAGCAGGCGCGTGAGGTCGAGGACGCGGATGCCTTCGAGCGGGCGGAAGCTCACGCGGCGCGGAGCTTCGCCTCGTGGGATAATCCTTAGGCGAGGTCCGGGTGCGCGGCGAGCACGCGCGCCTCCAGCGAAGCCCACGGCCGCTCGCCCGCCGGCGCCTCCTCCGTCACGGGACAAGGCTGCCCCGCGAGCGCGGCGGCCGTCGCGGCGGCGCCCATCCCCAGCGCCTCCAGGTCGTAGCCGCCTTCGAGCACCGCCGCGATGCGCGGCTGGGCCTCGCGGAGCGCCGCCACGCACGCGTGATAGCTCTGCGCGACGAGCAGGCAGTTCCCGATCGGGTCGTTCTTGTGCGCGTCGAACCCCGCCGAGACCAGGATGACGTCGGGCGCGAAGTGGCGGACCTTGGGCAGCGCCGCGCGCGCGAACACGTCCATCCATCCTTCGTGCCCCGTGTTCGCCGGCACCGGGAGGTTCAGCGTCGCGCCGATGCCCTGGTGCGCGCCCCGCTCCTCCACCGCGCCCGTCCCCGGATACAGCGGCGAGCCGTGCATCGAGACGAAGAGCACGTCGCCGCGCTCCCAGAAGATGTCTTGCGTGCCGTTGCCGTGGTGCACGTCCAGGTCCACGATCGCCACGCGCTTGCCGCGCGACGCCAGGTCCTGCGCCGCGAGCGCCACGTTGTTGAACAGGCAGAATCCCATCGGCGTCGAACGGGTCGCGTGGTGCCCCGGCGGCCGCGGCAGCGCGAACGCCGCCCGCCCCTGCTCCGCCGCGCGCGCCGCGTGCACCGCCAGCCCCGCGCCGCGCAGCGCCGCGTCCCACGAGTGCGGCGAGGTGTACGTGTCGGCGTCGAGCCACGCGCCCTTGCGGCACGCCTCCTCCACGCGGCGCACGTGCGATTCCTCGTGCGCCGCGAGCAGCGCCTCGCGCGGCAGCGCCTCGGCCGTCCCCCACGTCACGTCGGGCAGGTGCCCGAGCGCCTCCACCACGCTGCGAAGCCGGTCCGGCCGCTCCACGTGGCCGGGCTCCGGCGGCGCATGCTGCAAGCAGTCCGGATGATGGAGCACCTCGACGGGCACGCCGGCCCCAAGCGCGCGCTGACGGATGTAGGCTGCGCGAGCGGCGAGAGGCTTTCTCACGACCTCTGTCGCGGTTGCGCCGACGTCCACCCGAGCGCGGCGAGGGGTGCCCTGCTTGGGCCGCGGCTTCGCGTTCCGCCATCACGCCAAGACGCCAACACGCGGCGTGTTGGCGTCTTGGCGTGATGGCGTGTTGGCGGTCAGCGAAGCGCCGCACGGAACATCGAAAGAAAACCTCGCAGGCGGTTGAGAGGGGCGATGAAACAGGCCCTAGACCAGCCTGTCGCAGGTGCCCACCGGCGCGAAGAGCGCGTCCTGCGGCCGGCAGGAGACGGTCGCGGAGGGATCGCCCTCGCCCACGGCGTTCCGCGCCGAGACGCGGTAGGCGTAGCCCCCGTTGGGCGCCCACGATGCGTCGGGGAGCCATGCGTCGTCGAAGCTCGTCGCGGTCCCGCCCGCGCTGCCCAGGAGACGCTCCACGCCGCCCCCGGTCCGGTAGATGCGATATTCGAGCACCGGCGTGCCGCCCTCCGACGCGGGCGGATCCCATGAGAGATGGATCGCGGGCGCCTGCCCCGGCGCGGAAGCCAGCGCTCGGGGCGTCGCGGCCAGGTCGCGCGGCGCGCCCGGAACGCCCAGGGGGATGGCGGAGACCTCCTCCGACCACGGGCTCTCGCCCGAGGGATTCACGGCGGCGACGCGATAGAAGTAACGCTGGCCGTCGGTGAGCCCCGAGTCGACGTAGCTCGACGCGACGCCCAGCTCCGCGACGAGCGCCTCCGCCCCCGGCGTCCCGCGATAGACGCGGTAGCCCGTGGGCGCCGACGAGTACGAGCTGGCGGAGGGCGGCTGCCACTGGAGCGAGACCGAGCCCGTGCCCGCCGAGGCCACCAGGCCCTGCGGCGCGCCGGGCTCCAGCGTGTAGCGCAGCACGCTCCCGCTCGTGGTGAAGACGTCCGCCCCGCTCCCGTCCCACACGGCAACCGTGTAGTCGGTGGCGGCCGGAAGCGGGGCGCTCATGCGCACGACGTCGCCGGACAAGATGGACGCGAAGGTGTTCGTCTTGACGCGCACCACGTCGCGGCTCGGGTTGAACGAGGATCCCGAGCCCACCTGCACGTCGCCGCCGAACACGTAGGCGTACGTCCCGTCCCAGGCGGCGCTCGTGGCATCGCGGGGGCTGGGAAGCGCGCCCACGACGTTGCCGTTGGGCTGGCCCGTCGTCCCGCAAAGGCAGACCTCGACGATCTGGCTCGTGAACCCGTTGCCGTCGCCACCTCCGAAGAGGAAGGCGTAGCCGTGGCCGTCCGCCACGGCGCTGGTCCCGCAGTAGCTCGACGGGAGCGTCCCGGCCTGCCAGGCCTGGTTCGTCGCGGGGTAGAAGACGAGCTCGCGGGTCGAGCACGATCCCTGGTCGTACACGCCGCCCAGAAGGTACGCGTTGGTCCCGTCGGTGACCGCGCTGGCTCGATAGAGCGTCCCCCAGCCCATCGACGCCAGGTCGCCCACGACCGCGGGCGCGGCGTCCGTCGCCGGCGTATAGCGCAACACCTGGCCCGTGGTGACGCCCGACGCGAACCCCCCGAAAATGTAGGCGCTGTCCCCGATCCACACGGCCGCCGTGTAGGCGCGCGCCGCGGGCATGTGGGCGCCCATCACCGTGGCCGCGTTCGTCGCGGGATCGTACCGCACGATCTGGGTGCTCGTCCCGCAGAACACGTACGCCTCATGGCCGTCCCAGACGACGCTCCCGTAGCCGGGCCCGCACCCCGCGGGGAAGACCACCCCGCGGTCCCTCACCGAGTCCGCCGCGGCCGGGCCGGCCACGAAAAGCGAGGGCAGCAGGAGAGCAAGCCCGACGACCACGACGCCCACGTGCCGATCTGATCCAAAATCCGACGACATCTCGCCAACCTCCCTGATCATGTTAGTCGGGAGCCCCAGGACGCGGGATGAGATTCCCCGCGCGATGAGACGCCCCGCGCTCCATCGCGTTACTCCAACATAAGCCCGCCCCTCGGCAGGTACATGCCTTCAGCCCGGCGCGTTCGCCTGGAGCATGGCGCCCACCGTGTCGAACGACTTGCCGTTCGTGGCCGTCCACACCGCGAAGGCGCCCGTGGGGGCGGGGGCGAGCCCGAGATAATCGCCCAGGCCCGACGTGGGCGCCGCGATGCTGGGATCGAGGAGCGCGTCGGCGCGCCATCGGCCGGGCGCGAGGGCGACGGCGCGGAATTCGCTCGTGGCCGAGGCGCCCTGCCCCCGGGCGTGCGCGAAGGTCACGTAGGCCACGCCGCGCGCGTCCGCCGCGACGGAGGGGAGCACGCGTCCGGGCGCCTCGGGCGCGTCGAGCGCCACCGGGTCGCTCCACGTCGCGCCTTCGTCATCCGACCAGCGCAGCGTCGGGACCTGGGGGATCGCGTCCTGCTGCCCCGCGCCCGCCGGCGCGCCCGTCGCGAGGAAGAGGCGATCGTGCGCCGCGCCGCGCGCGACCGCGAGCGAGGGCATCCACGCGTCGGGCGCCACCGCGCGGTCGCGCCACGTGGCGCCCTGGTCGCGCGAGGCCGCGACGTGCGTCATCCGCGCCGCGGTGTCGTCGTAGGCGACGTACCACGCGCCGTCCTGCCCGATGCCGGACGAGGAGCCCTGGAGGCTGCCGCCCCGCGCGACGAGGCCCGGCTCGCTCCACGTCCGGCCCCCGTCGCGCGACGCGGCGTAGAGGATGTCCCCGCGCGAGGCCGTCGGATCGTCCGCCGGATGGATCACGAAGCTCGTCCACGTGAGAAGCGCCGTGCCATCCGGGCCCGCGGTGAGCCACGGCTTGTCGGGCATCCTCAGCAGCGCGTCGACTTCGGCGGGCGGGACCGGCGCGCCCGGGACCGCGGCCGCGACCGCGAACCCCTCGCTTCGCGCGATCGTGACGGGCTCGTCGAAGCGGTCGCCCCCATCGGTGGAGCGGGCCACGTAGAGCCGCACGTCGCGGATGACGCCCGGGGTCACGCCCACGTACTGGAGCGTCGCCCCCGTCGCCAGGAGCGTGCCGTCCGGCAGGAACGCCAGCACCGGATCGCCCACGACGTTGGGCGCGTCCGGGTCCGCGCTGCTGCCCAACGGGCGCGTGTAACGCAGCGACGTCACGTTCCACGTGCGGCCGCCGTCCCGCGTCACGTGCAGGTCGAACCAGAGCATGAACGTCCCCGGAAGGTCGCCCGACCCCTGCGTGCGCGTCGCCACGACCACGTGCAAGGGATCGCGCGGGTCCACCGCCACGTGCGGCTCCCAGCCGCTGCCCGCCGTCGTGTCGATGGCGATCCGGCACGACGCCGCGCAACCCAGCGAGGGCAGCTCGTTCGCCGCCGGCCGCACCTCCGCCCCCGGCGCCCCCAGGCAGCCCGCCAGCAGCACGACCAGGACCAGGAATCCGTCCGCGCGCACCGCCCCGCCTCCGCAGGCCACCAAGCGGACGCGACCAAATAGGTTCCCGCCCGCGCAGGGGGTGGGCGAAAAACCCAAACGGGACCGCCGGCTTCGGCCCGCCCATGGGTCTCTTCGACAAGGTCCTGGGCAGCACCACCGACAAGCTCACCGAGGCCGAGGGCTTCGCCGGCATCGCGCTCTGCGCCATCGCGGCCGACGGCGTCATCACCGAGGAGGAGGCCGCCGGCCTCGCCACCACGCTGGGCCGCATGAAGCTCTACGGCGGCATGAGCAACCGCGACATCAACAAGATGTTCGAGAAGCTCGTCCGCACGGCGCGCAGCGACGGCCTGGGCAAGGTCATGGACATGAGCAGCGCCGCCGTCACGCCGAACCTGAAGCCGACGGCCTTCGCGATGGCCGCCGACCTCATCATGGCCGACGGCGAGGTCGCCGCGCAGGAGAAGACCTTCCTGGAGCGCATCCAGAAGAGCCTCGGCGTCGACGACGCGCTCGCGGTGAAGATCGTCGAGGTCATCGCGATCAGGAACCGCGGCTGAGCCGGTCAGGCCCGGCCGCGCCTGGGCCGTTACGCTAACTCTTATCTCCCTCCACCGATCCTTCGCGCAGCGTGGGCGAGGAGATCGTCTACGACCTCGACGCGCTCGATGGCCGCCGCTTCGAGCACGTCATGGGCCGCATCTTCCAGCGCCTCGGCTATCACGTGACGCAGGGGAAGGGCTCCCACGACGAGGGGCGCGACCTCGTCCTGCGCCGCGGGCCAAGCATCGTCGTGGTCGAGTGCAAGCACATGGAGGCGAGCGTCGGCCGCCCCACGGTGCAGAAGCTCCACAGCGCCGCGCTCACCTATCCTGGCGCGACGGAGGCGCTGCTGGTCACGACGAGCCGCTTCTCGGAGGCCGCGGAAGCCTACGCCGCCGAGGTCAACGCGCGGACGGGACCTCGCCTCCAGCTCGTGGACTTCGCGCGCCTGGTGCAGATGGCCCGCGAGGCGGGCGTGTTCCTCACGCTGGGCCGCCAGGGGACCGGGCTCACGTTCCACGTGCCCTGCCGGGACGACGAGACGGCGCGCGCCACGCTGGGCACCCGCCACCTGGCGCCCTTGAAAGGCCACCCGCGCACCGCCCTCGCCGCGGCCGAGCTCCACGAGAATGCCCTTGAGGTCATCCCGGTGGTGGCCGTGGACTACGAGGTGGAGCGGAGCTTCGAGACGACGGTGGGCCACCTCTACACCGCGAGCGAGCGCGGGCGCGTCCTGGTCCCCGTGCAGGGACACCTGGCCGACGCCGAGCGCGAGCACTGGCAGACGAGCGCCACGCATCGGGTCGAGCACGCGCTGGTGGAGGGGCGCGCCCCGGCCGCCTACTTCGGCGTGCCCCTGGAACGATATCAGGCTCAGGTGGCGGCGGGCGTCGCGTCCCGCCTCACCCGCGAGGTCAGCTACAGCGGCCGCAACAACGTGAGCTACACCAAGCTCTGCGAGGTCCGCCCGGCCGACGTCCAGACCTCCGCCAAGCAGGTGCTGCTCTACCGCCGCAGGCTCCGGCTCCAGATCGGCCCGCGCGCGTACCGCGTCGACTTCGCGGACGACGCCGCGCGGCCGTGGCGCGTGTGCGCGTCGGAAGGATTCGCCCAGGGCGTCTCGGCGTTCGAATCGGGGCGCGGATATCTCTGCAACGACTGCGGGCTCATCGCGCCCGAGTCCGGGGAGGCAAGGGGCGTGGCGTGCGCCACGTGCCGCAGGACGCTGTGCTCGCCCCACGCCTGGCGGTGGCCCTCGCGCCTGGCCCTGGCCGAGCGGCCCGCCCTCTGCTCGACCTGTTACGCGCGGCGGGACCCTGCGCCCGACCACCTCGCGCCCTCGTCCGCCGCGCTCGACGCGCCCGCGAAGGTGCAGCTTCTCTCGTTCGTCCCCGGGCTTCCGTTCCTCCTGGCGAAGCGCTTCGTGCCGGGCGCGCTCCTGGCTGCGGGCGCGGTGGGCGCGCTCTCGCTCTTCTGGCTCGACCCCGCCGCGGCGCCCGGCGCCCTCGCGGCGTCGGTGGTCGCCGGCGCGGGCGCGGGCGCGGCGTGGAGCCGTCGCCTCCGCGCCCATCGGAGCAACCTGGAGCGGCTCGCGCGCTACGCCGTCGCGTGGCGGTAGCCTCACCGGCCGGGGGCGAGGCCGGTCTCGCCCGAGGAGGTCGCGGTCCCGTTGCGCTTGCGCCGCTGCCACGCGATCCACGCCGCGATGGCGGCCGCGATCACGGCGGCGCCGAGGATCGCCCACTTCCATTGGTCCACGAGCGCGGTCACGGTCTCCCAGTTCTTGCCGAGGAGATAGCCCACGTAGAGCAGGAAGGCGTCCCAGAGGCCGCCGCCCAGCGCGGTGGCGAGGACGAAGCGGCCCAGGGGCATGCGCGCGCTGCCGGCGGGGATGCTGATGAGGTGGCGCACGACGGGGACGAAGCGCGCGAGGAAGAGCGTCCACGCGCCCCCCTTCCGCTCGAAGAAGCGGTGCGTCGTCTCGATGTGGTGCGGCGTGACGAGGACGTACTTGCCGTAGCGCTCCAGCAGCGGGCGCACGCCCCACGCGCCCATGCCGTACGAGAGGAGCGAGCCCGCGAGGGTGCCGGCCAGCGCGACGAGGAAGGCCAGCAGAAGGCTCATCTCGCCGCGCGCCGCGAGCGCGCCTGCGAACGGGAGCACGGCCTCGCTGGGGACGGGGAGCACCATGCTCTCCGCGGTCATGAGGAGGAAGAGCCCGACGTAGCCGAGGCTCGCCATGACCTGGAGGCTCCAGTCGGCCAGCGCCGCGAGCAGGGCCATCGGGCTTCGTGACCCCGTTCCTGCGCATGAGCGTTCTGCGACGGACCTCCGAACGGCGGGGCTCGGGGCTCTGGACTCCGGGCTCCGGAGCCCTGAGCCTTGAGTCCAGAGCCCCGAGCCCTTCATCCGCGCATGCGGCGTTGCGCGGCGCGATGCCCCGCGTGCTCGCGAAGGAGATGGGCGAGTCCGTGCTCATGCCGCCCGGGGGCGAGGCGGAGGCGCGGCGCTTCTACGGGCAAATGCTCGGCCTGAAGGAGACGATGAAGCCGCCCGGCGAGAAGGGGATCTGGTTCCAGACCGCGGAGGGCCTGTTCAAGGTCCTGCCGCAGGAGGGGTTCCGCGCCGTGCTCAACCCGCCTCCGTCGGCGCGCTTCCGCGTGGACAAGGCGGAGACGATCCGCATGGCGCTGGACAAGGCGCGCTTCCGGCACTACGACGCGCCCCACGAGGTCGGCACGCGCGGGTTCTACGCGCAGGATCCGTGGGGCAACCGCATCGAGCTGCGCGAGCGTCCGGGTCCCACGGCGTAGCCCGCGCGTTGCGCGGCAGCAAGCCGGATGCGCCCGGCCCGCGCTCGCGCGGCGATGCGCGGCAGCTCCCTCGCCCTCTTCCTCGCCTTTGTCCTCGTCCTCGTCGCGCCCTTCGCCTCCGCCTTCGACCCCGGGCACGGCGTCTCGATCGGACCCTGCACGGCCAGCCAGACGACCGGCGTGGACGACTGGTTCACCACCGTCGCGTGCGCGGGCCCCACGGGCGAGGTCGTCTACTACCGCGGCGGCGACGGGGTCGCGGGTCCCACGTGCACGCTGCGCGTCCTGGACAGCGCCTATCCCTGCGCGCCGTGATCCCGCCTGGCAAAGCCTTTATCGCGTCCACCGGTTCGCCGCCCCATGAGCTTCCAGGGTCGCCACCTCTCCCACATCGGAGACATGACCGTCGCCGACATGGACCGGGTGCTCGACGCGGCCGAGCGGCTCCTTCCCGCCTCGCGCGGCGAGCGCGTCCTCGACGCGGCGCGCGGGCGCATCCTGGCGACGCTCTTCTTCGAGCCCTCGACGCGGACCCGGCTCTCCTTCGAGAGCGCGATGCACCGCCTGGGCGGCAGCGTCATCAGCGTGGCGGAGCCGGGCAGCACGAGCGCGACGAAGGGCGAGACGCTGGCGGACACGATCCGCATGGTGGCCTCGTACAGCGACCTCGTGGTGCTGCGCCACCCGCGCGAGGGGGCGGCCCGGCTCGCGGCGCGCTACTCGCGCGTGCCGGTGATCAATGCGGGCGACGGCGCGGGGCAGCACCCGACGCAGACGCTCACGGACCTCTTCACGATCCGCAAGGCGAAGGGCGAGATCCGGCCCAACACGGTGACGATCGCGGGCGACCTGAAGTATGGCCGGACGGTGCACTCGCTCGCGCAGGCGCTGGCGATGTACGGCGTCGAGATGAACTTCGTCGCGCCCGAGAGCCTGCAGATCCCGCACGACATGCGCCAGATGCTCGACGCGGCGGGTGCGCGCTACAAGCTCGCCTCGCGCCTGGAGGAGGTCATCGGCGAGACGGACGTGCTCTACATGACGCGCATCCAGAAGGAGCGCTTCCCCGACGTGGACGAGTACCGCAAGGTCAGCGGCGTGCTGCGCGTAACGCCCAACCTGCTCGCGGAGGGCAAGAAGGGCATCGTCGTGATGCACCCGCTCCCGCGCGTGGGCGAGATCGACCCGGCCGTGGACGACACGCCCGCGGCGAAGTACTTCGAGCAGGCCGCGTTCGGCGTGCCGGTGCGCATGGCGCTCCTGGCGGAAGTCCTCGGCCTCAAGGGGGTGGCGTGAGTGCAGGAATTGAAGGTGCAGCCGATCCGCAACGGCACCGTCATCGACCACATCAGCGCGGGGCGCGCCGTCACCGTGATGCGCATCCTGGGCCTGCCGCGCCCGGGCAGCACGAGCACGATTACCGCGGCGATGAACGTCCCCAGCAGCCGCGGCCGCAAGGACATCCTCAAGATCGAGGACCGCGAGCTGGACGCGAACGAGGTCAACAAGATCGCGCTCATCGCGCCCAACGCGACGATCAACATCATCCGCGAGTATGAGGTGGCGCGCAAGGACCGCGTCGAGCTGCCCGAGAAGGTCAGCGGGCTCGTCAAGTGCCCGAACCCCAACTGCGTGACGAACCACGAGCCGGTGCGCGCGCAGTTCCTCATCGTCGCGCGCGACCCGGTCAAGCTGCGCTGCGGCTACTGCGACCGCGAGGTCGACGACGTCGCCCAGCACGTGCAGTAGGCGCTCGCTCCACGCTGGGGCGGAGCCCCAGCCGGAGCGCCGATCCGAAACATGGTTCTGCGAGGCGCCGGTTGGACGCGCATGCGCAAGCTCCCGCCGGAGATCGCCGCCGCGATGCCCTGGCCGCGCCGTGATATCACCGTCGAGGGCGTGCGGCTCTCGGTCGTCGACGCGGGCCCGCGCGACGCGGCGCCCCTCGTGCTGTTGCACGGCAACCCGACGTGGAGCTACCTCTACCGCAAGCTCGTGGGGCCGCTCGTGGCGGCGGGGCACCGCGTCGTCGTGCTCGACCACGCCGGCTTCGGCCTCTCGGAGAAGCCCACCGACCCGCGCTACTACTCGCTGGAGCGCCACGCGGAGAACCTGCGCGCGGTCCTCGCGGCGCTCGACGTGCGCGACGCGACGCTCGTGCTCCACGACTGGGGCGGGCCCATCGGCATGACGTGGGCGACGCGCGAGCCGCAGCGCGTGAAGCGCATCCTCGTCTGCAACACGGTGGCCTTCGCGCCCAAACGCAAGCGCGCGTTCACGCGCTGGCACGCGCTCTTCGCCTCGCCCCTGGGCTATCAATTGGGCGTGCGGCTCGACCTCGTGCGCGCGACCGCGATGCGCGGCGGCGTGCGCAGGCCGCTCTCGCGCGAGGCTCGCCGCGCCTACGCCTGGCCCATGCGCGAAAAAGGCGGGCGCGTCGCGGCGGCGCGCTTCGTGCAGATGGTGCCCGACGGGCCCGACCACCCCGAGGCGGCGACGCTGCGCGAGGCCGAGGCGCGCTTCCCGCTCCTCTCCCACGCGCCGGTGCACGTGCTCTGGGCCGACCGCGATCCCGTGATGCCGCCGCGCCTGGCCGAGCGCTGGCGCGAGAGCGGCCTCGCCGTGGAGAGCGTCGAGCACGTGGCGCCCGACGCGGGCCACTTCTGGCAGGAGGACGCGCCGGAGGCGTTTCTCCGCCGCATCCAGGATATCCTATCCAGCCACGATCCTTGATCCCGGCGAAGAAACCTCGATAAGTGCAACCTCGTCACTGCAGGTAACATAATGCTCCCGAGGCTCGTGCGTGCAACAGGCCCACATTGGCCGGAAGGATCCCCCATGAAACTCGTTGCGACCGCCTTGATGCTCTCCCTCGTGACCGCCACCGTTCTCGTCGTCACGCCGGGCGCAATGGCCACCAGGTGCGGCGATGCCCTTGTACAGGAGAACTGCCAGCTTGGCGACGGCGGCAGGTGTGTGCTTTGGCTCCTGGGCGCATGTATGGTCGCCATCAACGCGACCTGCCGGCTCGCCTCGACCGAGTGCGGCCTGCCGTAGGACGCGCGTTTCCGACCCGTTCAGCGCGCCCGACGCGGCTCGCTGAGCAGCTCGGTGTAGACGATCTCCGTGGGAAGCACCTCGGGGCGCGGCAGGCCCGCGAGGCTCGTCACCTCGACGACGTCCGCCTCGTTCTCCGCCTCGAAGACGCTCCACGCCTTCCCCTGGTCGAGGTTGTAGAGCGTCTCCTTGACGTCGATGCCGAGCTTGTCCGCCGCGTCGGCCACGCGCACCAGGGTCTGGCGGAACGCGGCCTCGTTCGTGCCCAGGGGAATGGCGTGGATCGCCAGGAAGCGTTGCATGTCAGCCCGTCGCGTCGCATCCGCTATCGGGCATGTGGCCGTGATATCGAAATCCGAAGGGAAGACGGGAAGACGGGAAGCGAGGGAAGAAGGGAACAAGGGGGCCCTTGTTCCCTTGTTCCCTTGTTCCCTTGTTCCTTTCTTCCCTCGCTTCCCGTCTTCCCTTTGATGTCAGAACTCGGAGAGCGGCCGCCGTCCCGCGAATCCGGTGGAGAGCGGGTGCCAGTAGCGCAGCGCGTCCTCGTCGTCGCGGAAGCAGAGGTAGACGAGCTCGCCCTCGCGCTGCGCGTAGAAGTCGATGAGGCCCAGCATGGGGTCCTTGACCTCGACGCCGAGCGCGTCGAGCTCGTCCACGAGCGCCTGCACGCGCTGCCCCTGGGCTTCGGCCTCGCGGCGCCAGCGGACGGCCTCGTCGTGGGCCGGGTGCTGCTCGACGCTGGCCGGGTCCTCGCCGTACACCTCGCGCAGCTCGGTCCACTGCTCGCGCGCGAAGCGGAAGCCGTGGAACGCGTCACGGAGCTGCGCCAGCAGGGGGCGGACCTGCGGAAGGAGCGCCTGGGCTTCCTCGGGCGTGAAGGTGCGCGGCGCGTCCACGACGGGGCGCAGCCCCGGGTTGGGCTTGAGGATTTGCGCGTGCGAAACGTCGGGGGGCTGCGCCCCCCGAACCCCCCGCGCTGGCCGAAAATCTTACCTGCCCCGCCCGGCTTGGCCCCCGCGTCATGGGCGAGCGATTCTACAAGGCGTCGCAGTTCACCGTCGGGCCCATGCTGCGCGGGCTCTGGCGGGTCCACGCCACCGGGCTCCACCACGTGCCCAAGGCCGGCGCCGCCATCCTCGCGTCGAACCACCTCTCCTACACGGACCACTACTTCCTGCCGGCGTGCGTGCCGCGGCAGATCTTCTTCATCAGCAAGGCGCAGCACTTCGACGTGCCCGTCCAGCGCTGGCTCTTCGAGCAGTGGGGCGTCATCCCGCTCAAGCGCGGCGAGGGGGACAACGAAGCGTTCGCGCGCTCGCTCCAGCTCCTCGACGAAGGCAAGCTCTTCGGCATCTACCCGGAGGGCACGCGCAGCGTGGACGGCAAGCTCCACAAGGGCAGGACCGGCGTGGCGCGGCTCGCGCTGAAGGCCCGCGTCCCCGTCATCCCCGTGGGCATGATCGGCACCGACAAGGTGCTGCCCAAGGGCAAGAGCGTCCCCTCGCTGCACAAGGTCACGATCCACATCGGCGCGCCCATGCGCTTCGACGAGTTCTACGGCCAGGAGGAGGACCGCAAGGTCACGCGCGAGGTCACCGACCGCATCATGGTGGCGATCCGCGACCTCTCGGGGCAGGAGTACGTGCCCGAGTACACGCAGAACCCCGAGTACAAGCAGCCGGGAGCGTAGGCGCGTGCCCGCCGTGCTCGGTGCCGGCTCATGGGGCACCACGCTCGCCATCCTGCTCGCCAGCAAGGGAGAGCGCGTCACGCTCTGGGCGCGCGACGAGCAGCTCGTGGCCGCGATGCGCAAGGAGCGCCGCAACCCGCACTACGTCAGCAACGTCCCCTTCCCGCCCAGCCTCGCGGTCACGCACGACCTCCCGGAGGCGCTCGCGGGCGAGCGGCACGTGGTCCACGCGGTCCCCAGCAAGGCGACCCGGGAATTCGCTCGCGTGTACGCCAAGCACCTCGCCCCGGAGGCGCTCGTCGTCTCCGCGACGAAGGGGCTGGAGCAGCGCACGCACAAGCGCATGAGCGAGGTCATCCACGAGGAGACGGGCAAGCCCGTCGCGTGCATCACGGGACCCAACCACGCGGAGGAGGTCAGCGTCGGCCAGCCCACCGCGGCCGTGCTCGCCTACCCCGACATGGCGATCGCGCAGGAGTGGGCCGATCTCTTCGCGACGCGCTTCTTCAAGGCCTACCCGCGCCGCGACCTCGTGGGCGCCGAGGTGTGCGGGTCGTACAAGAACGTCGTCGCGCTCGCCGGCGGCATGGCCGAGGGCCTCGGCTGGGGCGACAACTGCTCCGCGTGCCTCGTCACGCTGGGCATCGACGAGATGGTGGAATTGGCCACGCTCTTCGGCGCCGACGAGCGCACCGTCTACGGCCTCGCGGGGCTGGGCGACCTCGTGGCCACCGTCACCAGCGAGCACTCGCGCAACCGCTTCTACGGGCGCGAGCTGGGCCGCGGCACGCCCGCCGAGCAGATCAAGGAGAAGATGCACGGCCAGGTCGCCGAGGGCGTCTTCGCCACCAAGGCGTTCAACGACTACGCCGTGGACGAGGACCTGGACCTTCCCCTCACGCGCGTCGTCCACCGCATCCTCTACGAAGGCGCGACGGTCAAGCAGGGCGTGGCCGAGCTGCTGGCGCGGGTGTGACCGGGGCCGAAACCCGACGACCCGACGTCTCGCCCCTCGGGTTCTCGGATCCGCGGGTCGTCGGGTTTCTCTCGGGGTCACGCATCCACGCGGCTGCGCCCTCCGACACTTCTTGTCACGGCAACGGCGTGCGGGCGGCGGGCACAACCCCATGCGCATCGTCATCCTTGCCGCCATGCTTCTCCTTGCGACCACCGTCTTCGTGACCGCCGCGCCCTCCGCGGACGCGTTCGGCACGTGCACGGTCCTCTCGGGCACCGTCCAGCCCGGCCCCCACTGCCCCGGCCTCGCCTGCATCGGCACCTCCTGGTCCTACGGCGACTACTACTACGACTGCCAGTACGAGATTCCGTACCCGTGCCAGTACTGCGTGCCCCTCGCGTAGTCGCACGACCGATCGTCTAGCCTTATCTGGCCGGGCCTTGCTCCCGCGGCCGTGATCACGGCCCGGGGGCTCACCCGAGACTACGGGCAAACGCACGCGCTCGTGGGCGCTTCCTTCGAGGCGCCGCCCGGACAGACCGTCGCGCTCCTGGGGCCCAACGGCGCCGGGAAGAGCACCCTTCTCCAGATCCTGGCCGGCGTCCTTCTGCCCACCTCGGGCGACGCGAAGGTCGCGGGCGTGCTGCTCCCCGAGGACACGAAGCGGCTGGGCCGCAAGATCGGCTTCGTGCCCCAGGGCGAGAACCTCTACCCCGAGCTGACCACCCGCGAGAACCTCGCGTTCTTCGGCCGGCTCGAAGGCGTGCGCGGGCGCCGGCTGCGCGAGCGCGTCGACCGGCTGCTCGGCGAGTTCGCGCTCGCGGACCGCGCCCACGTCCGCGCCGGGGACCTCTCGGGCGGGCTGCGCCAGCGCGCGGCCGTCGCCTCGTGCCTGATCCACGAGCCCGACGTGCTGCTCCTCGACGAGCCCGGCACCGGCCTCGATCCGGCCGCGCGCGAGCGCCTCGCCCGGCTGCTCCGGGCGTACCGCGGCGAGACGCGCACGATCCTCTTCTCGACGCACGACCTCGTGGAGGCCTCGCGCGTCGCGGACCGCGTGCTCTTTCTCCTGAATGGGAGGATTGTGTCCGACCTGCCCGCGAGCGAGGCGCCGAAGCTCGACGCGCGATATCGCGGGCTGGAGGCGCCATGATGCGCGTCGTCGAGCGTGCGCGCGCGCCGTCGCCGCTTCGCGGCTTCCGCCAGCACGCCAGCGCGCCAACACGCGATGGACGGGAACGCGAGCGCCACACGACCATGCGCGTTGGCGTGCTGGCGTGCTGGCGGGACGAGCGCGGAGCGCAGGTCGAGCGCGACGGGAGATGGTAGCCGTGCTCCTCGCCCACTTCGTGAAGGACGCGCGCCTGCTGCTGCGCAACCGCGCGCTGCTCGCGGCGCTCATGCTCTACCCCGTGCTGCTCGTCGTCGTGCTCGGCGCGGCCTTCCAGACGCCGCCGCAGAAGCTCGACCTCGCGCTCGTGAACCACGACGTCGCGGACCAGCTCGACGTGAACGGCCGCAACGTGACGGCGGAGGACATGCTCGTCGCGAGCAACGGCTTCGCGCACGTGGTGAAGGCGACCAGCGACGCCGACGGCCTCGCGCGGCTGAGGCGCGGCGAGGTGGACGCGGTGCTCGTCGTGCCCGCGCACTTCCTCAACCAGCTCGGCACGCTGGGCAGCAACGCGACGGTCAGGCTCGTCGTCGACGAGTCCGATCCCATCCACGCCAGCGTCGCGCGCAACGCGGTCAAGGGCGTGCTCAACGACTTCCTCAAGGCCATCGTGCAGGAGAAGATCCGCGGCGTGCTCGTGCTGCTCAACCTCACGGAGAGCGGCGGCGTGACCAACGTGCTCGGGCAGGACGTCTCGGTCCTGGGCATCCACCAGGCGCGCGTCGAGCTCTCCCAGGTCAAGTCCAGCATGGCGCCCAACAACCCCGACGCGCAGCGTGTGCAGGACGTCATCGACTTCCTCGACTTCGCCGGCGGCGTGCTGGGCAACAGCGAACGATATCTCACCACGACCGCGCTCCCCTTGCAGGTGCAGGACAGCGGCCTCGCCTCGCAGGACACGCGCCTTTCGACCGTCGCGCTTCCTGGCGCGATCGTGCTCGGCGTCTTCTGGACCGGCGCGCTCTCCGCCGCGCTCCTGGCCGCCCGCGAGCGCGAGACCGGCGCCGCGCGCAGGCTCGCCGCCGCGCCGGGCGCCCGGACGTGGTCGCTCGTCTCCAAGCTCCTCGTCGCGCTCTTGGCCGCGCTCGTGCCCGCCGCCGTCGCGCTGGCGCTTGGCTTCGCGCTCCTGGGCGCCACCGTCGCGGACCCCGCGATGACGCTGGGCGTGCTGCTCCTCGCCTCGCTCGCCGCGGGCGCCCTGGGGCTCCTCGCCGCGGGCCTCACGCGCGCAAGCTCCGGCGCCGCGCTCCTCGCCGTCCTCGCGCTCCTGCCCATGCTGCTCCTGGGCGGCCTCTTCTTCCCCGTCGCGTTCATGCCCGCGCCCGCCCGCGCCGTCTCCTCCGTGCTGCCCGTGACGCTCGCCACCGACGCGCTGCGCGGCGCGATGCTGCGTGGCAACGCGCTGGGCGAGATCGCGCCCGAGATCGCGGGCCTCGCGCTGGTCGCGCTCCTGTGCGGAGGCGCCGGCGCGTGGCTCGCCAGGAGGCGCGCCCACTGAGCCTGCTGTCATGGTTCGCCGCGAGCAAGCGCGGCCTCCCCTGGCGCCAGGAGCCGCGCGATCCCTACCGCGTCTGGGTGAGCGAGGTCATGCTCCAGCAGACGCGCGTCGAGACGGTCCTGCGCTACTACGAGCCGTTCCTCGCGCGCTTCCCCGATATCAAAAGCCTCGCCGCGGCGCGCGAGGACGACCTCATGAAGGCGTGGGAAGGGCTCGGCTACTACCGGCGCGCGCGGCTGCTGCAAAGCGGCGCGCGGCGCGTCGTCGAGCGCCACCAGGGAGAGCTTCCCGCCGACCTCGCCGCGCTGCGCGAGATCCCCGGCATGGGCCCCTACACCGCGGGCGCCGTCGCCAGCCTCGCCTTCGGCCTCCCCGCGCCGGCGGTGGACGGCAACGTCCTGCGCGTCTGGTCGCGCCTCACCGCCTCCGAGGATGATATCACGCTGCCCGCCACGCGCCGCAAGGCCGAGGCGTGGGTCCTGGCCGCGCAGCCGCGCGACGCGCCCGGCGCGTTCAACGAGGCGCTCATGGAATTGGGTGCCACCGTCTGTACGCCCAAGGCGCCCCGCTGCGAAGCGTGCCCGCTCGCCGAGGCGTGCCTGGGCCGCGCGCAGGCCACGCGATACCCGGTGAAGGCGCCCGCCGCCGCGCCCCGCGAGATGCGCGTGGCGCTCGCCCTCTCCAAGCGCGGAGGCGCGATGCTCCTGGAGAAGCGCGACGCCGGCCTCCTCGCCGGCACGTGGGGGCTGCCCTGGGTCGAGGTGCCGCGCGGCGCGGATGCTCGCGAGCTGCTGCGCGAGCACGTGGAGCGCCTCACCGATGGCCGCGCGCGCGTGGCCGAGCGCCCCGAGCGGCGCGGCGAGCACGTCTTCACGCACCGCCGCTGGAAGATGGAAGCGTACGCCGTCGAGACGGACGGCGAGGCTGGCGAATGGCGGCGGCCTGACGACGTCGCGCTGGGGACGGCGCACCGGAAGCTGCTGCGCTCCGCTACGCCCGCTCGAAGCGCGTGAGCATGGCGCTCGCAGGTCCCAGCGCAGGCTCGTCGCGCAGGAACGCCGACCAGTCGTCTCCCTTCGCAGGCTGCTCGCGCGCCGCGGTCTCCTCGCGCGCCAGCCAGCCGGGATCCTCCGCGATGCGCCGCGCCCGGTCGGGCCAGCGCTCCTGCAGCGCGACCCACTTGCCAAGCTGCCGCGCCTGGAGCGCGCCCTCACCGTCGAGGATCCCGCGGCGCTTCGCGATGACCGCCAGGAGGCGCACGCGGTTCTCAACGCGCTTGGCGTGGCGCGGCAGCGCGGGCACCCGCGAGAGCGCCTCGTCGCGCGCCTGCGTGACGAAGTCCGACGCGTTGGCGAGGCGCAGGTCCGCCGCCTGGCCCTCGAGGTGACGGAGCGTCTCCTCGTACCCGCGCGCGACGGTGGGCGCATCGGCGCCCCCGGCGCTGGCGTCCTCGATCTGGCCGCGCAGCTGGGTGATGCGGACGCCGCGCAACGTCCGTTGCCATTCCACGACGAGAAGGAGGAGACAGACGAGGCCCAGGCCGATCCAGGCGACGACCTGGCCGCCGGGGATCGGAAGGATGCCCATGAGGCCGGGGTGCAGGAGCACGTAGCCGAGGAGCGCGGCCGCGAGCAGGCTCGGCCACGCGTCCCGCAGGGTGCGCCAGAGGTTGAAGCGCGAGAAGAGGCGCGGCGTCGCGCGGAGCCCCTCCATCGTCTCGGCGAGGATGCGTCGGACGCGGCGCCACGGCCCGTCCGAAGGCTGGCGCTCCTGCGCGGTGACGCCTTCCAGCGCCGCGCGCACGCGCCCCACGGCCGGCGCGGGCACGTCGAACTGCACCTGCACGATCTTCTCCAGGTAGGGCCGGCCGAAGTCGTCCCGCTTCTGCTGGCGCGCGAGGTCGGCGTACTTCAGCTCGGCGTGCGCGGCGACGCCCTCCATGTCGGCCACTAGCACGACGACCACGTCGGGATGGTCGACGAGCTGGCTGATCGCCTCCAGGAGCTCCACGGCGCGCGGGGGCGAGCAGCGCTCCATGTCGTCGATGAAGACGACGAAGCGGCTGCCCCGCGGCGTCGCCTGGCGCAGGAGCTTGCCAAGCTGCGCGCGCACGCCGGGGATGGAGCCCGTCGCCGACTCCGCCTTGGGGTCGCGCACGAAGCTCGCGATGGCGCCGCCCACCGCGCCCACGAGGCGCAGGCCGAAGCCCGTCGCGGACACCACGAGCGCCGCGACCACGAGGTCGGGACCGACCTTCGGGATCCACGCGGGTGGCGTCCAGTCCGGCGCGGTCGCGAGGCCCAAGCCGACCGCGGCGAGGCCCACGAGCAGCGCGACGGAGAGGAGGAGGGCGCCCTGCATCAGGCGCACGCGGAGCTGCTGGCTGGGCGAGCGCAGCCCCGCGGGCAGCGGGAAGAGGAGCCGCCGCCACAACCTGCGCTTACGTCCGGCCTGCTGCGCGACCTCCGCGACGAACGCGCCGCGCAGGCTGGGCGCGTCCTCGTGCATCCACGGGTTGAACCACATCGTGACGTGCGGCTCCGCACCGCCCGCCGCGGGCCCGCCCGTGAGCCGTTTCTCCACGAGCCGCGCGAGGCTCGTCTTCCCCGCGCCCCAAGGCGCGTGGATCGCCAGCGTCAGCGGCGTCGCCGTTTGGGGGTTGTCGATGAGGCTCGCCAGCGCGTCCGCGTAGGGCTTGTAGTCGAGCCGGTCCTCCGCGTCGGACGCGATGGGACGGTCGGCGAGCATGTTGGGCTTGGCGACCTTGACGGGGGCGGCGGGCTTCGGCTTCGGCGGCCTGCGCACGGGGATTTGGTCCGCCTTGCGCAAGGGGGCGAGCTTCCCCTCGTACCAGGCGCCGAACTCGACGCCCCGCCGTTCCGCGGCGCGGGAGGGCGGGTTGATCACGCCCGGAGGCTGGCGCTTCAGCGTGCAGAGGACCCAGCTCAAGAGCTGCCCCGGACGCTCGGCGGCCTCCTCGAGCTTCGCCACGAGCCCCTGCGCCTCGGCCTCCGTGAGCACGCCGCGCTCCGATTCCTCCGGCTTCACCCAGACGCGGCGGCCCCCGTCGGGGAAATGGGCCACGACGTCGCCCGCCGGCTCGACCTCGATGCGGGCATTGCGGCCGTAGCGGAGGTGGATCTCCTGGAGCACGTCGTCCGAGAAGCCGATCCTGCGCTCGATCCGCGCGGGAGGGCTCGTGGCGTCAGGGTCCAGCATGGTGGCGAAGAGCAGCAGGCCCCGTCATGAAGAGGCAGGGTTGTTACTTCTCCAACCCCAACGCCTTGCGCGCCTTGGCGGGGTCGTCGACCATCAGGACGAACTCGGCCTGGTCGGTGCCCGGCGCGGTGGTGCCGAAGAGGGCGTCGATGTTGATCTTGGCCTTGGCGAGCTTGCGCGAGACCTCGGCGAGCTGGCCCGGCTCGTTGGAGAGGCTGATGGTGATGGCCTCGCCCGCGCGGTATTGATAGCCTGCCTCCTTGAGCGCCTTCTCGGCCTTGCGGGGGCTGCTCACGTGGAGGCGGACGTTGCCGAAGTCCACCGAGCCTTCGAGGAGCATGGCTTCGATGTTGACGCCGGCGGCGGCGAGCACTTCGGCGAGCTCGGCGAGGGCGCCGGGCCGGTTCTCAAGGAAGACGACGAACTGGGTGGCCATCTCATGCACGCCCGGCGGGGTTGCGCGTCTCCTGGATGCCACCGCGTCCGCACGAGCCGAGCCTGGGGCAACGCAGGCCGCGCAGGGTGGGCACCATGGCCGCGCCGCATTCCGGGCAACGACGAGCCTCCGCCATCGGGCCGGCCGAGGCACGCGGGCGTTTTAATCTTTGTGCGAGTCAGGGGAGAGCAGCCGGTCGGCTGCACGCCTGGCGTCAGGCCTTGACGCCGTGGCTCGTGTGCGGGTCCAGCGAGAACACGTAGCCGACCTGCGACGACTCGACGGGTCCGCCGCGGCCGCATGCGCTCATGCGCGGGCAGCGCAGGCCGGTCCACGCGGGCACGAGTCCGGCGTTGCATCGGGGGCACACCAGCCGCATGATGATCGCGTGATCAGCCCGGGATGCGCCCTTAACGCTTGCGACACGGACTTCGAAGGGTGCCGAACGGATGACGAGCGCGAGCCGAAGGGAGGCTTGGGGAGGCGGAGGGCGACGGGGGGAGGCGAGGGGAGCCGGAGGGAGCGCGGGTCGCATCTGCGCGCGCACATGCTCCTGGAGTCAGGTGCGCGCTCAGATGCGCCCAAACGTCGGCTCGCTCGTTCCCCTCGCCTCCCCCCGTCGCCCTCCGCCTCCCCAAGCCTCCCTTCGTCTCCCTCCGCCTCCCCTCACCCCGAGCAGCATGCCTCATACCGCATGCCGCCTCATGCCGGCGCGTGACCGCGTCCGCCTCCGCGAAGCCCGCGCCGATCGTCTGGGACCTCAAGCCGGTGCTCCCCGCGACCGAGGGGCCCGAGTTCCAGCGCATCCTCGACCGCATGGAGCAGCTCACCGCGCAGATGGAGTCGATGCGCGGGAAGCTCGACGCGGAGATCAGGACGAGCGCGGACCTGGAGCGCGTGCTCGCGATGGACGTCGAGCTGGGCGACCTCGCCAGCCGGGTGGGGAACTTCGGCCACCTCTCGTTCAGCGCCGACACGCGCGACGAGGCGACGCAGGCGTTCATGAACAAGATGGAGAACCTCACCACGGAGATCGGGAACCGCACGCGCTTCTTCGACCTCTGGTGGAAGTCGCTCCCCGACGCGCGCGCCGCGGCGCTGATGCCCAAGGACGCCGAGAAGCGTTACTATCTGGAGCGCGTGCGCGTCTTCCGGCCGCACACGCTCTCGGAGAGCGAGGAGAAGATCATCGCGCTCAAGGACATCACGGGCGAGAGCGCGAACGACCGCGTGCGCGAGATCCTGACGTCCGCGTTCAAGTTCAAGGACCCCAGGACGGGCAAGGACGTCACGCAGCCCGAGCTGACGCGCAACGTGTACGACCCCGATCCGAAGGTGCGCGAGGCGGCGTACAAGGAGCTTTGGCGCGTCTACGGCCAGAACGAGAACCTGCTATCGTTCCTCTACCAGACGGTCGTGACCGACTGGCACAACGAGAACCTGAAGCTGCGCGCCTACCCCAGCGCGATCAACGTGCGCAACAAGGGGAACGACGTGCCCGACGAGGCCGTCGACGCGCTCCTGGAAGTCTGCCGCGACAACCGCCAGGTCTTCCAGCGCTACTTCGTCTGGAAGGCGAGGAAGCTGGGCCTGCCCGCCTCGCGCTATCACGTCTACGCGCCGCTCAACAAGGACAAGCTGGAGGTGCCCTACGAGGACGCCAAGCAGAAGGTCCTGCGCGTGTTCGGCGCGTTCAGCCCCAAGATCCAGGCCGCGGCGAAGGCCGTCTTCGACGAGCGGCACGTGCACGTCTATCCGGCCGAGGGCAAGCGCGGCGGCGCCTACTGCGCGACCGTCACGTCGACCATGACGCCGTACGTCTTCCTCAACCACACGGGCGACGCGCAGTCGCTCAAGACGCTGGCGCACGAGATGGGGCACGCGGTCCACAGCGTGCTCGCGCGCGACCGCTTCCCGCTGGTGGCGCACAGCACGCTGCCCATGGCCGAGACGGCGAGCGTCTTCGCCGAGATGCTGATGCACGACACGCTCATGCGCGAGGCGAAGCCGGAGGACCGCGCCGCGATCCTCTCGGAGAAGCTGGGCGAGATCTACGCGACCGTCGAGCGCCAGGCGTACTTCGTCATCTTCGAGAAGGACGCGCACCGCATGGTGATGGAGGGCGCCACCACGAAGGAATTGAACGAGCGTTACCTGGCGCAGGTGCGCGAGCAGTTCGGCCCCGTCGAGGTCCCCGACGACTTCCAGCGCGAGTGGCAGTACATCCCGCACATCTACGCGAGCCCGTTCTACTGCTACAGCTACAGCTTCGGCATGCTGCTCTCGCTCGCGCTCTATGGCATGTACCGCGAGCAGGGCGCGGCGTTCGTCCCCAAGTACGAGGCGCTGCTGGCCGGCGGCGGCAGCAAGTCGCCCCAGGACCTGCTCAAGCCCCTCGGCGTCGACATCACGCAGAAGAGCTTCTGGCAGAAGGGCTTCGGCGTGATCGGCGAGATGATGGACGAGCTGGAGAAGATGGGCTGAGCGCCCGAAACGCTCATGTTACCGCCCGCCTGCTCCCGCGCGTGAGGCGAGCGCCAACACCAGCTCGCTCCGCATCCGCATCATCGCGCCCGAGGGCGACAGGGTGCTGGACTGCGACGGCCCGCCCTGCCACTTCGCGGACGCGAGCCCCCTGCCCGGCCTCTGGACCCTGGAGCCCAACATCACCGGCGTGGGCGGCACGCTCACCGCGCCCGGCTGGTGGAAGGTCGCGTACCGCTCCTCCCTCCCGCTCACGGCCAGCGCATCCTGAGGCGCAAGTCCCATGTCATGGCGCACGGTGCGATCCCAGGTGAAGGCCCCGAGGCTCGCGGCGCTCGTCGCCGTGGTCGTCGCGGCCGGCGCGGGGGCGGGGCACCTGATCGTGGACGCGCCGCGCGCCCTTCCCCCGATCGCGCCGGCGGCGATGCCCGGACCCCCCGCGGCGAACGCGACCTGGCGAACGCTCTACGAGGGGACGCATGACTTCTCGCAGCAGACGTTCGGCAACGCCCGCAACGACGTGGTGCCGGTGCGCGCCGGGACGACGGGCCTGCGCTTCGAGGTCGGCTACGGCGCCGCCTCGGGCCGCCTGTTCCTCGGGAGCGGCGCGCGCGTGGGGCTCCTCGACCCGACCGAGCGCCTCGTGCTCGACTGCCGCACCGGGCCCTGCTCCACGATGGTCGCCTCGCCGCGGCCGGGGCTCTGGCGCGTGGCCTACTCGGGCTCCGACGCGACGGCGGCGACCACGCGCCTCTCCATCACCGGGGCGGCGGAGCCTCCGCCCGCGCGCGTCGTCCTGGTCGACGCCACCGTGCCGGGCGAGCCCTTGGGCCGCGCGCAGACCGAGCGGCAGGGGTTCGTGGTCGAGCCGGGCGCCGGTCGCCTGCGCGTCGACGTGACCCCGCAGGGGACGATCCCGGCGGTCGACGTGACGCTGACCGACCCGTCCGGGACGACGGTGCTGACCTGCCAGGGTCCCGCATGCACCTACACGACGTCGGCGCCCGCCGCCGGCCTCTGGCTGCTCGACCATTCGGCGCTCGCCGAGGGCGCGACGAAAATCCTCGTCTCCACGGGGCTCTAGCGACGTCTGGGCACGTGTGCGCACGACCGCACGGCCTTCGTGCAGCCTTGTGCCCAGGCTCCCGCAATATAAGGCCCGACGCCGCATCTTAAGAGCCCCGCCAAGCTGTAATGTCAATGACCCGCACCCGCCTGACACGCCATGCCGACCCCGACGCGCACGTCGCGGCGACCTGGGAGAAGGTCGTCCTGCTGCTCGTCGTGACCCTGCCCCTCGTGGCGACGGCCGCCGCCGTGCTGCTGCTCTGGAACCGGTGGGTCACGTGGCTCGACGTCGGGATCTTCGCGGGCATGTACGTCATCACGGCCTGCGGCATCGGCGTGGGCTTCCACCGCATGCTCACGCACCGCAGCTTCGAGTCGGACTACCCAGCCGTCCGCTTCGTCTTCCTGGCGATGGGGAGCATGGCGCTCCAGGGCCCCGCGGTCGAGTGGGCCGCGACGCACGTGAAGCACCACGCCAAGAGCGACAAGGAGGGCGACCCGCACTCCCCCCTCGAAGGCTTCTGGCACGCGCACGTGGGCTGGCTCTTCCGCGACCGCCTGATCAAGAGCGGCGTCTGGGCGAAGCCCTTCGAGAACGACAAGGTCGCGCACGCGGTCGACAACCAGTTCTGGCTCTGGGCCATCCTCTCCTTCGCGCTCCCCGGCCTCGCGGGCCTCGCGATCGGCCACACCTGGGGCGCGTTCTGGAGCGCGGTCCTCTGGGGCGGCCTCGTGCGCCTCGCCATCGGCCACCACGTCACCTGGTCCGTCAACAGCGTCTGCCACACCTTCGGCCAGCGCGAGTTCGAGTCCAACGACGAGAGCCGCAACGAGTGGGTCGTCGGCCTCCTGGGCCTCGGCGAGGGGTGGCACAACAACCACCACGCCTTCCCCAAGGCCGCCTACCACGGCATGAAGTGGTACCAGATCGACTTCAACGCCTACGTGATCCGCGTCCTGCGCCGCGTCGGCCTCGTGAAGAACGTCTGGATGCCCAAGCGCGAGGACATGGACGCGCGCCGCGTCAAGCGCTCGTCCCAGGGCGTGGGCGGCCCGGCCGCGACGCTCGGCCTCGCGCCCCGCGGGCGCTGAGGCTCCGGCCCCTTTCTTTCGCGCCGCCCCGGATCAACCTCGTTGGTCCGGTCATTGAAAGGCCGGCGGCGGGCTGGCGGCCACCGGCGCCTTCAGCTCGTGGGGCAGCGTGACCACGAACGTCGTCCCGGCGCCGGGCGCGGTGTCGAAGCGGATGGCGCCCCCCATGTCCTTGATGATGCCGTGGACGATGGCGAGGCCCAGCCCGGTCCCGTGCGTCCCCTTCGTGGTGAAGAAGGGCGTGAAGATCCTCGCCTGCGCCTCCGGCGGGATGCCCGGACCCGTGTCCTGCACCTCCAGCACGTAGCAGGAGGGGAGCGCCCGCACGCGCATGACGAGCTCGCCGGGCTTGCCGCCCAGCGCCTCGATGCCGTTCTTGGCGAGGTTCAGCAGCACCTGGTGCAGGTCGGTCGGGTGCGTCAGGATCGTGGGGTCGCCCCGCGCGCGCTCGACGCGCATGCGCAGGTTCCCCGGCAGGCTCGACTGGAGCACCGTCGCCACGTCCTCCACCGCCTTGTTGAGGTGCACGACCTCGCGCTCGGAGGAGGGGCGCTGGCGCGCGACGGCGCGGAGCGACTGCACGATCTCGCCGATGCGCCCCGCGCCCTGGAGCGCGATGCCGATCTGGCGCTCGACCTCGTGGACGCGCTCGGACTCCTCCATCTCGTCGAGGTCCATGAGCGCCAGCTCGAGGTTGCCGCGCAGATACGTGAGCGGGTTGTTGACCTCGTGCGCGACGCCCGCGACGAGCGTGCCCAGCGTGGAGAGGCGCTCCTGGCGCGCGAGCACGACGCGCTGCGCGCTCGCCTCGCGCAGCGTCCGCGCGTTCGCCAGCGCGGTCTCGGTCTGCGCGCCAAGCTGGAGCAGGAGCCCCTCGTCGTCCTTCTCGAAGCGCGGCTTGCCGGGACGACGCCAGACCTCGAGGCGGCCGGCGGGCACGCCGTCGACGCCGCCCAGGGACACGCCCACGTCGGGCGCCGCGTCCGCGGGCACGGGGTCCCACGTGCGCTCCCACGCGGGCTGCCCGTCGAGCGCGATGCGCGCGCGCCCCACCTGCATGATGTCGTGGCACGCCTCCAGGATCGCGTCGGCGATGAGCGTGTCGTCCTGGATGCCGATGAGGCGGCGCTGCTCCTGGGCCAGGCGCAGGTGCAGGCCGCTCTCGCGCATCATCTTGGCCTGGATGCGCGCGTGGCGCAGCATGATCCAGAGCGGCGGCGCGAGCACCAGCGGGGCGAGCGGATGGACGTGGCCCAGGCCGACGATGGCGAGGCCGACGCTGGCGCCGAAGACGATCTCGACGAGCGCCACGGCCAGGAAGCGCTCGCGGATCGCGCGGCGCCAGGGCACCTCCTCGACGGAGCCGACCACGACGACCGTCACGCAGTCCACCACGACCGTGAACGTGACCATGCCGAGGATGGCGCCCACGAGCGGCGCCACGGGGGCGAAGACCGCGACCAGGAGCGCGAGGCTCGTGGCGAGGGCGATCTGCGCCGCGTTGAAGAGCGTCTTGTGCGCGGGGCGGCGCTGGAGCGTGGCGCCGGTCAGCCGCGCGAGGCTCGCCGCGAGCACCAGCGGGATGCTGGGGAGCGCGACGAGCCCGGCGAGCACGATGGGCTCGGTGAACGTCACCGTGACGCGCTCTCCGCGCCAGAGGAGCGGGATGACGGCGCCCTCGGCCAGGAGGAACACGCCGTAGAGCAGGACGAATCCCATCAGGTTCGTGGCGTCGGCCCGCGGCGGGCGCAGCGACCAGGTCGCCACGACCGCCGCGGCGGCCAACGCCGTGACGATCCCGATGATCACCTTCGTCCTAGGTGATAACACGCGTCACCTACTGCCCAACCGCCGCCTTCAAGCTCGCGGCGGTGTCCAAACCGCCGTAACCGAAGGTCGTGTCCTTGCCGGGGGCGCCCAGGTCGCGCGCGTGGGCCTCGATCAGGCTGCCCACCTGTGCGCCCGACAGCGACGGGTTCAGGTCGAGCATCAGCGCGGCCGTGGCGCTCACGAAGGGGACCGCGGCGCTCGTGCCGCCGGCGCCCGCGTAGAGCGCGCCGGGGACCGTCGAGACGATCCCGACGCCGGGCGCCACGACGTCCAGCCGGTCGCCGTGGTTCGAGAAGGGCGCCAGCTCCGCCGTGCCGTTGGCCGCACCCACGGCGATGACGCCGGGGTGCGAGGCGGGGTAGGACACCTGGTCGGTCCCGTCGTTGCCCGCCGCCGCGACGACGACCGCGCCGGCCGCGAGGGCCTGGTCGATCGCCTGGTCGAGCAGCTGGCTGGGCTCCGTCGTGTGCAGGCTCATCGAGAGCACGCGCGCCCCGTGGTCGAGGCACGTCAGGATGCCCGCCGCGAGGTCGGCCTCCGAGCCGCCCGAGGCGTTCATGACCTTCACGGGGAGGAGCTTCTCCTGCGCGAGGCCCACGATGCCCGCGGAGTTGCCGCCGATGGCGCCCGCGATGCCCGCGACGTACGTGCCGTGGCCGACGTCGTCGGTGACGTCGTGCGAGCCGTCCATCACGTTGTAGCCGTGGCTCCCGTCGGCCGGGTTCGTGTAGACGTGCGCCGCGAGGTCCGGGTGCGTCGCGTCGATCCCCGTGTCGAGGAAGCAGACCGTGACGGCTCCGGTGCCCACGCTGAGGTTCCACGCCTCGGGCGCGTGCACCGCGGCGAGGCCCCACTGCTGCGCGTAGCCCGGGTCAGGCGTCGCGTCCCAGCCGGTTCCGTCCCAGCCAGTTCCATCCCAACCGGTCCCGTCCCACCCGGTTCCATCCCAGCCAGTTCCATCCCAGCCGGTGCCGTCCCAGCCCGTCCCGTCCCAACCGGTTCCATCCCAGCCGGTACCGTCCCAGCCAGTTCCATCCCAGCCGGTGCCGTCCCAGCCCGTCCCGTCCCAGCCGGTGCCGTCCCAACCGGTGCCATCCCAACCCGTTCCATCCCAACCCGTCGAATCGGTATGCAAAGGTTGGTTGGGTTCGATGTAAGCGACGTTGGGATCGTGCGCGGCGCGCTGGAGGGTCGCGAGGGGGGCGCCGTGCACGACGACGGCGGAGAGCCGATCGAGGCGCTTCGCGGCGGCGAAGCCGTGCGATCCGGCCCAGCCGGCGGGGGGCGCGTGGTGGAACCCGATGACGTAGTCGCCGGGGGCCGGCGCGGCGTCGGCGACGAGCGCGACCGGCGCGAGCGCGAGCACGATGGCGAGGGTTGTTATCAGAACGAAGATGGCGCGGGCCATGTGCGCCTGCGCTGGATGCATGGGCGGATAAAACCAGAGGCGAGTCCTGAACGCGCATAGTAACACGCGGAAGAACGCGAGCAAAAATTTCGGGCCTTTGTCCGTCCGGCCGCGGACGGACAACGCTAGCGCCGACGGGCGACGAGCGACACGGCCGCCAGCGCGACGAGGGTGCCCAGCAGGCCCCACGCGGGCGACGCCTTCGCGCCGCCGGGCGTGGCGGACGCCTCGCCGCCGGGACCGCCCGAGCAGGAGCCCGTGGGGCCCGCGTGGCTGTGGCGCCGCAGCCCTACTTCGCGAGCGCGAGGACGGCTTTCCACTCCGCCGCGGTCACGGGCTGGACGGAGAGCTGCGCGATCCGCACGAGCGCCATCTCCTGGAGCTTCGGGCTCGCCTTCACGTCCGCGAGCGGGACGGGCTTCGCGAGCTTCTCGACGAACGCCACGTCGCGCCCCCACCACGTGGGCGCGTCCTTCTTGGACTTGGGGTCGTAACCCATCTCCTCGCCCAGCTTCTTGTCGAACTGCGTCGGGTCCGCCTTGGCGGCGCCCACGATCCTCGCGACGCCCACGATCGCGCTCGGGCTCGCGTTGCTGTGGTAGAAGAAGGCCAGGTCGCCCTCCTTCATCTCGTCGCGCAGGATGTTGCGCGCGCGGTGGTTGCGCACGCCGTTCCAGAACGTCGTCTTGTCGCGCGCGAGGTCGTCGATGCTGTAGACGTCGGGCTCGGACTTCAGCAGCCAGTACGCGGGCACGCAGGGCGTAACGCGACCCGGCTCATGTCGCTTCCGCAGGCGGGCTCCATCGGGCCTCAAGCCGGGCGGCCGCGATGGGGCGCCCATGTCGACGGCGGCCGCGGGGGCCGAGCAGGGGGAGCCGGCGCCCCGGTCCACGCTGGGGCAGCGCGCGCTTGACGCGTGGGACCGGCCGCTCGGGATCGCGCTGACGCGCCTCGTCCTCCTGCTCGTGCTCGTCCTGGGCGCGTGGCGCGTCTGGGTCCTCGCTGCCACGGTCGGCCCGGGCGCCGCCCCGGGATGGTGGTACCCGGCGTGGTGGTGGGCCGTCGCGTTCCTGGTCGCGGCCTTCGCGCTCGTGGGCCACCTGATGCACAAGCGCCTCCTGGGATTCCTCATCACGGACAACCACGTCATGAGCGCCTCGCGCGCCCAGGCCGCCATCTGGACCGTCACGATCGCGTCCACCTACGTCGTGACGGTGCTCGTCTCGCTCGCGCGCGGCAACCCCGTTCCCGAGCTGGGCGAGGGCGTCCTGCTCACGACGATGGCCGCGAGCGGCTCGCTGGTGGGCGCGCAGCTCCTCAACGTCGGCAAGGCGAACACGCCCGCCAAGCCGGAGGACGTCTCGCGCGTGGTCGCCAAGGGCGCGGAGGCGCAAGGCCTCCTCTGGCGCAACCGGGACGCGAAGGATGCGCGCGTCAAGGACGTCTTCGAGGGGGACGAGCTCGCCGACGGCGAGGCCCTGGACGCGGGCAAGGCGCAGATGCTCGTGCTGACGCTCCTCCTCGCGCTGGTCTATCTCCTCCAGTTCTTCCACGCGCTCGACGCCGCGTCCCGGGGAGAGGCGCAAGCCATCGTCGTGCCGCCCGACGTGCCGCTGGGGACCGTGGGCCTGCTGAGCGTCAGCCACGGCGCGTACCTGGGCAACAAGCTCCCGCGCCGCACGCCCGCGCTCTGAGCCTACGCCGCCCCGCGCGCCTCCGCGATCGCCCGCATCCGCGCGCGCAGGAGCAGGAGCGCGATGCCCGCGATCGCCGTCACCGCCGCGAACGCGAGCCACGCGCGGGGCCAGCCGTACGCGTCGCGCAGGACGCCCGCGAGGAAGAGCGCGCCGCCCACGCACACGGCCGAGACGAAGCTCCACGCGCCCTGGTAGGCGCCGCGCCATCCCGCGGGCGCCAGGAGCGCGACGGCGGTGGGCATCGCGCTGCTGAAGATCAGCTCGCCCAGCGTGAAGATGGTCGTCCCGCCCAGCAGCGCCCAGAAGGGAGAGAGCAGCGCGAGCGCGACGTAGGAGAGCGCGAGGAACGCGGCGGCGAGGCCGAGCATGCGGAACGGGCCCGAAGACTCCAGGCGCGTCGCGACCGGGACGGCCAGGAGCACGAGGAGGACGCCGTTCGTCGAGAGCAGGAGCCCGATGAGCACGTCGGAGAGCCCGACGTCCGCGCCGAAGAGGGGCGCCGCGCTGCTCGTCAGGCCGATGCCCAGCGGGAAGACGAAGCACGTCGCCACGAGCGCGAGGAACGCGGGGTCGCGCGGGGCCCGCATGGCGTGCGACACGAACGACGCCTCGTGGGGCCGCGGCTCGCGCGGGAGGGCGCCGCGCAGCACGACCGCGTAGAGGAGCGCCACGAGCGCGTAGCCCACGCCGCTCATCACCGCGAGCCACACGTAGCCGCGCTCGGCGAGGAAGCCGGCGGGCGCGACGCCCAGCGTGTAGCCGACGCTCACCGCGCTGTAGTTGAGCGCGAGGGCGCGCTGCCGCGTGGCGGCGGGCACGAGGTCGATGACCAGCGCGGCCACGACGCCGAAGCTCCCGCCGCTGGCGAGCCCCGACGCGGCGCTCCAGAGCAGAAGCTCCGCCGGCGTGCGCACCAGCAGGAACGTGGGCAGCACGATGGCCGTCGCGACGAGGCTGGCGAGGATCACGGGCCGGCGCCCGATGCGGTCGGAGAGCGCGCCCAGGGGAAGCGCCGTCGCGCCGCGCAACGCGTTCTCCAGGAGGAAGCCGACGCCCACGAGCGGCGCGGCGAGTCCCACCTCGTGCGTGAAGAAGATGGAGAGGAACGTGACGGTGCTCATGCGCGCGGCGACGGTGAGGAAGGAGCCGAGCACGACCCAGCGCACGCGCGGGTCCATCTCGGACCAGACGCCCATTCACACCCGCGCCACGAGCGTGCCGTCGATCTCCGCGACGCTGCGCCGCCCGGTGAGCGCCATCGCGTTGTCCAGCTCCTCGCGCAGCAGGTCGAGCACGCGCGCGGCGCCCGCCTCGCCCCCCGCCGCGAGCCCCCACACGACCTGGCGGCCCACGAGGACGAAGCTCGCGCCCAGCGCCAGCGCGACGAGCACATCGGCGCCGCCGCGCACGCCGCCGTCGAGCACGACCGGGACGCGGCCGCGCACGGCTGAAACGATATCAGGCAGCGCGTCGAGCGTCGCGGGCACGTGGTCGAGCATGCGGCCGCCGTGGTTCGAGACGACGATGCCCTCCGCGCCGTGCTCGACCGCGAGCGCCGCGTCCTCGGGCGTGAGGATGCCCTTCACCAGCACGGGCATCCCGCTGACGCGCTTGAGCCACGCGAGGTCGGCCCACGTCAGCGACGGATCGAGCTGGCCGTTCACGTAGTTGGAGAGCCCGTCCGCGCCCCCGCCCGCCTTGTCGAGGTAGCGCTCGAAGTTGGCGAGCGTCAGCGGCGCGGGCAGGGTGAACCTGTTGCGCCGGTCGCGCTCGCGCAGCGCCCAGACCGGCGCGTCCACGGTCAGCACGAGCGCCTCGTAGCCCGACGCCTTCGCGCGCGCCACGAGCGATTCGGTGAGCTTGCGGTCGCGGTGCACGTAGAGCTGGAACCAGCGCGGCGCCCCTTCCGTGGCCACGTCCTCCAGGCTCGTCGTCGCCAGCGTGCTCACGCAATGCACCACGCCGCGGTTCCTGGCCGCCCGCGCCACGCCGCGCTCCCCGTCCTCGTGGAAGAGCCGGTGGAACGCCGTGGGCGCGATGCCGAAGGGAACGGGGTGCTTGCGTCCGAGAAGCTCCGTGCTCAGGTCGCGCTTCGAGACGTCGACGAGGAAGCGCGGCCGGAAACGATATCGGCCGAAGGCGGCCACGTTCTCCGCGAGCGTGCGCTCCAGCCCCGCGCCGCCCTGCGCGTAGTCGAACGCCATCTGCTGGAGCTTCGCCTTCGCCACCGATTCGACGTCGCGGAGCGACCAGTCCACGATGGCAGGACGGTGCGGACCCGCAAGAACCTGCCGCGTTCCGTCCCGCTCATCTCCAGCCACAGAGGACACAGAGGATCACAGAGGCGACTTTTCTCGTCCCTCTGTGTCCTCTGTGTTCCTCTGTGGCTGGAGAAAGAGCGCGGATCAATACTCGCGCAGGATGAGGCGGCTCCGCGTGCTCTGCACTTCCTTGAACTGCCGGATGCGCTCGACGATGTCGTTCAGTTCGCTCGTGGAGGAGACGTCGACGAACACCACGATGTCGTGCTCGCCCGTCACTTCGAGCACGCGCTCGACGCCGTCCCACGTCTGGATCTGCTGCGAGACGCTGGCGGTGTTGACGTTGGTCTCGATGCGGATCTCGATCAACGCCTTGACGTTGCTGCCGGCGGTCTGGATGGTGAACTTCTTGATGACGCCGTCGTCCTGGAGCTTCTTGAGGCGCGCGCGGACGGTGCCCTCGCTCGTGCCCAGGACCTCGGCCATGCGCACGAAGCTCTCGCGCGCGTTGTCCTTCAGGATGCGCAGCAGCGCCTTGTCGAGATCGTCCATCCTGGCACCTCAGACGACGCGGAAGTCGGGCTTCTCGCCGGCCAGCACGCGGCGCACGTCCTCCGCGACCATGAGGCCCGCCTTCACCTGCGCCTCGGCCGTGCTCGCGCCCAGGTGCGGCGTGAAGTGGACGGTGGGCAGCGCGGCGAGCGGCGTCTCCTTGAGCGGCTCGGTCTCGAAGGTGTCGAGCGCGGCGCCGCCGAGCTGGCCGCCCACGATGCTGTCGTGGAGCGCCTTTTCGTCGACGATCCCGCCGCGCGCGACGTTGAGCAGGTAGCTGCCCTTCTTGAACTTGGCAAGCAGGGCGGCGTTGACCAGGTGCTTCGTCTCGGGCGTCAGCGGCGTGTGGACGCTGACGAAGTCGCTCTGCGCGACGACCTCGGCGGGCGTGTCGGCCTTCTGCACGTGCATCTCGCGCGCCTTCTCCGCGCTCACGTAGGGGTCGTAGACGACGACGCGCATGCCGAACGCGCGCGCCAATTCCGCGACCCGCCCGCCGATGCGCCCCACGCCCAGCAGGCCCAACGTGCGGCCGGAGAGCTCGACGCCCAGGAGCCCCTTCTTCTCCCACTTGCCGGCGCGCGTCGTGGCGTCGGCGCGGGGGATCTGGCGCGCCAGGGCGAGCATGTGCGCGAGGGTCAGCTCCGCGACGGCGTTGGTGGCCGCGAGGGGCGCGTTGACCACTGCGACGCCCCGCTCCTTGGCGGCCACGGTGTCGATGTTGTCGACGCCCACGCCGGCGCGGCCCACGACCTTGAGCTTGTCCGCCACGCCGAGCACCGCCTTGGTCACCTTCGTCTCGCTGCGGACCAGGAGCGCGTCGTACTTGGCGATCTCCTTGAGAAGCTCCTCGGGCGTGAGCTTGCGCTCGTCGACCTCGTGGCCCGCCTTGCGCAGCGCGTCGGACGCCGCGGGGTCGAGGGGGTCGGTGACGAGGATCCTGGCCATGCGTCGCGGAACGCGGGGACGACGTAAGGGTTTTGAGGCCGCAGGCAGCCTCGGGCGTGGAGGCCTGCCATGCGCGCCGCGCTGTTTCTCGTCCCGCTCCTCTTCCTCGTCCCCCTCGCGGGCGGCAACAGCGAGACCGGCTCCGCGGCCGGCGCATACCTCTGCGCCGTGAACGGCGCGCAGCAGGCCGGCGTCGGGATGGCGTACTTCGTCACGAACGACGCCGGGGCGCCGGTCACGGACACGCTCGCGCTCTCGTGGGTCCACCCGCCGCTCCTCGTCTCCGACTACGACCTGGAGCTGTGGACCTCGACGGGCACGGAGGGCACCGTGACGCTGGGCACGGAGGTCGCGGCCAGCGAGCACCACGGCAGCTTCGCGCCCGCCACCGAGTCGATCACGTTCACGTTCCCCGCGCACGGCGTCTACATCGCGCTCGTGGTCCCCTTCCAGACGAAGGGCGAGCCGTTCACGCTCGCCACGGGCGCGACGACGCTCTCGGGCGGCATCGTCTACAACGACGCGAGCGCCCCCTCGCCCACGCCCGAGCTGCAGGTCTACGAAGGCTTCTGTCCCGTCTGAAGGGCCCGATAGATCGCTTCGAGCCGGTCGACGACGCGCGGCAGCGTGAAGCGCTCCAGCACGCGCTCGCGCGCGGCCTTGCCCATCGCGCGCGCCCGCTCGGGGTCCAGCGCGAGCGCGCGGATCTGCGCGGCGAGGTCCTCGGCGTCGAGCGGCTCGGCGAGCAGGCCCGTGACGTCGGGCTCGATGACCTCCTCGACGCCGGGCATGCGGCTCACGACCACCGGGCGCCCGCTCGCCATGCATTCGAGCGCCGCGATGCCGAACGCCTCCAGGCGCGAGGTGGAGGGGAGCACGCCCACGTCCGCCGCGCGGTAGTACGCGGGCAGCTCCTCCGCGCTCACGCGCCCCGCGAAGACGATGCGCCCCGGCGCCGCCTGGCGGGCCATCGCCTCGAACGCCGCGCGCTTGGGCCCGTCGCCCACGATCAGGTGCTTCACCTGCGGGCCGGTGAGCGCGGCGGCGCGCACCAGCTCCTCGACGCCCTTGTGGTGCGTCAGGCGCCCCACGAAGAGCGCGACGGGCGCGTCGCCCAGGCCGTGCCGCGCGCGGATGGCGGCGCCGTCGACGTCCGGAGAGAAGCGCGTGGCGTCCACCGCGTTGGGCACGACCTCCACGTCGTCGCGCGACCAGAGCGAGCGGCTCGTCTGCGCGTAGGTCGTCGTCGTCGCCACGAGCGCGTCGGCCCGCCGCACCGTCGCGCGCCCCAGGGTGCGCCGGTAGACCTCGACGATGACGCCCCCGCCCGGGACGGGAATCTCCAGGTCGCAGTGGTAGGTCAGCGCGAAGGGCACGCCGCGGCGCCTGCACCAGCGCGACGCGTACCAGCTCGACACGGGTGGGGGCGAGTGGGCGTGCACGAGGCGCGGCGCGGCCTCGTCGAGCGCGCGGCCCAGGCGCGGCGTGATGGGCGTCGTGAAGAGGTTCGCGGGCATCGGCGCGCGCAGGATCTTGTAACCGTCGCGCTCCTCGCGCTCGGGCGTGTCGGGGAGACGCGAGGTGACGACGGTGATATCATGGCCGCGGCGCGCCAGCTCCGCGCAGACGCCCTCGACGTGGCTCTCCACGCCGCCCACGTGCGGGTGGAGGTAGGGCGCCACGTGCGCGAGGCGGAGCGTCTCCACGCCGCGCGACCAGCGACGGGCTACTTGGCGCTTCTGGCCAGCATGCACGCTGCTGCGACACGCGCGAGCCCGACGGGATCGCTCGTCTCGACGCGGACCCAGCAGCGCCGGCCACGGGGCGTCACCGTCTCCAGGTCGACCAGGCCGCCCTCTGGCGACGCGGAAGCCGCCAGCCTTCCCGTGAACGCGCCCCAGGGCGCCTCGCGCACAGCGCCCGCGCCGTGGAGGACGCGCGTGGGCGTCAGCACGACGCGAGGACCCCAAGGGCGCGGCGCGGTGGCGGTGACGAGGACGCCGGCGAGCCCGCCGACGCCGAAGAGCAGCACCGCGAGCGCGGCGCCTTGCCAGGGGAAGACGCCGAGCCAGGGCGAGACGAAGCCCAGCAGCGAGACGAGGGCCAAGACCGCGCCGCGCACGAGCCGGACCGCGATCGCCGCGAGCGGGCTCTGCCCGTGGGCGACCAAGAGGACCGGCTCGTCGCGCAGCGCCTCTTGGACGATGCGCGGGAGCGCGCTGCGTGTCGGCGCCTCGGGCAGCGCGTGCGCGATGCGCGCCTCGCAGGCGGCGGCGACCTCGCGCCACGCGTCCACGCCGTCGAGCCGGACGCTTCGCTGGAAGAGCCAGTCGGACGACGGGCTGACGCGCAGACCGGACGCGGGGGGCGGCAAGGGCGGCCGGGCCAGCAGGACCACCGCGGCGTCGGGGGGCTGCGCGACGGCGCCGGCGAACGCGGACCAGGAGTGCGTCTCGACGCGGCCCTCAGGCCATGCGCGCACGAGCCGCGTCGGCGTGCCCGCGACCCACGCGCCCGCAGCTCGGCGCCCCCGCCAGGCGGTGCGCAGCAGCGGGAAGGCGAACGCGGCGAAGAGCACGCTGAGCGTCACGACGCCGACGCGCGCGAACCAGTCCCCGACCGCCGGAAGCGTGGCGAGGAACAAGAGCGTCCCCGCGACGAGGAAGGCGCCGGCGATCGCGCGGGGAAGCGCCTCGCGTCCGGGCGCACCTCGCGTGGCGCGAACGACGAAGTCGGGCTCCTCGCCGCGCAGCGCGTCGCGCAAGGCCGGCGGAGGCTCGTCGGACATCCGGCCTCAGCGATCGACCTTCGCCACTTCCGCGAGGAACCGGGCGCTCGCCTCGATTCCCTTGTGGTAGTTGACCACGCGGATGTGCTCGTTGGGCGCGTGCAGGTTCTCGTCGTGGAGGCCGAAGCCCATGAGGATCGTGTTGGCGCCCAGGAGCTTCTGGAACGACGCGACGACCGGGATGCTCCCGCCCTCGGCGAGGTAGACGGGCTTCTTGCCGAACGTGTCGGCGAGCGCCTTCGTCGCGGCCTTCATCGCGGGGTCGTCGAGCGGCACCTTCGCGCCGTAGCCGGCCGAGAGGCGCGTGACCTTGATCTCAACGCCAGGAAGGACGACGGACTTCAGATATTTCTCGAAGCTCTTGGTGATCTTCTCGGGGTTCTGGCCGCCCACGAGGCGCATGGAGACCTTGGCGTGCGCGTGCGCGGGGATGACGGTCTTCGCGCCGTCGCCCTGGTAGCCGCCGTAGATGCCGTTGACCTCGAAGGTGGGGCGGATGCTCGTGCGCTCCGCCGCGCTCCATCCCTTCTCGCCCCAGAGCGCCTTGATCGCCATCTCCTTCTTGTAATACGAATCGGCGTAGCCGCTCTTCTTCACGGCCGCGCGGTCGTCCTTGGTGATCTTGATGCCGTCGTAGAAGCCGGGGATCTTGACCTTGCCCGTCTTGGCGTCCTTCATCTTCGCGAGCGCCTGCACGAGCGCCTCGTTCGGGTTCGCCAGCGAGCCGCCCCACGTGCCCGAGTGCAGGTCGCTCTTCGGGCCGATGATATCAACCTGGAAGTAGATCAGGCCGCGCAGCGAGTACGTGATCGCGGGCTGCCCCTCGCCCTTCATCGCCGTGTCGGAGACGAGCACGACGTCGCACGCCAGCTTCTCGCGCCACTTCTCGATGGCCGGGTCGAGGTTCTTGCTGCCGACCTCCTCCTCGCCCTCGATGAAGAACTTCACGTTGACCGGGAGCTTGCCGCCCGTCTTCAGGTGCGCCTCGACGGCCTTCACGTGTGCATACATCTGACCCTTGTCGTCCGTGGCGCCGCGCGCGAAGAGCTTCCCGTCGCGCACCGTGGGCTCGAAGGGGGGCGACGTCCACAGGTCAAGCGGCTCCGGAGGCTGCACGTCGTAGTGGCCGTACACGAGCACCGTCGGGGCGCCCGCGCCCGCGTGCAGCCAGTCCGCGTAGACGATCGGGTTGCCTGGGGTGGGGACGAGCTGCACGTTCTCCATCCCGGCCTCGCGCAGCGCGTCCGCCACGAAGTGCGCGCACCGCTCCACGTCCTTCCCGTGCTTGGCCGGCTGCGCCGACACGCTGGGGATCCGCAGCAGGTCGACAAGCTGCTGGAGATTGCGCTGCTCGTTCGCGCGCACGTACGACACGACCGCATCCTCGGGCATGAGAAATCCAGCGTCCAACCGGGTCCCCCAGGATGAACTTTAGGTGCAAAACGACCCTCGCCCCCTCGTGGGCATCAAGCTGCGCGACATTCCGGCCGCTCCCGTGGCCCCCGGCGACCTCGTCGGCCGGACCGTCGCCATCGACGCCCCCAACCTCCTCTACGCCTTCTACGCCGCCCAGCTCCTGCGCGCCCCGGTGAACCCCGAGACGCGCGCAGCCGCCCTGCGCGCGGCGACCCGCGGCCTCGCCCACCGCATCGCCGACCTCACCCGGCAGGGCGCCAGGACCCTCGTCGTCTTCGACGGCCCGCCCCACCCGCTGAAGGCCGAGCTCCTCGCCGCGCGCGACGCCACCCGCTCGGTCCCTCCCATCGGCGCGCAGGACTACGCCGCGCCCCGCGCCGCCGCCCGGGCCCTGGGCGTGCCCACCCTGGAGGCGCCGCACGACGCCGAGGCGCAGGCCGCGTGGATGACCGCGCAGGGGCACGCCGACCTCGTCGCCACCACCGACTGGGACGCCCTCGCCATGGGCGCCCCCACCCTGCTGAGGAACCTCAGCGCGCACCCCGAGAAGAAGGAGGGCCGCGCATGGAGCCTCGTCCAGGCGCCCGCCGCGCTCGCCCACCTGAACGCGACGGCGGAGGAGCTGCGCTGCGCCGTGATCCTCATGGGGTGCGACTACTTCGACGGCTACCCTCAGCTCGGCCCCACCCGCGCGCTGAGCCTCGCCCGGCAGGCCCGCGGCGACCTCGCCACCGCCCTCCGGCAGCTCCCCGCCCACGAGGCGCTCCACGCGCGCGCCCACCAGGCGCATGCCCTCCTCGCCGCGCCGCCGCACCGCAACCCGGGCACCCTGCGCTGGACCGAGCCCGACCACGACGCCCTCGCCCGCGCGCTGGCCGGCAAGCCCGCCGAGACGCCCAAGCGCGAGGCGCGCCAGACCCGGCTCGACGCGTGAGATCGCTTATCCGCCCCCCGCGCGCTGCCCGCTCGCGGCCCCGCCGCAGGAGAACCCCCATGAGATCCATCCTCGTCGTCCTTTCGATGCTCAGCCTCGCCGCGATCGCGCTCGCCGCCCCGCTCGCCGTCGCCTCGCCCGCGCCCCCGCCGGTCGCGTGCGCCTGGAACCACGCGCTCCTTCCCGACCAGTACGTGACGTACAACGGCTTCACGTACGCCTACGCGGGCGTCCAGTTCCAGGACGGCAGCCCCCTCTGCAAGGTGCAGGTCGTGTGCGGCGGCACCGCGTTCATCTGCACGCTGCCGCCGCTCTGAGACGCCAACGCTCTTCCGGCGCCCGCGCGTTGGGCGCGCATGCCCCTGGCCGCCGCCCTGCGCGCGCGCGTCGCGCCGCTCTTCTCCGAAGGCACGATGTCGCCCTACGATCCGTGCCACGACGTCTTCCACGTGGAGCGCGTGGCGCGCAACGCCGTGCTGCTCGCGCGGCTCGAAGGCGCGGACGAGGACGTGTGCGCGTGCGCGGCGTGGCTGCACGACCTCGACCGCGCGGGCGAGAAGGACCCGCTGGGCGCGGCGCGCGCGCACCTCGCGGCCTTGGGCGCCCCCGAGCCGTTCGCGGCGCGCGTGATGGAAGCCGTGGAGCGCCACAAGGACAAGTCGTTCGCGCCGGGCGGCAAGCGCGCCATGAGCCTGGAGGCGCAGGTCGTGGGCGACGCGGACAAGCTGGAAGCGATCGGCGCCATCGGCATCGCGCGCGCGTTCTCGTTCGGCGGCCTCAAGGGACGCGTGCTCTGGGACGGCGCCCCCACCGACGTGCCCGACGTGTACGTCTCGGGCCGGCACGGCACGACGGTGCAGCACTTCTACGACAAGCTGCTGCGCCTGCAGGCCGACTTCAACACGCCCTCCGGCCGCAAGCTGGGCGAGGAAAGGACCGCGTTCCTGCGCGCGTTCCTCGACCAATTCTTCCGCGAGTGGAACGCCGCGGAGGCGTGATATCATCGACCAGGCCGCGCTGGAGGCGTACTGCGACGGCTGGTTCGCCGCGTGGACCGGCACCGACGCGGAGCGGCTCGCCGCGTTCTACGCGGAGGACTGCGTGTACGTGGACCCGGCGCGCCCCGACGGGCTGCGCGGCCGCGCGGCGCTGCGGGCCTACCTGGCCCGGCTGCTGGGCGCCAACCCCGCGATGCGCTGGACGCGCGACCGCCTCGACCCGATCGCCGGCGGCTTCAGCGTGACGTGGCGCGCGAGCGTCCCGATGCCGGATGGCGAGGCGCTGGCGCTGAAGGGCATGGACCTCGTGCTCCTGCGCGGGCGCGAGATCGTGGTGAACGAGGTCCACTTCGACCGCGCGCGCTGGCTCGCGAAGATCGGACGATCACCCTCGAAGTAGCCTCCTTCCGCGCTTCGCTCACCGCCAACACGCGAACACGCCATCACGCCAACGTGGCTCGTCCTGGCGTGTCCGCGTGTTGGCGTGTTGGCGGTGAGCGAAGCGCAGGAGCCCTAGCTCTTCTTTGCCTTCTTCGCGGGCTCTTTCGCGCTCTTCTTCGCTCCCTTGGCCGGCGCGATCTTGTGCGCGCGCTTGGCCCAATCCGCGAGCGTGCGCGGCTCGTCGTAGAACGCCTCGGGCACGAGGATCCACTCCTTCATGACCATCTTGCCGGCATACTCCCAGGGCGCGCCGCCCAGAGATATCAATTCCTCGCGGATGGGCGCCTGCGCGAGCTTGAGCACGATGCGGTCTTCGTCGACGATGCCGGCGAACATGCCGCCGTTGGGCGCGAAGAGGCCGTGGCCGCCGAACATGGCGCGCGTGGTGTGCGGCAGGCCCGCGCACGCTTCTTCGAGGAGGTCCAGGTTGCCCATGCGCGGCGCAACGGCGCGGCCCGGCTTAGCCCTTGACGGGGACGAGGCCGGCCTGGCGCCGTGGCGTCGGGCACGCGGACCATGAGCGTCCAGCGCCACTCGCGCTGCGCCGCGGACTCGAAGCGCGAGGCGCCGCTCCACATCGATGGCGACGGCGTGGTCGCGCGGCGCGCGGTCGGGATCCACGGCCGAACCTGTTCGCGCTGAAACCTTCACCCGCCGCGGGTATTATCTGGGACGCGCGCAGAGCGGCCCCCGCCGGCAGGCGATGCTTCCAGGCGGGCTGCGGCTCGCCGCGTTGGTTGTTCGGCCCGTGCGAACAAGGCATCTTCCCCCCACCGTCTACCCGTGGGGCTGGAAGCATTGCCATGATGATCCGCGACCCCCCGAAGCAGGACCGCATGAAGGAACTCAAGGTCCACGTCCCGGTCAAGTACCACCTGCAGCTCCACTCCCTGAAGGTGCTCGAGGGGCGCCAGATCCACCTGATGGTCCAGGAAGCCCTCGACCAGTACTTCGCGACGCTCAAGCCCGAGGGGCGCGTCGAGTAGGTCGTTTGTCGCGTTCCGGCAAACAACCTGCTTTCCAAGCTCCTGCCCCCTCCTCGGATGGGTACCAGGCATGATGATCCGCGACCGCCCCAAGAAGCCCGGGATGAAGGAGCTCAAGGTCAACATCCCCGTGAAGTACCACCTCCAGCTCCACAGCCTCAAGGTCATGGAGGGGCGCCAGATCCACGGCGTGGTCCAAGAAGCGCTGGACCAGTATTTCGCGACGCTCAAGGCCACCGGCCAGCTCAGGGCCGACGCCGAGTGACCTCGTAGCCCAGGCGCAGCACGCCGTCCTTGTAGGCGTGCGATCCCATGAGCTTCAGCTGCGCGCTCCGTTCGCGCGGCGCGAAGAGCGGGATGCCCTCGCCCAGCAGGATCGGGATGACGTGGACGACGACCTCGTCGAGCGCGCCCGCGTCGAGGAAGGACGCCGCAAGCTCCGCGCCGCCCATGATCCAGACGTCCTTGCCGGGCTCCGCGCGCAGACGGTCCGTCAGCGCCGCGGGCGATTCCGTGGTGAAGAGCGGGTCGTCGTGGCGCTTGCGCGAGAGCACGACGTGGCGCGCCGCGTCACCGAAGGGCGCCAGGCCCCCCTTCTCCAAGCCCTGCTCGTAGGTCTTGCGGCCCCACACGATGGTGTCGATGCGGGCGGTGAACTCCGCGAAGTCGTACTCCGCGGCGGGGCGCTCCTCGAGCCAGTCGACGCTGCCGTTGGCGCGCGCGATGAAGCCGTCGGCGCTCGCGGCCACGTAGTAGACGAACCGCCTCATCGCGCCTCGCTCGCCTCGCGCCACTGCGTCTCGAAGACGCGCTGGAGCAGCTCGACGGAAGGGCCCAGCGAGACCCAGACGCCGTACTCCGCGGGGTCGGTGACCTCGTCGGTGGCGCCCTTGCCGGTGAAGACGAAGAGGACCTCGGAGGCGTCCACGAGCGTGCGCGGCTGCGACTCGCGGGTCATGCGCGTCTGCGCGCCCGGGATCGCGACGCTGGAGCCCTCGGGCGTGAGGACGCGGACGCGGACGCCTTCGCGGATGCGCGAGGCGAGGGCGCGCGCGATGCCGCTCTTCTCCAGGCGCGCGGCGTCTCCGGACGATAGCACGAGGCAGACCTCGCGGGTCGCGCGCAGGATCATCTCCTTCTCCTTCTCGTAACGCGTGAGCCGTCCCTTGACGACCTGCACCTGCTCGCTGGCGCGGCCGCTCTCCAGTTCCTCGCGGCGCGCGTCGGCGCTCATGGCGAGGCTCCAGAGGTCGTCGAAGAACGCGCGCTGCGCCTGGACGTGGTCGCGCGCGCCGATCCAGAGCGCGGTCTCCTTGCTGCCGGCGACGAGCGGGTCGGCGGTGACGTACTGCACGATCTCGCGCTCGTCGGCGATGAGGAAGCGCAGCGGCCGGGGCACCATCATGTGGCGCACCTGCGCGAAGCCCTCCATCCTGAGGACGACCTCCTCGGCGCCGGGCAGCACCTCGGTCATGATGCGGATCTCGACGTCGCGCTTGCGCGCCGCGAGGAACTCGCCCTCCAGCCCTTCGTCGAGGAGGAGGCGGAAGAGGCTGCGGCTCGACGCGACGACGCAGATCTCCTTCTGCGCGGCGCGCAGCGTGCGGCCCAATTGGCCGTTGATCTGGTTGCGGTCGTGCAGGATGCGGAAGCTCTCGCCCTTGGCCTCGGTGGCGGCCGGCGCGCCGGCGAGGCGGCCGAGGCGCTCCTGCAGGTCCTCCTTCATCCCCTCGACGGCCTTGAGCTGCGCGGCGCGCTCCTCGACGAGGATGGCGACGGCGCGCTCGGCGGTGACCGCGGTGAAATTCCGCGGGCGTGATAGCGTTCCTTCGACGAGGCCGCGCCCCTGCAGCCGTTCGAGGATCTGGTAGGTCTCGGCGCGCTTGAGGCCGGACGCCTTCGCGAGGTCGGTGACCTTGCTCGTGCCCAGGCGCGTGAGGTGCGCCAGCGCGCGCGCCTCCTTCTCGCCGAGGCCACACGCCGTGAGGCGCGCCACCACGTCATCGACTTTCATGGACCATCCACTCGCGCACCTCGTAGAGGAGGCGCTTGCCGAAGTCCGCGTTCTTGACGACGTAGCCGGCGGCGCCCGCCTTGAGCGCCTGGATCGCGACCTCCTCGGAGCCCTGCGCGCTCATGAGGATCACCGCGGGCGGGTCGGGGCGCTCGCGCAGCTTGGCGAGCACGTCGAGCCCCGTCATGTCGGGGAGGCGGTAGTCCAGCAGCACGAGGTCGAAGGGCTCCTCGGCCGCGCGCTCCAGCGCCTCGGCGCCCAGCCGGGCCGTCTCGACGCGCGCCTCGGCGCGGAGGGCGCGGAGCGCGAGCTGCGCGTGGTCGAGGTTGTCATCCACCAGGAGGATGCGGATTCCCTCGGCGCCGGCCAATGCGATTCCGACGCGGGCGAGCGCGCTTAAGGATTGTCTTTGCCGTCAGGGCGCCCGCCGCAGCCGCCGCGCCCGGGCCAGGAAGAAGGGGAGCGTGCACACGGCGAGCATGACGAGCGTGAACGCGCCGCCCAGCACGCCGGGCTGCCCTTCCGGGAAGAAGAGGATCACGCCGATGGTCACGAGCGCCACGAGCACCATGACCAGCGCGAGCGCGGTCGCCTTGCCGCGGCTCTTCGGGTACGCGACGTTGCTCATCATGAGGAACGCGAGCACGACGACGATGGGGAGCGCGAGCTGGTAGGCGACGCCCACCATGATGAGGAGCGCGATGGTGATCGCGCACCAGGGCGTCGGGAGCCCCTGGAACGTGGTGGTGCCGCTCTCGGTCGGGTTGCTGTTGAAGCGCGCCAGGCGCAGCATCCCCATGATGAGCACGAGGCCCGCGGCCAGGAGCGCGGAGTAGACATGCCCCTGCGGCCCGGCGCCGTATTTGGCGAAGACCATGAACGCGGGCGTGACGACGAACGTGATCGTGTCGGAGAGCGTGTCCAGGTCCGCGCCCAGCCGCGAGCCGCCGAAGCGCCGCGCGACGATGCCGTCCAGCGCATCGCAGACCAGGCCGATCGCGATGAGGATCGAGGCGAGCAGGAAGCGGTCGTTGTCGCCCGCGAGGCCCGGGAACGTGTGCGTGAGGTTCGGGAAGAACGGCTTCTCGTAGAGGTTCACGACCTGCGTGACGACCGCGATGGCGAGGAAGCCCGCCATGCCGTTGCCCAGCGTGAGCACGTCGGCGGGCGAGATCACGCTGCGGATCTGCGGCAGGCGCGGGATGCGGCCGCGGATGGCGTGGCCGAAGCGGCGCACGCGCGGGTGCACGCGCACGCGCAGGGCGGGCAGGCGCGGCAGGTTCTTCGCGCGGCGCAGGCGGCGCTCGGGGCGCTCAGAGCCGGGCAAGCGTCGTCTCCCCCGCGACCGTGATCTCGCCGAGCTTCACCGCGGGGGCCACGCCCGGCGGGAGGAAGGTGTCGACGCGCGAGCCCAGGCGGATCATGCCGAAGCGCTCGCCCTTGCGGACCTTGTCGCCCTTGGCGAGGTAGGGCACGATGCGGCGCGCGACGGCGCCCGCGATCTGGATGACCTCGACGTCGCCCGCGGCCGTCTCGAAGTGCCACACGACGCGCTCGTTGCGCTCGCTCTCCTTGTCGAAGGCGGGCACGAAGCCGCCCGCGACGTGCTCCACCGAGCCCACGACGGCGTCGAGCGGCGCGCGGTTGACGTGCACGTTGAACGGATTCATGAAGATGGCCACGCGCGTGCGGCCGTCCTCCCACTCGTCGATGCTCTGCACGACGCCATCCGCCGGCGCCACGAGGCCCGCGCCCGCGGCGCGCTCGGGGTCGCGGAAGAAGTTCAGCATGAGGATCGCCAGCGCGAAGGCCGGCGCGAAGGGGACGAGGAACCAGCCGGAGACCCAGACCGTGAGCGCGGCGAGCAGCAGCGCGAGGCCCCACGCGACGAAGAACCACGTCGAGGTGCCGCGCGCGAGCCGGAAGGCCATCGCGGCGACGACGCGAGGCCGGGCGGATAAGCTTTAGGAGGAGGACTCGGGCGCGGGCGCGCTCGTGGGCTCCTTGGGCGGCGGCTGCTTGAAGAAGCCGGGCGCGCGGCGCTTCCTCAGGTCGAACAGGTCGAGGATGTTGCTGTGCAGCTCGGGCAGTGTCGTGAAGACGCCCAGCGCGATGACGATCAGCGCGAGCAGCGAGCCGATCTTGCCCACGTAGCTGTGCATCCACTCGAAGGGCTCCAGCCCGAACATCGACCACTGGAGGTCGTGGTAGCCGTAGACGATGCCCGCGTTGCGGAAGAGGTTGAGGAAGTAGATCGTGGGGACCGTCATCAGGTACGCGCCCCACTTGCGGCGGCGCGACGCGACGAGGCACGCGATGGCGCCCACGAAGATCATCATGCTCTGGACGGCGGTGCACGCGAGCACGACGGTGACGGCGTAGGGATCGCTGGAGTCCGTGAGCCTGATATCATAGCCGTCGGCGGTCAGGCTGTCGGCGGGCACGTAGGCCGTGTGGCCGCTGGCGTGGCTGAAGAGGACGTTGTAGAGCCAGGCGCTCTGCTCGGCGGTGCTCTTCATGATCCAGAGCTGCACGCCGGGGATCTGGAAGATGACGAAGTACGTCGCGGCGCTGACGGCCGAGGCGCCGGCGAACCAGCGCAGCGCGGCGGGGTCCTCGCCCCACTTGTACGACTTCCACTCGTGGTACGCGATCCAGAGCAGGAAGAGCGGGCCCGCGAGCGTGAACCAGCCGTTGATCGGGTCGGGCTCGTCGCCCCAGAAGAAGTGGGGCGCCTGGAAGGGCCAGTAGAGCGCGAAGACGATCCAGCCCGCGATGCGCAGGAGCTGGCTGCGCGGCCCCTTCACGAAGTAGCCCGCGAAGAGGAGCACGATGCCCGCCCACACGTCGGCGAGCAGGATGCCTTGGACCACGTTGGAATCCAGGAATCCCAGGCCCATCGGATTCGCAGCACGCGGCGCTCCAGATAAGGCTTTGCGATACGCGGTGCGCCAGCCGGCCGGGCATCGTCGACGGCTCGCTCGCAGGCCCATGCTCGTCCTCGTGGCGCTCCTTTCCCAACACCGCGAATCCGAGACATCCGCGGATTCCGGGATTCTCGGTGTCGGGAAAGGAGCGGCCGGCAGACGATCGTGGGAGCCTCACGCGCCGGTCGGCTTTCCCTTGCTGTTCGCCAGCTCCTCGGCGCTCTTCGTCTCGTCCTCCAATTCCTTCTCGATGACGGAGAGCTCCTTGGTCAATTCGTCGGGGCTCGGGATGCGGCCGAGCACCTTGTCGGCCTCGCCGATGATGGTCTCGAGCTGCCGCACGTCGCTGGGCTGGTGCGGCGGCTCCTGCGCGCCGCCCTTCACGAACTCGCTGGCGCTCTTCAGCAGCGTCGTGACCTCGAAGGGGAGCACGATCTTCGTGGCCTGGCCCTCGCCCAGCGTCTTCAACGCGTCCAATGATAGCACGGTGAGGCTCTTCTGGTCGAGCGTGGCGCCGCCCAGCGCGAGGATGCGGAGGCCCTGCGCCTCGCCTTGCCGCTCGAGGATCTGCGCGACGCGCGTGCCTTCGGCCTCGAGCACCTTGGCCTGGCGCACGCCTTCGGCTTGGAGGATGCGGCTGCGCTTCTCGCCTTCCGCGGTGAGGATCTTGGCGCGCTTCTCGCCGTCCGCGCGAAGGATCGCGGCGCGCCGCTCACGCTCGGCGGAGGTCTGCTCCTCCATGGCCTGCTTGACGCGGCCGACCGGATCGACCTCGCGGATCTCGACGCTCTCGACCTTGACGCCCCAGTTCGAGGTCGCTTCGTCCAAGATGTCACGAAGGCGCGTGTTGATGCGCTCGCGGTTGTAGAGCACCTCGTCGAGGTCCATGTCGCCGATGATGCTACGCAGCGTCGTCTGCGCGAGCGCGATCGTCGCGTGGCGGTAGTCCGTCACCTCGAAGAACGCCTTGTCGGGCGTCAGCACGCGCAGGTAGACGATGGCGTCCACGTTGGTGGGCGAGTTGTCCTTGGTGATGACCTCCTGGCGCGGCACTTCGAGCACCTGCGTGCGCAGGTCGAGCTTCACCACCTGCGAGACGAGCGGGTAGACCCAGTTGAAGCCCGGGTTCAGCTTGCCGCGGAACTTGCCCAGCACGATCCAGAGCCCCTGCTCCCAGGGCTGCACGATGCGGATGCCGCTGAGCGCGAGCACCAGGAACGCCACGACGATGAGGACGGCGAGCACCGCGAAGATCGGGTCGGCCATGGAGGTCGCGGCGTCATCCGCGCGGGAGCGTATCAGGCTGCGCCCGAAGGTTCCCGCCCCTGGCCTTGGGGCTCTGGGCTCAGGACTCTGGACTCAGGGCTCCCGCTTGCCTTGCACCCGGAGAGCCCTGAGTCCAGAGTCCTGAGCCCAGAGCCCAGCAATGTGATATCAGGCGTGGTGCACCGGCTCCACGACGAGGATGATGCCCTCGACCGCGGCGACGCGCACCCTGGTCTTGGGCGCGATGTCGGGCCCGCGCGTGATGGCGCTCCACGTCTCCTGGTGGATCTTCACCTTGCCGCGCGGCGCGTCGTGCGTCACGGGCACGGTCACGAGCCCTTCGAGCCCGACCATCGAGTCGCCGCTGCGCGTCGTGGGCCCGTGCGTGGGCGGCGCGAGGCGCCGGTAGAGGTAGATCGTGACCGCCGTGGCGGGGACGCCCGCGACGATCGCGACGAAGGGCGCGTACTGCGCGAAGAGGTTGAAGTCGGGCGCGAGGAGCGCGAAGGCGCCCAGGATCACGAGGATCGTCGCGGGCACGGCCAGGAAGAAGCCCGGCACGAGCGCCTCGAGGATGAACATGACCACGCCCAGCGAGACGAGGCCATAGCCGACGAGGGTCGCGTCCACCATCGGCGCAGGATGGGGGCGTCCGCCGCATCAAGGTTCGTCGATCGCCAATCCCCTCGCGCCCCACGCCGCCTGCGCCCGCGCCGCGACCTCGCCCGCGTCCGCGCCTGGAAGGAGCGGGAGCAGGACCACGGCGCCCAGCGGCTTGCCCGCGCCGGCGATGAGCGAGGGGCTCGCCCACGCGACGGCGGCCGGACCGCCCTCGACCGACGTGACCGCGACGGTGACGCGGCCCACGCGCGAGTCGCCCAGCACGAGGCGCGAGGCCTGGATGCCGCCGGGCGACCAGTCGGGCGTGGCGAGGACGAGCGTTCGCGAGCGCGTGACGTTCTCCAGCGCGGCCTGCGTCGTGGGCCAGCGCGCGTCGGCCGGCATGCGGAAGGGGGGCGCGCCGGGCCCGCCGAACGCGAGCACGCGGAGCGCGGGGATGCCGCGCCCCTCGACGGACGCGTTCTCGCCCACGGGCGTCTCCAGCGCGACGGCGAGGCTGGGCGTTCCCGCGCCGGCGACGCGCGGCAGGCCCGCGAGGTCCACGTCGAGGGGCGCGCGGAAGAGGAGCGCGCCGCCTTGCGGATCGGCCGGCCCGGGCCCGTCGGGGAGCGGCCGGGCGCGCGTGGCGGCGGCGGCCGCGTCGCTCGTGGCGTTGCGCGCGTCGGAGAGGGCGGCGAGGCCCGTGATGGAGGCGTTCACCACGAGCGCGGTGGCCTCGCCCGGCCGCGCCCCCAGGAGCGCGCGCGCGTCCGCCGGTGATAGCAGCGCCTCCGCCGCGGGGATCGGGCGGTCGACGAGGCGCGCGACGCGGAGGTCCAGCGCGTGGTCCTCGCCCCAGGACAGCAGCGTGCGCGTCTGGTTGGCGCCTTCGGGATCGGCCGCCAGGCGGTCGTCGAACCACCCGTAGCCGGGCTCGCGGAGGCGCACGATGCCCGCGGCTCCGCCATTGATCGCGGCGCGCGCGCTCTCCAGGCGGAACGCGACGGTCCAGTTGCCCGGCGCGACGGGCCCCGCGATCTGGCCGGGCGTGACGTGGCCCTGCGCGTCGAGCGCCGCGTGGAAGTCCAGGTGCTCGCCGCCCGGGCCGTCGATCGTGCCGTTCCACCAGGCGGGGAGCGCGTTGGGGCCGAGCTCCACGCCTTCGGGCAGGAGGCCGAGGTCGCGCGAGTCGGGCGGGACCGCGATGCGCAGCGTCGTCTGGTTGGACGCGCCCGGCGCGAAGCAGATCGGCGCGTCGAGCTTGCCGCAGGCGCGGATGCGCTCCATCTCGTAGGCCGCGGTGACGAGCGGCCGCGGGAAGGCCGAGACGCGCAGGCGCAGCGCATCGCCGACGCCCAGCCCGTGCTCGCGCGCCCAGCCCTCCTCCAGCGCGACCTCGCCCGGGGCCGGCGGGTCGAGCGTGCCGTTGGGGTCGACGGCGCGCGCGGCGCCTTCGTCGAGCGCGGCGAAGTCGAGCGCGGCGCTCCGGCCGCCCATCGTGGCCACGCCGCCGCCGAAGAGCGCGGCGCCCGCGGGCCGGGGCCACGAGGCGTCGGTGAGCAGCCCCGTCAGGCTCGCCTTGGGCACGGGCCAGCGTCCGTCGAGCCCGACCAGCCAGAGCTGCGGCGGCGGGGCCTCGTGCCGCGCGGGCGCGGCGCAGCCCGGCAGCACGAGCAGCGCGAGGACGAGGAGCGCGGGGCGCACGCGGCGCGCAGACCCGAGGGTGGCTATCGATCTTGCGAGGGTTGGGCGTTCGGATCGGCGCTTCGCTTGGCCGCCAACACGCGAACACGCCAACACGCCATCGCTCGGGTGTTGGCGTGTTCGCGTGTTGGCGGCCAAGCAAAACCCGGGCCGAGCCGCCCGCGCCCTTCATGCCCCGTCGCCTCCCTGCGCGGCGCGTGCGCACCGCACCGCTGCTCGTCCTGGTCCTTCTGCTCGCCGGCTGCGCGTCCAGCACGGGAGGAGGCGGGAGCCACGCGACGACGCCCACGGGCAGCGCGGCGCCGGCCTTCCTGCTCACGGACCTGGGCGTGGGCGGCCCCGAGCCGGTGATCCGCGAGGCGGGCGACGGATCGCTCGTGGTGGCGGCGCAGGACCCGGAAGGCGGCGGCCCGCGCGTGTGGGCGAGCCACGACCGCGGCGCGTCGTTCAGCGTCTCGCGCGTCAACGCGCAGGGCGGCGGTGAGGTGGACCTCGCGGCGGGGCCGGGCACGCTCTACGTGACGCAGCTTGGCACGACGGGCAACGTCGTGTCGGTGTCGCGCGACGGCGGGCAGACGTGGCAGACCTCGCCGGTGGGCTCGGCCCAGTATTACTTCGACCGCGAGTGGGCGGGCGTGGATGACGCGGGGCGCGCGTACCTCGTCTCGCGCGTGCAGGGCAACACGCAGGTCAGCCAGGCCTCGCGCAGCGACGACAATGGGCTCACGTTCCTGCCGCAGGGCAACGCATGGGACGCGCAGCACGAGCCGGGCCTCACCAACGGCAACCTCGTGGCGTGGAACGGCGGGATCGCGATGCCCTACGTGTGCCGCGACGGGAACGGCGTGTGCGTGGCGACGACGCGCGACAAGGGCGCCACGTGGACGCAGGCGCTCGTGCGGGCCGGCAACGCGCCCGTCAACAACATGTACGCCGCGCTGGCGGCCACCGACGCGGGCCTGCTCGTTGCGTGGAGCGAGGCCGTCGATGGGCGCCTCGCCGTGTTTGATAGCACGAGCGCGGATGGCCGCTCGTGGAGCGCGCCGGTCCGCGTCTCGTCCACGGGCGAGAGCGCGCTGGAGCCCTGGCCCGCGGCGCGCGGCGGCACGGCGTGGATCGTCTACGTGAGCGCGCCCGCGGCGTTGGCCTCGGGCGACGCGCCGGGCGCGGACCACGCGCGCTGGACGCCGATGGCCGCGCGGGTCGACGCGCGCGGGGCGGCGCAGGGCGCGCCGCGGGCCCTCTCCGGCGCGGTCCACGTCGGCCCCGTCTCGCCCCCGGTGGGCGCGGGCGGCGGCGCGCAGCGCGACCGCCTGCTGGGCGACTTCTTCACGGCGCTCGTGGACGCGCGCGGCAAGCTCGTCGTCGCCGTCGAGTCCGACCCCGGACCCCAGGGGCCCAGCCACGACGTCGTGCTCCGCGAGCCATAGAAGCGGCCTCTGGCTCCGCCGCCGCGAAGGTGGGCTCGCTTCGGCCCCGCTTCGC
>JAXDQU010000033.1:0-67579 GCA_034667685.1 Thermoplasmata archaeon | reverse complement strand
GCCCTGAGTCCAGAGCCCCGAGCCCACGTGAAAAGCTCAGTACTCCTTGAGCAGATGCGCGTCGAACACGCTCATCCGCTTCTGCCAGTCCTCGGGGTGGAGCTTCCGGGTGGCCATCGCGATGCTGGAGAGCAGCGCGTTGCCGTCCTGCGGCGTGAAGGCGTAGCCCGTCACGTCCTTCCCGTTCTCGCTGACGTGGAGCGAGGGCGTGACGACGACGGTCTGCGAGAGGATGCGGCCGAAGGGGCCGTGCTCGCGCGCGAAGCTGAACACGAGGTTCGTCGCGGTCTTGTCCGTGACGCCCACGTACTTGTCGTTCTTCAGGAGCTTCTTCACGTCGTCCAGCGTGGTCGCGCCCTTCAGCCGGAAGTGGAAATGCGCGGTGTGCATGAACTGGGTGTTCAGCTTCATCGCGCTGCTGAAGAGGTTGACGTCCTTGTTGAGCGTGCTCTTGTAGAGGTTCGCCGCGTCGGTCGCGTGGTGCGTGCCGCGCGCCTCCTTGTGCTTCTCGACCGTGGGCGCCTGGATGAATTTGCTATCGCCGACGTCGCCCGCGCGGCGGATCAGGACGAGGCGCCCCTCCTCCAGGTTCGCGCCGTCGTTCGTGAGCGCATGGACCAGCCTGACGGTCGTGTGCGTGTTGCAGGAGACGACGTGGACGTAGCGCTCCTTGGCCGGGTCGACCGCGTGGTCGTTGATGCCCAGCGCGTACATCGCGCCGAAGCCCTCCTCGCTCCCCTGCGCCATGAAGAGCTTGTCGCCCTGGAGCTTGCTGTAGATGTTCTCCTTGTTCTCCAGGCCGCTGTCCTCGGGCGTGCAGTCGATGACGACGCGGGCGCGCTCCAGGGCGGCCTGCGCAGAGAGGTCGGGCGCGAGGCCGATCTTCTCGAACTCGGCCTTCTTGTCGTCCGCGACCGCGAGCTTCGCGCCGGCCTTCCGCAGCGCGTTCACCATGGGCCGGTCCTCCTTGCGGGGCGAGTGCTTGTAGAAGGTGACCTCGTCGAGGCCCAGCTCGTTGCGGTACTTCGCCAGGAGTCCGATGATGGGCTCGCCGATGGTGCCGGTGCCGACCACGTGGACGATGTTCGCCATGGTGCTCGCGTTTCAGAGTCCCGTGGGGGTCATGAAGGATTCGGGTGGGCGGGTCGTTCCGCGTGACTTCCGGGCTTCTTCCAGCCACAGAGGACACAGAGGTCCACAGAGGCGACGAGGAGACTCGGTCCTCTGTGACCTCTGTGTCCTCCGTGGCTGGAGACGGAGCGCGAGGCCGATCAACGGCGCCTGCGCGCCACGAGCGCCAGCGCCACGAGACCCAGCACCACCAGACCAACCTCGGGCCCGGGCAGCGCGTTGCCGGCCTTGGCGCTGAAGAGCGCCTCGCCCGACTTCGTGTTGCCCGCGGCGTCGGTGGCGACGACGTCGATGGTGTACGCGCCGCCCTCCGGGTTGAAGGTCAGCTCGAAGACGCCGGCCGACTTCTTGGTCGCGGCGAGCGTCTGGACGACCTGGCCGTCCTTCTTGATCTGGACGGAGACGCCGGTGACCTTCGCGTCGGTCTCCACGTGGACCGTGGTGTCCTGGCCGGCCTTCGGCGCGCTGGGGCTCACGGTGACGGCGTGGATGCCGGGCGGCGTGTTGTCCACGGTGAACGTGAAGCGCGCGCTCGCGGCGACGTGGTAGACGTTCTCCGCGCTCACGAGCACCTCGACGCTGCCGGCCTTGAAGTTGGACGTGTCGAGGCTGTAGTTGTGGCCCATGTCGTACGTGAGCGCGCCCAGCGTGTAGTTGGCCTTCGCGATGCCCAGCGGGTCCGTGATCGAGAGGAGCACGACCGAGCCCGTGTGGATCGTCGTGGACTGGCCGGGGGCGAGCGCGATGACGGGCTGGCTTCCGGGCGCGACGCTGAACGAGGCGAGCACCTGGTGCGTGTCGTTCACGTTGGGCGTGGGCACGGCGTTGTCCGTCGCGGCGAGGGTGACGCCGTACGTGCCGGCCTGGAGCCAGGGCTGCGTCGCGGCGAAGCGCCCGTCGGGCTGCGGCAGGAGCAGCAGGCTCTCGACGTCGCTGGTGGGCGTGATGACGTTGGCGCGCACGCTGGCGAGGCCGGTCGCGTCGACCACCGTGGCGTAGATCGTCGCGTTCTGGCCCAGCTTGATCGCGGGCGGGTCGACGGTGACGCCCTGGATCTGGGGAGGCGCGTCGTCGAGCACGCCGGTCGTGATGGCGGCCGTGACGGGCGCGTTGGGGCGGTACACGGGCGTCACGCGCAGCGTCAGCCGGTCGGTGCTCGTGCCGGGCAGCGTGGGGATCGTGAGGTCGACCGGGATGGGGAGCGTCGCGAGGTGCGGCAGGTCGAGGTTGATGACGGCCTTGTCCGCCGCGACCCAGCCGTGCTCGCTGAGGATCTCGACGCGCACGGGCTCGGAGGGCTGGTTGCCGGTGTACTGGATCTGGAAGACGTCCGGCGAGGCGTCGTACGAGACGCGCTCGCCCGGGTGGCCCGAGAGGCCGTCCTGCGGAGGCACGAGGCGGATCGCGTTGGCGGTGCGGAGCACCAGCGAGAGCGAGGCCTGGTCGTTGGTCTCGTCGATCTCGGGGATCGCGTTGGCGGGGTCGATCGTCGCCTGGATCACCTGCGCGCCCTCGACGCCCGTCGTGTCCCAGGGCACCCGCACGTCGTGCACGCCGCCCGGGCGCAGGTCGGTGGGAAGGAGCGTGACGTTGCCGATGAGCGTCCGGCCGCCCGTGGCGTCGATGGCGACGACGCTGAGCGTGACCGCCGCCGCGGGCTGGCGGTTGCCGACGTTGCCCACGCGCACCGTGAGGCCGAGGGGGTCGCCGCCGTAGGGCGTCGTGGTGTTGGCGTCGACGCGCGCGACGGTGAGGTCGGGGCCGGAGAGGCGCCCGTCGAGCACGAGGCTGCGCGCGCGCCCGTCGTCCGTCGAGGGCGTCAGCGTCACGGTCACGTGGTCGATCGACTCGGGGTCGCCCACCCGCACGCCCGCGGGCGCGCGCAGCGTGAGCGTGACGTCGCCCTCCGCGAAGCCGGTGGGCGAGTTGACCGGCACGAGCACGAGATAGCCCGGGTCGACGCTCGCGCCCCAGACGCCGCTGGAGGAGCGCGCGACGACGCTGAAGTTGCTCGCCTCGTTGCCCACGTTGCGCACGTGGACGCGGTAGGTCGTCGTGTTGCCCGGGTCGACGAACTGCTCGGTGACGCCGGCGCTCAGCTCGGCGTTGGGGCCCGCGATCACGTCCACCTCGTCCTCCAGGCTCGCGGGCGCGGGGCGCAGCGCGGGCTGGTTGGCCGGGTCGTTGGACGTGACGTTCACGAAGAAGGTCGCCGCCGCGCCGGCGGGGACGTTGGGCGGGATCGTCGTGTTGAGGAAGAAGACGGCCGTGTCGTTGCCCAGGCCGTGGGGACCCAGCGCGATCGTCGTGCTGGAGATCGACCAGAACCATCCGTTGGGCTGGTTCTGCACGCCCACCGTCAGGTTCTCCGGGCCGTTGCCGGGGTTGGCGACGCTCATGCGGAACGAGGCGCTCTCGCCGGGCACGAGGCGCTGGCGCGGGTTGTCGTTCTGCCAGGTCAGGCCGTACCACTGGTCGAGGAGCACGGTGAACTTGACCTTCTGGGGCAGCGTCGCGTCGGTCGAGGTGCTCTGCACGTCGTACGCCACCGTGTAGTATCCCTTCGTCGCGTTCGCGGGCGGGACGATGGTGGGCTGGAACGTGGAGACCTCGCCGGCCTGGAGCGTGCGCGGCGCGGGGAGCGAGCCGGGGCGCAGCCACGAGTCGTTGATCGTGCTCAGCGCGCGGTCGAGCGTGACCGCGTACTCGTCGGGCGCGTTGCCCGTGTTGTTCGCGATCAGGCTGAACGAGGTCGTGTTGCCCACGGAGACCGTCGTGAAGTTGTCCTTGAGGCTCGTCGTGACGTTGAGGCCGTGCCGGGTCGCCACCACGAAGGGCAGGAGCGTGGCGGCCTGGCACTCGCGCGCGTCGTCGAGCGTGGACGGGCAGTCCTGCGCCGTGTTGCCCGCGTCGTCGCTGCGGACGCGGGAATCGGTGGAGGAGGACCACACCAGCGTGATGTTGGGCGTGGCGGTGCCCACGTTGGGCGACTGGCCGGCGGGGGCCTGCGGGGGCACGTCGATCATCGCGACGATGTCGGCCGACTCGCCGGGGTTGAGGAACTTGGAGGCGGGCGCGAACGTGACGCGGTAGCCCAGGTCGCTGTAGAGCGACGCCATCGCGAGGACCGAGCCCACCATCGTGTCGCCGGTGTTGCCGCTGTTGACGACGTGGTAGACCGACTGGATGGCGTGGCCGGGCTGCGCGACGCACGCGACGTCGTTGACGAGCGGCGGGTCGACGCACGGCACGCTGACCTGGTCGCGCGGCCAGTCGAGGTTCACGAACGTGGGCGCGCTGGCCGGCTCGGGCGCCGGAGCGTTGCGCAGCGGCCACGCGTGGACCTTGGGGATCTTGACGGAGGGGAAGAACGCCTTCAGGTTGTTCCCCGTCTCCGTGTCGGGGCCCTGGCTCCGGCTGCCGATCACGCCGGTCGTGCCCTGGCAGGCCGTCGTGTTCTGCTGCTGCGTGCAGGGGTTCTCGATCTCGGTCATGATCGTGATCTGGCCGTTGTTCGGGAACGCCTTCGCGGGCGTGATCGTCCAGCGGAACGTGACGTGGACGGATTGGCCTCCGGGCAGGCCCGAGGGCTGCTGCTGATAGCACGCCTGCGGACCGGAGTTGGCGACCTGGGTCGGGTCGCTGGAGTCGGCCGAGTTGTCGGCGGTGAGGCAGTCGGCGTCCGAGTCGGCCTTCCCGTAGCCGAAGAAGACCGTGAAGGGGCCGCTGGTGGCGGTGCCGAGGTTCTGCACCGTGAGGTCCACGGTCGTCGTCCTGTTGACGATGGGGTTGTCGAGGACGAGCGCCGTCGCGACGAGGTCGCTGGTCCCCGCCCCCTGGGCCTGGGCGCCCGCGGGGAGCACGCTGAGCGAGACGAGAGCGACGAGCAGGGCGGCAACGGTCCTAGTCGACATCGGGAGCATTCTCCTGGGTTGGCGGGATCGGGGCGCGCCGCCACGGCATGCGCGCGCCACGGAAGAGGACGAGAAGGGCGCCCGCGCCCAGGAGCGCCATCGCGGCGAGGCCGACGCCCAGCGGCGAGGTCGTCTCCAGCGCGTCGCGCCACTGCGCGGGGCCCGCGAAGGCGAGAAGGTACGCCAGGCCCAGCGCGAGCCCCACGAGGAGGAGCGCCAGGCCGGCGCGGCCGGCGAGCGTGGCCAGCGCCTCGTCGGTGACGCGGTTGAGGTGGTCCTCGGGCAGGCCGTCGCGCTCCACGGCGCGGTGCGCGGCCTCGTAGCGCCCCATCATGTGGACCAGCTCGGCGAAGGCGAGCGCGGCGGCGGCGAAGGCGAGCGCGACGCCCCAGGCCGGGAGGCCGGGTGATAGCAGGTCGGCCGGCACGGTGGCGAGCACGAGGAGCGCCACGGCCGCGAGCGCCAGCCAGGGCACGCGGCGCAGGATCGCGACGACGCCCGCGATGGCGCCCGCGCCCACGAGGACGTACGCCGCGAGGCCGGGGACGGCGGCGCCGAAGAGACGCATCTCTCCCTGGCGCGTGGCGACGAGGGCGAGGATCGCGGCGAGGGCGAGCGCGGCGAACGCGAAGCGCTGCAGGCGCCGCTCGTGGGGGAAGGGCTTCGTCATGCCACGAGCAGCCTCCCCTTCTCCATCGTCGCGGCCAGGCTCGCGCCCGGCTCCAGGTCGATGACGATGGCGCCGTAGCCGCGCAGCTCGTTGAGCGCCTGCGCGCGCTCCTTCATGAGCGCCGCGGCGAAGTCCGCCGGAAGGCCGGGCAGGCTCTCGGGGCGCGGCGAGACCGCGGCCAGGAGCATGTCGTTGGCGAGCAGGATGCTGGCCGCCTCCGCCACGGTGCCATCGTCGAGCATGGGCGAGACGAGGATGACCGGCGTGCGGGGCTTGAGCGACGGGAGCGTCTGGGAGACGGCGTGGCGCAGCGGCACACTGCCGGCGGGCACCAGCTCCGCGAGCGTCTCCAGGAGGAGCGGCACCATGCGGTCGGCGGGCTGCGGCTCGATCTCGCGCACGCCCTCGCCGTAGAGGATGACGCGCGGCTGGTCCTTGCGCGCGAAGACCAGCTCGATCATGCTGGCCGCGGCGCGCGCGGTGAGCACGCGGCCGCTCTGCGCCTCCTTGCCCATCGCGGTGACGGCGCGCGCGTCGATGAAGACGGCGACCTCGGCCGCGGTGGTGCGCATCATCTGGTTGACCATCATCTTGCCCGAGCGCGCGCTGGCCTTCCAGTTGATGGCGCGCATCGTGTCGCCGGGCACGTACTCGCGCAGCGCGAAGAAGTCGAAGCCGTCGCCGGGCCGGTTGACCTGGTGCTCCCCCATCAGCGGCATCGGGAGGTTCGAGAGCAGCGCGGCCTTGCGGAGGTCCTCGTGGCGCGGCAGGACCCAGAAGGTGTTGCTGCCCTCGACCGCGCGCTCCTCGTAGAAGAGGCCGAAGGGATCCTCCAGGCGCAGGTCGGTGGGGCCCACCTCGTAGACGCCCAGGAGCGGCGCCTGCACCGTGTAGGTCACGTCATCGCGCGCCCCGCCGGGAAGCGCCACGAAGTCGTACGACGCGCCCGCCGCGACCTTGAGCTGGCGCGGAAGGCGGTCGCGCACCTCCAGGAAGAGAAGGCGCTTGCTCGGGTTCTCCACCTCGACGCGCACCTGCGTCGTCTCGCCCTCGTAGACGCGCTGCAGGTCGAGCCTGCGCGTGGCGCGCACGTCCTCCGTGCCGCGGAAGAGCGCGCGGTTGACCAGGACGAACGCGAGCGCGACGCTGCCGGCGGCGAGGGCGGCGGGGCTCTTCCCCGCGATGCCCAGGAGGAGGGCCAGGAGGCCGACCCCCACGAGCAGCGTCGACTTGCGCGTCCACATGTTCAGACCTTGGGCACGGGCGTGTTGTCGAGGATCTGCTGCATGATGTCCTGCGCCTTCACGCCCTTGATGCGGGGCTCCGGCTTCAGGATCACGCGGTGCGCCAGCACGGGCACCATCAGGCGCTTGATGTCATCGGGCACCACGTAGTCGCGGCCGTGGATCGCGGCCCAGCCGCGCGCCAGCTTGAACAGGTTCTGCGTGCCGCGCGGCGACGAGCCGGCCACGAGCTGCGGGTGCTTGCGCGTGGCGTCGATGAGCGTCGCGATGTAGCGGATCAGCTCGTCCGAGACGTACACGTTCTCGATCGCCTTCTGCATCGCCACGATCTGCTCGGCGCTGCTCACGGGCTTGACGTCGAAGTCGTCCTTGCCACGCTTGGCGCGGCGGATCAGGATCTCCGCCTCCTCCTCCAGGGAAGGATAGCCCATGCTGAGCTTCATCGCGAAGCGGTCCATCTGCGCCTCCGGCAGCGGGTACGTGCCGGCCTGCTCGACGGGGTTCTGCGTCGCCATGACGACGAAGGGCTTCGGAAGCTTCTGCGTGTAGCCTTCCACCGTCACCTGCTTCTCGGCCATCGCCTCGAGCATGGCGGACTGCGTCTTGGGCGAGGCGCGGTTGATCTCGTCCGCGAGCAGGTAGTTCGTGAAGATCGGCCCGGGGCGGAAGTCGAACTCGTGCGTCCGCTGGTTGAGGATGAACGTGCCGTTGATGTCAGAGGGCAGCAGGTCGGGCGTGAACTGCACGCGCTTGAAGTCGCAGCCGCTCGCGCGGGCGAGGGCCGCGGCGAGGACGGACTTGCCCAGGCCCGGCATGTCCTCCAGGAGGACGTGGCTGCCTTCCGTGAAGATGGCGAGCACGACGAGCTTGAGCTGGTCCTTCTTGCCCACGATCACCCGGCCGACTTCGTCGGTGAGCGCGGTGCCCGCCACGCCGACCTGGCGGATGGCCTCGCGGATCTTGGGGTCGCGCGGCGGCCCGGTGAGCGTGGCGCTCGCGGCCGTGGGCGTGATGCGGGTCGTCGTCTCGGGCGGGGTCATGGGATTGCCTCAGCTGCGTAGGATCGGAAGAGGGGAGAAGGGTCGGCGCGCAGCGTTCCGGCGGCGGCGTTGGCGAGCATCGCATCGCCGCAGACCGCCAAGAGCTGCTCGGCGCTCATCGCCGCCACCTGCTCCATGGGGATATTATGCTTTTCGCTGATGCGGCGGCGTGCGAGACGCTGCGCTCTTTCCAGGTCGGGCCGCAGCGACTCGGGCGCCGCGACGACGTGGTCGACGGTGTGATCGTGGTGGCTCCAGTCCTCGGTGGCGCGCGTCATCGCGACGGCGACCGCGGCCGCGAGGACGAGGAGCGCGACGGCCGCGTAGGTGACGAGGTCGCCGCTCGTGACGCGGCCCAGGGCGCGCGCGGCGTCGTCGAGCGGCGCGAGGCCGGGGTGCGGCGCGTGGCGGCTCTCGTCGATCAGGATCGTGCCGTCCCGAGGAAGGATGTCATTCACGAGCGCGCGGACGTAGGCGCCGTTCTCGAACTCGCCGAGGTCCACCTGCCCGTTCATGAAGAGGCCGGTGTCGGCGACGAGGACGAGCGTGCCGCCCAGGCGGTCGGTGCGCACGACGAGGTCGAAGGGCCCCGTGGGGTCGGCGATGTCGATCTGGCCGTTGCCCTTGAGGTCGCGGTAGCTGCTCTCCGGGAACGCGGCCGCGGCGGTGGAGCGCGCGAGGACCTGCGGCGCGAGGCCGGTCGCGTCGGGGAGCGCCACGATGGCGGTGGGCGCGTTGAAGAGGATGCGGTACGTGCGGCCCGCGAGCGTGCTGTTGGCGACGACGAGCTTGGGGTCGCCGTGGTAGTTGCTGCTGTCGAGCACGCGGCTGTTGTCGAAGGCGAAGCCCGCCTCTCGCGCGACGGCGGTGCCGAAGCCGCCCTCGTCGGCGAGGATGACGTGCCCGCCGGCGCGCAGGAAGGAGACGATGGCCTCCGCCTCGGAGGCGTCGTAGCGGCGCTCGGCGCCCATGACCAGGAGGAGCGTCTTGCCTGGGTCCTTGACGCCGGATAGCAAAGAGGGCGTGGTCAGCACGTCGCGCGTCGTCCAGGCGGAGAGCTCGCCGCGCACGTGCGAGGCGTCCTCGGCGCCCTCGGCGTAGGCCGAGAGATGGCGCTGGGCGGGGAAGAGCACGAACGGGGATAGCACGATCAGCGCGAGCGCGGCGACGAGGCCCACGGCGAGCCAGCCGCGCGGCTTGGGGTCTTGGAGGAGCTTCATCCGTTCACCGCCTTGCGGCCCAGGAGGCCGTCGAGCTCGTTGCGCACGGCGGCGAGCGAGGCGACGGCCTGGTCGCGCTCCTCGGTGCCGATGGCGTGGTCGGAGTAGCGCGCCTCCTCGAAGAGGCGGATCAGCTCGCGCAGCGCGACGGCGCCCACGGGCAACGCTTTCCGGACGGAGCCCGCGAACTCGCGCGGCGTCTGGCTCTCCTTCTCGGCGTAGCCGTAGCGGGCGAGGTGCGCGCTGAAGCGCCGGTACGCCAGGAAGATGACGCCCTGGTACTCGTTGCCCGCGAGCAATTCGGCGATCGCCTCCTGCAGGATCTCGCGCGCCTCGCCCAGCTGGCGGCGGCGCAGGATCGCGAGCACGACCACGGCCGCGATGACGAGGAGGACGACGAGGACGATGACGAGGATCGTGGCGTACGCGAGCGGCGTGCTCGGGCCCACGACGGTCATGGCCTGGCTGCGGTACTCGGTGCCCAGGACGTCGCCCGCGCCGCGCACGGTGATGGCGAACGATGCGTCGCCCGAAAGGGGAGTCACCGAGGCGAGCGTCGCGCGCCCTTCCGCGTCGGTGAGGCCGAAGAGGGGCGAGGCGCCCTTGCCCAGCGCGTAGGCGAAGCTGGCGTTCCGGAGCGGCTGCCCCTTGTCGTCGAGCAGGGTGACGTCGCCCGCGACGCTGAAGCCGCGCACGGCGAGCGCCGGGAGGTGCACCTCGACCTTGGGCCGGATCTTGACGACGACGTCGAGCGCCTTCGCCATCGCGTCGTACTGGCTCGTGGCGGTCGCGTTGATCCAGAGCGTCGCCTCGCCGCGCGCGAGGTCGGCGGGGACGGCGACTCCGCCGCTGAGCTTGCCGGCGTGCGCGACGAGCGTGCCCACGGGCTGGCCGGCGAGGCTCATCGCCAGCGTCGCGTCGACGGGCCTGCCCTGGTCGTCCACGAGCGTCCCCTCGAGCGGGGCCGTCTCGCCGCGCACGAGCGGTGCGAGGCTCGTCAGCTCCAGGCTGAGCGGGCTGCGCACGCCCCACGTCGCGGTGGCGTTGGCGGACGCGACGCCCGCCTCGCCCGGGAAGCTGGCGAGCGCCGTGATATCACCCAGGCCGATCGCGGGCGGGAGCGGGCGCTCGACGAGGAAGGTGCCGTTGCGGGCGGTGCGCGTCTCGCCGAAGTCGAGCCCTCCGACGCGCAGCGTGACGGGCGCGGCGGCGAGGGGGTGGCCCTGGTCGTCGACGAGGCTGCCGGTGGCGGCGACGAAGCCGCGCGAGACGCGCTGCGGGTCGAGCGAGAGCGAGGCGCCCTGGAGGACCTGCACGCGGCCCGCGGCGATGGCGCCCTGGTAGACGGAGGTGGCGCGCGGGGCGAAGACGAGGCCGACGTCCGCGAGCGTGGGGCGCTCGGTGAGGTTCGTGGGAATCTGGAAGGCGAGGCGGCCTTGCGCGTCGGTGACGGTGGTGCCGACCTTCTCGCCGCGCCACGCGACGGTGACGGCCTGCTGCGCGACGGGCGCGTCCTGGTCGTCGAGAAGGCGCGCGGAGATCGCGAGCGGCTGGCCGCGCACGAGGCTGGAGGGGAGCGGCGCCAGGACGAGGCGCGTGGCGCTGGTGACGCGCGCGGTGGTGAGGTTCTGCGCCTCGCCGTGGTCGCGGTCGCCGGGGTACGTGACGTTCACGCTGGAGAGGCCCAGGGGCAGGGCGCCCAGGGGCACGTCGAGGCGGAAGGCGCCGGTGTCGTCGGTGTCGACGCTGCCCAGGAAGCCCTTCGCGCCGCGCGCGCTCAGCGTGCCCAGGATGCCGTCGCCCGCGTTGTCCACGAGGCGGCCCGCGAGCGTGCTGGTCAGCGAGCGCGGCCCGGCGAGCGTCGTCAGGTCGACGATCTGCGCGGTGCGCTTCACCGCGAGCGGCGCGCTTCCCTCCGCGGCGCCCGTGAGCTCGTCGCCCCCGAAGCGCGCGAGCACGCTCTGCGGGCCGGCCGCGAGCGTCGCGGGGATCGGGAAGGAGACGCTGAAGTTGCCGTTGGCATCCGTGGTGACGGGCTGGTCGAGCGCGCCCAGGAGGACGTGGACCGTGACGCCCGGCACGGGCGCGCCTGGGACGAGCGAGCCGTCCACGAGCCTCACGTCGCGCGTCGCGAGGCTGCCCGTCACCCCCAGCACGTCGCCCACCGTGCCGCCCGGCGCCGAGAGGGCGACCGAGAGCGTGGCGGGGCTGCGCACGTCGATGTCGAAGGCGAGCGCGGAGCTGTTGAGGTTGGGGTCGGTCGAGGCGAACGTCGCGCCCAGCCGGTAGACGCCGGGCTGGCGCACCGAGATCGGGAGGTTCAGGTTCGTGAGGTTGACGTGGCCCGCGCGGTCGGTCTCGCGCGCGAGCTTCAGCGGCGCAGCGCCCGGCGCGCCGCTCCACGTGACGTTGATCGGCTCCTGGAGCGCGCCGCCCCCCTTGTCGGCGAGGCGCACGTCGCCCACGAGCGTCTGGCCGTTCTCCGCCACGGGGTTGACCGTGGTGTCGAGGACGGTGTCCGAGTGGACCGTGACGTTCACCGGCGCGGCCGCGCTGAAGGCGGTCGGGTGGGGGAGCGCGATGCTCGTGTTGTACGTCCACACGACGATCTGGTTGGGGATGCCGCCCGTCGCCGCGCCCGCGCCGACGCTGGCCGGATCGAAGGGCAGGAGCGCCGCGCCCGACGTCTCGCCCAGGAGCACGCGGCCCGCGGGGATCGTCACGGTCTGGCCCGTCGCGAGGTCGGCCTGGAAGCTGAAGCGCCCGTTGTCATCCGTGAAGCCCGCGCCCACGAGCTTCGCCGCGTCGGGCGAGAACATCGAGACGAGGATCGTGCGGTTCGCGGCGGGCGCGCCCGCCGCGACGAGCCTGCCCGTAACAGGGAATGGCACACCCTTGACCACGACGCCCGTGCCGTTGGCCACGACGAGATCCGTGATCTGGCTCGCCGCGCGGGCGCCATCGTGCGGCTGCGCGCGGCCGAACGCAGGCTCGCCGGGCGCGTCGCCCAGGCTCTGCGCGCGCTGGCGCATGATCTCAGGCGTCGGCGCCGCGAGCACCCACGCGCGGGCCTCGTCGAGGCTGCGCAACGTGCCCTGGGCCGTGACCAGCGTGCCGTTGGCGAGCGAGGGGAAGGGGTCCTCGCCGTTGTTGTCGTTCAAGCCGTTGCCGTTGAGGTCGGTCGGCGCGCTCGTCGCGGCCGCCGGAGCGCCCCACCACCAGACGCCCATCCGGCTCTCGTCCCACCACGACGGCCTGTGGAGCGCGTACTGCGCGACGGGCGGCGTGCCCTCGGTGGGGCTGCGCAGGTAATACGCGTACCAGCCATCGGGGATGCCCGTGCCGCTGCTATCGAGCACGGTGGGCAGGCAGCCGCACACGCTGTGGAACGTGCCCGCGCCGTAGAACTCCACGGTGCCGTTGGCGAGCGTCTTGTGCGCGATGCCGGTCGCGTTCCACTGCGCGGCGACCGCGGTGGGCACCTGCGTGGAGAAGCGGTCCGGGCCATCGAGCAGGCCGTTGCCCGCGGTCGAGGCGCGCTGCGGGTCGGTCTTCACGTTGCTATCGAAGTTGTATTGCGTCTTGCCGAAGCCGGTCAGCTCCAGGTAGTCGGGGACGCCGTCCCAGTCGCTGTCCTTGAGCGCGTTGCGGAAGTCGTCGACGTCCTTCGGCACCAGCGGGTTGACGGTGCCGGCGGCGACCTCGATGCCGTCCTCGATGCCGTCGCCGTCGGTGTCCGCGAGGTTGGGGTCGCTCCCCGCGCCGTAGGGTTTGGGCAGGCCGTTGGCGTCCGGGAAGCTGAAGGTGAATTGCGCGCACGCGCCGTCCGCGGCGTGGCACTCGTCCGCGAGCGAAAGCCCGTCCTTGTCGGGGTCGGCGCGGTCGCCCGTCTCGGGGTTGGCCGGGTCGGGGAAGGTCGAGACGGGGTTGCGCGCCTTGGCGAGGCCGAGCATGTAGGCTTCGTACGCGTCGGGCGCGCCGTCGCCGTCCGTGTCGGCGAGGAACGGGTTCGTGCGGAGGCGCTGCTCGTCCGCGTACGTCAGCCGCGAGACGCCCTCGATGGGCAGGATCTTCGTCGCGACGCCCTTGAGGTTGGGGCCGTCCAGGCAGCCGTTGACGTCCTTCTGCTCGCGCGTCGGGTCGAGGACGACGGCGGCGGCCAGCGCGGCGCAGCGGTCCTGCCCGGCGCCCGCGGGGAGCGGATCGCACGTGATGTCAAGCTGCGAGGGGTCGGCCGCATCGCACGCGAAGCGCACGTAGCCGGTCTCCTTGCAGCCGCCCGCGTCGCACGAGAGCTTCGCGAGGGGCTGGATGGGGGAGGACAGCATCGCCTTCTCGATCTCGGCGCGGCGCGCGGGATGGTTGAGGATGCTATCACCAATGCGCGGGTCGTTGGCGGAGAGGAGCGAGGGGAACGTCTCGGCGTCGATGCGCGAGCCCCAGAACGCCTTCCAGCCGTCGCTGACTCCGTCGCCCGTGGTGGAGAGCTTGTTGGGGTCCGTGCCGGCGACGTACTCGTCCTTGACGGTGAAGGAGTAGCTGTGCGAGGCGCGCGCCGAGGCGTCGTAGGAGTACCACGGGACGACGTCGCCGTCCAGGTTCTCCTTGTCGTCGGCCACGCCGTTGCCGTCGCTGTCGGCGCGCGAGGGGTCGAGGTTCCATCCGCCCTGCTGGCCGGCCGCGTGGATCGCGGGGTCGAAGGTGCCGTAGCGGATCTCCCAGGCGTCGGGGAGGCCGTCGCCGTCCGTGTCGGGGTTGGCCGGGTCGGTGGCGGGGCGCGGGAAGCTGCTGGCGAACTCGGTGAGCTTGTAGAGCGAGGGGTCCATCTTGGGGCCCGCGTCGAAGTAGACCTTCGTCTTGGCCGCGCCGGGGTCGCCCTGCGCGAAGAGACCGCCCGAGGGGTCGCTGTCGAGGACGTTGGGGATGCCGTCGCCGTCCACGTCGCCGTCGGGGCGGAGCTGCGCGACGACCTGCTCCTCGGACATACCGTCGAAGCGGTGGTAGAGCTTCGTCCAGTCGAAGAGCGTCTTGTACGCGCTCCCGTTGTAGGGGTAGAGCGGGCTGACGCGGTAGGCGTCGAAGCGCTGCGCCCAGAACTCCAGGCGCGGGCCGTCCTTCATCAGGTCGCCCGCCGAGTCGGCCTTGGTGGGATCGAGCGAGCCCGCGGTGCCGGTGATATCATACTTGGCGTCGCCGCGCACCACCCCGCAGACCTTCTCCAGGTCGGTGAGGCCCGAGAAGGCCGTGTCGCGGTTGAGCGGGTTGGTGGGCGGGAACGCGCGCGGGACGACGTTGGGCCCGGCGGCGCCGCACGTGGTCTGGCCGAGGTATTCCTCGCGGTCGGTGAGGCCGTCGCCGTCGCTGTCGGACTGGAGCGGGTTGCCGTGGGCGAGGTACGTGCGCGGCTTGGCGTCGGGGCCGGTGTCGAGCGTCTCGTTGGCGTACCAGCCGCGGATCTCGATCGCGTCGGGGACGCCGTCGCCGTCCGTGTCGCCCGTGGCGGGGTTCGTGCCGCCCCACCAGACGCCGTCCTTCGTCTCGTTCCAGGACGGGGGGCGGTTGTAGAGGTAGGCGTCCTTGATCGTCATCGCGCAGTCGGGGATCGGCTGTCCGAGCGCGGGCGGGTTCGTCGCGACCTCGGTGCAGCTCGCCCGCGGGCCGGCCGCCGCGGGGGGCAGGTCCCGGGCGAGGGGCCAGTCGCTCGCGTTGGCGATGATGCGGTCGACGTCCTCGCCGAAGGGGGAGAGGTTGTACTTCACGTACCAGCCGTCGGGGATGCCCGTGCCGGCGGTCTGCGCGTTGGTCGGGTCGAGGCCCTTCGCGTACAGGACGGGAAGGCCCTGCTGCGTGACGAGGCCGCGGAACGCATTGTAGGAGTAGACGAACTCCTCCAGGTTGGTCAGGCCGTCGCGGTCGGGGTCCTGGCTGCCCGCGTTGGCGTCGAACGGGTTGAGGGCGAAGTGGAGCGCCCAGCCGTCCGCGATCCCGGTGCCCGCGGTGCTGAACTTCGCGGGGTCGGTGCGCGTGACGTGGATCTCGGTCCAGTCGGAGAGGCCGTCGAGGTCGCTGTCGAGCGCCAGCGGGTCCGTATTGTGCGTGAACGCCTCGCGCACCGTGAGGTTGCCCTTCGCGCCGGGCGCCACGGCGTCGGGGTTGGTGTGCAGCGGGTCGAGGCCGTAATGCAGCAGCCAGCCCGTGGGAATCCCCGTGTGGGCCTGGTCCCACTGCGTGGGGTCGACGCCGGTCGCCTTGCTCCACCAGGGCGCGTCCTGGCCGGGCTGGTAGCCCGCGGGCTTGCCGTGGTCGTAGTAATCGAGCAACGGCGGGCGATACGAATCGGGGTAGCCGTTGGCGTACGCGGGGAGCTGCGCGAGCGCGTCCGCCGGGGGCGCGGCGCCGCGCGCGTCCTTCGTCACGGGCGAGAGCGGATCGTAGCCGTACTGCGCGAGCCAGCCATCCGGGATTCCGAAGCCGCTGCTGTTCCACTGGCCGGGGTCGGTGCCGTAGAGGTAGTTCTCCAGCGCGTCGGGGAGGCCGTCGTGGTCCGAGTCGGTCGTCGCGAGGCCCGCGCCCTGGAACGTGTCGGGAAGCTGGCGCGTCTCGGCCACGCGCGCGGCGCTGAGGCCCAGCGTGCCGGGCGAGACGAGCGCGGCGAGCGCCACGCCCGCGACGAGGATCAGGAGGACGATGCCCACGACGATGGGCACCGCGCCGCGCGCGAGGCGGCGGCTGAGGCCCTGCGGCAGGAGCTTGAGGAGGCGCTCCATCATGCGCGGCGCCTCCGCAGGACGAGGGCGAGGGAGATGGCGAGGGCGAGGAAGAGGGCGGGCTCGGGGCCGGGGACGCGCGAGGCGAACGTCACGACCTGCTCGGTGTGGTCGCGGCTGGCCTGCACGACGTCGCCCTGCGGGTCGATCACGACGCGGACCTCCTTCGGCGTGCCCGTGGCGACCCAGTTGAGCGTCGCCACCTTGGTCTGGTCGACGGGCACGCGCTCCAGGACGACCTTGCTCACGGCGGCGCCGTCCACGACGAGCGCCACGGTGACGTTCTCCGCGTCGATGGCGCCCGTGTTCTGCACGCCGGCGCTGACGAGCACGAGGTCGCCGTTCGCCAACGTGCCGGTCGTCTGCACGCCGGAGAGCGCGAGCAGCGGGCGCGCGATGGCGACGCTGAGGTTGGCTCCGCCCGCGGCCGCGCCCCCGAAGCTGGCGGCCAGGCGCGCGGGGAAGCGGCCGTCCTCCGCGGCGCGCGAGGCGTTGAGCAGGACGCGCACGGGGAGCGTGGCGCCCACGTCAAGGCTCGCGTGCGAGGGGACGACGGTGGCGTTCCAGCCCTCGGGCGCGTCGAGCGCGAAGGCGAAGTCGCCCGCGAGGTTGCCCACGTTGACGACGGTCGCCTCGATCTGCGTGGGGCGGCCGGGGCTCGTGCGCACGTCGGCGGGCGCGCGCACGTCGAGCCGCGCGGTGGGCAGGACCTGGATCGGGATCGAGAGGTTCTGCGTCGCCTCGCGCGAGAGCCGCACGGTGAAGGTCAGGTTCGTCAGGCCCGCGGGCGCGCCGGGGGGCACCTGGAGCGTGAGCGGAAGCTCCGCGGTCTGGTTGTAGGGCAGGTCGAGGCTGGGCGCGTCGCTGACGAGATGCCACGCAGGGCTCACGGCGCCCGATAGCAATTCGAGCGCGTCGTCGCCGTTGCCCGCGTTGGCGATGGGCAGCAGGTAGCGCAGCGTCTCGTTGGGCGCGGCGATGGCGTCGGGCAGGTTCGGCGTCGTGAGGTCGTGCACGCGGCGCACGACGACGACCGCGCCGACCTGGTCGCCCGGCTGGAGGTTGGTGTCGCTCTCGCCCACGAGCGCGGTGAGCTTCAGCGTCGCGAGGTCGCCCGCGCGCGAGCCCGGGGGCGGGGTGACACCCAGGCCGAAGCTGTACGAGTCGCCGGGGTTGAGGTTGACCTCGGGCGGGTCGAGGCTGAACGCGCTCGTCCAGCCCGCGGGAAGCTGGCTGTCGTTGACGAGCCGGATGAGGAAGATGGAGTTGCCCGAGTTGTTCACCGTGAGGTTGAACGTGGCGTTGTCGCCGGGCGCCACGACCTGCGCGGGCGGGTCGATCTTGAGGCTGATGCTGATCTTCGGCCGGATCTGCGTCGCAGTGTTCACGACGTCGCCCGCATTGAACGCCGAGTCCGACTGCGCGGTGATGGAGACGAAGCTCTTGGGCGCCGTCTCCTGGTTGGGCGCGGTGACGGCGAAGTCGAGCGCGCGCGAGGCGCCGGCGTCCAGCGTGACGCGCGTCACGGGCTTGCCGCCCAGCGTGAGCGCCTGCGTCCAGCCTTCCGCGGGCGGCTTGACGGAGAGCTCGAACGTGTCGGTCGTGCTGCCCGTGTTCTTGACGATGACGTCGTAGTGGTACGTGGCGCCGGGGTCGACGCCGATGGGCGGGTCGATGGTCTTCCTTCCGCCTTCGACGTCGAACCACATGCCCACGCCGTAGCGCACCTCGACGTGGATGCGGATGGCGAAGAGCGCGGGGCTGCCGCCGCTCCTGGAGCGCGCCATGACGGTGACGGTCTTCGTCAGGTTCACGTCGCCCGCGGACGGGGTGATGGAAAGCTGCACGCGCTGCGCCTCGCCGCCCGCCATCGTCAGGTCGCGCGAGCAGCCCGAGACCTTCCAGTCGTCGGGCGCGTCGCACGAGAGGCTCACGGTGTCGGCGAGCCCCTCGCCGCCCAGCCAGCGCCCGAGGTTGTGCACGTCGAGCGTGAAGTCGAGCGCGGAGCCGGGGCCGCCGCTCTCGTAGAGGAAGTTGCGTCCGGGCGCGTCGGGCGAGGTGATCGCCACGAGCGGACCGCGGAACTCGGCGCCCAGCACGGTCGCGCGGGGCGAGACCGGCTCGGCGGGCACGACGCGCCCGTAGGGGTAGCTCTGGCTCCCGTCGGCGGTCTGCATGTCGTCCGCGTAGACGACGCTGATCGGCTTCGAGGCGACGAGGTGATAGCGCCAGAGCGAGGTCGCGTCGCGCGCGGGGTCGAGCAGCGGCGCGACGGCGCCGTTGAGCACGCCGTCGACCCCCACGTGGTAGATGGCGCTCGTCGTGACGACCTGCCCCGTCCTGGAGAGGCGGTCCATCGTGACGTTGACGTCGGTGCCGTTGTAGTGGCCGAAGACCTCGATGCGCCCGTACTGGCCGGGCTTGCCCACGGTCTGGAAGTCGAGGCCCGCGACGCCGCCCACCGCGCCGAACGCGGGGCGCTCCAGCGAGGTGGTCAGGCGGCCGGTGGCGGAGACGGAGAGGCGGAAGGGGACGCCGCTGGTGTCGACGCCGGTGCGCGGGTCGATCGTGCTGTAGAAGTCGAGCGGCGCGTCGGGTGTCGTGGCCTGCGCGGCCTCGTCCACGCATCCGGCGGCGAGGCCCAGGGGCGGCGTGGTGTCGACCGGGCCCTCCGGGAACGCCTGGATGGAGGGGTGCGCGAAGCTCACCGCGCGAAGCTCCAGGGGCGCGTCCGCGCAGAGGCGGTAGAGGCCGCCGTCGTTGGGCGCGGCCGCGAAGAACTCGGTGCCCTCGGGGCCGCCCGTGAGCGCGGGGACGGCGTAGCCGGCGAGCCCCTCGTTGGCCGACGTGGAGAGCACGTGCTGGCTGACCAGGAAGCGCGCCTCGGGCGTGCTCGCGTCGAGCTCGACCCACGCGCCGGCCGCGACGCCGATCGTGGCGAGCGTGTTGGCGGGGGAGAGCGTCGCGGCCTGGCCCAGGCACCCGGACCCGCCGCTGGGAGGCGGCGCCAGCGTGGTGCACGTGACGGTGAAGCTGCCGCCGCCCGCGCGCACCATTTGATAGCTGCCGCCGGCCGCGCCGAACTGGTCGCTCTTGACGCCGAAAAGGGCGAAGCGCGAGCCGGCGAAGCTGCCGTCCAGGCCGGGCACGAAGCCGTCGATCTCGCGCGTCTGCGCGCCGGCGTCGCCCGCGCGCTGCGCGGCCACGAGCGAAGGGCGGTCGGTGACGACCTTCCACGCGGTGTTCGCGGGCACGAGGAACGTGACGTGCGAGCCCACGAAGCCGTACGCGGGGTTCGTGCCCGAGGTGGTGGCGAGCGTGAACTTGCCGTTCTGGAGCGTGTAGAGCGTCACGACCGTGGGGCTGGCGCCGGGCGTCATGGGCAGCACGTCGATCTTGTGCTGCGTGCCGCCCTGCTGGGGCTCGAAGCCGTAGAACGTCGTGCCCAGCGAGCCGCCCCAGAGGAAGGCGTCGAGCGGCGCGCGGTCGACCAGGCTGAAGGGGTGGGGCGTGGCGGGCGCGTCCTCGAACTCACGCGGGTTGGCGTAGACGTAGAAGTAGTGCTTCTCGTGGGGCGCCAGCGTGCCCTTGTACGCGATGAGCAGCGTGCCCGCCGGGTTCGTCTGGTTGCCGTAGGGCGCGGCGTGGTCGGCGTGCCACGCGCCGGGGTAGAACTGCGCGGGGGTGGGCGGCGTCGAGGCGCCGTTGACGGGGCCGCCGCTCCAGCCGTTGCGGCCGTAGTCGACCACGCGGATGCTGCCCTCGTCGAGCGTGAAGCCCGTCAGCGTGGGCGCGGTGCCGATGCGGATCGTGGAGGACCAGCCCGCGTCGAGGAGCAGCTTGCCGAAGTCCACGTCGACGCTGACCAGCGGGTTGGCGAGCGGATACGCCAGCGCGTTCTCGACGAGGACGGGCACGCGGATCGCGTAGCCCTGCGTCGGGTGCGCCTTGTCGCTCGCGCCCCACCACGGGTCGCCCGTGGATTGCGCCTGCCCCGTGGGCAGCGAAGGGAGCAGCATCATCGCGGCCAGCGCGATGGCGCACGCTCGACCAGCCCGGATTGCCCCGCGGTCCCCCCGATGGCTCACTTGGGGGGCCTCCTCGGCCCGCGCTTGGCGAGGGCCAGGGCGAGGGCGGCGAGCGCCACGAGGGCGAGGCCCAGCTCGGGGCCGGGGACCTTCGAGCGCTGCGCGGCGAGCCCGCCCGTGATATCACCGCCGCCGACGTTGACCTGCGCGGCGACGGCGTTGTCGGCGCGCACGGGGTCGACGGTGTCGTTGTACGGGTCCACCACGGCCGTGAGCGTGTGGGCGCCAGGCAGCGCCGTCCAGTTGAACGTCGCCTCGGTCTGGCCGCCCGCCGCGAGCGAGGCGACGCGCGTCTCGCCGGCGAACACGTCGTCCACGAAGAGGTGGACCGGCACGTCCGCGGCGGCGCCCGTGCCGCCGTTGGCGATCGGGACCCGCACGTTCACGCGGTCGCCCGCGCGCAGCCCTTGGCGCGGCGCGTATTCCAGCGTGGAGACCTGCAGGTCGGGCCGGACGATGCTCACCTTGAGCTGCTGCACGTTCGCGTGCCCCTCCGCCGTGTCGGGCGTGACGCCCGGGAAGAGCGCGTAAGCGGTGACGGGGTAGTCCCCCGCCTGGATGCTTGCGTTGGGGGTGACGAGCAGCGTCGCCACGGTCTTGGCGCCCGGCGCGAGGCTGAACCGCGAGGGCTCGATCGTCGCCTGCACGCCCGCGGGAAGCTGCGTGAGCAGCAGCTCGAAGGGGGTGGCGACGTTGCCCTCGTTCTGGATCGCGACGGGGTACGCCAACGCGCCCTGCGCGGGCTTGGCGTCCGCGTCCACGACCTTCGCCGTGGCGGCGCGCACGGGCAGCACGTTGGCGGAGACCGCGCCTTCGCGCGTCTCGCCATCGGGCATCGTCGCGTGCGTGACGACCGCCTGCGGCCCGGGCGCGGTGCCCATGGGCACGCTCACGTGCAGCAGCAGCGTGGCCTGGCCGCGCGGGGGCACGACGAGCTTGGACGGGAGCGTCTCCTGCGCGGCCCAGCCCGCCGGCAGGTCGACGCGGATCGTCCAGGGCTCGAGGCTGTTGCCCTCGTTCCGCGCGGTGATGGGAACCAGGAGCGCCGGGGGCGAGCCGCTCGCGACGGTGGCGACCAGCGAGCCCGCGTACTCGGCGCGGACCGCAAGAGGCGCCTGGGCGGAGGCCACCTTCATGGGGTTCTCGCGCGAAATCGCGAGCACCTTCATGAACTGTGGGATTGGCGCGCCTGCGACGGCGACGTCGCTGACGTCGACGCGCGCCACTCCGTTGTACGTCTCGCCGGCGCGCAGGAAGAGCCCGTCGCGCGGAAGCGTCACGGTGACGCCCTGCGGCGCCTGCGCGACGAAGCGCAGCTCCTCGCCCGCGTTGCCCGCGTTGGTGACGTTGAAGGGCACCTTCAGCGAGCTTCCGGCGTCGATCGCCGCCGGGAGCGGCGCCAGGTCGACGTGGACCTCGTAGTCCTTCACCGTCAGGAGCACGAGGCCCGTGCCGGGGAAGTGGTCGTTGTCCGTCGAGAGCTGGAGCTGCTCGTTGCGCACGTCGAAGCTGAGGTTGTACTCGCCCTTCTGCGCGAGCCAGTTGAACGTCACGATGGCCTGGCCGCCCGCGGGGATGAACGCGATCGTCTTCGCGGGGAGCGTCAGCGAGCCGATGCTCGCGCGCACGTCGACGTTGGTCGCCGCGGCGCGGCCGGCGTTGAGCACCTTCAGCTCGAAGCCGACCAGCTCGCCCGCGGTGACCTCGTAGCGCGAGACGTCCGCGTCCTGCGCGGGGTCGACCGGCGAGCCCTGCGCATTGCGCACGCGGAGGCCCGTCGCGCTCGTGATATCAAGGTCCGGGACCAGGAGCGGCGAGACGGGGACGGTGAGCACGGCGCGGTCGTCGGCGCGGGTGTACTCGTCGAGCAGGCCGTCCGGGTCCGCCTGGACGATCAGCTCGTGCGTGCCCACCGTGCCGCGCGCAGGGCGCCAGGCGAGCTCGAGGACGGCGCTCGACTGGTCGGGCGCGTTGAAGTAGCTGCGCACCGCGGGCACCGCGAGGTCGTAGGGCGTGTCGGTGCCGCCCTCGACCCAGCGGTCGACGACGCGCAGCCGCGTGGCGGGCGAGTCCGCCAGGCCGTGGTTGTCCACGGTGATGGGGATGAACGCGTCGGTGCCTTCCTGCACGGAGCCGGCGGCCCCGGTGGGCAGCGCGACCGAGACGCCCAGGTCGGGCAGCGAGCGCGGCGCGAAGGCGACGTCGAGCGTCGTGGCCGCGCCGGCGGCGCCGTCGAGCACGCTCTGCACCAGCAGCGTCGCGTGGTACGTCGTGGAGAGCAGGCTCGGGTCGCGCGGCAGCGTGACCGTGACGGGGATCACGCGCGACTCGCCGGGCTGGAGCGCCACGATCCCGCTCGCGGGCAAGATGGCGCCGGCGGGGGCGGAGGAGTGCTCCGCGTCGTAGGCCACGCGCACGAGGTCGGCGTACGAGCCGAAGTTCTGCGCGATGACGTTGAACGTCTTCGTCGTGTTGTCGAGCAGCATGGCACGCTGCGCGTTGACCGGGTGGATGGCGAGCTGGTAGGGGCCCACGCTCACGTCGTCCACGACCATGCCCTGGCCGCGGCCGCGCAGCGTGTTCGCGTCGGTCGCGCTCGAGCCGGTCCAGCCGTCGAAGACGAATTGCACCTGGTGCCCCACGAGGTCGAGGGGCGCCTTCGTGTTCTTGTCCCGGCAGGCGGGCTGGTGCGCGAGGTCGAAGACGGCCTTGCTCCACCCTTCCTCCCACGTGCCGTTGCTCACGAAGAAGGCCGCGTCGGCGCTCGCGTGGAAGCCGGAGCCGCCCTCGACGTTGCCATTGTAGGCGAGGTACTCGCCGCCGCTCCCCCAGGCCGCGTTGAGGTCGTCGACGCCGACCTTCTGGTTGTTCACGATGGGCGCGACGTACTCGGTGAGCCTGCCCTCGTAGCCGGTGACGGGATAGAGCTTGCACGAGGCGACGCTGGTGCGCGAGACTCCGGTGGTCTCGTCGTCGATGACGAACGCGCTCACGTCCGCGCCCTCGCCCACGCCGAAGCGGTCCTGGTGCCAGAAGGTCAGGAACGCGGGCTGGCCGGCGGTGTAGTTGTGCAGGTCGACGAGGGGCGTGACGGCCTGGAAGTGGCCGCCCGCCGGGCGCTGGTCGGTGTCGCCGCGGTTGGACGCGTTGTCGTCGAGGCCCACGATCATCGCGCCGGTGGCGTCGTGGCCGCGCGTGTACGACCACGCGATGGGCTCGCCGGTCCCGGTGGTCCAGTTGCTCGCCACGTCGGAGGAGGCGTTGAACGGATCGGCGAAGGGCTGCGGCGTCTGGCCCACGGGCATCGCCACGTCCAGGGGCGCGACGTCGAAGCCGCCCACCGTGCCGTCGTTGCCGTGGCCGGCGACGTGGAAGTGCAGGATGCCGCTCGCGGTGGGCGTCGCGTTGAAGTGGACGCTGACGCGGCCGCCGTTGGGGATCGAGACGGTGCGCGTTCCGCAGTCGGGGATCACCTGGCGCGTCACGTTCACGGGCACGTAGTCCGCGCTCCCGGTGTCGGCGGGCTTCGTGTGGTCGTTGATGAAGCCGCTGCACTGGAGCGTCGCGGTCACGGGCACGCCCGCGTCGTTGCCCACGACGACGGAGAGGTCCGCCGAGGCGCCCGGCACGCCCACGACGGGCGTCGTGGCGCGCGAGAGGAAGCTCAGCTGCGCCGTCTGCGTCACGTTGAGCGTGAGCACGCGCTGGAGCAGGCCCTGCACCTCGTTGCTCGTGATGCGCTGGAACTGGCCCGAGGTCGGGTCGAGCTCCAGCGTCGTGAGGATGATGGAGGTCTGGCCCGCGGGCGCGGTCGGGTCGAGCGTGACGTTGAGCACGAACGTCGTCGCGTCGCCGGGCGCCACCGCGCTGGCCAGCAGCAGGATGCCGCCGTTGGCCGGGTCGGAGAGGTCGCGCGCCGCGTCGAGCGCCTCGCTCGCGTTGCCCGCGCTGCCGTGGCCCGAGAGCGTGACCGTGCCGCGCATGCCCCCGGGCGGCAGGTGCGCCTCGACGGCGACGCCGTGCCGGACCAGCGAGCCGAGGTTGCGCACGGTGATCGGGATCGAGATCGTGCTGCCCGGGAGCGCGCGGTGGACGGCCGCGTCGTCGGCGAAGAGCGCGAGGTTGCTCTGGTAGCGCTGGCCGAAGACGGACACGTCGTCGACCTGCCAGTGGCCCGCGTCCACGTCGCCGTCGGTCGCGGCGCGCAGGCGGAGCTGGATCGGGCCGCCCGCGAGCACGTCGCCCACGATGTTGAGGTTGGAGATCCACCAGCCGCCCTCCTTCGCGGTGAGCGGCGTGGGGTCCCGGGCCGTGCAGGTCGCCAGCGTCGGCGAGGCCGTGTCGTTCGTCATCCCCACGCTGCGCGCATTGAACGCGACGTGGAAGCCGAAGCGGACCTTCTGGCCGATGAAGCGCGAGACGTCGAAGCGCGCGTCGACCCAGCCGTTCTCGTTGTCCGCGATCGCGCGCGAGCAGCCCGAGTAGAGGTACTGCACGTCGGTCTTGACGCCCTGCGTGGGCGCGTGCGCCTCGAAGGGCGAGTCCTGGGCGCGCAGGCCCAGCGTGCCGGGCGTGGCGTTCACGGTGAAGGCGCTGTAGCCGCCGCGCGCGGGGCCGAACGCGCCGTGCTCGCCGTCGTAGGTCAGGTTGAGGAGCGCGTGGCCCGTGACCGGATCGACCGGGTACGGGTCCATGGCGTCGGGGCGCGCGTAGATCTGCTGCCAGGGGCCCCACGTGCCCGTCGCGTCGTCGAAGGCCTGCACCTCGACCACGCCGCCCGAGGCGAGCGGATAGTCGGTGGAGCCCGTGTAGAGCTGGTTGAACGCGTAGCGGTGCGTGAACGTCAGCGCGGCGTCCGAGCCCGCGATGCGCGCGAGGTCGAAGACCGGCGTCACGAGGCGCGACTCCGAGCCGGGCGTCGGGCACGGCTTGTCGGGGAACGCGCACGAGGTGATCTTCGTCGCGGGCGCGAAGCTGTTGGAGGCGTTGGGCGCGCCCGAGTACCAGGCGAAGGGCGTCTCGCCCAGGGGCGTCTTGGCGCCCGCGGGCCCGCCGGGGCCGAAGCCGTCCGCGTCCACGACGGGGATGGTGGTCCAGCCGCTGGGCACGCCGGGCACGGCGCTGGCGCGCGACCAGGTGAGGCCGAGGCTGTCCTTCGCCAGGGGCGCGTAGGCGTCGAAGGTGGGGAACATGTCGGGCTGGTGCGTGCCGTCGTCCGCGTGGACCTGCGAGTAGCAGGGGTAGAACGCATTGGACCCGCTGCGCCAGGGCAGCTCGTTGGCCGCGCCGGTCTGCGGGCACGCGACGACCTGCGCGCGGCTCCACGCATCCGCCGTCGAGAGGATCGTGCGCGCGTCGGCCACCTGGCCGTTGAGCGTGTGCGAGGCGACGACGTGGAAGCCGTCGATGGCGAAGCCGCGGTCGTCCAGGTTGACGCCGCTGCCGCCGAAGCACTTCGCCCGGAAGTTGGCCGGCGTCTGCGTGGCGCAGTTCGTGCCGTCGGCGCTGCCGCTGCCCGAGGCGCCGATGATGGGCGCGTAGACGAACGTGACGTTGAACGCGCGCCCCTTCAGGGCCGAGACGTCCGAGACCATGTGGTACCAGTGGCCGCGCGTCTCGATGACCGTGGGCTTGCTCACGTTGTAGCGGTACGTGGGCGAGGGGTTCTGGAGGCCGTCGAAGCCGCCGAAGGCGTTGACGAAGCTGCTCGTCGCGGCGGGCGGATCGTTGGTCGTGTTGTCGCGGTAGATGAAGACCTGGCCGAAGCGGCCGGCCCACTCCCACCAGTCGAGCGTGACGGCGTTGCGGTCCTTGGCGTCGTAGCCGGTGAGGTCCACCGGGACGTTGAGCATCTGGTTGCTCGGCGTGACCTTCCCGTCGTCCGCGAGCGAGGCGGAGCCCGACCACCAGAGCGAGCCGTCGCCCGTGGGCGGCGTCGCGGCGTCGCTGCCCAGCGCGGCGTCGACCGCCGGGCCGGCGTCCTGCGTGAGGTTCTGCACCTGCCAGAGCGTGTCGGGGTTGGCGATGGAGCCCCAGCTCGACGAGGTGTACGTCGCATTGTTCGCGAGGCCCGCGGGGAGCGCGGTGTTGTTGCCCTTCGCGAGCTGGTAGTCCTTCAGCTCCAGGTTGCGGTAGAACGCGTACGCGACGTTGGAGAGCGTGACGTTCGGGAAACGCGTCAGGTCGAACTGGCTGAAGACCCAGCCGCCGGGCGCCTCGGGCAGCGTGGACGAGTCGCCGGTGAAGGCGTACGTCGTCTTGTCCGGGTTCCCGTCGGGGTGGAGCGGGTTCGAGGGCGAGAGCGGCGCGTCCGCGAGGAAGCCCGTGGGCAGGCCGTTGAGCGGATCGGGCGAGGCCGGGAGATCGACCCACGTCCTGCCTCCGTCGGCCGAGGCCTGGAGCGCGCCGGCGTCGAAGCCGGGCTCGAATTGATAGCGCGAGTAGAACGCGACCTTGGCGTCGCGCGCGCTGCCCACGTCGACGACGGGGAGCGTGGCGGAGGCGTCGGCGTTGTCCGGATACTTGTTCGTCGTCGGGTCGCCGAAGCCGTAGGCGGCGTCGCTGCGGAAGCCGGGCGACTGCGCGGCCCACGCCGGATCGAGCGACCAGTCGCCGCGGAACGACTCGCCCTGCACGCCGCTCTCGGCGTCGTCGAAGAGGAACGCGTCGAGCGAGCGGACGGTGGTGGTCTCGCCGTCGACCAGGGCGCCCGTGGTGGCGCTCACGAGGAGCTTGTAGTCCTGCGCGGCGGGCGGCTGGAAGAAGACGTCCGTCGAGGGGTCGAGGTCGGCCACGGCGGCGAGGTTGACGCGCGTGCCTTCGGCGACGGGGCGCACCGTCTGGAACGTGCGGTGGTCGACGCTGATGCCGTTCTGGTCGCGGACGTCGCGCGTGACCTCGAAGCCCGAGAGGGGCACGTTGCCGGTGTTGTCGAGGTAGATCGCGATGGCGCGCGGGATCTCGCTGGTCGCGTTCTGCGGGCGCACGATCGTCTCGACGTGGAACTCGGGATGCGAGGCGGCGACGATGGGCGCGGTGAGCGCGCCCAGCTTGACGAGGTTGTCGAGCGGGTTCTCGTCGCGGTCGATGCCCAGGGGCGTCAGCGTGAAGGTCAGCGCGTAGAGGCCGCCCTCCTGCGCGGGCACGTCCCAGAAGAACGTCTGGTTGACGCTCTCGCCGGGCGCGATCTGCGGCTGCTGCGCGAGGGGCAGCGTCTGGATCAGCTCGCTCGTCTTGTGGACCGGGTCGAGCACGCGGCGGATCTCCAGCGCGCCGGTGTAGCCCATCACGTCGAAGAGGCCGTGGTTGGCGATCGTGACGTTCACGGGCACGCGCGTGCCGGGGCCCACGCCCAGGCGCGCGGTGTCGTAGCCCTCGCGGAAGACGAGGCTCGACGCGGTGAGGTCGATGCCCAGCGGGTTGGCGCCTTCCACCTGGAAGTCGGTGACGTACCAGCCCTCGCCGGGGTAGGACGTGGGCCACTTGCCCTGGTTCTCCGCGTTCTGCCAGCCGTAGAGCGCGTCGACGCCGTTGTCGACGACGTGGTTGGTCTCCAGGTGGAACGCGAAGCGCACCTGGTGGCCCGAGAGGTCCACGGTGTGGCCGGCCATGTCGAGCGGGATGCATCCCTTGTCGGCCTCGACGAACGCCTGGCGGCACGCGGCGCGCTTCAGGTCGACGCGCACCGCCTGGTAGGTCGCGGGGTCGAGGACGGAGGTGATCTTGCCGTCGGGGCCGGGGCGCGCGGAGCGGAACCAGAACGAGTGCGACGCGTTCGAGGCGGGGTTGGTCGCGTCGGGGCCCACGAGCGGGAGGAACTCGGCGCCGGGGTTGGGGTGCGCGGCGCTTCCGGCCTGGTCCGTGATGTAGCCGGAAAGGGTGTCGGGCCAGGTGGGCTTGTAGGTCGTCATGTCGTTCTTGACGAAGCCGGGGTAGCCCATGTCGTCGCCGTTGGGGTAGCCCTCGTCGGGCGTGACGTTGTAGAAGGGCGTCCAGCCGCACGTCGTGTCGGACGTGGCGGGCGGGGGGCACTCGTCGGGGCCCTGGCGCAGGTACTGCACCTCGAGCCAGCCGGTGTCGCCGGCCGCCAGCATGTCGTCCTTCGTGTACGTGCGGAACGCGTAGGCGTGGCGGAACGAGACGACGGGGTCGAACGCGCTGGAGAGGTCCAGCACGGGCGAGACGAGGCGCGCGTTCACGTTGGAGTCGAGGTGGGGCGAGGAGCCGCCGCCCTGGAGCTCGTCGTTCGCGGCCCAGACGGGCTGGGCGCCCAGCGTCGTGAGGTGCCACGGGCTGTCGAGGCCGTAGCCGTAGGGCGAGTCGACCTCGTGGAAGTCCCAGGTGCTGGGCTTGTTCGCGTTCGAGTCGACGACGCCGCCGAGCTGGCCGGCCGAGGCGAGCGCGTCGCCGATCGGGTACGCCACGGTGCGCGTGAGCCCCTGCGCGTGGCCGGAGCCGCCGTAGTCGAGCAGCGTGTGCCAGCCGGTCGCGTCGTGGCCCAGGACGGTGATGTCATCGATGGCCCAGCGCGCGGGGCCCGCGTGGAGGAACTCGACGCCGTAGAAGGAGCCGAGGACCTGGCGGCCGGCGCTGTTGTACGTGCCCACGGGTACGTCGAGGGTGACCTGGTCCCAGCCGCCCGAGGTGGGCGCGGTGAAGTTGGCGACGTCCTGCAGGAAGAGGTTCCCGACCTGGACGAGCGTGCCGTTGTACTGGCACACGTCGCCGCCGAAGGGGACGCGGTCGGCGCCGCCGACGCCAGCGCCCACGGCGGGGACCTGCCCCTGGTTGAGCGAGGAGAAGACGCCGCTGGGCGGGGGGCAGGTGTAGAGGCCGCTGTTGAGGCCGGTCATGCCCTGCGCGAGCGTGCCGTCGGGGAACGCGCTGCTGTAGACGAGGCGCACGTACGCCTCGGCGGTGGACGAGGCCTGCATCACGTTGTGGTGGAGCGTGACGTGGAAGCGGTCGAAGCCGGTCTGCGCGGCGGGGAGCAGCACGCGGTAGGCCTGCAGGGCCGCCTTGGGCGAGGGCTGGACTTCGAGCGCGCCGTCCTGCGCGTAGAGGTCGGGGAGCGCCTGCCAGTCGCCGAGGTTGTCGGCGGCCGCGCTGCCCTGCGCGAAGTCGAGGACCGCGCCTCCGGTGGTGAGCAGGCTCAGCGCGGTGGGGCTCGCGGCGCGCGCGACGACGCGGGCGGGCGCGTGCGCGTCGCCCACGGGCGGAAGCGCGAGGCTCGCGACGGCCCAGCGCGGCGCCGCGGGCGCGTCGCACGCGTTGCAGAAGAGGACGCGGCCCAGCGAGTCCTGCACGTAGAGCGCGCCGCCGGGCGCCTGCGCGATGGCGAGCACGTCGGGCGTCTGGCCCAGGTGGACCTGCGGGAGCGGGCCGTACGCGGCGAGCTGGAGCGGGCGCGTCGCCGCGTCGGGCTGGCGCGCGACGAGGCCGCCGCTGCCGGTGACGTAGAGGACGCCCTCGACGAGCAGGGCGTCGGTGAAGTCGGAGGCCGCCTCGCTCCCGCCCACGGACGCGAGGTGCCAGTACCCGGTGTCGTTGAGGAGCAGCGCGCCGCTGTCCGCCGCGAGCCAGAGCTTGCCCTTCTGCACGACGAGCGCGTGGACCGTGCCGAGGAAGCGGTCGAGGACGGGCTTCCCGTCCGAGCCGGTGCGGTAGTAGGTGACGTTGAGGTCGGGCTGCATCTCGTGGGCCGACTGGTTCCAGAAGACGAGCTGGCTCCCCGCGCCGCCGGCCCAGAGCGTGCCGTTCCACCACGCGGCGGTGGTGAGCGCGAAGGGGCGGAGGGTGTCGTTGAAGCGGATGCTGGTGAGCCCGTCGGGCGCGTCGCGCAGGACGGTGCCGTTGTCGCCCACGAGGTAGAGCGCGTCGGGTCCCTGGAGGAAGGCGCGGATCGAGCCGAAGCCCGTGTCGTTGGCGGGCGTCGCCAGGTGGAGCGCGCCCGCGAGCGTCTGGTTGGAGAGGTCGCGCGTCGCGGTCCAGGCGCCCTGGGCGTTGCGCGTGTAGAGCGCGCCCGCGTCCTGGCGGATGGCGGTGGCGACGACGAGCCCGTCCTGGGATTGATAGCCCGCCGTCACGTCGAGGCCGGCGAGCGCGTCGGGCTGCGAGAGGACGAAGCCGGGGGCGCACTCGCGGTCGCTCCCTTCGTTGTCGAAGCAGAGCATGCCCGTCGTGCGCTGGACGTAGACCTGGCGCGTGGCCGTGACGGTGGTGCCCGCGGGCGTCGTGAAGACCGCGGTCGCGGCGTAGGCGCCCGGGTCGGAGGGGATCAGCGTCCACGAGACGATGCGCGTCTCGCCGGGGGCGAGGACGCCCACGTCGCGCGTGGCGCCATCGACGATCGCGCTGGACTTGTCCACGCCGCCCAGCGAGAGCTGGAGCTGCGCGGTGACGACCTCGTCCTGGCTGCCGTCGTTGCGCACGCCCACCTGGAGCATGCGCGTCTCGCCCTTCTTGGCGGCGGGCTGGGGCGCGCAGATCGTGTTGCGGATCTCGGAGCAGACCTCCAGGGGGGCCCCGCCCGCGTCGCGCTCGGCGTGCACCGCGGTGAGCGCGTGGCGCACGTAGGCGCGCGCGTCGACGCTGGCCGTCGTGTGGTCGACGCCGCCGGGCTGGCTGGCCATGTTGGGCAGGCGCGCCGCGGTCGCGTTGGGCTGCGTGGCGGTCGTCGTGTTGAGGTTGGTGATATCACCGGTGTTGGTGGTGGCGTCGTCGCCCGTGAGCGCGGCGCTGAGCGCGTAGCGCCGGCCCTCGACGGGCGGCTGCGTCCACGAGAACCAGACGCGGCGCGCCTCGCCGGGCGTGAGGTTGACGACGTGCGTCTCGCCGGCGAGGTCGACGGCGCCCGCGAGCGTGCCGTCGTCCTCGCGGAGGCTGGCGGAGACGCGGAGCGTGCCGTTCTCGACCTCGGCGCCGGCGTTGAGCAGGTCGACCGCGACGGGCGGCGCGGCCAGGCCGGGCGCCACGATGCGCACGGTGGCCGGGTCGTCGCCGGCGGGGTTGCCCGCGGGCGTGTGCGGGAGGTTCAAGCCGACGTTCTCGACGCGCACGTTGCGGTACCAGGCCTGGCCCTCGGCGTCGACGCGCTGGAGCTCGAAGCCGAAGCCCGTCTGGCGCGGGAAGGAGGAGGCGTCCTGGAAGAAGCCGGCGTCGCCGGCGCGGCCGCTGGGCGCGACGGTCTTGACCTCCAGGAGGAGCCAGGCGCGCTGGCCCGTGTGGTTGGTCAGGTCGAAGCGCAGCGTGCCCGCGTGGTCGCCGGTGAAGGCGCACGCCTGGTCCGGGTCCGCGCTCGCGTCGTCGCGGAAGGCCGCGACGGGCGCCATGTCCCGGAGCGCGCACGCGCCGCCGTTGCGGCCCGTCGTCGCCTCGGGGTCGAGCAGGATGCCGCCCGTGCCCGCGTCGTGGCAGAGGATCGGGTCGACGTTGCCGCCGCCGTTGTTGCACGCGTTCTGCTTCGCGCCCGCGGAGTTCGCCTCGCGGATCGCGGCGTCGTCGAGCGCGGCCTGCGAGGCGCCGGTGCCGAAGCGCGTCGCGTCGAAGAGCGTGCTGCGGTCGGGCGCGTCGTCGCCCAGGTAGAGCCACGCGCGCACGCCGTCGGTCTGGTTGGCGAGGTTGAACCGGTAGCCGAAGGTGAGCGTCGCCGCGTCGCGCACGAGCGGCAGCTTCGCGGTGATGCCCTTGACCTGCTGCGTCATCGCGGCCACGAGGACCTGGCCGGGCTTGTCGTAGGGCGACTGCTCGAGGAAGGGGACGGGGATCTCGTTGCGGCCGCACACGACGCTCAGCGGGCTCTGGCCGCCGGGGCCCCGCGACGGGTTGCCCAGGTCGTTGGGGTCCGGCGGGATCGTCGGGGAGCTGCCCAGCGAGCCCTGGTCGCAGAGCGTGGCGAGCGTCCTGATGGCGGCGTCCTCGGCCGCCAGGAGCGAGCGCAGCGCGTCGGCGTTGCCGCGCACCGCGTCGAGGTCCATCATGGGCGAGACGAGCCACTGGTGCGCGCCGCGCGCGTAGCCGGTCGCGTCGCCGAAGCGGTACTCGGCGCGCGTGCCGTTGGCGTCCGTCGTGTCGGCGAGCCGGATGAGCGGGTCCTCGCCGTGCTCGGTGACGACGCTCCAGGCGCCCACGCCGCCGACGCGGTGGCCGTTGAAGTCGTCCTTGAGGAGCGGGAAGGTCGGGTAGATGATATCACCCTGCGGCAGGGTGGCGCGGTCGCGCTCGTCGGCCTGGCGCTGGAGCAGCGCCGCGGTCGCATTGTACTGCTCGATGACGCCCTTGCCCTCGGCCATGAGCGTCGCGTACTGCGCGAGGGGCTGGTTGTCGGCGCCGCAGAGCACGGGCGCGCCGTGGTCGTCGGCGAAGTAGAGGTCGCCGCCCAGGGCCGCGTTGAGGTCGGCGAGGAGCTGCGGCTGGGTGAGCTCGGACTGCACGCAGTGGTCGTGCGGGCCCGGCAGCGGGAGGCTGGGGATGCGCGGCACGTCCGGGAGGGACTGGGCGCCCGCGACGCCGCTCACGGGCATGGCCATGAGGAGCGTCACGAGGAGCGCGGCCGTCTTGGGGAACTGGGCGGCGATGGTCACTTGGATCCCTCCTTCTTCTTGCGCAGGACGAGCGCCGCAAGCGCGGCGGCCGCGACGAGCGCGACGGAGACGAGCGCCGCGCCGCCCAGGGGGACGCGCTGCGCGAAGGCCGCGAAGCCGGTGGCGCCGGCGTCCGAGCCGTCGATCGTGACGAGCGGACCGCGCAGCGGCTTCCCGTCGAGCGGGAACTTCACGACGTAACGCCCGTCGCTCGCCTCGAACGAGTACGTGTGGGGCGCGTCGCGCTTGTGCGGCGCGAGCTTCGTCTCGTAGACGTACGTCCCGGCGCCCGCAGAAGTCATGTTGACCGGCACGCCGTCGAGCACGAGGTGCACGTAGGCGGGCGCGACGTTCCCCGGGCTCATGTAGGTGACGACGTAGCGGAAGAGCGTCGAGGTGCTTCCGAGGGTGGGCGTCGCCGCTCCGGCGGAGAGGCTGGGCGCCTCCGTGGCGCTCGCGGTGATCGGCGTGGAGGGCAGGCCCTCGTTGCCGCCGTAGTCGACCGCGACGACCTCGTAGGCGTACTTCTTCTCCAGCGCGAGGCCGGCGTCGTCGTAGGAGAGGCCCTGGACCTCGGCGATCGGCTTGTACGTCGCGCCGCCGTCGTCGCTGCGGTAGACGCGGTAGACCGACACGCCGACGTTGTCGGTGGCCGGGGGCCAGGAGAGGCGCAACGTGCCGTTGAGCAGGTCGTCGACCGAGACGCCCGAGCCGGGGACGTTCGCGCCGACCTTGCTGGGCGCCTCGCTGTCGACCTTCGTGGCGAGGTTGCCCGAGACGGTGACCGCGTTGCCCGCGGCGTCGAGCACCTTGATCTCGTACGCGTAGGTGCGGCTGGGCAGCAGGCCCTTCAGCTCCAGCGCGGGGCTCGCCACGAGGCTCGTCGTCGCGGCGCTCACGGGCGGGCTGCCGGACGCGGTGGCCGCGCCCTGGAGGACCGCGGGCTCGCTGGTGACGACGCTGACGACGGCGCGCGTGTAGTCGACGCTGGTGAGCGTGGGCTCCTGCGCGACGGGCGGCGTGTTGTCCACGACGACCGGGATCGTGAGGTCGCGCTCGTTGCCGGCGAGGTCGAGGATGGCCACGTGGACCGGCACCGAGACCGCGGGGCTGGCGAGCGTGACGGGCGCCGTGCCGCCGTAGAAGCTCGTGCCGGGGAGGCGGACGAGCCGGGTCGTCGCCTGCGAGGAGAGGCCCGAGGTGTCGGCCGTCGCGCTGGCCACGCCGCTCGCGTCGGTGAGCGTCAGGTTCAGCGTGACCGTGCCGCCCGCCTTGGCCGCGGCGAGGCCGGGCGCGAAGCCGGTCGGGTTGACGAGCGCGAGGGGCGGGTCGTTGTCGACCACGACGGTCCAGACCTGCTCGGCGAGGTTGCCGGCGCGGTCGACGACGCGCAGGTCGAACGTGTGCGGGCCCTCCGCGAGCGCGGTGGGGATCGCGTAGCGCAGCGAGATGCCCTCTGCCGTGCCGGTGGCGTTGAGCGCGCGGCCCACGGGCTGCCCGTCGATCGCGAGCGAGGCGGGCGCCGCGCCGAAGCCGGCAAGGTTGTCGTCCGCGCTGGCCACGAGCGTGGGCTGCGCGTCCTTCGTCGCGACCAGCGGCGCCACGACCTCCACGTCGGGGGGCGTGTTGTCGAGCAGGAAGGGCCCGAGCGCGGGCGTGCTCTGGCTGTCCATGTGCGCCGCGTCGGGGCCGGCCTCGGCGGTGAGCATGATCTGATAGCTCGCGCCGTCGAGGTAGCGGCTGCTGTTGAGCGAGAGCGCGTGCGTGTCGCCGCCCTGCGTGAGCGTGGTGACGAACGTCCACGGGTCGTGGGGCGAGGCGCGCGTCTGGAGCGTGTAGCGCACCAGGCCGCCGGCGCCGCGCAGGCCGCCCTGGAAGAGGATGGGGACCGCGCCCGAGAGGGGCACGGGCTTGCCGTCCGCGGAGGGCTGCGGGGAGGTCAGCGTCAGGTAGAGCGCGCTGGCGGTGGTGACCGCGAGCGGGTCGCTCAGGTTGACGACGCCGCCCGCGCTCGTGGAGCCGGCGCGCACGAGGTAGCGCGTGCTGGGCGCGAGGCCGGCGAGCGTCACGACGTGCGCGTAGGCGAGCGTCTCGTTGCGCGGGCCGTCGGCCATCGTCGCGTTGCTCGTGCCGTAGCGGACGTAGCCGGTCGTGGGCGAGCTGGTGTTCCACGCGAGCGTGACGCTGTCGTAGCCCACGTTGAGCACGCGCACGCCCGAGGCGCTCGTCGCGCTGCCGCTCTGGTTGAACGAGAACGACGCAAAGCTCACCGGGATCTGGAACGTTACCCGGGTGGGGTTGCCCGCGCGGTCGCGCACGGTGGCCGCGACGAGGTAGGCGTGGCCGTCGACGAGGCCGCGCTTGTCGACGCGGAAGGTGGCTTCCTGGAAGATCTGGGTGCCTTCGCGCGCGGGACGGGCGGCGACGTTGCCGGGCGTCTGGTTGAGCGCGGTGGCGTCGAAGACGATGCTGCCGGGCGCGTCGTCCAGCCCAAACGCATCGGCCGCGCTCAGGCGCAGGGTGAGCGAGTCGCCGGGCTTCACGGCGCTCTGGCCGGCGGGGTAGATGGGCGCCTGCGCGGTGACGTTGGGCGCCTGGCTGTCGAGGATGACGGGGTCGAAGCCCTCGATGACGACGTTGCCGGCGGCGTCGTAGGCGGCGGCGGAGACGGTCCACGCGCCGTCGGGGAAGAGCGTCTTGTTCGCGTCCTCCGCGCCCCATCCGCCGAAGGCCCACTTTTGATAGCCCGCGGGGCAGGGGGCGCCCGTGGAGTCGAGGGCGGCGTCGCGCGAGTACGAGGTGACGTCGAGCGAGACGGGGTCGATGTAGTCGAACGTGACGGCGACGTGCGCGACGGCCTGGCCGGGCGAGTTGGCGTCCTGCGCGCACACGCGGAACGCGACGGGCTGGCCGCCGGGCACGAAGTACGCGGGCGTGCCGTGGAACGAGACGTGGTTGAGGCTGAGGCCGCCGAGGCCCGCGACCTGGTCGGCGGGGACCACGATGCTGGGCGGCTGCGTGTCGAGCGTGATCGCCTTGTAGCCGACGCCCGCGCCCAGCGCGAGCTTGTTGGCGATGGCGGCCTTGTAGAAGTCCTCCGCCGTGCGCAGGCCGGGGTCGCAGGTGGTGCGGCACGCGGCCTCGACGTTGCCGGCGAAGTCGCGGCTGATCGCCATCCAGTAGGAGGTGGTGGGCGTCGCGCCAGGCGCCTTGGCGTGGACCGCGGTGGTGCTGCCGTCGAACTCGTTGTCGCCCTCGGCCGCGCCGAAGACGGAGGCGGCGACCCACTTCGTCGGGTCGGCGAGGCTGCCCTGGCCGTTCCAGACGTAGAGGCGCGTCGTGCTGACGCCCGAGCCGGTGTCGCCCTCGGCGACGCTCCACGCGAGCGGGATGCCATTGTCCACGAGCATCGCGCTGCTGATGTGGTCCGGCGTGGTGATCGTCGTGAGGGGCGGCGTCGAGTCGAGCAGCGCGTTCTGCGTGAGCGCGACCGCGGGGTTGGCGGGGTCCTGCGCGGCCAGGCGGACCGTGTAGACGCCGTCGGGCAGGCGGTTGCCGTGGTCGTCCTCGCCGCGCCAGGCGGCGCCGAGGCGCGAGTAGGGCGAGCCGGTGCCGTTGCGCAGGTAGACGACGTGGGGCGCGAAGCTGGAGGCGTCCGCGCTGTCGGCCTGGCCGGGGAGGCTGCCCGCGGTGGGGCGCTCGGAGACGAGCGTGCGGCGCACGGTGCCCGCGGCGTCGAGGACCTGCAGGGTCACGAGGGTCGAGGGCTCGGCGGGCACGCGCACGTCGAGGCGGCTCTGCGAGGTCGCGTCGCCGGTGCCCGTGAAGAAGAACGCGACGGGCGGGCCGTTCGAGAGCGTCTTGTTGAGCGTCGACTGCTGGAGCGACTGCTTCACGTTGTCGACGGGGGCGATGAGCGCCGCGGTGACGTTGATCGTCTGGTCCGTGACCGCGGGGAGCGCGGGGTCGACGACGTGCGTGGGGAGCACGAGCCGGTCGAGGCTCTCGCTGTAGTCCTGGCCCAGGAGCGCGGTCAGGGGGAGCACGGGCGTGCTGACGATGCCGACCTGGTTGAGCGTGCTGCCGTAGGTCTCCTCGACGGTGTCGAGGGAGTCGCCGGTGTGCTCGGGGACGACGACGGTGTTCGGCGCGTCGAAGATCTCCAGGCTGATGCCGTAGCCGGGCGGGATCGTGAGGCCCGTGCCGTCCGCGCTGGGGACGACGCCGAGGCTGCGCAGCGCGGGCGAGTCCTGGAGGTCGAGGAAGAAGTCGGAGAAGCCCGTGTCGGTGGCGGGCAGGTTCCCCTCGGTGGTGTTGGCGGCGGTCTCCGTGTAGGGGTCCAGCGTGCCCGCCTCGGAGGTGCCGTTGAGCTTGTCGGAGACGGTGTGCGAGACCGACGGGATCAGGCAGCAGTTCTGCAGGAGCGCGCCCAGCGCCGGGCCCGGGTCGAAGTGGCGCAGGCCGGCGACGCCCTGCTCGCCGTCCTCGAACGCGCCGTACACGGTGCCGCGCGTCGCGGCGTAGTTGTCGCCCAGGAGGCCTCCGGCGGTCGCGCCGGGCGTCGTGAAGTCGTTGACGACGGTCGCGTTGGCGAGGAGCACGTCCTGGCCGCCCACCTGGAGCTTGGAGCCCGAGGGCCCGTCGAGGTGGACGAGGATGCGCGTCGTGTACGCCTGGCCGGGGAGCAGCGGCGTGTGGTCGTTGAGGTGGACGTGGAAGGCGTCCTTCGTCGCGATGGTGAGCGGCGTGCCCAGCGTCGAGGTCTTCACGGAGAAGGCCTGCGCGTCGCCCTGCTCCCCGTACGCGGTGCCCAGCGCGGCGTTGGTGGGCGTCGTCGTGAGGTTGGTGCCCAGCGCGGGGTCGGGCAGGTAGAGCGGCAGCAGGCTGCACAGGCGCGTCGCGGCGGGCTCGCACGGGATCGCGGACTGCTCGGCGGAGGGGGCCCAGCGCATGAACGCGTTGAGGCGCTCCTCGTCGGCGTCGTGCGAGACGGCGTACGTCGCGTCGAGGCGCGCCTTGGTCGGGTCGGACGCGATGGCGGAGACGACCGCCGAGGCGTTCGTCGTGGCGAAGGCGGGCGCCAGCGCGAGCGAGGGGAGCGGCGCGTTGCTCACCAGCACGCGCGCGCTGGAAGGATCGGGCGTCAGCGAGGCCGAGGAGTCGTCGTAGAGCAGCATCGTCGAGACGGGGGCGTTGCTGCCGGCGGGCGGCTGGATGGCGACGCGGATGGCGGTGCGCGCGGTGAGGTCGTGCACGCCTTCGAGATAGCGCGTCGTGTCGAGCAGGCCCGCGAGGTCGACGACCGCGGCGGCGGGGTCCGGGTTGGGGACGGAGAGGACGGGGCGGCCGTCGAGCAGGAAGTCCACGTGGTCGATCGTGGTGCTGGCCGACTGGGCGCGCGGCGTGAGGTCCACGTGCGCGCGCAGGCAGACGGTGCCCGAGAGCACGGGGTTCGAGACGGCCGCGCTCCAGTTGCGCGTGGGGACCTGGCCCGGCGCGCAGCCGAAGGGGGCCGCGGGGTCCGCGGGGCTCATGCCCAGCCGCGTGAGCGCGGCCTGCGCGTAGAGCGCCGTCTCGAGCGTGGGCGCGAGCTGGTTGCGCACGTAGGTGTCCACGATGTCGGCGTCGACGCCCGCGCCGCCGGTGCTGGCGGCGGCGCGGTCCTGCGAGACCCACGCGCGCTGGTTCTTGGCGGGCGGGATCGCGCCGGCCGAGCCGCCCGAGGGGAGGAACGCGCAGTGCTGCGCCTCGCACGCGGCGGGCGCGTCGAGGTCGTAGACGTCGGCGCCGCCCAGGTCGAGGAACGTCGCGCTGGCGCGGTCGCCCGCGCTGGGGACGTAGCCGTCGTTGCGCACGCGCGGCGTGACGGGGTCGGTGAGGACGTAGCGGTCGTTGCCGTCGGAGGCGAGGAAGAGCGAGACGCCCTGCGTCTGCGCCGCGGCCTGGCTGAGCGCGCCGGCCGTGTAGACGTCGGAGCCGGACGCGGATAGCAGCATGGCGAGGCCGCCGTAGGCCGCGTAGGCCTGCGAGCGCTCGCCCGCGGTGAACGTCTTGTCGCTGGCGCCGGTGCCGAGGTTGGCGACGATGCCCACGCCCGCGACGGCGGCGCCCTGCGTCAGGTCGGGCGTGCGCGCGAGGGCGGGCGGGATCGCGTCGGAGCCGGCCTGCGCGAGCTGGACCGTGGCCCAGTCGAGCATGAAGGGGACGACGCTGCCCGGCGGCGTGCTCGAGGGCTGGCTGGAGGTGGCGTTGAACGCGCCCTCCACGTCGGTGGTGCCGGCGGGCCAGGCGTAGTCGTTGCCCGTCGCGTTCTCGTGGAACTGCAGGCGGACCGCGAAGGCGGCGTCGTCGACGCAGCCCGGGACGTTCGCGCAGTAGTGGAGCTTGCCGTCCGCGTCCTGCGTGTAGGCGAGCGCGAGCGGGTCGCGCGTGAGGCCCGGAAGGAGCGGCACCGCGATCTCGGCGTAGAAGCGCCCGTTGGCGACGCGGCACTTCCCGATGACCGCGCTGGCCGCGTCGGGCGAGAAGAGCTGGCCGGTGGGCGTGACGTTCATCGCCTCGACGATGGGCGGCGCGCAGGCCGAGCCGTCGTTCTGCATGTTGAGGCCGACGCGCAGCAGGCCCGTGCGGTTGAGCGCCGCGTCGAAGACGGCGTGCGTGGCGCCGGGGTTGATATCAACGGAGAGGCGGTCGCCCTGCTTGCCGTACGCGCTGCCCGAGACGCCCGTGGCGGCGGTGCTGCGCGTGAGGCCCTCGATCGCGAGGTAGAGCGCGCGCCCGTCGTTCTCCATCGTGACCTTGAAGGGCGAGACGAGGCGCGGGTCCTGCAGGCTCGTCAGGTTGAGCGTGGAGCCGGCCGGCCTGGTGATAACATCTTGCGTCGCGTTGCGGCTGCGCAGCGTGGCGTTCCACTCGGCGCCAGGGCCGTAGTTGACGTTGCCGTCGAAGACGGGCACGCGCGGCGCCCAGCCCAGGCCGAACGAGAGCTGGGGCGAGCTGACGACGGAGTACGCGTCGTTGCCGCCGAGGTCCGCGAGGACGCCGACGCTGAAGAAGCCGGCGCCCTGCGAAAGGGGGCGCGAGGCGACGTGCGAGCTGCCCGCGGAGCCCGCGTCGAGAAGGAGCGAGACGGGGTAGAGGCTCAGCGTGGGGCGCTCGCACGCGGCCGCGACGCAGCTCTGGCCGGAGGGCTGCGCCTCGGCGCTGGCGAGCGCGTCGGCCACGAAGCCCGCGCCGGTGTCGTTGTACGCGTTGGCGCCGCCCAGGTCGACGATGAGCGCGTAGTCCGTGCCGTTGTACGCCGTGCCGGTGCTGTCGCCGATGGCGAGGCGCGCGGCCGGGATGTCGAGCAGCTTGCCCGCGGAGCCCTGGACGTCGCCGCCGAAGATGGCGGGGAGGATGCCCGCGGCCGTGGGGTGGCTGGCGTCGGCGCTCGTGGCGTTGAGGTCGGCGTCGATGCCGACGTCGTCGTAGAGGTGCGCGCCGCCCACCTGCGTGCCGCCGGGGCTGACGTAGACGGGCGCGTCGGCCCGGGTGATGGTCACGTGGCCCGCGCGGTCGCGCGTCTGCGCGCCCAGCGTGTAGGCGTTGCCGCCCGCGCCGCCGGCGAGGTCCACGAGGAGGCCGGCGCCCGGCTCGGTCGCGTTGCCCGCGGGGTCGTAGATGCCCGTGCCGGCGGACGTGGCCTCGCCCAGGGGGGCGCCCTGGCTGATGGCACCCTGCGCGGCGTAGGAGTCGGCCGTGCTGCCCAGGTCGAAGAGGGCGCCCAGTCCGCGGCCGCCGCCGACGCCCTGGACCTTCGTCTGGCCCGCGTAGCTATCAAAGGTGTTGGGGCCCGCGGAGATCAGGAGGCCCACGGCGTCGGGCGACTGCTGGCAGCTCCCCGAGCCCTTCGTGCCGAAGCCCTGCGTGTCGAGGTCGCAGACGGTGTTGTTCGCGGGGCCCGCGCCGCCGCTGCCGGTGTTGAGCGCCGCGCCCAGCGGGAAGCCGCGCGCGAAGCCCTGGCTGTTCGAGGCGGCCTGGAAGAAGTTGGCTCCACCCAGCGCGTCGGAGGCGCTCGCGGCGTCGAGGAGCAGGCCGGGCACGGCGCGGCGGTCCGCGGAGTCCTTGCCCAGGAAGCGGCCGTCGCCCGAGGGGAGGCCCGTGGCGCCGTTGACGCCCGTGCCGAAGCCCGCCAGCGAGGCGCCCTGCGAGAGGCTGTTGGCGAAGTAGAGGTCGGTGCCCGAGAGGTCGAGCAGCACGCCGCCCACCGCGCCCTGGCTGACGTTGCGCGCGAAGTAGCGGTCGCTGCCGCCGGTGTCGACGAGCACGCCGTACATGCTGCCTTGCGAGTAGTCGCCGCCGGTGGACTTGGCCGGGAGGTAGGCGTCGCAGCCGCAGCCGGGCTGCGGGTCGCGGATGGCTTGCACGACGAGCGAGGGATCGACGTTGATCGCGAGCGTGGGCGCGAGGAACGCCTGCTGATAGCTCACGGTCGTGCCGGTGATCGAGCTGCTCGTGGCCGTCGCCTCGGAGGGCGTCGTCAGGATGGGCGTGGCGCCGCCGGCCACGTCGAGGAACCGGTCGTTGCCGCCCAGGTCGATCGCGACGAGGTAGTCGACGGAGTACGTGGTGTCCACCGAGTCGCCGATGGCGAGGATGCCGGTGGGAAGCTGGAAGGAGAAGTTGTCCTGGTTGCTCTGGTCGGAGCCCGTGCCGTTGGGGCCGAACGTGATCGAGGTGGGGGCGCAGTCCTGCCCGTGGAGGGTGTCGCCCTGGTCGGTGCCCGCGGCCTGGCCGTCCACGTTGTCCGAGACGGGGGTGCCGCCCGAGACGCTGGCCAGCGAGCCGTCCAGGCCCGAGGCGTTCAGGTGCTCGCGGCCCAGGCAGACCCCGTCGAGGCCGCCGAGGTTGTGGGTGGGGAGGCGCAGGTCCACGATCTTGTCGGAGCCCACCGGCGTGCCCGGGGGCGCGTCGTTGGAGACCTTGCCGCCGTCGTCGTTGACGCTGTTGCCCTGGAGGGGGAGGTCGAGGATCGGGCCGCGCGGGAAGCCCGCGGGGTACGAGGCCGCGCCGTGCGGGTCGGTGCCGAAGGCGCTCTCGATGAAGTCGGGGAACGTGTCGCCGTCGGAGTCCTGCGCGATGGCGCCCACGCGCCCCTGCTCCTGCGCGACGAAGTCCTCGATGCCGGGGAGCCCGCGCCCGAGGTTGGGGCCGGTCGAGGCGTCCTCGTCGAGGCCGAGGCCGACGTTCACGCCCGAGTCGCCGTCGATCCAGACGCGGTTGTCGCCGCGCGAGGAGAGCGATCCGAGGTCGCCGCCGGGGAGCACGTTGAGGCGCGAGGCGGGAAGGCCCAGCGGGTCGTGGCGGTTGGTGTACGAGTCCTTGCCCTGCACGTCGAGCAGCACGCCGCCCAGGCCGTAGCCCTGCGCGGCGCCGCGGATCACGGTCGCCACGTAGCGGTCGTTGCCGCCCGCGTCGAGGAGGATGCCGCCGCCGAGGTTGTACTCCTCCGAGCCGGCGCCCTGCGTGAAGTTGCCGCCGGCGTAGAGGTCGTTGCCGCCCAGGTCCACGACCATGCCCAGGCCGAAGCGGCCGAAGCCGATGCCGTGCGTGCGCGCCGTGTACGAGTCGCTCGCGGCGGAGTCCGCGTCGAAGAGCACGGCGACGCCGCCGAACTCGGCGCTGCCCTCGGTGGGCATGCCCGCGTCGCGGCCCACGGCGACGATCATCGGGTCGCGGCCGTCGTAGAGGCTCGTCGGGTCGAGGTAGACGTTGGAGCCGCCCATGTCGAGGTGGAGCGAGACGGGGAGCGTGGCGTTGACCGACGTGGCGGCCACGGGGCGGTCGTACGTGTCGGAGCCGCCCAGGTCGAGCAGCACCGTCGCGGCGCCGTAGCGCGGGACCTGCACGGTCTGCGAGGGGAAGGAGGAGCCGTCGGCGCACATGGCGGCGCCGCCCGCGCGGTCCTGCGCGTAGGCGGGGCTCTCGGCGCACTCGAAGCGCGTGCCGGTCTCGGGCATCAGGTTGGAGCCCCCGGTGCCCAGGAGGACGAGCGCCTCGTCGTTGGCGTCGCCGAAGTGGGCCCAGCACGAGGAGCCGTCGCACTCGGGGCTGCTCGACGAGGGGAGCACGCTCAGGTGGATTCGCAGCAGGACGTCGTTGGCGCAGTCGTTGTCGACGACGCCGACCTGGATGCTCGACCCGAGGTCGACGCACGCGGCGGACTGCGCGCTGGCGCTGCCCACGGGCAGGAGCGCGGCGAGGCGCGCCCAGATCGTGGGCGCGGCGCGGACGTCCTCGGCCTGCGCGGCGTAGCCGGCGCTGGCGAGCGTCTGGCGCGCCTGCGCGAGGGCCATCACGCCCACGACCTCGGCGTTGGCGAGCGCGGTCGCGTTGACGCGCTCCGCGAGCAGCGAGGCGCGGGCGAGCGCGTCGAGCTGGGCCTGCGTGGGGCTGGCCTGCGCGTAGAGGCCATCGAGGCCGAGCGTCTGCGTGGTGAGCCACGCCTGCTCCTGCGGCGTGAGGTTGGCGAAGGCGAGGCGCTGGTAACGCGCGCTCTCGGCCGCGCCGGACATCATGATCGCGGCGGCGTCGCGCACGGCGGGCGCCAGCGTGGCCGCGGCCTGGTCGACGGAGGCGAGCGCCTTCGCGTCGGGCGTCAGGCGCGCCTGCGCCTCGAGCGCGGCGTACGCCTCGGTGAGCGTGCGGGCGGGGATGGTGGGCGAGACGAGGCCTCCGCCGTGGAGATAGCCTTCGGCGCGCGCGACCGCGACGGGGTCGCCGCGCGCTGATAGCAGAAGCGCGGACTCCTCGAGCGCGTAGCCGGCGGCGGCCGCGGGCGTCCACTGCCCGACGCGGAGCGCGCTGGGCGCGTCGCGCCAGAAGAGGTTGTACTTCTCCAGCGTGGGCATCGCGTAGGCCGTCGCCATGAGGACGTCGACGAGCGCGTCGAGGCGGCCCGTGGGCGTGTAGAGCTGCGGGTTCGCCGCATTGATCGCATTCGACTCGGCGCTCACCATCGTGGCGAGCGCGGTCTGGAGGTCGGCGGGAAGCGCGTCGGCGCGGGCGAGCGCGGCGGAGAGCGCGGCCGGGTCGGGCGCCATGCTGGAGGCCTTCACGAGGCCCTGCACGGCATCGGCGAACGACGCGATGGGCGTGGGCTCCGCGGGCGCCGGGAGGTGCGCGCTCGTGGCGACGATGCGCGCCGCGAGGCGGATCTTGTCGGCGTCGGAGAGCCCGCCGCTGGCGGACGCGATCAGGCGGATCAGCGCCGCGGTGCTCGGGTCCTGCGCGAGGGCCGGCGCGGCTTCGAGCACGTGCTTCGCTTGATAGCTCGCGAGGTCGCCGCGCGTGGCCTCGACGGCCTCGACGACGAGGAGCGAGGCCTCCAGGCTGGACTTCATGTCGACCTTGCCCGCGAGGGCCGCGAGCCGCTGCGTGTCGGGCGTCGAGACGCCCTTGGCGAGCTGGTCGGCCAACTCCGGGTGCGCGTAGACCCACGCGACGTCGGCGGGCGAGAGCTTCGCCAGCGCGACCTGCTGGAGGATGCTGGCCTGCGCCGCGCTGAGGATCACGAGCGCGAGGTCCTTCTGCAAGGGCTGCGGGAGCGCGTCGGCCTGCGCGAGCTGCGTCGAGAGCTGGTCCGCGGGGACCTTCGAGCCGGTCGCGGCGATCCACGCGACGATCGCGAAGCGCAGCGGGTTCGTCGCCGGAAGCTGCTGCGTGGGCAGCGCGGGGACCTGGACGTCCTTCAGGCCCATCGTGTGGGCGGCCCCGAGGATCTCGTCCACGAGGGGGCTGCCCGTGCCGCCGGCGGAGGAGGGGCGCGCGGCGAAGAAGGTGGCGTCGGAGGCCGGCGGGAGGGAGGAGGGACCGCCCGCGGGGGCCTGCGGCGTCGAGGAGGGATCGGTGCCGGCCGAGGGGCCGAAGGGGAGCGGACCCGTGGCGTCGGGGGCTCCTTCGTCAGTGGGACTGGCGCCGGACGTGGCGCCCTTCGCGGCCTGGTTCTCCAGGTACACCGCGAGGGGAAGCGCCGACGCCAGCGTGATCAGAGCAAGAGTCCCAGCTAGGACCTTCAGCGCAGTGGCTCGCTTCAATGCACAGCCTCCTCAGGCTTCGCCACCTGGACGGACGTGGACGCTCCGCCCCTGGCAGCAATCCGAGGCCACGGGTTGGCCCCTCTTGAGTTTTGCGACACACCCTTTGACCGTGGAATGAGGCTCGACATGTAGAAACGAGGCCGGTGGCAGGGGCGCGTCCTTCCTCCGCGCGGCGGTCGGTCGCACCCCCCCATGACGCTTGGGGAAACGGCGGCCGGCCAGAGGGGTTCCGCGTCGCGCCTAGGGCTCACGAGGACCTCCGGGATCGTCCGGCGGCCGAAGCCTTATCGGCCCCTCGATCGTTCGCCGGAGCGCGCCGGGACCGGGAGGAGGCTATCCCACCCTGCGTTGGGAGTGCAATCGCATGAAGAGTCTTGTCACGATCACGGCCCTCGCCGTGGCCGCCACGATGGTCCTTCCCCTGGGCGTCCAGGCGTGGGGCTCGTACGGCGGCAGCGAACCCGACACGAGCTACGACCACAACGGCGGCTACATGTTCCCGGATGGCCCGGGCGTCGCCAAGGACCGCATCTACTTCAACGTCTTCAACGGCATCACCGCCACCGGCGCCGGCGGCGGCCTGGGCTCGCCCGGCCTTTCCCCCAACGAGGGGACGCTGGGCGACCGCCTGGAGTCCCCCGGCGGCGAGGCCTTCGTGGGCCTCTTCGGCCAGTGGACGGACTGCAACCACGACGGGTACATCGGCCTGGCGGACGGCGCGCTGCGCGAGTACCAGAAGCAGGTCTCGGACGCCGCGGGCCACCCCGTGGACCTGACGATCTGCCCCGACCTCAACGACGCGCCGGCCAACGTGGGCAAGATCCACTACGACTCGGCCAGCGGCTGGGTCACCGAGCTGATCCCGATCGGCTACCAGGTCCCCAACGCGCAGAACAAGCCCCCCACGGCCATCACGACCGACTACCGCACCATCTCCGACGTCCAGGCGAAGGTGTGGGGCGACAACGTCGCGCCCGGCGCGAGCATCGCCACGGCGGCCGTGTGCACCACGCTCTTCGGCTCCGACGCCGAGGGGGGCCAGCTCCACCACACGGGCGGCGTCGCCCAGCACCTCGACTGCCTCGACGGGAGCGCGGCCGACCTGGCGCACGACGCGCTCGCGGGCAGCGACCCGACGGGCACGGTGGCCGGCACGCCCGAGCCCAGCTCGCTCTACGCGCAAGGCGGCCAGGCGGACCAGAAGACGCCCGCCCTCGTGGGCGGCCCCGACGGCAGCGGCAGCTCGTTCGTCTCGGGCGAGCAGGACTGCAACGCGGCCCCGCTCACCGGCAGCGCGCTCGACCCCGTGTTCAACAACGCGGGCAACGGCAACAACGGCCACCGCGGCCCCCGCGCGCCCGGCTCGCCCGCCGTCAACCCGAACGGCAACGTGCCCGGCACGGTCAACGAGACGCACGAGGAGGTCTTCGCCACGGACGACTGCTCCACCGGCGACGACTACGGCCACGACGCGTACCAGCCCGGCGGCGTGGGCGTCGAGGGCAGCGGCCCCGACACGTCCTCCACCACGAGCAAGATCGCGGCGGAGTACAACTTCGTCTTCCGCCCCTGGAACAACCGCCAGGGCGCGGCGATCAACGGCTGCGGCGCGGGCGCGACCGGCAAGGTGTGCGGCACGCCCGCCGACGCGGGCCTCCCCGAGGCCTACAGCTACGACGGCAGCGGCCAGAACCAGTGGACGTCCGTGGGCACCGTGGGCACGGCGCCCGCGGTGGGCGGCGCGAGCTCCGACCGCTCGACGACGCCCCCGACCGTGACGCCCAACGCCTTCCCGGCGAACTGGTACACGTTCTACGCGTTCACCTCGGAGAGCGGCTTCTCGCTCCCGACGAACACCGGCACGTACGGCACCGAGTGGTGCGCCGACGGCGTCGGCTCGGGTGCCAGCAGCGAGAACGGCTGGGACTGCGACGGCGCGGACTGGAACCTCGACCCCTCCACCGGCCAGAAGCTGCCCAACGACTACCTGCTGGGCACCGTGGGCGACTCGTACCAGTTCCGCGACGTGGACTGCTACGACACGACGCTCGCGACGGCCGCGGGCACCGCCGTGGGCCCGCACGCCCTCGACGCGGTGACGCCCCTCGGCCCGGCGTGTACCTAGGCGACAGGACTTGGTGGGCGGCGCCCGCGGCGCCGCCCACCCCACCTTTTTTGGAAAGCGAAGCGGGTCTCCCGAGACTTCACCGCGGCGTGGACCGAATGCTTATCGCCCCCCAAGCGCCTTCCGGCGTGGCTTGGGTCTCGCCCGCGTGGCGCAGCCTTGGCAGGGAGTGAACAGCGTGAGGAGGATTCTGAATTGGAGCGCCGTCGCGATCGCGACGGTCATGATCATGCCCGCGGGCTTCGCCACGTGGGCGGCCTACGGCGGCCTGGAGCCGGACAACCACTATGACCGCGACGGCGGCATGATGTGGCAGAACGCCCCGACGACGGAGACCAACAAGGTCTACTTCCACGTCTGGGCGGACGAGATCTCGTCCGACGTGTCGCCCAACTCGGCGACCCTGGGCTCCCGCATGGAGGGCGGCGTCCAGGTCGACGGCGCGGGCTTCAACAACGGCGGCTTCGACGCCGAGATGGGCGTCTGGGTCGACTGCAACCACGACGGGTACATCGGCCTCGCGGACGGCGCGCTGCGCGAGTACCAGGCGCAGGTCTCCGCGGCGGCGGGCCACGCCATCGACCCGGCGATCTGCCCCGACCTGAACGACGCGCCCGCCAACGCGGGCAGGATCCACTACGACTCGGCCAGCGGCTGGGTCACCGAGATGATCCCCATCGCGTACGCGCGGGACAACTTCGGCAACGCCCACGCCATCAGCACGGACTACCGCACCATCTCGGACCTCAGCGCGAAGGTCTGGGGCGAGGGCGTCCAGCCCACGACGTTCGACTGGGGCTCCGCCACCGGCGGCGGCTGCATCGGCGGCTTCGCCAACGGCGACCTGGGCCACACGGGCGGCATCATGCGCCACGAGGACTGCGGCGGCGCGCTGGGCGACGCCGTCCACGACGACCTCGCGGCCGAGGACCCGACCGGCACGGTGGCCGGCACGGCCGAGCCGAGCACGTACTACGCGCCCGGCGGCCCCGCGGACCGCCCGGTCCCCGGCATGGGCGACGGCACCGTCTCCACGCCCGACCGCTCGGGCTCGGACGACAGCCGCAACTCGATCGTCTCGGGCGAGCAGGACTGCAACGCGGACCCCGCCGTCGACCTGACCACGTACCTGCAGGACACGAACAACCAGGGCAGCGGCACGGGCAAGCGCGGCATCCGCGCCCCCGGCGGCGTCCACACGAACCCGCAGGGCACGGTCCCCGGCACCGTCAACGAGACGCACGAGGAGCTCTTCGCCACGGACGACTGCAAGACGTCGGACGACGGCGGCCAGGACTTCTACGGCACCGTGGGCGAGCGCCAGAGCTACGACGAGATCGCCCCACCCTACACGGCCTACAAGACCGGCGCCGGATTCAACTTCGGCTTCCGCCCCTGGAACAACCGCCAGGGCACGGCGATCAACGGCTGCGGCGCGGGCGCGACCGGCAAGGCGTGCGGCACGCCCGCCGACGCGGGTCTCCCCGAGGTCTACAACACCGTGGGCGTCGGCGGCAACCTGTGGTCCGTCGGCCCCGGCTCGGGCACGAGCACGGGCGGCGTCGTCACCGACCGCTCGACCACGCCGCCCACCGCGACGCTGGACTTCTTCCCGATCCACTGGTACACCTTCTACGCCTACACCGGCGCTTCCGGCGTCTCGACGCCCGGCGCGGGCACGTACGGCACGGAGTGGTGCACCAACGGCATCGGCGGCGGCGCGCCCCCGACCAACGGCTGGGACTGCGACCCCGCGGACTGGTACATGGACCTCACCCTCGACCCGCCCCAGAAGGTCGCGCACGCGGACCTCCTGGGCACCGTGGGTGACGCGTACAACCTCCGCGACGTCCAGTGCTACGACTCGACCGTGGCGGGCCGCGGCTCCAGCGAGAACCCCACGGGCGGCGACGTCGGCCCCCGCACGGCGGGCAACGGCGTCGTGACCCAGGGCAGCTGCTGGTAGGCGATCCTTCCAGGCGGGCGGCGCCCTTCGGGCGCGCCGCCCGCAAACGTTCATTTTGCAACGAACGTTCCCCCAGCCTGTGCCCAGCAGCGACTTCGACATCTACCAGACGGAGTCGGGCTACGTCGCGGTGACCAACGAGGTGCGCCGCCAGATCCTCAACGCGCTGGCGAAGAAGGACCGCCAGCTCCCCGAGCTGGTGAAGCTCACGCGCAAGGCGAAGCCGACGCTCTCCAGCGTCCACATGAAAGAGCTTCTCCAGCAGCGCCTCGTGGAGGAGATCGCGCACCCCACGGACAAGCGCAAGAAGATCTACCGCCTGCGCGCGAAGCGCATCGGCTCCTCCAACCTGCCTGTCGAGCAGCTTCGCACCGCCGTCAAGCAGTACGTGGCGACCTCGCCCCTCGCCACGCGCGTGCCGCTCGCGATCGCCCTCGACGCGCTGGCCGCCGCGCCCGCGGACGTGGGCGAGGACGCGCTTCGCGCGCAGGCGCGCAGGCTCGGCGCGCTGGCGAATCCGCCCCTGGCGGCGGCGAGCGCGCGCGAGGCCGTCGGCGCGATCGCGACGATCCTGGAGCGCGAGGGCCTCGCCCGCCCGCTCCGGCTCGACCTCGAGGCCGCGCGCCTGGAGGCGGAGCCGGGCGCCGCGCTGCCCGAGACGCCCGACGCGCGCGCGTTGGCGCTCCTCGCGGGCCTCGTCGAAGGATTCCTGGAAGGCCATGCCCGCGGGCCGTGCCGCGCGCATCTGCTCGCGCCGCGCCGCTACGCGCTCGACGTCCCCCCGCTGGCGTGAGACCATGCGCGGCGACCTCCTCTTCTGGCGCGCCTCCGCGCTGCTCCTCGTCGCGCTCACCGCGCTGGGCGTCTGGCTCGAGTCGATCCACCGCGCGGTCCAGCTTGGCGGCTACTGGGGCTTCGACCGCGCCGGTGATATCCTCCACGGCGCGCTGGCGCTCCTTGCGATCGCCTTCGCCACGGGCCTCGTCCCCGAGCGCGTCTCGCGCCCCGCCGCGGGCTGGACGGGCGTCGCGCTGCTCGGCCTCGCGACGTTGGGATTCCTCAGCGGCCGCCTCTTCGGCCTCGGCCCGCTCGTGGGCCTCCACCTGGAGTTGGCGGAGAACGTGGCCCACCTGGCGCTTGGCGCGTGGGCCGTGCGGATCGGATTCGCCGAGGGCGACTGAGCCCGCGCGCACCGGATGCGGCGGCCTCGACGCTCAGCCGAAGTCGGTCTCGCTCTCGGCCCACAGGTCCTGCGCGAGGTCGAGCCCCGCGGGCGCCCGCGCGCTCAGGACGAACACGTCGCCCTCGGCCTGCTCGCCCGACTGGTCGAGGACCAGCGAGCCCGAGGCCGACGCGGCCCACGCCATCGCCAACGTGTAGCGCGTGGCGTGGTCCGCGGGCTGGTCGAGCGACATCGCGTGCGCGCCATGCGCGAGCCGCGCCTCCAACGCCCCGTGCTGCCCCGGCGCGCGCACCAGCTCGATCATCGTCAGCGTCGGCGCGGACAGGGGGAACGTCGCGCCGCGGATCGCCCCGGCCGCGGGCGTCACGAGCGCCGCGCCGCCGTGGAAGTCCGCCTCCTCGCCCACCACGACCGGCCCCGTCTCGACGGGCGAGACGACCGCGTCGGGCGGCAGCGACACGTCGAGCCGCACCGGCTCCGCCTGGTTCGACCAGAGCGCCACCAGCCACCCGGCGTGAGCCGCCGGGAACGCCTGGAACACGACCGCCTCGCGCCGCGCCGCCACGTCGCCCACGTGCCCCGCGTCGTGCCCCACGGACTGGTTCGCGGCTTCGAGGCGCGCGGCGACGTGATCGCCGCCCGTGAGCCCCGGGAAGCTCAGCCCGCCCGGCAGCACGTCGTCGACGGCTCCGTCGTGCAGGAACGTGAGCACGCGCGTCGCCTGGGCTTCCGAGGACCGCGTCGCGTTGAAGGAGCCAAGGATGCCCAGGGCGCTTGGCGAATCGACGCGCCACGCCGCGCTGCCGTTGCTTTCGTTGGACTCGAACGCGATGCGCGGAGCGACCTCGGCGCGATGTCCAGCATCGTCGATGGTGAAGCTCCGGGCCGCGGGGACCGTGGGCGGCACGCTCAGGCATCCCGAGAGCGAGAGGGCTGCCAACAGGATGACGAGGCGCACACTTTCCTCCCGCAGCTAACAACCCTCGGGCGGGTTCGCGACTTTGTAAGCGTGGGTCGCCAAGATGAGGCTGCCGATGGCGCTCTGGCTAACGGCCGCTCCGCAGGGCTGAATTTTGGACGCCGTCTCCACCGTCTGGTGGCAGTGGGCTCCGACATGGCCCCAGATCGGCGTGACGAGCCAGCCCGCGTCACACCCCTCGTCCACGCCGGTGACAGTCGTGATCTTCAGGCACGAGATGGAGGGCTCGCCGACCGAGCTGATCGGGAGCGCGGCGAAGACGATGGAGCCGGCGAGCGAGCTCTGGTCCCCGCTCACCCCCGTCGTCGCGCCGCTGACCTCCTTCACGCCGCCGGGCGCCTGCCACGCGCCTTGGGCCGCGGTGAAGGGCCACGCGATGCCCAGGATGGTGGCGGTGAGCGTGCCGGGGCCGCTGCCGCTCATGGAGCAGGGGACGACCTCGCGGGTGGCGTCGCCCACGGCGGGGCCGTCGGTGGGGATGGCGCCGGTGCGCGGGTCGGGCGTGCCGCCCACGAGGCGCGTGGGGTCGGGCAGGTCGGGCGAGCCGGGCACGAGGTCGCTCAGGTCGCCGGGGCCCTTCTCGCGCCGCGCATCGCCCAGGCCCTCGACGAAGCGCCGCAGGGCGGTCTCGTTCGCGGTGGTGGGCGTGCGGCCGGTCAGGTCGAAGCCGCACGCGGGGCCGGCGCGCGTCTGGAGGGCGAGCGCGGCCGCGGCGGGCGGAAGCGTCGCGCGGTGGGCGGTGAACTCCGCGTGGAGCGCGCGCAGCGTGGCCTCGCAGGCGGCGGGAAGGACGGGCGGCGCGTCGTCGTCAGGCTGCGCGAGGGCGGGGCCGGCGGCGAGCGCGAGGAGCGCGGCGGTCGTCAGGATGGCGTTGATTCGGTTCAGGTTGTTCACCGTGGCTGGGGCGGCGCGCGGGGGCATCGTCCTTGGCCGGCGGTGGGCGCCGCGTCGCGCCCTCGGGGGCAAAGGATATCACGTGCGAGGCGCCCGCGCGGCCGATGCGACGATTCCTTCCGCTCCTCCTCGCCGCGCTGCTCGCGATCCCTTCGGCCGGCGCGACGTGGGGCGCGTACGGGAGCCTGGAGCCCGACACGCCCGCCGACCGCGAGGGGGGCCTGATGTGGGCGGGTCCGCCCGGCGATGCCTTGGATCGCGTCTACTTCAACGTGGCCGCCGTCGAGCAGGTCGGGGGCGCGGGGCCTTCGCCCAACTCCGCGACGCTGGGCAGCCGCGTCGCCGCCGAGCCCGTCGAGGGGTTCGTCGCGATCCTCGGCGTCTGGGTGGATTGCAACCGCGACGGGTACGTCGGGCTCGCCGACGGTGCGTTGCGCGAGTATGCGGCGCAGGCCTCGGCCGCCGCGGGATTCCCGGTCGACCCGCGGCTCTGCCCCAGCTTTCCGGCGAACCATCCCGCCGTTCACGATGGCGACGGCTGGGTCACGGAGCTGCTTCCCCTCGAGCCCGTGCCGCCGCGGGGCACCGAGCCGGACCTGCGCGTCATCGAGGACCCCGAGGCGCGCGTCTGGGGCGACCACGTCGCGCCCGGCGCCACGATGCCGGCGTTCTGCGGCGGGCCCGACGGTTATCCCGACGCGGCGCACGCGCGGCACACGGGCGGCCTGCTCGACGCGGCGACGTGCCTCGCGGGCGCGCCGCCGCCCCTCGACGCGTTGGCGCCGCTCTGGCGCGGCGGGCCCGCGGACCTCGACGCGCCCGCCTCGCCGCTGCCCGAGGCGACGGGCGATCCGTACGCGCTCCTCGCGGCGGCGGAGACGCGCGGCGCCCAACGCGCCCGCACCGCGCCCGACGTCGTGTTCGCCTACGCGCCGCAGTCGCGCCTCGATTGCGAGACGCTCGGCCCCTCGGGGTGCGGCGTGCCCGGCGGGCTGGGCGCGCCGGAGCTCCTCGGCCCGCTCGCGGCGCTCGATGGCGCGCTGCCCGCCGGCCGCGACCGTCCCGCGCTGGCGCCCGGAGGCTGGAGCGCGCGGCCCGGCGCGATGCCCGCGCTCGACGCCGGCCCGCTGCCGCGCATGCGCGAGCAGGGCGGCGGCCTCGACGCGCCGCTCCCGCAGGACGCATGGACCTTCGAGGCGCACGTGGGACCCCTGCCCGACCGCGTCCCCGGCGGCGCGTCCTACGCCTCGGAGTGGTGCGGCGATGCCCTCGGGCCGGGCGCGCCTCCGGTGCCGGGCTTCGACTGCGATCCCTCCGACTGGGACCCGGCCGGCCCGCGCCCGGGGGACGCGTACGAGCTGCGCGACGTGGACGTGGCCGACGGGACGATCGTGGCCGCCTCGCGCAGCCCGACCGGCGAGGACGTCAGACCTCCAGGCGCGTCTGCTCCGTGAGGCGCGGCTTCGCGAGCCCCGCGGGCGCCTGACCCAGCATCTCCAGGAGCTCCATCGCGTTGCGCGTGCCCTTGGCGTGCGTCGTGTTGTTGAAGAAGACGCGGACGTCGCGGCCGTCCTGCGCGAGGCGGCGCGCGTGCTCGGCCCACGGACGCAGGTCCTCGGGCGCGTAAAGGTGGTCGTAGCGCGCCCCCTCCTCGTCATGCGGTCGCGCGTCCTCGGGGTCGAACTTGCGGCCGTGGAAGCGGATGTACGCGTGCGAGGCGGGTGTCGGCGCGCGGGGCGCGTCGCGCGGATCGGCCGAGGCGCCGCCGCTCCACTGCACGAGCGCGACGTCGCGCCCGAACGCCGGCTGCGCGGCCTCGACGAGCACGCCGTGGTCGAGCCAGGCGCCGTCGCGCACCTCGACGGCGATGGCGCGCTCGGCGAGCGCCGCGACCACGTCCTGGAGCGCGCGCACCACGGGCGGCGTGGGCGGGAGGCGCGGCGGAAGCTGCACGAGTACCGCGCCCAGGAGCCCCTCGCCGGCGAGCGGGTCGAGCACCTCGCGGTCGAAGCGGCCGGTCAGCTCGCGCGCGGCGTCGCGGTCGCCCTGGGGCAGCGCACGGTGCGTCACGTCACGAGGCAGCTTGAGCGAGAACTCGAAGGGCCCGCGCTCCAGGAGCTGCACGCCCTGCCGGGCCCACGAGGCGACCAGCTCCTCGCCCGGCATCGCGTAGAAGGTGCTGTTGATCTCCACGGCGCGGAAGTGGCGCGCGTAGTGGGCCAGCCAGGCCGACGGCTCGCCGCGCAGCGAGACGGGGTAGAAGGGGCCGACCCACTCGGGGTAGCTCCAGCCGGACATGCCCACGCGGATCAGCGCGACACCACCTTCTCGTACGGGTCGACGCGGGGATAAGCGTGCAGCCTGCCCGGAGCGTTTCCGATGGAGCAGGTGGAGACTTTCGGGCTCAGGACTCTGGGCTCAGGACTCTGGGCTCAAGGCTCCGGAGCCCTGAGCCCAGAGTCCTGAGTCCAGAGTCCTGAGCCGGGCGGACAACCCCCTCCCCCTGGCTTCCGCTCCACCGCGTGCCGTTACACTTTCGGGCACCTCTCCGCAGGGGAATCCCATGTCTGGAGCGGACGGTGCCTGATTTCCGCAGAAGGGTCAAGTGATCCAGCGCGTTCGTGGATGGTCCCGATGTCGCCGCCCCCTGAAGTCGAGTCCGGCATCGTTGCGACCGGCGACGAGCCGCAGGTGAAGTCGTGGGAGCGCTTCTTCAAGAAGTACTGCCGTGAGCAGATCAACGAGGCCGTGCTCGGCTGGCCGCAGAAGCGCAGCCTCGTCGTCGACTGGTACGACCTCGACAAGCACGACAGCAAGCTCGCGGAGCGGCTCCTCACGCATCCGCTGGAGACGCTCGTGCAGGCGGAGGAGGCGCTGAAGTCCGTCGACGTCCCCGCCGAGCCCCGGCCGAAGCTCCACGTGCGCGTCGAGCACCTGCCGGCGACCAGCACCATCGACGTGCGCGACCTCCGCGCCGAGCACCTGGGCCGCATGGTCGCGGTCAAGGGGCTCGTGAAGAAGAGCACGGAGGTCCGCCCGAAGCTCCAGGACGCGGTCTTCCAGTGCGGGCGCTGCGGCGCGTTCATCAAGGAGCCGCAGGAGGAGCACCTCGTCCTGAAGGAGCCCCTGGAGTGCTACGAGGACCAGGGCGGCTGCGGCCGTGACAGCACCTTCAAGCTCATCGTCGCGGAGACGCGCGGCCAGGCCTCCAAGTTCGTCGACACGCAGAAGATCGAGATCCAGGAGGCGCCGGAGAACATGCGCGGCGGCGAGCAGCCCCAGCGCCTGAACCTCTTCTGCGAGGACGACCTCTGCGGCATCCTGCGCCCCGGCGAGCGCATCACCATCAACGGCGTGCTCCGCTGCAACGTGAAGAAGGACCACGGCGTGAAGAGCACGCTCTTCGAGATCTTCGTCGAGACGAACTCCGTGGAGAAGCACGAGCAGGAGTTCGAGGAGATCGAGACGACCGAGGAGGAAGAGGAGCAGATCAAGCTCTTCGCGCGCGATCCGGAGGTCTACGTCAAGCTGCGCAACAGCATCGCCCCCACGCTCTTCGGCCTGGAGATGGAGAAGCTGACGCTGCTGCTCCAGCTCTTCGGCGGCGTCGAGAAGAAGCTCCCCGACAAGACGCGCCTGCGCGGCGACATCCACGTCCTGCTCGTGGGTGACCCGGGCGTCGCCAAGTCGCAGCTCATCCGGTACATGAGCGGCCTGGCGCCCCGCGGCATCTACACGTCGGGCAAGTCGTCGTCGGGCGCCGGCCTCACCGCCGCGGCCGTGAAGGACGACTTCGGCGACGGGCGCTGGACGCTGGAGGCGGGCGCCATGGTGCTCGCCGACCGCGGCCTGCTCTGCGTGGACGAGATCGACAAGATGGACAAGAACGACCAGAGCAGCATGCACGAAGGCATGGAGCAGCAGTCGATCAGCGTCGCCAAGGCCGGCATCACGGCCACGCTGCAATCGCGCTGCAGCGTGCTGGGCGCCGCCAACCCGAAGATGGGCCGCTTCGACGAATTCGCGAGCATCGCGGAGCAGATCAACTTCCCGCCCGCCCTGCTATCACGTTTCGACGTCATCTTCATCCTGCGCGACCAGCCCGACGCGGGCCGCGACGCGCTGCTCGCCAAGTTCATCCTCAACGTCCACCGCGGCGGAGCCATGCTCGAGCAGATCCGCCACGAGGACAGCGTGTACACGGAGGAGGAGGTCACGGCGCTCCTGGCGCGCACGGCGCCGCCGGTCCCCAAGGACTTCCTGCGCAAGTACGTCGCGTTCACGAAGCGCTCCTGCCACCCCGTCCTCTCGGAGGAGGCGCGCGACAAGCTCGCGGCGTACTACGTGGACCTGCGCCGGCAGGGGAGCGCCGAGGACAGCAAGGCCATCCCGCTCACCGCGCGTCAGCTCGAAGCGCTCGTGCGCCTCTCGGAGGCGAGCGCGCGCGTGCGCCTGGCGAACGAGGTCAGCGCCGAGGACACCGACCGCGCCGTCCAGATCTTCGAGTACTACATGCGCAAGATCGGCGGCGGCGAGGGCGGCATCATGGACATCGACATGGTCGCCAGCGGCGTCTCCTCCTCGCAGCGCACCAACGTGGGCATCGTGAAGCAGGTCATCCGCACGCTGGAGGCCGGCACGGACCACGGCGCGGATTATGCGGAGATCGTGGCCGAGTGCGAGCGGAAAGGCGTCGCCCCCGACAAGGTGCAGGCCATCGTCGAGCGCTTGAAGCAGCAGGGCGAGGCGTACTCGCCGCGCGACAACCACGTGAAGCTCACGGGACGCTAGACGAATCCGCGTCCTGCACCGGCACGCGCACCACGCGCTCGGGCGGCGCGGCGCTGCCCACGAGGCCCAGCTCGCGGCGCAGGGCGAAGCGCGACGCGACGCTCGCGATGCGCTGGCTGAGGACCTGGAACTGCGCCTCGGTGAGACGCCCCCGGCGCAGCTGGTGCGCGAACTCGTCCTCCAGCGTGCCCAGCTCGTGCAGCGTGTCCGCGCTGCCGAAGGCGGGGGAGCGCTCGACGGCGTCGATGCGGTCGAGGTGGCGCCGGATCTGGCGGCGGCGCGCGAGCACCGCGAAGGCGCCCACGAGGAACGTGACGCCCGCGAGCAGTGCGCCCACCACCTGCAGCGTGTTGGGCAGGTTCTCCTTCGCGAGCGGCGCCTGGTACCACGCGCGCACGAGGTCCACCGGCGGATCGAGGCGCGGGTTGAGCGCGTGCCAGACGTCCGGCCCTCCGAGGGCGAAGGCGTAGCGCATGTCCTCCGCCGTCGTCTGGTCCTCGGCGTCGCGCACCGGCCCCGTCGGATGGTCGTAGAGGCCGGGATGGAGCGCGTCGGATCGCTCGACGATCGGCGAGTTCGGGTACGAGTACGACGCCGCGCGGATGTCGGTGAAGAGGTCCTGCGGGAGCGGGTTGCCGACGCTGCGCTCGGGGATGCGCGCCAGGAGCGTCGCGTTGGGCACGTCCATCGCGCAGGGAACGGACGCCACGAGGCGCTCGGCGCCATCCTCCGCGTAGAGGCCGCAGTCGAGGCCGGGCATGTCGGACTCGCGCGCGATCCACGTGACGTTGTACGTCGTGCCGCGCACGCTGAACGAGAGCACCCAGTCGATGCGGTTCGTCGGGAAGTCGAAGGCGTTGGTGTGGTTGAAGTCGACGTGCGCGAGCGAGCCCACCGCGAGGCGCGCCTCGAAGAGCCCGCTGCCCAGCTCGGCCTGGTCGAGCCACGCGGCGCGGATCTCGCGGTCGGGCTCGGAGGCGACGTGGACGCTCGTCTGGAGCTGCGGGTCGTCGCGCGTCGCGGCGGGGCGAGGCGGGAGGACGCCGCGGGGGAGCGGCTCGACGTGCACGCCCACGCGCCACGAGCCCATCGAGGGCGCCGTGTCGTTGGTGCGGTCGTCGCGCATCTGCTCGCTGGCGCTGGGCCAGAGCTCGAACGCGATCCGGCAGCCCGCGCACACCTCCATGACGTGCGTGCTCGTCGAGACGTGCGAGGGCGACGTGGCCTGGTCGGGGACGTGCGTCGCGGTGCCCAGGCCGTGCGTGCCGTTCGCGTCGGCGGCGACGAACCCGACGGACCAGCCGTTGTCCTCGCCGGCGAAGTTCACGCGCACCGTGGCGTACGCGCGCGGGTAGGCCGCCTCCGCGGGCAGGGGAAGCTCGTAGAAGGGGAGCGCGCCCGCCGAGACGAGGTGCGCGGGGTCGGCCATCTGGTCGGAGTCGTTGAAGAGCCAGACGCAGGTGAAGCCGGTCGCGTCCGGCACGCACCCCGGTCCGCCCGGGTCGCCTGGCGCTCCGGCGCGCGGCGCCAGGGGCAGGCTCGGCACCGCCGCGACGCTGGGCGCCAGCAGCGCGAGCGCCAGGAGCACGACGAGCCTCCGCACGACCGCGCCGACTCGCCTGGGGCCCTATAAAGCCGCCCGACCCCCGGGCCGGGTGACGCCCCTTCGAAACGTTGAAGGCCCGCGCGGGCTCGGCTTTCCCGTGGACTGGGCGGCGCTCCTCGCGATCCTGGTCAGCGTGTTCGCCATCGTGAACCCCGTCGGCGTGATCCCGACGTTCCTGGCGCTCACGGGCGGCTACGACGCCGCGATGCGCCGGCGCGTCATCACCAAGGCCGTGCTCGTGGGCGCGGGCGTGCTCGTGGTCTTCGGCCTGGCGGGGCAGTTCATCTTCTCGGTGTTCAGCATCACGATCCCGGCCTTCCGCATCGCGGGCGGGATCCTGATCTTCAAGGTCGCCTTCGACATGCTCCAGGGCGAGCGCCCCAAGGCGGACAGCAACGACGCCGAGATCGCCGACGCGCTGGAGCGCGAGAACATCGGCATCACGCCCCTGGGCGTGCCCCTGCTCACGGGGCCCGGCGCCATCACCACCGTCATGATCCTGCTCGCCTCGCACGCGGACCGCATCGAGCAGGCCGTCGTCTACGCCTCGGTCCTCGTGACGTTCGCCGTCGCGGCCCTCCTCCTGGTCATGGGCGAGCGCCTCTTCCGCTTCCTGGGACGCTCGGGCCTCCAGGTCTTCACGCGCATCATGGGCCTGCTGCTCGCCGCCGTCGCGGTGCAGTTCATCCTCAACGGGATCGCGCAGGCGCTGCCGGGGCTCACGCTTCCCCACTGAGGCCGCGTTGTCTTCCCCCCGCGCGACAGACGAAGGGGCTTCCCGCGCAGGACACTCCAGGACCGGGAGGGTGCAGGGTGCGCCTTTGGGCTTGGGCGATCGTGCTGACGCTCGCGTGGAGCGCGTGCGCCGGCGGGACGATGGCGGCGACGGCCGCGGGCGCGGGACTCTCCGGCACGTGGACCTGGAGCAGCGCGGCCGGCCAGCAGACCGAGAACGGCACCCTCGCGCTGGAGACGACCGGCTGGACGCTGGACCTCCCCGAGGCGATCGTGGGATGCAAGGGCGGGCTGCCCAGCTACGAGCCCAAGGTCATGGGCACGCCGATCGTCGAGACGTTCCCGCCCGGCGCCTGCTCGCTCCATGCGCAGGCTGGCGGCGACTTCGTCTACTGGGCCACCGGCGCCACCGCGGGCCCGCGCATCCTCTCGGGCTGGGGCACGTTCCAGTGATTCGCGTCCAGCGCCCCGGCAAAGATTGAAGACGAGGGCCCGGAATCGGCGCAGGGTCCCCAGCACATGAGCGCGCGCCTGATCCTCGAAGACGGCACCGTCGTGGAAGGATCGGCGTTCGGCGCGCGGGGCACGCGGTTTGGCGAGCTGGTGTTCACCACCGGCATGACCGGCTACCAGGAGGCCCTCACGGACCCCTCCTACGCCGGCCAGATCCTCATGTTCACCTACCCGCTCATCGGCAACTACGGCATCAGCGCCGAGGCCAACGAGTCGGACAAGGTCTGGGCGTGGGGGTGCGTCGTCCACGAGTGGGCGCGCCACCCCAGCCACCGCGCGAGCCGGAAGACGCTCCACGACTTCCTCGTCGAGAATGATATCCCCGGCATCGAGGGCATCGACACGCGCGCGCTCACCATCAAGACGCGCAGCCGCGGCGTGCTGCGCGCGTGCATCACGACCGAGGACACGCTCTCCACCGAGGAGATCCTGCGCAAGGTGCAGACGATGCCGTTCCCCGACAAGGAGAACCTCGTCGACCTCGTGTCGGTCAAGCAGATCACGCCCGTCCAGGGCCGCGGCGAGGGCAAGGTCGCGCTCGTGGACACGGGCGTCAAGGCCAACATCGTGCGCAACCTCCAGGCGCGCTTCGGCACCGTCTACAAGGTGCCCTGGAACGCCACCTCCAGTGATATCGAATCGCTGCGCGTCGAGGGCATCTTCATGTCCAATGGCCCGGGCGACCCGGCGCACCCTGATATCGTTCGCCGCACGCTGCCCACGCTGCGCGACGTCATGGAGAAGTACCCCACGCAGGGCATCTGCCTGGGCCACCAGCTCCTCGCGCTCGCCTACGGCCTCAAGACGTACAAGCTCAAGTTCGGCCACCGCGGCGCGAACCAGCCCGTGAAGAACCTGGAGACGGGGCGCGTCTACATCACGAGCCAGAACCACGGCTTCGCGGTCGATCCGGCCTCGTGCCCCGCGGACGTGCTCATCACCGAGGTCAACGCCAACGACGGCACCGTGGAAGGCCTGCGCCACCGCAAGCTCCCCGTGCTATCGTCCCAGTACCACCCCGAGGCGTGCCCCGGCCCGCGCGACACCGAGTTCATGTTCGACCGGTTCAAGATGTGGCTCGACCGCGGCGGCAAGGGCACGCCGACGGAGAGCGCGGACGCGGGATTCCGCGCGGTCAAGGTCGCCTAGGCCGTCGCCCGCTTCTCGATCTCGGCGTCGATCCACGCGCTCGCGTCGAGCACGCCCTGGAAGAGCCACGTCTCGGCGCGCGCGACGCCTGCGATGCGGCCCGCCTCGCGGCGCGCGGCCTCGACGTCGGCGACGCTCCCCGCGCAGAGCACAAGGTCGAACTGGCCCAGCCCCGCGCTCTTGGGCGGGAACGCCGTGAGCGCGCGATCCTCGAACGCCTTCAGCACGCGCGCGGGCGTGTCGGCGTCGGCATCCGGCGCGAAGAACGTGAGGAGCTCGAAGAGGATGAGGCCGGGCGCCTTCGCCAGGTCCAGCACCGGCGCGGCGAGGATGCTCCCCTCCGCCTCCAGCCGATCGAGGTGGCGCTTGACGGTGCGCGCGGAGAGCCCTTCCTTCTGCGCGATCTCCGCGGCGCCGCGCGTGGCATCGTCGCGCAGCGCGCGCAGGATGCGCCAGTCGAGGCGCGTCGGCTCGCGGCGGACCGGGGGCACCAGGAGGTCGTAGAAGGGCGTGGGGCTCGCGTCGCCTGTCCGCGCGCGCAATCGCTGGAGGCTCGCGCGCCACGCCGCCTCGTCGCGGTGCGCCATCTCGATGCAGAGGCCGGCGCCCATCATGTCGTGCACCTCCAGGAGGCCCGGCTCCGCGGCGATGCCTTCGAGGGCGCGCGCCTTCGCGGGCCCGTCCACGCGGAAGAAGTACGCCTCGCCCGTGAGGCCCAGGTGGCGCAGGTTCGGGAGCGCGCGGTAGCCCGCCAGGAGCCCCGCGTCGCGCATGCGCGAGACGCGCGCCTTCACCGTGTCCACCGCGACGCCCAGGCGCCTGGCGAGCGCGGGCGGACGCAGCCCGTCGAGCGGGCGCGGCGCGGGCGAGTAGGGGCGGATCCCCATCGCGCGGAGGATGGCGACATCGAGCGCGTCCATCGGCCCGGGCACGCGGCGCCGGCAGGAAGAACGTTGGCTAGCGCGTGTCCAAAACCGCGAGCCCCGCTCGCGACACCGCCAAGCCTGCGACGCCGATCCTCCTCGCATGGACCCCAGATCGGTCGCGGAACGGATCGAGAAGGACGCGAAGCTGCCCCCGGGCGAGGGCGACCGCCTTTTCGGCTACGCCGTCTACGCCCTCCCGTTCACGACGGGCGACGTGCTCGCGCTGCGCCGCTTCCCCGTCTCCTCCTTCGGCCCGGCGTACACGGCCGTCTGGCACCGCGACCCCGACGGCCGCTGGATGCACTACGCGGACCAGCCCGACGAGGTCACGTGCCCGCGCTTCTTCGGCCGCGCGTTCCACGAGTCGCGCCAGGCGCGCATCCGCCTCGACTGGCGCAGCGCGACGCAGCTCGACGTGCGCGTCGAGGACCGCATCCGCTGGAGCGTGACGCTCGCCTCGACGCCCGCGACGCGCGCCATGAGCGTCATGGGCCGCTGGATGCCCGAGTCGTGGGGTCGCAGCCGCGCGCTCCTGGCGCCGATGTCGCGCGCCGCGCGTCCCATGCTGCGCGCGGGGCGGATGCGCCTCGCCGGGCGCGTGCCCAACGGCCAGTGGTTCCTCGCCAACCCGGTCGAGATGTGGCGCGTCGCCTCCAGCCAGGCGCGCGTCGGGGAGCGCGTCCTCGACCAGCCCGCGCCGCTGCCGCAGCAGGAGCACCTGCGGGACTTCTGGCTCGTCCAGCGGGGCCTCTTCGGCTCGGTGCGTCTCGTCTTCGAGCCGCACGACCGCGCGCGCCACGCGCCGGCCGCGGCGACGGCCTCGCTCCCCGCGGCGGGGTGACAACGGCCCAGGTGCGCAACCGAAAACGGCAAGAGGCCACCACAGTTGGTCCGGCCATGCGCGTCCTGCTCGCGATCCTCGCGACGGCCCTCTTCGCGGGCTGCACGGTCCCCGCCGCCACGCTGGAGTCGTCGAGCCTGGCGGCGCGCGCGCCCGAGTCGCTCGACCAGGCGGGCCGGCTCGACGCGGCGCACCCCGAGGCGCGCTTCCTGATCCACGTGCCCGCGGGCGCCAGCGGCGTGCGCTTCGACCTCACCTGGGCGAGCGCGCAGGAGAACCTCGCGCCCGAGGCGACGCTGCTCGACCTCCACGGCCAGCCCGCGGCGACGGGCGGCCACCAGACGGCGGGCGGCGGTCCGCGCGGGGCGTCGTACGGCGGCATCACGAGCGGCGTCTGGGACGCGCCACCGGGCGACTACCTGCTGCGCGTGGGCTTCCCATTCGCGTTCCCGCAGGGCGACGCGTTCGACGTCGCGCTCCACGCGGGCCCGTCGGCCTAGAACCTGTTTCATAACCTCCTCCATCGCGGCGAGGTTTTTCTTTTCATCTTCCGTGTGGCGCTTCGCGTGCCGCCATCACGCCAAGACGCCAACACGCCGCGTGTTGGCGTCTTGGCGTGATGGCGGCAAGCGAAGCCGCGGCCGAAACAGGGCGCAACCACGGGGGAGAATCCTGCGCGGCTGCGACAGAGGCCGTGAAACAGCCTCTAGGCTCGCCGCCAGCGTCGGCGCACCGCGTCGGCGAGGCGAGCCCGTCCTCGCCGAACATCTTGCGGATCGCCATCCGCTCCAGGTGCGCGTTGGAGTAGGCGCCCGGCGCGCGCGCCTCGGCGTCCATGTGGCGCAGCGTCTCGTTCACCAGCAGGGTGTCCACCATCGGCTGCATGGAGCGACGTCGAGGCGCATCCGGGCGAGACGAACCGGTCCATGGCCGAGGCGCTCGCGAAGGCGCCGACGCTCGTGCACTACCACGTTGGGTCGTCTCGCGCGCGAGGGCCAGCTCGTCCCCGAGCGCGCGGGGCGCGAGGTCGCCTGTTCGCGTCCTCCGGATGGAGCCATCCCGCTGAGGCTCGTGGCTAGGCGCGGGACGCTCCATCACGGCGGCGTCGGTCCGCTCGGGGAGCATCCCGCGGGCGCGAAGCGGCGCGGGCGCTCGCCGCGGCCCTCGATCATGCCAAGCTCGCCCAGCCTGGCGAGGTGGTAGGAGACGAGGCGCTGCGAGAGCCCCGCGCGCTGGGCGACCTCCTTTTGCGTGAGGCCCTGGGGCGCGCCGGCAAGGAGCGCGAGGATGGCGCTGCGCGTGGCGTCCTTGAGCGCGACGTCGTGGCGCACGCCCTCGGCGCCTGGCGCGCGCCCGCCCGGATAGTAGGCCCGGACGCGGCCCAGCGCGCGCGCCGCCACGAGGCCGTGCGCCTCCAGCAGGCGCAGGTGGTGCTGGAGCACGACGCGCCCCACGCCCACGTCCCGGCTGAGCTGGGCGACGTGCACGCCCGGCTGCGCGAGGATGCGCTCGTAGGCGGCCACGCGCGTCGGGTTGGCGAGCAGGCGCGAGCGCGTGACGCGGGAGTAGAGCGCGGCCCACGCGCCCAGCCGCGCCAGGAGCGCGACCAGGGACGCCGCCACGAGGACGCCCGCGACGACCTCGGCCTGCCCCGGCGAGACGGGCGCGTCCGCGGGGACGAGCTCGCGTCCGGCCACGCGCACGCTGCTCGCCTCGCCCGAGAGCGCGCCACGCGAGGCGGCGGTGGGCGCGGCCGGCAAGGCGAGGCCGAGGCGCAGCGCGGGGCCGACGACGTGAAGGCTCTCGCCGCGCACGGGCGTGGCGCGGCCTCCGACGCGGACCTCGCCCCAGGCCTGGCGCCACGAGGCCTCGCCGTGCACGCGCAGGTCGAGCGCGGGCGCGAGCAGGAGCGCGCCGCCCGAGGGCGCCTCCACGCGCGCGTCCTCCAGCGTCAGCGTGAGGATGGTCCACGTCGTGTTCTGGGCAGCCGCGATCCCGAGGACGTCCACGACGGGCTCGACGCGCTCGCCCGACTCGACGCGCTCCGCCCCCGCGGCGTCCTGGCGCAGCGCGCTCGCGTTCCAGATCCGGAGCGCGACGCGGCCGTGGGCGAAAGGCGTCCCGCCCGCGATGCCCAGGCCGGACGCGCCGGGCGTCGTGTCCGCCGAGAGCCACGAAGCGTCCTGGCCCACGTCGACGAGCGGCGAGCCCGGGGGTCCCAGCGCCGCGTAGCGGTGCACGGAGGCGAGCGCGGGGGCGCCGGCGAGCGGACCGGCGAGGCCCAGCGCGCCCGTCTCGATCGCCCCCTGGCCGTCGGGCAGGAGCGAGAGGACGACGGTGCAGTCGCGCGCGCACGCGAACTCGCTGAGGTTCCCCGCGGGCCATGCGATCGGAGCGCGGTCCGAGTCGGGTCCCCACCCGTTGCCGGCCGCGCCCACCTGCCAGCCGGTCGTGCGATGGCCGCTGGCGGAGGACCACGCGATGCGCAGCGCGCCGGCCTGGGCCGCGGCGGTGAGGTCCAGGATGCCCATGGCGGCGCTGGCTTCGCCGGGGCCGTCGACGCGCGGCGCGTCCAGCGCGGCGGCATCGCCCTGGACGTTCGTCGCGGCCTGCGCGAGCGGCGCGGCGAAGGCAAGAAGGAGCGCGATCGTGGCGCCGCGCGTCGTCCTCGCCATGTCCGCGCGATGCGCGCCAGGAGAGAAAAGCGCTTCGCGCCGGCGTCCCGGCATGCGGAAACGATCTGCAGAGAGATGTTATGGGAGGGAGCGCGCGTCCGGGCCGCGTGGCCCCGATCAAGCCGCTCCTTCTCGCCCTGGCGCTGCTGACGGTCGGCGCGGGGTCCGCCGCCGCGCTGCCTCCGCCGCCCGATCCGAACGCGATTCCCGACGCGGGCGTGCAGACGGCTTGCCTCTCCGTCGTGGCCTTCGCGCAGCGCGCGGAGCCCGGGCCGGGCGGTCCGCCTCCGCCGCCGCCGGTGTGGACGAACGTCACCGTGGGCGAGGACCTCGACGCGTGCCTCGGGCCGATCGTCGCGCTCTGCGGCATGCTGGGCGCGCCCTGCTGCTCGGTGTCGATCTGCTCGCTCCAGGAGATCCTCGATCAGCTCGTTCCGGGCGGGCACGTCTCGCTGCAGGACCCCGTGTTCGGCTACACCCTCTGCGTCCGCTATGGCGCCTCCCCCGGCGTCGACACGCGGCCCTGCTGGGAGTCGGACGGGTCGTGGACCGCGACCGAGCCCACCTGCGACCTGAGCTTTGAGGCTCCGGGCGAAGGGCCGGTCTGCCTCGTGGCCTAGAACCTGTTTCCCGACCTCCTCCGTTGCCGCGAGGTTTTTCATCTTCCGCGTGGCGCTTCGCTTGCCGCCATCACGCCAAGACGCCAACACGCGGCGTGTTGGCGTCTTGGCGTGATGGCGGCAAGCGAAGCCCGGCCAGAGGCATGGGACGCAACAACAGGAGCGAATCCTGCGCGACTGCGACGGAGGTCGTGAAACAGCCTCTAGCCCGGCTGCGGGCCGGCGGCGGAGGGGCGCTCCACGGTCGCCACGAAGACGTCGGCCTTGTGGTTGCGCGTGTCGACCCAGACCATCGTGGCGCTGCCCTTGGACGACTGCATGTCGCGGTAGTCGCCCAGGAAGACGTCGCCGTTCTGGTGGTGCGAGTACTGCTCGTCGCTCATCGTGCTGCTGACGCGCTGGTTCTTGCTGAACGTGACGCCGCCGTCCGTGCTGTAGGCGTAGTACGTGGCGAAGAGGTGGTTGGCGGGGTCGTCGCGGCGGTCCTGCCACGAGGCGTCCACGGTGCCGTCGGGCCCGACGCTGATCGCGGGGAGGAACTGGTCCGCGCCGCCCGCGTCGTCGTTGACGCGCACCGGCGCGCTCCACGTCTTGCCATCGTCCGACCACACGAGCATGGTCTCGCCGTTGCCCTTCGTGTAGTCGAAGTAGTCGACGTAGACGCGCCCGTCGTGCGGGCCGCCGCTCTTGTCGACGGCGAGGGCGCCCGAGGAGGCGACGCGGAAGGCGCTGCCGTTGAGCACCGCGCGGCCGTGCTCGTTCTGCGAGCTGGGGTCCTTGAACGAGGCGACCTTCACCGGCTCGCTCCACTTGAGGCCGTCGTCGCTGCGCAGCACGTAGTGCGCGTCGGCGCCGGTGACGACCATCCAGACGTGCCCCATGCTATCATATTCGACCTCGGGGCTCCCGCCCACGCCGGTGGCGAAGGCGAAATTGCTCCACGTGCCGGCCTTGTCGTGGCTGACGCTGCACACGACGCCGGCCTCGCTGGGGTCGGGCGCGTGCGGGCTCATGTCGGCGTTGGTGCTGCCCAGGCCCTCGTAGTCCCAGCAGTAGACGAGCGATTTCGCATCGGGCGAGACGGCGATCCATTCCTTGTCGTGGACGATGCTGCCGCCCGTCGCGATCTGGCGCGCCTTGTCCACGGGCCACGTCATGCCCCCGTCGGCGCTCACGAGGACGTACATGCTGCTGCACGTGTACGCGAAGTCGTTGAGCCCGCCCTGGGGGAGCGTCCCCTCGCCGATCTTGCTGCCGGAGCCCGGGTCGCACTGGTAGGGCATGACGGCCCAGTACGCGGTGCCGTCGTTGCCGAAGCGCACGACCGGGTCCGTCGCGCACCAGAAGCTCGTGAAGGGCGTGCGCTCCGTCGCCTTCGTCGGGTCGGCCTTGATGGCCCAGGGGCTGCCGGGCACGTTCTGGTCCTTCCACGTCTTGCCACCGTCCATCGTCGCGTAGACGCCGGCCCACACGCACTCGCCGGCCTGGTCGGGCGTGTAGTCCTTGCCCGTCGCGATGACGTTGAGCGGGTTGGTCGGGTTCACCGCGACCGAGAGCTCGTTGGCCTGGCGCTCCTTGGGGACGACGGTGGCCGGGTGGTCGAGCACGGCGGCGGCCGTCCCGGCGCCGGCGTTCGCGGGCGCGGCGTTGGGCGAGGTGACGCACCCCGCGAGGACCGGGAGCAGGAGGAGCGCGGCCGCGAAGGGCGCCAGGCGGGACATTGCTCCCGCACGCGGGGAACCCCTCTTGGGCTTTGCTTGGGTGGAGACGAACAACCGGGCTCGGGGCTCTGGACTCAGGACTCTGGGCTCCGGAGCCGTGAGTCCTCAGTCCAGAGCCCC
>JAXDQU010000032.1:0-8545 GCA_034667685.1 Thermoplasmata archaeon | reverse complement strand
GCGGCGCCAACCCCAGCCTCAGCCATAGCCCTAGCCAGGGCCTTCGCCTCAGCCTCAGCCTTCGCCTCAGCCTCAGCCTCAGCCTCAGCCTCAGCCTCAGCCTCAGCCCTAGCCTCAGCCTCCATCCCTCCAGCCACAGAGGATCACAGAGGAACGAGAAAACCCGCCTCTGTGACCTCTGTGTCCTCTGTGGCTGGAGGAGTCGAGGCTAAGGCTAAGGCTGAGGCTGAGGCTGAGGCTGAGGCTGAGGCTGAGGCTGAGGCTGAGGCTGAGGCTGAGGCTGAGGCTGAGGCTAGGGGCTGAGGCTAGGGCTGAGGCTGAGGCTAGAGGCCCGTGGGCCACGTCTCGGGCGGCTCGCCGCGCGCAGCCAGGTGCGTGTGCAGGGGAGCGAGCGCGCGGGTCTCGTCCAGGAACAGCAGCGCGTCGTAGCGCGCCGCGAGGTCGGTGGGGACGTAGTTGCCGCGCTCGCGCTCGGGGTGATAGACGACGCCCACCGCGCGCTGGCCGCGCACCTCGCCCTCGCCCCGCCCGCGCAGGAGGAAGAGCGCGTCCTCGCCGCGCGTCGTCTCGTGGAGCGCCGCCTCCCACGAGCCGGGCATCGCGGGCGGGAGGGGCATGCGCTGCCAGGGGGCGTCCCAGGCGCGCGCCGCGACGACGCTGCCGCGGTGCGTCGCGAAGCCCGCGATGAAGACCTGGTCCGCGCCGAAGCGCTCGCGGCAGAGCTGCCCGAGGTTGACCATGCCCTCGTCCGCCATGTCGGTCGCGCGCGCGTCGCCCACGTGCGTGTTGTGCGCCCACACGAGGGCGCGCGAGCGCGGACCGGCGCGCGCCAGGAGCGCTTCGAGCGTCTCCATCATGTGGCGGTCGCGGACGTTCCAGCTCTCCGCGTCGTTGCGCACCATCGTGCGGTAGTAGCGCTCCGCGTTCGCGGCGACCCGCGCGTTCTGCACCGCGTCGAAGCCGATGCCGCGCCGCTCCACGTCCGCGAGCACGGCGAGCACCTCCTCCTCGCAATCGTCGGGGACCCAGCGCGTCGCGGCGGCGTACGCCTGCTCGTCGCCGCGGTAGGGATCGAAGCAGCGGTACGCCTCGCGCGCCTTCCGCGCCGCCTCGGGGTCGCGCGGCTCCAGGTACGCGACGACCTCCGCGATGGAGTCCCACAGGCTGTAGACGTCGAGGCCGTGGAAGCCGACCGGCTCGCGCGGGTGGCCCTCGTTCCAGCCGCGCATCCACGCGATGAGGTCCGCCGTCTCGGCGTTGGTCCACATCCACGTCGGCCAGCGCGCGATCCCGCGCAGCACGGCGCGCGCGTCCTCTCCCTCGTCGCCGCGCACGAAGCGGTCGATGCGTCGCCCGTCGGGCCAGTCGCCCTCGACCGCGACGAAGGAGAAGCCGTGCTCCGCGACGAGCCGCTCCGTGATGGCGGCGCGCCAGGCGTAGAACTCGTGCGTCCCGTGCGACGCCTCGCCCAGGAGCACGACGCGCGCGTCGCCCATCGCGCGCAGGAGCGGGGCGAGGTCGGCGGGGCCCGTCAGCGGAATGGCGTCCATGCGCGCGGTTGCGCGGGGCGGGCCCTTGCGCGTTCTCGCCGTTGGATCGGTCGGTCGCTACGCGCGCAGCTTGTGCGCGTGCGCGAGCCAGCCGACCAGCTCGGCGTCCACGTCGTCGGACCCGAGCAGGTCCACGTGGTGCGCGTGGCGCGTGGCGCTGAAGCGCTCGCTCTTGACGACGCGCGGCGAGGCGAGCGGCTTCTCCCAGAGGAACTCGACGCGCAGCGCCTTCGCCATCGGCTTGATCCCGGCATACGTCGAGCCGGAGACGACGTGGATTCCGTTCCCCACGGCCTCGACGCGGGCGCCCTTGGGCAGCGCCGCCACGATCCGGTCGAACGCCTCGCGCATCCACGGCGGGCGCTTCTCGAAATGCGAGGCGAGCGTCGGCGTCGGGCGGCACGAGTGGCTCTGCCCCTCGCGCGCGAAGCTCCGGCCGCACTTGGGGCACGTCCACGTCATGCCGGTCCCTCTTCCTCGCCTTCGTCCCCGCCCTCTTCCTCGCCCTCGTCGGGGTCGAACCGCTTCATCGTGACGAGGCGGAGCTTCGCGCCGTCGGGGATGTTGGCGACGTCGGTCATCTGGATCTTGCCGAAGCCCATCTCGCGCATCGCGCGCACCGTCTCGTCGCCGAAGACCCAGTCGTGGACGTCCTTGGGCTTCTCCTTGACGCGCGTGAAGTCGAGCGCCGGCGCGTACACCTTGCCGTAGAAGCCCGTGACGCGATGGATCTCATCGAGCGTGTCGAGCGGCTCCTCCTCGGCGCAGAGCCGAAAGCCCACCGTCGCGAAGAAGAAGCGCTCGTCCTTGAACGGCAGCATGTCCGGGAGCGCCTGCACGAAGGCCATGCGTTGGACGCACCGCTCCGCCTTCGCGTTCTCGCGCGCGTGCTCCAGGTTCTCGCGGCTGTGGTCCGTGCACACCAGCTTCACGCGCGTGAAGGCGCGCGAGACCTGCACGCCCAGGATGCCCGTGCCGGTCTGCACGTCGAGCGCCCAGTCGCCGGGGAAGAGGCCCGCCTTGCGCACGACGAGCTCGCTGTACTTGTGCCGCGCGAAGGAGCCGACGTCGTACCCCTCGGTCGGCGCATAGCGTTCGACGCCGCGGCGCATGGGCCCACATTCCGGTGTCGGCGATAAGCGTTGTCGGGCGCCCTCCGCCAGAGGTGGGTGCGTGACCCCGACGAAAACCCGACGACCCGAGGACCCGGAAACCCGAACCGAAAAGGGCGGGTTTCCGGGTCCTCGGGTCGTCGGGTTTTCGTCGGGGTCACGCACCGGAAGAGCGATGGGCGGCGCCGGGCTCGCTCACCCGTGCACGTCCAGCTCGCGCCCGGCGAGTCGCTCCCCGACGCCACGCGCGCTGCCGCGCAAGCCGCGCTGGCCGACCCGCGCGTCGCGGGCGTGCTGCTGCCGCTGCGGCCCGAGGGCGAGCGGGCGCTCGCGCGCGCGGCGCGGCGCTACCTGGCGGCATGGGACGCGCGCTTCCTCCACGACATGAACTACTTCGCGCCGGCCGTCCGCGTGGCGACGCGCGAGGCGCTGCCGGGCCCGCGCAACGCGGACGCCGCGCCGTTCCTCGCCGACGCGCTGGACAAGGGCCTGCGCGTCGTGGCGCTGCGCGACGCGCCGGTGGCCTGGACGCTGCGCGACCTCAGCGCGTGGACGGCCTGGGCGCGGGCGGAGGGCGAGGCGTGGGGCGCGTTGGCCGCCCGCGCGCCGCGCTTCCGGGGCTTCCTCCCGCCGCGGTGGGCCACGCACAACGTGCGCCAGCTCCCGCGCCGCGTCATCGAGGAGCTCCAGGCCGTGCGCTCGCCGGCGCCGCTGCCGCTGCTGCTGCACCTGGCGCGGGAGAGCGCGTTCGCCCACGGATGCGCGCAGCCGCGCAGACCGCAGCCCTTTTGAGCCATGCCCTCCCAGTCTGCCCGGATGCTTGGCCGCCTGGCGCCGTGCCTGCTCGCGCTCCTGCTGCTCGTGCCCGCCGCGTCGGCGTTCTCCGCGCGCCACGACCCCATCGAGCTGGCGTACGACGCGCAGCACGCGCCGGTCGTCATCGCGGCCGGGCAGGAGCGGCTCGAAGGCGCGATGCGCGACGCGGTGCTCGTGGCCGGCGCGGCGCCCTGGACCGCGAAGGCCGTGCCGACGCTGACCGTCGACGAGAAGGGCGGCCTGGCGCCGCTCCCCGCGCAGTCGAGCTTCGCCTCCGCCACGCTGCGTGTCGAGTCGGGCACGCTGATCTGGCGCCTGGGCGACGGGAGCGCGGCGCTCGACGTGCAGGCGGACGCGGCGTACGGGCTCGCCCTCGCCATGGACCAGGTGCCGGTGCCGCTCGACAACGGAAGCCAGGCCGGCGCGGGCGCGCTGCTCGTGGGGCCGCAAGTGGACGCCCAGGCGCATTGGCCCGGCGGCGAGACGCAGGTGCTCGTGCTCGACGGCGTCGTCACCATCCTGCGCGCGGACGGCGAGCCCGAGCCGGGCTGGAGCCACCGCGCCGTGAACGCCAACGCCACGAGCCCCGACGCGGCCGGCTCGGCCTCGCTGATCTTCCGCACCGCCGGCGCGTTTGATAGCACCTCGACCTCCACGCTCTTCGCGGGCGCCGCGGGCTCGGCCGCCAACCTCTCGCTGTCCGTCAAGGCCGCCGACCAGGATCGCTTCACCGACACGGTGCAGGTGCTCTCGGACCTCGGCTCGCAGATAGGCATGGACGACAAGAAGGGCTCGCCCTTCGGCGCGGACAGCCCGCTCTCGAACCTCGCCCCCTTCTCCGGCGTGCTCAACGGCGCGCTCCTCGTCATCAACGCGGGCAACGACACGCAGACGCCCCTCGACGCGCGCATGGGCGCCGACAGCTTCGACCCGGGCCCCATCTCGCTGATGCGCAGCGGCGACATGGGCATCGCGTGGAGCGGCACGCAGATGCGCATCCAGGGCTCGCCCGCCGTCGCGGTCACGCGAGCCGGCTTCGCGGTCGACTCCGCGGCCAGCATCGCCGGGATCGTGCCCATCGTCAGCGTCGTCCTCTGGCTGGGCGCCATCGGCGCGATCGTGTTCTTCTTCGTGAAGCGCCCCGAGAAGGTCAAGCCGAAGCTCGCCGTGCGCCTGCTATCATGGCTGGGCTGGCTCGTCGCGCTCGTGATCGTCTTCCTGGTCTGGGACGCGAGCTTCGCGGCGACGTTCGGCACCAGCGCGCTCACGCTGCTGCGGCACGGCGGCCTCGACCCCGCGCGGCTCGGCGCGGTCTTCGCCCTGGAGATGGTGCCCTGGAGCTTCGCGTCGCTGCTCTTCGCGCTGCCGCTGCGCATCATCGCGGGCGTCCTCTTCCGCGTCTTCCTCCCCGGCAAGCCGCTCAAGAACGCCGCGAAGGGCGTGGGGCTCCTCGGCCTCGCGGTGCTCGGGCCGATCTACGCGCTCTGGATCGTCAACGTGGGCATCCAGCAGGCGGTCGCGGCGCTCGCGCACTGACCACACGGGAAGTGGGAAAGGGGACGCAAGTGGAGACGTCGTCCACTCGGCTTCCCTTGTTCTCCTTCCTGTGTCGTCAGGTCACCCGACGCGCTTCACGTCGAGCGCATCCTTCGGCCCCGGTGAGCCCGGCTCCCCCTGCGCGGGCTCGGGCCGCAGCGTCTGGTCGCCCTCGTAGGAGTAGCGCTCCTCGCCCCAGTAGTCCGCGTTGTTGTGGTAGCCGCGCACCTCCCAGAAGCCGGGCTCGTCGTTGGCCTCGAAGCGCAGCGCGCGGAGCCACTTGGCGCTCTTCCAGAAGTAGCGGTGCGGCACGAGCAGGCGCAGCGGGAAGCCGTGCTCGGGCGCGAGGTCGCGGCCGCCGTACTTGTACGCGAGCAGCACGTTGGGCTTGAGCAGGTCGTCGAGGAGCACGTTGGCCGTGTAGCCCTGCTCGCACTCGGCGATCACGTATTTCGCATCGGGCTTTGGCCGGACTTCTTCGAGCAGGTCGCGCGCGCTCCAGCCGACCCACGTCGTGTCGAGCTTGCTCCACGTCGTCACGCAGTGGATGTCCACGTGGACCTCGGTCTGCGGCTTGCCGCGGAGCGTCGCGTAGTCGATCTTGATCGGGTTCTCGACGGCGCCGTAGACCTGGAGGTCCCACGCGCCCGGATCGAAGCGCGGCACGTTGCCCGCGTGCAGGACGGGGAACTTCTCGGTCACGAACTGGCCCGGCGGGATGCGCTCCGGCGGGTAGACGCTCTGGTCGGGGCGCGCCATCACGCCGACCACGCGGCGGCTCGCCATTAAGGGTTTTCCCAGGTGGCTCCGGGCTCTGGGCTCAGGACTCGGGGCTCCGGGCCCCCGGCCGGCGGTGAGCCTTGAGCCCCGAGTCCTGAGCCCAGAGCCCCGCGCCGGACGATTGCGAGCATTCTTGACCCACCGCCTTCGTGCGAGCGTGGATGCGCCGTCCGTCGCGCTTCGAGTCGGCGTGCCTCGGCGTCGTCGCCCTCGCCTTCCTCGTGCGCGTGGACATGGCGCTCCACCCGGACGTGATCTGGGACTCGGCGTGGTACCTCCAGCTCGCGCGGAGCTTCGGGAGCACCGGCACGTTCCTGATGCCGTGGACCGACCCGCCGCAGTACAACGGCTACTGGCCGCCGCTGTTTCCGATCTTCCTCGCGCCGCTCGTCAAGCTCTTCGGGGCGACCTACCCGATCGGCGTCGTGGGCGCCTCGCTCGCCACGGCGCTGCTGACGCTGGCGACGTTCCTCTGCACGCGCGACCTCTTCGACCGAACGCGAGGGTTCGCGGCGGCGGCGCTCGTGGCGGCGAACCCCGCCTTCTTGGTGAGCGACAGCCGCGGCATGAGCGAGTCGATCCTCGCGCTCGCCGTGATGCTGACGGTGTGGGCGTTCCTCAAGGGGCTGAAAGATGGGCGCTGGATGATCGCGGCCGGCGCGTTCGGCGCGCTCGCGTACCTGGGCAAGCCGAACCTCGGCCTCCCGTTCGTGGCCGCGGGGCTCGTGGCCGTCGCCGCGTGGCGCATCTCGCAGAAGGGGGTGCGCAAGGCCGACGTCGCGGTGGGCGCGGTGGCGCTGCTCGCGCTCGTGGCGCTGGCGTTCACGCGCGGGCCCAGGCTGGGTGGCGTGGGGCTCTCGCTCATCGAGCCCGTCGCGCGCGCGTGGCTGCACCCCGAGATGATCGGGCCCGTGCCGTTCTACGTCCTCGTCTTCCCGTTCAAGCTCGTCTTCGCGCTGGGCTTCCTCGCCGCGGTCACGCTCCCCTTCTCGCTGCACGCGGGCGCGGCGGCGCGGCGCTGGCGCGAGGAGCGCATGGGCGCGCTCTGGCTCGCGGCGCTGATCCCGCTCGTGGCCGGCGTGGTGTTCACGACGTCGTTCTACATGACGGAGCATCGCTCGCTCGTGGACTTCGACAACATCCGCTACCTCACGCCCGCGATCGTCCCCGCGATCTGGCTCGTCATCGGCTTCTGGCCCGTCGAGGAGGACCCCGCCGCGGAGTCGGGCCTCGCCGCGCGCCGCCGCCACGAGGTCCCGCTCCTGATCGCCGCGGCGCTCTACGTCGCGCTGCTCTTCCTCTCGCCCATCGCGGGAAAGGCGACCCTCTCGCGCCTGCAGCTCCTGCTGATCCTCGCGCTCGCGCCGCTGCTCCTCGCGCTCATGGCGAGCCGCGCGCGCTACGCGACCGCCACGCGCCGCGCCGCGGGAGGCGCCACCGAGACGCGGTACGTCGAGGCGCCCGCGCCGCCCGTGGGCTCCGCCACGAAGCGCGCTGCCTGGGCCGTCCTGGGCGCGACGCTCCTTTTCCTCGTGGCGATCGCCGTCGTGCATTCGCCCGACCTGCCCCCCGACGGAGGCGTGCTCTTCCTCTTCTTCACGATGGGCGGGCTGCTCGCGCTCGCCCTCTTCGCGCGCCCCGCCGCGTGGCCCGCCGCCGTCGCGCTGGGCGTCGTCGTGGCCGCGTTCGCCTACTGGATCAGCGCGTGGTACCTCGCCGTCGCGCTGGGCCTCGCCATCGCGGCGTGCGCGGCGTCGCGCCGCATCGCGGTGCTCGTCATGGCGCTCGTCCTCCTCGCGGCCACCGCGCCCGGCTACACCACGGCCGTCCCCTACCCGACGCTCCAGGCAGACCTCCACAAGCTGCTGCCGCCCGGCACGGTCGTGGGCGTCGACGGCCCGATCGTCTACGTCGCCGCGGTCGCGCCCGCCGACCTGACGCTGCGCGAGTCGGGCCTCGAACCTGCGCCGGGCGTCGACGCGCTCCTCGTCACCCCCTACCACGGCGAGGCCGCGCCGCCCAACTTCACGCGCGTCGCCTCGTGGGACTACGCGTTCTCGTTCTCCGCGACGCTCCAGGCGCGCCTCTGGATCGAGGAGCACGTCTTCAGCCAGGACGTCGAGGTCCAGACGGGGCCGGGCGCGGCGCTCTTCGAGCGGACGAACAGCTCGCTCTACCAGCGCGACCCTTCGAGCTGAAGCAGCCGGAGCTTCGTCGCGACGCCGCCGAACCCGCTGTAGTGCCCGAGCGCGCCGCCCGCCTGCACGACGCGGTGGCACGGGATGACGATCGGCAGGGGATTGCGCGCCATCGCCCCGCCCACGGCGCGGCTCGCGCCCGGCCCCTTCCCGAGGCGCTTGGCGAGGTCGCCATACGTGACCGTCTGCCCCGCGCGCACGCGCCGCAGCTCGCGCAGCGCCTCCTGGTCGAAGGGCGAGACGCCCGCGAGGTCGACGTCGAGGGACGCGAGGTCCGTCTTGCCGTCGGCGAGGAACTGCGCCACGAGGTCGGCCGCCTCGCGCGGCGCGCCCGCGAGCGGCGTGGCCGGCTCCGGACGGTCCACGATGCGCACCTGCGCGAGCCGGTCGCCCGCGAACTGGAGCGTCACGAACAGGTCGCCCCAGGGCAGGCAGGCGCGCGGGTCCACGATGCGCCGAAGGGCGGCCTGGCGCATGAGGCTCGCGCCGGCGCACGCCGGGCTCCTTCGGGGCTCTGGGCTCCGGACTCGGGACTCAGGGCTCCCGCCTGGCT
>JAXDQU010000031.1:0-53092 GCA_034667685.1 Thermoplasmata archaeon | reverse complement strand
GGTGGCGACCCCTTCTTCCCCAGTTCCCGTCTTCCCTCGCTTCCCGTCTTCCCGTCGGAGGATCAGCGCACTTCGCCCGTCCGCCCGCAGTACGGGCAGGGCCGGCGCAGCGGGCGCTCGCCGGTGTCCTCGATGACGAAGACCTCCTTGCAGCCGCCGCAGCGCAGCTTCAGCTTCTTCACGGCGGGCGCCGCGGGAGGCTGGGGCTCAGGCTGAGGCTCGGGCTCGGCCTCGTCGCGCAGCGTGCCCTCGGCGCCGCAGCCGGGGCAGACGTGCCGCAGCGGGCGCTCGCCGGTGTCCTGGATGTCGAAGACGGTGCCGCAGTCCGAGCAGCGCAGCGTGAGCGTGCGGACGCCCTGCGGGGCGGGCTCGGGCGCGGGCGGCGGGGCCCACGACGCCTGGGGCTCGGGCTGGGGCTGAGGCTGAGGCTGGGGAGCGACGGCCATCGGGCGGGCGCGGCTGGGCTGGAGCGCCAGCAGCGCGACCTCGAAGAGGAGCGCCAGCACGACGACGACCACGAAGGCCCAGTAGACCCACGAGGGCGAGCTGAGGACGTAGGCGACGAGGGCCGCGACGAGGAAGGCGACCGCGACGCCCAGGGCGATCAGGCTGCCCACGCGGCGCTGGGCATTGCCCCAGTCGCGCGGGTTGCCTTCGAGCTCGACGCCCATGACCTCGGGGCTCACTTTCGCCACCTCACGAAGGCGCCGTAGCCGGCCAGAGCGATCGTCGCCGCCGCCAGGCCCACGAGGACCAGGAAGGAGGCGGGCGTGCCGCCACCGGCCGCGCCACCGCCGCCGGGCGCGGGCGCCACGTCGAAGGCCGCGACCTGCGTGGCCTGCGGATCGGTCGTGCCGTCGTTGTAGGTCGCCTGCACCTTGATCGTGTAGGTGCCCGCGTCCTTGGGCGTGAAGACCGCGCCGTACTGGCCGGAGCCCGCGGTGAGGACGCCGCTCGTGTAGAGCGCGCCGTCCTTGTAGGCGGTCCACGTGGCCTGCACGACGGTCTTGCCCGTCGGGTTGAACTTCACGGCGAAGTTGACCGGCGAGTCGGCGTTGACCGAGGCCGGTGGCGGGACCGTCGTCTCGACCGCGGGTCCGGCCTCGACCGTGAAGGTCACGCTGTCCGTGCCCGCGAGGTCGCCGTCGCTGGCGCGCACCACGAGCGTGTAGGCGCCCGCGGGGAGCCCGCTGGCGTTGAGGGCGTACGAGCCGTCGTTGGCGCCGTCGGTGACGAGCACCTGGTTGGTCGTGACGCCGCGCAGCGAGATCGTGACCTTGAGCTGCTCGGCCGCGGTCTCGGCGTCGCGCGCCAGATACTGCACGTCCACGCTGCCGCGCACGGAGTCGCCGTTCGCGGGCTGGTTGATCTTCACCGTGGGCGGCGTGTTCGCGGTGCCCCCTCCGCCGCCGTTGGTGGCGGCGACGGCGTGCGGCGAGTCGGCCGTGCCGTCGGAGTTGTCGTTGTGGAGCAGGTCGCTGGCGACCACGTAGTACGCGTAGCCCGCGGAGAGGTCGCCCGGCGGCGTCGCGGTGAAGACGCTCGTGCCGGAGACCTGCTGCATGGCGACGTTGGCGAAGACCGAGCCGCCCTGCAGGCGGTAGTAGAGGCGCACGCTGGCGTTGTCGAGGCCCACGCCGTGGTCGTTGACCGTGACGTTGACCGACGCGCCCGCCTGGAGCACGCTCATCGCGGGGCCCGTGGCGTCCACCGTGGCGGTGAGCGTCCGGGGCGTCGCGGCGTTGCCCGCGCGGTCCGTCGCGCCGTAGACGAGCGCGAAGGGACCGTCGAGCGGCGTGACCGTGATCGGCGCGCGGTACGTCTGCTGGGCGCCGCCGTTCACGCTGTACGTGCGCGCCGCGACGCCCGAGAGGCCGTCGTCCGCGGTGAGCGTGATCGTCGCGCCGCGGCCCAGCCAGTCCACGCCGTTGAGGACGAGGTCGCCCGCCACGGTGGCGTTGGCGGTGGGCGGCGTGGCGTCCACGGCCCACGTGCGCGCCGCGTGGCCGCTGAAGCCCGACGAGGTCGTGACGCTGACGTCCACGGTGAGGTTGTCGCCGGCGGCGAGCGGGCCCTGGTCGAACGTCGCCAGGAGCACCGTGCCCTCGCTGCCCGGCTGGAACGCCAGGGTGGGCGTTACCGTGACGAGCGCGGTGGGGCTCGTGCCCGCGCGGATCGTGACGCCGGAGGTCGTGAGGTTCTTGCCGGTGATGCGCAGGCTGATCGAGGGCGAGGCGTTGACGTACGTCGCGGTGTCGCCGGGGCGGTCGAAGCGGACGTCGGGCGGCGCCTCGGTGACGACGTGGAGCGTCGCGGAGCCGAGCACGCACTCGGGGCACGCCGCGCTGCTGCGGTTGCCGTCGAGCGCCTTGACCGTCACCGTGTAGGTGCCCAGCGTCAGGTTGAGGTGGAAGTCCGACTGGAGGTCCACGAGGTAGCGGCCGGTGCCGTTGGCCGCGGGCGGGTCGTTGTCGTCCGCGCTCAACGCGCCGCTCGCCAGGACCGTCGAGGAGCCCTGGCGCGTGATGGTCGCGCTGACGTTGGCGACGCGCCAGTTCTCCAGCACGTCGGCCACGATGCGCGCCGAGCTGCCCTCGCCCACCGTCGCGGGCTCGAGCGTGACGTTGCGCACCACGGGCGCCATGTCGTCCTGCACGTAGACGGGCTGGTGAGCCGTCGTGACGTTGTTGCCCGCGGTGTCGCGCACCTCGAGCCAGTAGCTCCAGACGCCCGGCTCGTAGCGCATCTGCGGCGCGTCGGCCAGGTGGAGGACCCACTGCGAGGCGGGGCCGGGGTGCCCGACGCACGAGTAGCCCGAGGGCGCCGCGAAGTCGGCGCTCTGGCTCGTCTGCGTCAGCGGCGAGAGGCCGTGGAGGATCACGCGGCCCACGCACCAGTTGTCGGTGACGTTGGCCTGGATCGGCCAGTCCTCCGCGCCCACGCCCGGGATCGCGCCGTTGCCGGGCACCGCGAACGCGGTCGTCAGCGAGGGCGCCTGCGCGTCGAGGCGCAGCGTCGTCTCGGCGAGGGACACGTGGCCCAGCGCGTCGACCATGCGGACGCGGACGCGGTAGAGGTGGCCCGGGTCGATGCCGATCCGGTTGAACGTAGCGCCGGTGGTCGCGCCGGCGGAGCTGAAGATCTGGCGGTTCGAGTCGTTGACGGACCAGAGGGTCTGGTCGTTGTGGACCCCGCCGGCCTGCTGGAGCCACACGTTGCGCACGTAGTAGGGCGTGCCGGGGACGCGGACGAGGTCGCTCGTCATGAAGTCGCCCGTGTCGCCCGAGACGAACGTGCCCGAGGGAGCGCCGGGGCCGGCGTCCCACGCGAAGGTCTGGTCGAGGTCCACGTCGTAGAGATTGACGTCGACGCGCTTCGTGCCGGACTCCGTGTCGCTGGAGACGCCGAGGATCTGCTCGTTGGCGATGCCGCCCACGACCGTGGCCTGCGAGTCCGCGACGGACACGTTGCCCGCCGGCGGCAGCAGGTCGAGCACGAAGTTGGGCGACTGGCTCATGTTGGCCGCGAAGCCGCCCGTGGCGTAGCCGTCGGTCGACACGTTGAACGAGACGCTGAAGCGGTTGCCATCGACGGCCGCGCCCGGAAGCACCACGTGCGCCGTGAGGTTGTAGTCCTTCACGTGCGTCGTCGGGTCCTGCGTGACCACGAGGCTGCCCAGGCTCACCGACGCGTCGGTGGGCAGCGCGCTCTCGCCGCGCAGCGTGAGCCTGACGCCCGACGCCGTGAGGTTCGCGTAGCCCGTGCGCACGTTCGCGCTGACGTTGAACACGCGCGGCGCGAAGTTGCCGGGCACCACGTCGGTCTGCATCGACTGCGGGAACGAGATCACGGGACCGAGCTGCTCAAGGCCGAAGAAGCGGCCGGCCCACTTGTAGAACGTCGCGTTGTCGGCCGAGAGCGCGCGGACCTCGAGCGTGTACTCGCCGGGCGAGGGGAAGGTCCCCGCGTGCGACTGGAGGCCCTCGCAGCCCGCGGTCGTGTTGAAGTAGTACGTCGGGCCCTGGCTGAGCGTGCCGTCCGCGTTGGGCGAGGCGGCGCAGGAAGCCGCCGTGACGGTCGAATGCGCCAGCGTGTTGTTGAGCCAGTAGAGGAGACGCGGCTGGCCCGCGACGTTCGCGCGGTCGAACCGGATGCTGACGTTGACCGCGTTCGACGCGTTGGGCATGACGGTCGTCGCATTGTCGGACGGCGCGAGGATCGTCAGGCCCGAGAGGATCTGGTCGGTCGTGGAGACCTGGATCCACGTGGTCGGCGAGGTCACCGTGTTGCCGGCCGCGTCCGTGGCCGTCGCGACCGCCGACACCTCCGTGTTGTTGCGGTCGAAGCCGCCCAGGCTCACGCGGCCGTTGGGCGTGTAGTCGTACATCAGCGGGCCGTTGGGATCATACGCGCGGCTCGGCAGCGAGCTGAAGGGGAACGTCACGGTGCCCAGGGGCGTGCCCGCGGCGCCGGAGCCCCGCGTGCGGGCGAGGATCTGCACCTGCGAGACCTTGCACACGTCGCGCACCGCGCAGCTCGTGCCGCCGTCGGCGTCCGAGCGATCGATCGCCGCGTAGATCGCGATGGTCATGTTGTTCGTGGCGTCGACCGTCGGCGGGTTGTTGAGATCGATCGCCACGCGCGGCCGCACGTTGACCGTGCCGATGCTGGGCGACGTGCCGACGTTCTGGGCGCCGTCCGTGGCGTTCACGATGAGCGCGAAGTCGCCCGAGACGGGCGTCGCCATGGTGATCGTCGCGTTGCCCCAGTAGCCGAGCGCGCCCGCCGAGAGCGGCGGCGAGAGCGAGCAGGCCGCCGAGGGGCACGATACGCTCGCCACGCCGCCCGCCACCGTGGGCGCGGCGCTGCCGTCCGCGCGCTTGAGGGTGTACGTGAAGCCCGTCAGGCCCGTGCCTGCGTCCGTCGCCTTCGTCTGCACGACGAGGGTCGAGAAGCCCTGCATGTACTGGGTCGGCGAGGCAGCGCTGGGCACGATCGAGAACGACGTCGCCGTCGTGTCGATCGCGGGCGCGTCGCGGTCGAGGATGAACGGATAGAAGTCCGTGCTCGTGATGCCGTGCGTGGGGTCCTGGATCTGGACGGCCAACGCGTAGCTGCTCCCGCTGGGCAGCTTCGCCGCGTTCGCCGACTCCGCGCCGAAGCCGGACGTCAGGTTCCACGAGACCCACGTGCCGTTGCTGGCGTACGCCCACGCGCCCATCCACTTCGGCGTGCTCGTGAACGGATCCGACGTCGAGGTCGGCGCGGCCCCGGTCCAGTACTTCGTGCCGCCGGTGTCGTTGCGCACCAGCGCGACCGTGACGTTCGTGCCCGTCGGGAACTTCGTCGCGTCGGTCGTCGCAGGGACGACGCTGCCGGTCCAGGGGCCCGAGAAGTTCCCGAAGCCCTTGATGACGGGCGGGCTGCCCGCGCCCGCGATGGGCGTCACGTGGGCGGCGACGTTGTAATTGAGCGTGTAGCTGAAGGTCGCCGGGAACGCGATGTTGTGCGGCGAGTCCGTCAGCGTGAGCTGCACGTTGTAGAAGCCCTCGGGAAGGCTCGCGAGCGCGGAGGCGTTGGCCTGCCGCGTGAAGTTGTCGACGGAGAACTGGCCGTTGGCCTGGAGCGTTCCGTAGAAGACATAGGGGCTGCTCGACCACGCCGCGGCGCCGCTCTGCGCGGTCCAGTACTTGCCGGGCTGCGCCGTGTTGTTCGGCGCGCTCTGGAACGTCATCGTCAGGTTCGTCGTGCCGGCGGGAATCGTCGCGCCGGACCACGTGCCCGCCACGACCGGCGGCAGGCTGTACGTGCCCTGCGGCGTCGTGACAAGGAGCGCGTCCGGGTTCGCGCTGCTGGGCGCCGAGGGCGGGTTCGTGTTGAACTGGCCCTGGTTTCCGGCCGTGTCGACGCCCGCGACCGAGATCTGATAGACGTGGTCGTCGGGCGCGTGCGTCCACGTGCAGCCCGACGCCGCGCACGACTGGTCCGCGTTGATCGGCGTGTTCGTGGTCGTGTCGACCGCGTGTAGCACGTAGTGGTCGACGTCCGCGTCCGCTGGCGGCGTGAACTCGACCTTGATCGCGCCGCCCGTGAGCGGCGTGAGCTTCTCATTCGTGATGACGTCGGGAGCGCGGGGATCGATGGGGAAGACGGCGAAGGGATTGCCGTTGGCGTCGACGACGTTGCCGTACCCGAACGTCGTGTTGCCGTAGAGCGGGATGGGCAGCACGCTCGCGCTGACGCTGCGCGAGAAGCTTGTGTTCTGGATGGTCACCGTCGCGGGCGTCGTGTAGTTCCACGAGTTCGTCGACGCGGTCCAGATCCAGAACGGCGAGGTCTGCGAGGAGAACGCGCTCGTGTCGGCGACGATCTTGTACGTGTCGTGGTTCGTGCCCGAGATCGACGAGGGGATCGGAACGAGCGTGACCGTGTCGCCCACGGCGGCCACCGTCTTGCCAGGAGGCAGGAGGACCTCGACGCTGGCCGTCGGATTGGGCCAGGTGTGGACGGTGCCGGTCTGCGTCCAGGCGTTGGAGTTGTTGACGCCGTCATGGAGCGCGACGGTCGCCTGGTAGACATGGTCGGGCATCAGCGGCAGCATGGCCGTGGGGCGGAGGCCGAAGACGACGGACTTGTTGGCCTGGCTCGTGGCGTTCACGACGAGGCCGCAGCCGTCTGCGAACGTCGTGACGACCCATTGGTAGTCGCACTCGACGAGATAGCTCGCCCCGAGCGTGATGTCGGTTAGATTCACGCTGAGGTTCGTGTACTCAGAGCCCGTGGGGACCTGGTAGGTGATGTTTATGCCGGGCGGCGCCGCGCGGTCAAGCGCCAGGGGCCCGGGGAAATTCCCAGGCGCCTTGAGGTCCAGCGCGTGGCCCACGTAGGTCACGTCCGCAGGGAGGACGTTGCCCGACGTGTCGGTGACGGTGATCGCAGCCTTCGGGAAGGGAACGCCCGTGTTCGTCGTGACGTTGTTGGTGAAGTACTTCGTGAGATTCTGCTGGATCTGAGTGAGCGTGCCACCCGTGGTGATCGTGCCGATCGCGCTGTTGATCTGGGAGAGGTCGAACGTCACGCTCTCGACGGGGTTCTTCGCGAAGACCGTGGGGCCCGTGATCGAGAACGTCGTGGTGCCGAACCCGCCGGTGCCGGTGGTGGCCAACGTGAAGGCGGTGGTCGGGGGCGTGACGTCGATGACGATGGGGGCCCCAGACGTCGCGGTGCGGTTCATGGTGAATGAACCGACGGGCGCAAGGCTCCCACCACATCGAACGAAGAGGCCCAGCGGAATCGTGACGAGCGGGTTCGCCGTTCCGACTGTGTCAAGATTCGCGGGAAGAAGCTGATGGGAAATCGTCGCGGTGAACGTGTAACCTGCCGTGTCAAACGGATTCGTGGTCGAGTTCGCCGTGGTCGATGCCGTCTGGTTTGTATGGGAGCCGTCGACTGCAGTGAAGTCAACGTCTACGAACACACTCGGAGCAACGCCGCTCTGAGGTGTGCAGCCGTCACTGGTTACCCAGCCGCTGACCGTCGTCGAAATCGTGTCCCCAATCTTCGCGATGTTGTAGGTGTTCGGGCCGTCGACAGCGTGGCGGCAGGGATTGTTGCACGACGGCGTCGCCGTCGCGGATTCGATCCATCCACCCTTTGACGGAGGGCCGTTGTCGCCCGGCGCCGCACCTGAGGGGGGGGTGATCAAAGCCAGTGCCGAACCGAGCATGAGTCCAGCGAACACGAATGCCATCGACCGGCGTCCAAGCATGCGGCAACCTCCCCGCGTGGGGTATGCTTCGGCTCGAAGAGACGGGACGTATTCAAGCTTCCGGAGTGGCTTTTGAACCGAACTGCCACTCCGACAGCCCGTCGTGATGAGGCTCTTATCGAAACTCATAACTGTCAAAGCCTGCCTGTTCCCCTGGAAGGTGCCCTGGTTGGGCGACATCACCACGATTCCGCTGACCAAGGCGACACGCGACCGCCTCCGGTCGCTCGGCAAGAAAGGAGAGACCTACGATGAGCTGCTCAACCGGCTCATGGACGTCTACGTGAACCGGACGGTGGAGTTCGAGCCCGTGAAGTAGTCAAGCCCTTACCCGTAGGTGACTCAGGCTCCAACCAAGTGACGCTGAAGTTGCGTCCTACGGTGGCCGTCCTGGATGTTGTGCGCTCGCTTAGTGTTCACCCCGTCGCCTCTAGACGCAGACATCCGTGGTGCTCCCTGGCGCGAAGCCGGGAGTCGTCCCCCAAAAGACGCGCTCATTGATCGTCGCGCCTGGGCAAGGCGCAGCACCTTGTTCCACCCAGGGAAGACCGATACAGACCCCCGCTGCGCCGATGCCCCAGCCCGGGCCGGGACCCGCGCCGCTCAAGCTGCAACCGGAGACGGCTTTTCCACATACGACGAGGAGTTGGCCAGGAGCCGGTGGGCTCGTTAGGCCCGAGGGACATTCGGGACCGACACCGCAAGCCGCGACCGTGTTCGGATCAATCGATTGCGGGCATGGATCTGCAAGGCATATCGGTGCATTATCGAAGATGACGCCAGGTTCGCCAGGCTGGCACGGTGCGCCGGTGGCGGCTCCGAAGCAGAATGCCTGATCCCCCTCTGGTCCGGAAGGATTGTTCTCGACCACGAAGCCATTGTCCTGACCCGGATAGGGCGAGGGGGAATACTCCTGGTTGTAGACTTGGCAGGACTTGACGCCTGTTGGTGCGTCGACCCCGGGCGCAGCAACGCCCATGACCTGGATGTTGGCAACTGAGATTCCGTAGTCGCCGTTCGTGTATGTCCATTGGAACTCGTCGAAGGCGACGGCTGGCACAACGAAGGTATGCAGCGCGTATGTGCTCGGGTCATCCACGGTACACGAGCCATCCCCCGAGTAGGGGGTGGTGAATGGCAGAGTGTCGACCATCACAGGCGTGCCATCCATTCGCGCATATGTTGTAATGGAGGCGATCCTGCCATGGGTGGCGGCATCGTAGCAGTAGAGATAGCTGACATCCACAACACCGCCGGCCTGAACGTCGAAGTCGCATGTCCAAAGAGTCCCCGATGCCGAGTTGGGGCCGTTCGTGTCAATGGGTCCCTCATTCGAGCAGAGCGTCTGAAGGCCAGCCGCCTTGGTCGTGCCTGCGAATGCAATTGTTGATCCCGCGATCACGAGGAGGACGAGGACTGGTCTCATTTCACTTACACCCGCCCGACAGGTTCGGGCGCGGCAGAACCCGAGGCGTTCAGCATTATAGGTTGCGTTAGACACAAGGCTCGGTTGAGCACTGTTTTCGCGAAGCGAGCTTGAGTCTCGCGCGTGCAAATGCGGGATCGACGCGAGTTTTCGTTTTCACCCTCAGCACAGCGCCCGCGCCATCGCCACGAGCCGTTTCGCCACCTCGTCATCCGCGGCCGAGGTATCCGTCCAGCGGTGGCCCTTGCGCCGCGATGCGCTTGTCGTGGGCTGGATCGCGACGTCGTAGTCGCCATTGCGCTTCTTTCGGAAGACGACCGTGAAGAGGGTCACGCGCGGCGCGGGAGGACAAGGGCGCGGAAGGCGCCGCTCCGGCTCCGGTCGCTCGGCAAGAAAGGCGAGACCTACGACGAGCTGCTCAACCGGCTCATGGACGTCTACGTGACCGGACGGTGGAGTTCGAGCCGGTGATGGGCCGCGGTCGGTTTCCTCTCGCTTGGACTACACGGTGAACCAGTAGTCGACGTTGCGCCCAGCAACGCTCGCCGCAACCTCAACGGCCCCGCCGCCGATTGTGACGGGGACGCTACAATTCGGATCGCACAGCGTGATCGGAACGGGTGGGCCCAAGACGGGGTACGGGCCGATCGTGCTTGGCGACGTCGAGGGTGGCGTCACGGGGATGGGGGTGCTGTTGACGTAGACGACTACGCCGGGAGTCAACTGGGGCCCAAGGGCAGGTTCCTGGGTTTGCACGGGGGAAATGGGAACCGACGGGATCGCGGGCGTCTCGACGATGTCGGAAGGGATGATTTCAGGGCCAGCCGGAATGCAGGCGGGGCCGAGCACTGCGCAAGCCGGAGGGACCGAGCCGGAGGGAAGCACGGTGACTGGGTCGGTCGGGCCCAAGCAGACGACGTTCAGAGGGGCGCACGTTTTCCCGACGGTCGGAACCACGATGGGGCCATAGGGCGTCGGGTTGTCGCACACATTGACCGTGCATGTCGCGGGAATCCCCACTCCAGGAGACGCAATCGGGTCGATTGCGGGCGTGCTGCCTCCTGGATAGACCGTGATGGTGTCGCCACCTACCGCGGGCGTCGACTGCTCGCCAATACCGACTGACTCGGAAGGGACCTGGAGTATCAGGCCAGTCGTCGTGCTGCACGTCACGTAGTTACCCTTGTAGATGTCGCTTGGAACGCTCACGCTACAGACGCCAGTCCCCGCGGCCAGGGTCGGGAGGCTCGAGCCCGTGCAGTTCCTCTCCGTTTCATCGGGGGATTGCGCGGAGCAGGTTGCTGTCGATGTTCCACACTGAGCAGTCCCGGTTGCGGGAGCAAGGTCCCAGGTGTCGACCGTCACGACAATTGTTTCTCCGAATGCGCAATCGAACGTGCAGGGTTGTGGGGCGGCATCATTGCCAGAAGATGCACGGCAGGACGAAGATGCGGCGCTCGCAAGGGGGAGTCCGGCCAGGATGGGTAGCGCGACGAGGCACGCAACGAGGATGATCTGAGGCGTTTTCATCGTTCGCCGCAGGGATGATTCCCATAGAACGATTGCCGGAATGCAACCCCGCCACTGCACACGCCATGCCAACGCATGCCGGTGGCGTGTCGAGGCCGTTGACGTTTTGGCGAGAGCACCGTCGCCTCTCCCCTCTCAGCACAACGCCCTTGCCACCAACCCAAACCGCGTGGCAGGAGCCCCATTCAACGTCGTCGGCAGGGAAGCCCCGTAGTGCCCATCGGCGGTCCGCGCCTGCAGCGTGATATCACCAGGCGTCCGCGGCACCCACATGGTGAACAGCCCGTCGTCGGAGGATCGAGCCGCGCCGATCAGCGTGCCGTTGTGGTTGCGCGCGACGACGTCCGCGACGAGCGCGGCGCCGCCGGGGCCGCGGACGGTGCCTTGGAGCGGCCAGCCGGTGGCGTTGCCAGCGGGCGCGGCGAGGGTGAGGTTGGCGGGGGCGGCGAGGGTGTCCAGGTAGGGTTCGTCGAGGTCCGCGACGAAGGAGGCGGGGAGGACGCGGGCGTGGTCGATCTCGAAGGTGCCGTTGGCGTCGGCGGCGGCGAGGCGGGGGAAGCCGGGCGCGTCGAGGGCGACGACGGTGCCAGGCGGCGCGGTGCCGCTGACGCTGCGGTCGGGGTGCAGGACGATGGTGAGGTTGCCCAGGTCGCCTTGCGCTTCGGCGGGGCCGATGAACGTGACGTTCTCCGCGTAGCCGGGCGCGGTGACGTGGAGGAAGTAGGCGAAGTCGTTGGTGCGCGGGCGCTCGGCGACGTGCGGGCCGAAGCGGCCGTCGAGGCCCGTGGTGGGCACGTTCGACTGCTGCCAGAGGATGCCTTCGTTGCGGCAGGGCGCGGTGGCCGCGAGGTCGAGGATCACGGTGGCGTCGTCGAGCGCCTGGCCGCTGAGCGCATCGAGGACCGTGCCACCGAAGCGCAGCGGCGGGAAGCGCGGGTCGCTCCCGGGCGTCGCGTCGGTGGGCGTGGGCGTGCCCCCGAGGAGGGGCGGGGCGCCCGCGTGCGTGCACCCGCTCAGGGCGACGAGGACAAGCAGCAGCGCGGCGCGGCGCACGGATCGGCCTAGGCGTGCCTCCTCTTGGGGGTTGCGATCCCCCGCGCCGCGCGATCGGCCGGAAGGTCCCGTCGACGCGCAAGCCCAAGCTTGCCCAACTCTTTGCGGGGAAGGGGTGTGTTACCGTGCGCGCTTCGGCGCAAGTGGGAACCATGAGAACCATCCTCCTCGTGACGCTCAGCCTCCTGACTGCTTTCGTCTCCTTCGCGGGTCTCGCCTCCGCCGCCGGGTGCGCCGGCGTCCAGGTGAGCGCCGTGAGCTACGCCTGCGTGGGCGTCTTCTCGAACAACACCGGCTCCGTCTCGTGCACGGGCGCGCAGGAGTACGTGCCCGGCGGCGTGCCTCCCTACGCGTGCGTGGGGGTCTACAACGACGGCGCGCACGCGTGCACCGGCGTGTTCGTGAACTCCGACGCGGGTCCCGACTGCGACGGCGGGCTCTGAGGCCGGGCGTGGCCCGAAAAGCTTGATGACGCGAGGCCGGCTGTGGCAAGCGTGGCCCTCGACGTCTTCCTGAAGGCCGCCGCCGCGATCGTGACCGGCGCGTTCGCGCTGCTCGCGCTCGTGGGCGCGCGCCAGCGACGCGCGGGCCGTCTCCTGGCGTTCTTCCTCGGGCTGATCTTCCTCAACCAGGCGTTCGAGACGGCGCGGGCGCTGGCCCCACCGCCCCTCGATCCGCTTCTTCTCTTGAAGGCCGCTTCGATCTGCTCGGCGCTCGATCCGGTCGTCCTGCTCGCGCTGGCGGCCGAGCTCCTCGGGCGGCGCCGAGCCTGGCGGGCCGGCGCATGGGCGCTCCGCGCCGTGGCCGCGGTCGTGGTCGTCGTCGAGCTCTCGCGCGCCAAGGTCGGCGGCGCGTTCGACGCCCCGAACTACCTGCCGCTGGTCGAGGCCACGCTGGTCTACTCGTTCGTCGCGTTCACGCTCGCGCGGCGGCTGCGCGGGAGCCCCCCGGACCGCGCCATCGCGCCGCTCTTCGTGGCGATGTGCGTCGCCGCGATTCCCCTCTGGAGCGCCGCGGCGTACGACCTCGCCGGAGCCGCGATCCGCGATCCCACGACGCTGCCGGGGCTGCCCATCGGCGTCGTCGCGACCCTCGCGGCCGCGGCGCTCCTCGCGCTGGCGCCCTCCTCGCGCGCCTACCGGCTCGTGGGTCCCCTTGCCGGCGTCCTCGTCACGCTCTCCACGACGCTCGCGCCCACCTTGATCCAGGCGGCGTTGGGGGGCGGGGCCGCGCCGCCCTGGGCGCTCGCGCTCGGGAAGGGGACGGCGTCGGTGCGCTGGCTGATCGTGGGGGCGCTCGCATCCACGGCGGTCCTTCGCCACGACGTGCTCGACATGGGCGTCGTCCGGCGGCGGCGGGCGGCGCGCGTGCTCCTGGGCATCTCGACGTTCGGCGCCGTCGCGTTCCTCCTCTTCCTCGTGCAGGTGACGCTCCCCGGCTCGGGATCGTTCACGCTGATCGACGCGGTCGTCCTCGGCCTCGCGGTGGCGGCCTCGCAGGCGTTCCGCGCCTTCCTCGACGCGGTGGCGAGCCGCGCGTACGGGATCCCGGGCGCCTCGCCCGGCGCGGCCGCCGAGGAAGGCCCGCTGCGCGAAGGCGCCGTGCTGGCCGAGCGTTATCGCGTCGTCCGGCGCATCGGCCGCGGCGGCGAGGGGCACGCGTTCCTCGCCCAGGACTCGCGGATCGACCGGGCCGTGGTGCTCAAGGAGGTGGCGGAGGACGCGGACGCCCGGGGCGTGCGCGAGGCCAGGGCGGCGGGCCAGATCGCGCACCCCAACGTGGTCGTCGTGCACGACGTCCTTCCGCTCCTGGGAAGCTCCGTGCTCGTCATGGAGCACGTCCCGGGCGGCACCCTCGCGGAGCGCGCGCCCCTCGAGGCGGGCGAGGCGGTCCGCATGCTCGAGGGCGTCCTCGCCGGGCTCGAGGCGGCGCATGCGCGCGGGATCGTCCACCGCGACCTCAAGGCGGCGAACGTCCTCGTCGCGGCCGACGGCTCGCCCAAGGTCGCCGACTTCGGCATCGCGTGGCTGCGCGAGTCCACGACCGCGGGCTTCCACGACCCCGGCGTCTTCGCGGGAACGCCCGCCTTCATGGCGCCCGAGCAGCGGCGCGGAGAGCCCGTCACGCCCGCGACCGACGTCTACGCGGCGGGGCGCCTCCTGCGGGCGATCGCGGTCCCGCCGCTCCCGCCGGCCCTCGTCGCGATCGTCGAGAAGGCCACGGCGGACGATCCGCTCCAGCGCTATCCGGACGCGGGCGCCATGCGCGCGGCGCTGCGCCAGGCCACGCTCACGCCCTGAACACGAACAGGGTCCGGCCCACGCCGATGATATCAGCCGGGGCGAGCCGGACGGGCGTCGCCTTCGGGATCTCGCGGAAGTTGAGCGTCGTCCCGTTGCGGCTGTCCTCGAGGTCGGTGAGCCAGTGCGCCCCGTCGCGCCAGTCGATCCGCGCGTGGTGGCTGCTCGCGAAGGGATCGAAGTCGATCGGCACGTCCGTGCCGCGGCGCCGCCCGATGGTCCACGTCTGGCGCGAGGGCCCGGGCGTCAGGTCGAACCTTCGTCCTTCGTCGAGGCCGTGCACCAGCACGAGGGAGGGTCCCGCGACCTCCGCCGGGCGCGAGGGCGCGGGCGCGCGCACCGTCTCGGCGTTGGGCTCCTCGTGGGGCTTCAGCTTCGCGAGCGCCCGGAACTCCTCCGCGAGCGCGAAGAGCGCCTGGTGGTTGATCATGTACTCGATCGTCCCCCCGTGGTCGCGCTCGGTTTCGCGCGCGTGGATGACGCCGATCTCCAGGAGCCTGTCGAGGTGCTCGCGGATCGCCTGGCGCGAGATGCTCCCCGCGCGGTCGTCGTCCGCGCTGGAGCGCACGCGGATCTCGCGGAGGATCCGGGGCGTCTGGAGCTGGCGCAGAAGGGAGAGGCGCGGCACGCTGGCGAGCGCTTCGAGCGCCCGCGCGAGCGCGCCGTCCTGCTGCGCGACGGGGTCGGCTTCCACGCGCCTCCACCGGGCTCGCGGCTCATATCCGTTGACGTGGGCGGGAGCGCGCAAGCCACGGCTTGCCCACCTTCTTGAGGGTCCCGCATCTCGACCTGCCGATGGCTTCCACCACCACCATCGCCCTCGTGGCGATCCTGGCGTTCGCCGCCGGCGCCACGATCGACGTCGGCCATGGCCTCGCCGCGCCCTCCGCTCCGCTCTCGGCTCCCGACCACCCCGAGCCGTGGGTCCGCGTGGGCGGCGACAACGTGACGGGCGATCTCGCCCTCGGTCCCCGCCACCTCGTCTTCGACGGGGGCGCGCTCGGGGCGTCCGCGGGCGGGGCGCTCACGTTCGGGGGGCGCGTCGTGTGCCTCGCGAACCAGACCGGCTGCGGCGTCCCGGGTCCCGCGGGCCCGCAGGGCGTGAACGGAACGGCCGGCCCACAAGGTCCCGCGGGCCCGCAGGGACCCGCCGGACCGCGGGGGAGCGATGGCGCAGCCGGCCCGCAAGGCCCGGCCGGCGCCACCGGGCCCCAAGGACCGCAGGGACCCGCGGGTCTGCAGGGGCTGGCTGGCGCACAGGGCGCCCCCGGGGCGGACGGTCTTCCCGGGCCCGCCGGTCCGACGGGTCCCGCAGGCGCGGACGGCGCAGCCGGTCCGCAGGGACCCGCTGGAACGCAAGGCCCGGCCGGTCCACAGGGGCCTGCGGGCGCCGTGGGACCCCAAGGTCCTGCCGGGCCGGCCGGCGCCGACGGGGCGGCCGGTCCCTCGGGGCCCGCTGGCGCGCAAGGTCCCGCCGGCCCGCAGGGACCTGCCGGCGCCCCCGGCGCGCAAGGCGCCAAGGGTCCAGCCGGCCCCCAGGGTCCCGCGGGCCCGCAAGGCGTGAACGGGACGGCCGGCCCGCAAGGCCCGGCTGGACCGCAGGGGCCCGCAGGGCCGCAGGGACCTGTGGGTCAGCAGGGCGCGCAAGGTCCGCAGGGATCGAGCGGCCCGCAGGGCGGGACCATGCTCGGCGGCGGCACCGGCGCGTCGCCCATGACCGGCGCGGCGGGCGTCCCGCAGTTCGGGGCGTTCGGCGCGTTCGCGTCGCCCACGACCCGCGAGAGCGACGTCGCGACGCCCTTCCCCATGGGCAACCTCAGCGGCCTGTTCGTCCACCTCGCGGCGCCGCCGGGCAACGCGACGGGCGGCGGCGTCCACCACTGGACCTTCACCGTGGACGTCGACGGGTCTTCCACGGGACTCTCGTGCAGCGTGTGGGGACCCCAGACGAGCTGCCGCGCCGCGGGCGTGATCTTCGTGGGAGCCGGCGCGACGGTCGCGCTGCGCATCGCGTCCGACGCGACGGACGCGGACGGACCCGCCTCGACGAGCGCGACCTGGAGCGCCACGCTGCAGCCTATTCCTGGCTGAGCTTGACCTCGCGCGTCTGCGTGGTGGGCCACTTCTCCTGGGGGCCGGGGAAGTGGCACGCGGCGAGGTGGTTCGGGCGCTTGGGCTCCAGGGGCGGGTCGATCTCGTGGCAGACGGCCTGGGCGCGCGGGCAGCGCGGGTGGAACCGGCACGCCTGCGGCGGGTTGACGGGGCTGGGCACGTCGCCGGTCAGGATGATGCGCTTCGCCTTCGTGTCGGGATCGGGCAGCGGGACGGCCGATAGCAAAGCCTGCGTGTAGGGGTGCTGCGGGTTGGCGAAGAGGTCGTCCACCGGCGCGCGCTCCACGATGCGGCCCAGGTACATCACGGCGACCTCGTCGCACATGTAGCGGATGACGCTGAGGTCGTGGCTGATGAAGAGGTACGTGAGCTTCAGCTCGTCCTGGAGCTGCCGCAGCAGGTTCAGGAGGCGCGCCTGCACGGAGACGTCGAGCGCGCTCGTGGGCTCGTCGAGGATGACGAACTCGGGGTCCGTCGCGAGGGCGCGCGCGATGCCGATGCGCTGGCGCTGGCCCCCGGAGAACTCGTGCGGGTAACGCTCCGCGTGGTCGGGCTTGAGGCCGACGCGCTCCAGGAGGTCGAGCACCTTGGCGCGCGCCTCCTTGCGCGACTTGCCGGCGGTGAAGCGCAGCGGCTCCGCGATGATGTCGCGCACGCGCATGCGTGGGTTGAGGCTCGACTGCGGGTCCTGGAAGACGATCTGGATCTTCCGCCGCAGCGCGCGAAGCTCGCCCCCGCGCAGGTTCGTGATATCTTTTCCGCGGTAGAGGATCCGGCCGCCCGTCGCGTCGGTGAGGCGCACGAGCGTCCGGCCCACGGTGGTCTTGCCGCAGCCGCTCTCGCCCACGAGGCCGAGCGTCTGCCCCTCGCGCACGCCGAACGAGACGCCGTCGACCGCGTGCACGCTGGCGACGGTGCGCGAGACGAAGCCGCCGCGGATCGGGAACTCCTTGCGCAGGTCGCGCGCCTCCACGAGCCACCCGGCGTCGCTCACGGGCGCGCCTCCAGGAGCGCCGCGGGGACCTCGTGCTGGCCGTCGTAGAGCACGCACGCGACGCGGTGCCCGTTCCCCAGCTCGTAGAGCGGCGGCCGGGCCTGCGTGCACTCGACCATCGCGTACGGGCAGCGCGGATGGAAGCGGCACCCTGCGGGCGGGCGGATGAGGTCGGGGATGCGCCCCGGGATCACGGGCAGGTCGTGGCGCTCGCCGGTGAGCTTCGGGATCGCGCGCAAGAGGCCCACCGTGTACGGGTGGCGCGGCTCGTGGAAGATATCATGGGTCGTGCCCTTCTCGACGACGGCGCCCGCGTACATCACCGCGACGCGGTCGCACATCTCGGCCACGAGGCCCAGGTGGTGCGTGATCAGGAGGATGCTCGCCTCCTCCTCGCGCTTGAGCTCCTTCATCAGGTCCATGATCTGCGCCTGGATGGTGACGTCCAGCGCGGTGGTGGGCTCGTCGGCGATGAGCAGGTGCGGCTTGCACGAGAGCGCCATCGCGATCATGATGCGCTGGCGCATGCCGCCGGAAAGCTCGTGGGGATAGCGCCCGAGCATCTCCTCGGGGTCCGCGATGCCGATGCGGCGCAGGGTCTCGACGGAGCGCGCGTTGGCGAGGCGGTGGCGCTCGCGCACGCGCGAGGTGACGCGGAGGCCGCGGCGCTCCAGCCACCGCTCGATGGACGTGATGGGCCGGCCCACGGAGTCGTGCTGGAGCAGCACCTCGCGAAGCTGCTTGCCCAGCGGCATGACGGGGTTGAGCGACGTCATCGGCTCCTGGAAGATCATGCCGATCTGGTTGCCGCGGATGCTCGACATGGCCTCCGCGTCCGCCTCCAGCAGGTCGACGTGCGTCGCCGGGTCGGCGGAGGGCTTGAAGAGGATCCTGCCGCGCAGGTAGTGCGCGGGCGGCGTCGAGATCAGGCGCATGACGCTCATCGCGGTCACGGTCTTCCCGCAGCCCGACTCGCCCACGAGGCCGAGCGTCTCGTTGCGGAGCAGCTCGAGGTCGACGCCTTCGAGCGCCTGCACGTCGCCCCCGTACGTCTTGAAGTTGAGCGCGAGGTCCCGGATCTCCAGGACGGCGTCCTCGGGCGCCACTCAGCGCGCCCCCCGCGGATCGAGCACGTCGCGCAGCCCGTCGCCCAGGAGGTTGAACCCGAGGACGAAGCCGAAGATCGCGAGGCCCGGGAAGACGACGGTCCACCACTGGCCCGTCGCGATGTACTCCTGCCCGAGCGCGACGAGGCGCCCCCATTCGGGCAGGAGCGGCGAGTTGCTCGTGAATCCGATGAAGGAGAGCGAGGCCGCGATGAGCACCACGCTCCCGATGTCCAGCGTCGCCTGCACGACGACGGGCGAGAGCGTGTTGGGCGCGACGTGCCGGACCATGATGTACCAGTCGGGCAGCCCGGAGGCACGCGCGGCCTCGACGTACTGCGACTCGCGGATGGCGAGCACCTGGCCGCGCACGAGGCGCGTGTACGTGGGCCACCAGACGACCGCGAGCGCGAGGCCCACCGACAGGAGGCTCGGGTTGTGCAGCGCGACGATGACGGCGATCGCGAGCACCAGGAGCGGCAGCGAGAGGAAGATGTCGGTGATGCGCAGGAGCAGCTCGTCGATCCAGCCGCCGTACCAGCCGGCGATGAGGCCGAGGATCATGCCCACGACGACGCCGGTCGCCGTGACGCCCACGCCCATGAGCACGCTGATGCGCGCGCCCCAGACGATGCCGTAGTAGACGTCCGCGCCGTGGTTGCTCGTGCCCAGCGGGCATTGCATCGTCGCGTGGTTGAACCAGCCCACGACGGGCACGGGCCACTGCGCGGTGCAGGGCGTGGGATCGAGCTGCGTCGTGAACCACGGCGCGGGGAGCACGTCCTCGCCCTCGTGGCCCACCGGCGAGTAGGGATTGCCGCGCTGCTCGGCGGGCACGGGCGCCAGGAGCGGCGCGCAGAGGGCGACGACGAGGTAGAGCAGGATGATGACCGCGCCGGCGATGGTGAGCGGGCTGGAGCGCGTGCGGTACCAGAGATAGCGCAGGCCGCGCGCGGGCTGCGGCGAGGCGGGCGCCTCGGTGAGCTCCGGCGGCGTGGGGCCGGTGAGCGTCGTCATGAGAGCCTCACCCTCGGGTCGATCAGGCTGTAGACGACGTCGACGACGAAGTTCACGACGAGGTAGACGATGACCACGAAGAGCGTGAAGGCCATGATGCTCTGCGCGTCGCCCGCGCCGATGGCCTGCGTGCTCCACCGGCCCAGGCCCGGCCACTGGAAGATCGTCTCGGTCAGGACGGCGCCGCCCAGCAGGCTGCCGAAGGTCAGGCCGATCACGGTCGCGATGGGGATCAATGCGTTGCGGCGCGCGTGCGCGCGGACGACCTCGCGCTCGGGCAGCCCCTTGGCGCGCGCGGTCCGCACGAAGTCGAGCTGGAGCACGTCGAGCATGCTCGCGCGCATGATGCGCGTGATGATGGCGAGCGAGAAGTAGCCCAGCGTGATCGCGGGCAGGATCAGGTGCATGACGACGTCGCCCAGCGCCACCCAGTCGCGCGCGAGGACGGTGTCGACGAGGAGGAAGCCGGTCCTGCCGTGAGTCACGGAGGGATGCGCCTCGGGCGGGTTGAGGATCTCGTTGCTGATGCGGCCGCCCAGCGGCATCTGCGGCACCTGCTGGAGCACCGGGTCCACGATGCTGGGCGCCTGGCCCGCGAGGGTGAGCGCGACGACCGCGACGAGCGCGAGGCCGAGCACGACCTGCACCACGCGGCCCGGGACGCGGCCGCGCCCCGCGAGGCGCATGGCGAGCGCGGTGACGTACGCGACGAGCGCGATGCCGCCCAGGACCATCAGCGCGAACCACCAGTGGAGGAGCGCGAGGAGGCCGAGCATCGCGGCGAGGATGGCGAGGTGCACCGCCAGGCGCCTCCACGTGAGGTGCCGCGGGTCGAGGCCGTCCGCCACGAAGAGGCCCACCGCGAGGGGCACGCCCACCACGAGCGCGAGGAAGACGCCGCGGATCACGGGGCCCGACGAGTCGAAGAGGTCCTTCGGGTAGGTCGTGGCGAAGATGAACTTGAGGATCAGGCCCAGCCAGAAGATGGGCACGCTCACGCCGGCCAACGCGAAGACGCGCGTGGCGTGGTCGATGGGCCGGTCCTTCCGCACCGCGGAGAGCGTGCCGAAGAACACGCCGCCCACCACGGCGAGGATGACCGCGACGATGGTCAGCTCGAGCGTCGCGGGGAAGAACGCCTTGAACACCTGGGAGATGGGCAGGTCGCCCTGCGTGCGCGAGAGGCCCAGGTCCCCCTTCACGAGCCCCTTGAGGTACGTGAGATACTGGACGTAGAACGGCTTGTCGAAGCCGTGGGAGACGCGGATCTCCTCGACCTGCTCGGGCGTCATCTTCGCGCTGATGTACGCGCGCGCCATGTCGCCCTGGTTGGCTTCCCACGAGATGCCGAACGTGAGGATCGTGACGCCCACGATGACGGGGATCGCCAGGACCAGCCGCCGCACCAGGTACGCCCAGAGGTTCATCGTCACGCTCCACGAGGAAACGGAGGGGGCCGGCGCGGGCCTGCGTCCGCGCCGGCCGAGGGGAGACCGGATCAGGCCTTGCCGATGGCGGTGTAGTCACCGACGTTGGGCTGGCCCGTGTGGACGGGGCTGAAGTAGTAGCCCGTCACGTACTTGCGCTGCACGTGCACCTGCTTCGCCTGGTAGAGGAAGAGGTCCACGTTCTTCGTGACGCCCATCGCGTTGATCTCCTTCCAGGCGTTCGCCTGCGCCGTCGGGTCCGTCATGTTGATCGCCGCGTTGATCTTCGCGTCGATCGCCGGGTCCGAGAACACCTGGTTGAACGGGTAGTTGTTGCCCGTCTGCAGGAACGGCTTGACGTAGTCGTCCGTCGCGACGTAGTCCGGCGCCCAGCCGAAGAACCAGAAGGCCACCTGCTGGTGCTGCGTGTTCGTCAGCAGGTCGTTGAACTTGATGGGCTTCAGGTTCACGCTGACCTTGCCATTGGACACGCTCTCCACGGTGCGCTTCAGGATGTTGGCCGCGCCCTCGCGCACCGCGTTGCCGGTGTTCCACGAGACGTCGAAGGAGACCGTCTTGCCCGCGACGTGCGACGCCGCGAGCTCCTGCGCCGCGGCCTGGAGGTCCTGCGTGAGCGTCTCCTCCGAGGGATCGTAGCCAGCCAGGCCGCGCGGGATCACGCCGTTGAGGGGCAGATTGTTGCCCTTCGAGACGTTCGTGAAGAAGTCCGTGTAGTCGAAGGCGTCGACGATGAACTTGCGGACGTGCTGGTCCGCGAACATCGTGCAGTCGGGCGCGCCGTCGACCTGCGGGCAGTTGTCGTTCCCGTTCACGTTGTAGTTGAAGAAGCCGGCGCCGATGGTGAGCGTCTGCGAGTTCACGACGTCCGCGAGGCTCTGGATCTGCGGCTGCACGCGCGCGATCTGCGAGACCGGGACGTAGATCTCGTCCGCGTCGCCGTTCTTCAGCATCAGGATGCGCGTGTTGAGGTCGTCGACGTACTGGATGATGACCGTCTTCATCTTGATCTGGCCGAAGGCGGCGTTGCCCCACCAGCCGTCGTTGCGGTCCATGACCACGCGGTCGTTGGGCAGCCAGACGCGGAGCTTGAAGGGGCCGCTGCCGGCCGTGTTCGCGTCCATCCACGGGTCGCGCGTCGACTTGCCCGCGGGCGGCAGGCCATCCGGCGTCGAGGCGACGCCCCAGAGCGGCACGCGCTCGTTGTGCGCGGCCTTGACCGCCGTGGGGCTCACGATGGAGCACGCCGCGTAGGCCAGGCGCGCCACGACCGAGGGGTCGGCGTTGGGCAGGTTGATCGCGACGTGCGAGGCGTCGATGACCTCGATGCCGTTCTGCGAGAGGTACCAGGCGCGGTCCAGGTAGTGCGCGTTGCCCTTGGTGAGGTACTCCACGCCGCCCTTGATGATGGGGGCGAGCACGGGGAGCGCCGCGGACGAGGGGTCGCCCATGAGGATGAGGCGGTCGAGCGAGAACTTGACCGCGGCCGCGTCGACGGCCGTGCCGTCCTGGAACTTCGCGTCCGCGCGCAGCGGGATCTCGTAGCGCAGGCCGTTGCTCTTGATCTCGCCGTTGGCGACGGAGGGGACGTTCGCGGCGAGCATGCCGATGGGCTTCGTCGTGTCGCCGTGGTCGTAGGAGAAGAGGCGGTCGTACGTCGCCTCGATGACCGTGCCGCCCGCCGTCTCGTAGTCGAAGCCGGGGTCGAAGGACTGGGGGCCGCTGATGGTGGCCGTGACGAACACGTCCTTCTGCTTGTAGCCGCCCACCGTCGGGGGCGTCGAGAGGACGACGATGGTCGCGACGGCGGAGGACGTCTTGTTGCCGTCCGAGACCGTGAGCTTCAGCGCGTACGTGCCTGGGTTGGCGTACGTGTGGTTCACGGCGCCCGCGGAGGTCGCGTCGCCGCTGGCCGGGGCCGAGCCGTCCCCGAAGTCCCACGAGAAGTTGGTGACCGCCGCGGAGGAGCGCTGCACCGGCGTGTTCTCCGGCGTGACGCCCTTCTCGGGGGCGAATTTCGCGTTGGGCGTCCAGCCGTAGGAGCCCGTGCCGTTCGCCTGCACGGAGCCGCCCGCCTGGAGCACCGACTGCGACGTCGAGATGTCCGCCACCGGCGCGAGGTCGGAGGCGTTCGTCGTCGTCGTGATGTTGAAGCTGGGTCCCACGTTGACGTAGATCAGGTCCGCGTCGTTCGTCGTGGACTGGCTGCCCGACGTGACGGTCAGCCGCACGATGTAGCGGCCGGGGTCCTGGAACGTGTGCTGCGTCGTCGTGCCCGTGCCGTTCGTTCCGTCGCCGAAGTTCCACGCGGCCGTCTGGCCCGACGTGGCGCCGCTGGCGCCGAAGGTCACAGCTTGCCCCTGCTCGACGGTCGTGGGCGAGTAGGTCCAGGACGCGGAGGGCGCCCCGCCGCCCGTGGGCGTGGACGTCTGGTTCCCGCCGGTGGGGTTGTTGGTGTTGTTGCCGGTGCAACCCGCGATAGCCATGCCCACGAAGAGGGCCACGATCGCCACGCTCAGCATGCGACTCATGTCAGTTCCACCCAGGCCGGATGATAGCGAGATAGCGGCCTTCGCCTTCGCCAGCAACGCGACACGGTTTGAGCGTTTCGCGAATACTCGGACCATTCCTCGATCCGTTCGCAGGGAAAACGGCAGAAAAACGCATTTCAGGGAGGGCCGCATCGCCTCGTCGTGGAGCGGCGCGCGCCATCCCAGTTCGCGGACCCCAAGGCCAAGGAGGCCTACGTCCAGGACATGTTCGACAGCATCGCCCCGCGCTACGACCTCCTCAACCGGCTGATGGCCGCCAACCTCGACCAGCGCTGGCGCCGCCTGGCGGCCCGCGAGGCGCGCGGCCGCGGGCAAGGCCCCTACCTCGACGTGGGCGCGGGCACCGGCGACCTCACGCTCGCGCTGCACAAGGCCGCCCCCGACGCGCGCGTGCTCGGCCTCGACCTGGCGCGCGGCATGATCGCGCTCGCGCCGCGCAAGAAGGGGTACGACCGGACCCGGATGGGGATGGTCCACGCCAGCGGCCTCGCGCTGCCCGCCGCCGACGCGACGTTCGAGGGCATCACCAACGCCTTCGTCCTGCGCAACCTCGCCGACCAGCCCGCCTTCTTCCGCGAGGCCCACCGCGCGCTCCAGCCCGGCGGCCGTCTCGTGAGCCTGGAGATCAACCGGCCGCCAGGCAAGGTCTTCGGCCCGCTCTACCGCCTCTACTTCCTGCGCCTGATGCCCCGCCTGATGCGCGGCCTCTCCGGCAACCCGCAGGCCTACGCCTACCTGGCCGACAGCGTCGCGCGCGTCGACCCGCCCGAGGTGATCGCGAAGCGCATGGCGGACGCCGGCTTCGCGCGCGTCGAGGCGCGGCCGATGCTGCGCGGCGCGGTGGTGCTCTTCGTGGCCGAGAGGGGCCGCTGAGCCGTTGTGGGTACATTTGCACCCCGTTTGTGCACCATGTTTATGTGCATGGGCTGCCATCGGGAAACGATGACGAAGTCGGCGGAGATCAAGATCCGCCTGGAGGACGCGCTGCTCCAGGAGGTGGAGGCCCTCGCCGCCGAGATGGGCAAGAGCAAGAGCGAGGTGCTCCGCGCGGGCATCCTGGCGCTCCGCGAGAAGCGCGAGAAGCGGATGGCGTTGGACATGCTCAAGCGCATGGCGGCGGAGCAGCCGCGGTCCAAGAAGCTCCGGTTCAAGCTCGAGTAGCGCATGGCCGTCGTCCTCGACACCAACGTCCTCTGGCACCCGGAGGCGCTCGACCTGCTGGAGGACGAGGACGTCATCGTCCCCGCGCTGGTGGTGCTGGAGCGCTGCCGGCAGCTTCGCCAGCGCGGCGCGGACCCGGCCGAGCTGCTGCACGCCTTCGAGCGCCTCGGCTGGCGCATCGAGCCCTACGACGCCGAGCACGCGCTGCGCAGCGCGCTCCAGGCGCCGCTCGACGACAAGGCCTGGCTGAAGCTCGCGCGCGACGCGATCATCGCGGGGCACGTGGGCCCGGCCGACGTGCTCTGGACGTACAACGCGAAGGACTTCGCCGCGCTGGGGCTGCCCCGCGAGAAGATCGTGGACCTCGGGCGCCGCGCCTAGAATCTGTCCCTCGTCCCGCCTCGCTTCGCCATCCGCCAACACGCCAGGACGCCAACACGCCAAGACACGGAACGCTGGCGTGTTGGCGTCCTGGCGTGTTGGCGGATGGCGAAGCGCCGCAAGGTGGTCGAGCTCTAGGCACCCGCGGCCCGCGCATCCTGCATCCGCGCCCGCTTGCGCTCGCCCCACGCGGCGGCGCCCATGCCGATGAGGTAGAGTGTGGTCACGGGGATCGCGACGAGCAACTGGCTCACGACGCTCGGGTCGGGCGTGACGATGCCCGCGAGGATGACGATGGCGACGATGGCGTGGCGGAGGTAGCGCCGGTACGTGCGCGCCTGGACGAGGCCGAGCCGGCTGGTCACGTACATCAGGACGGGGAGCTCGAAGGCGAGGCCGAAGGCGCAGATGACGATGAGGCCGAAGCTGATGAGGTCGCCCACGACGAGGAGCGGCGCGGCGCCGGTGGCGGGGGCGAAGCCGTAGAGCGCGCGGATCATGAGCGGCGTCATGACGAGGTAGCCGAAGGCGGCGCCGGCGAGGAAGAGGAGCGTGACGAGCGGGATGCTGCGCGTGGCGACGCGGCGCTCGCGCTCGCGCATGGCCGGCGCGATGAAGACGGAGAGCTCGTAGAGCAGGACGGGCAGGACGCTCACGAAAGCGAGGAAGAGCGTCATCTGGACCTGGGCGAGCACGGCGTCGGCGGGCCGCAGGACGACGAGCTGGACGCCCGCCGGCACGAGGCGCTCGGCGAAGGCCTGGAAGGCGCGCGCGGCGAGGCTGCCCTCCAGGCTGAAGGTGGGCGCGACGAGCGTGTACCCGTGCCAGCGCACGAGGCGCAGGCCGCTGGCGAAGTACCAGAAGTTGAGGAAGGCGAAGACGACGACGGGCGGCATGAGGCGCTGCTGGAGCTCGACGAGGTGCTCCAGGAAGCGCTCGGCGGGCTTGCCCTGGAGCGGCGGGCGGAGCTTGTGCCAGAGCAGCGTGCCCAGGAATGATAGCAGGGCGACGGCGACGACGGTGACGAGGATGGGGACCTCGCCGACGCGGTCGGGGTCGACGGCGTGGACGCGCACGGTGGCGGGGGCCTGGAGCGTGGCGCGCCAGGCGCCGTCGGGCTGCTGGGCGAAGGCCGCGTCGTCGCTCTGGATGGCGAGGCCGGGCGGCGGGAGGACGTCGAGCGTGGCGCCCGCGGGCAGAGCGACGGCGGCGACGAGGTAGGGCGAGGCGACGAAGTCGTAGCCCACTGCGAGGCTCGTGGCGTTGGGCGGCGCCTGGACGCGCAGGAGGTCGGAGCCCTGGGCGCGCCACGAGGCGGTCTGGTTGCCGGTGGGCGTCTGCGCGACGACCTCGTGGATGCGCGCAGTGGCCGGGACCCACAGGTCGGCGCTCCCGCCCGCGGGGGTGGCGGTGGTCTGTCCGTTCCAGGCGTCGCCCGCGGCCTCCAGGCGGACGGCGTAGGATGCGGCGGCGAGGGGGGCGGAGAGGACGAGGAGCAGCGCGAGGAGGGCCCACCGCGTGCTCATGGCACGCCCGACGAACGGACCGTTCATAAGCGTTGCCGGGGCCTGGAGCCTTCCTCTCCGTTCAAGGAATGATACAATCGGGCTATTATACCAGGCCGGACTCGCGTTGCCATCAAGGCTGGTCCCATGCGCTCCGCTTGGATCCTCACGCTGACCCTGCTCGCTGCGAACCTCGTGGCTGCCCCCGGCGCCCACGCGGCCGCCGCGGACAAGCCGCTCCTCTCCGACGCCACCGGCGACACCACGGTCTCGGTGCTCGGCGGCGGGAGCCCCGTGGGGGCGCCCGCGCCCGCGACGGGCCAGACCAGCAGCGCCGACCTGACGTCGCTCGCGATCGCCGAATCGGACACCTCCCTCCTCTTCAAGATGGGCGTCGCGGGCCTGGCCGACGCGGTCTCGTTCGACCAGTACGCCATCCACTTCGACTGGCGGAACATGTCGTACACGGCCTGGATCTACCACAGCGCCCTCCCCTCGGGCCAGTCCGACAGCGGCTCGCTCACGGTGGTCGCCAACGACGACAAGTCGGACTACTACTCCTCCTACGGCTCCTACGTCTCGAACTTCGACGTGAAGGTGGACGGCGCGAAGGGCACGTTCAGCTTCGAGATCCCGAAGGCGTACGTCCTCGACGGCCTGAAGCGCATGCCCAACCGCGGCGACAACCTCACCAACGTCTACGTCGAGAGCGCGGACGAGGCCACGCTCCTCACCGGCGGCGTCGAGGTGCGCGACCGCATGCCCGACGCCGAGGGCGCGAAGCTCACGATCACCATCGGCGACGAGTCGCACGGCCACCTGCGCCTCCAGAGCCCGGACCGCGTGCGCGTCTCGAACGGCGGCGCGGCGACCTTCGTCTACAGCGTCACGATCCAGAACAACGGCGACAACGAGGACACGGTGGACCTCGCGCTGCGCGACCTGCCGGCCAACTGGAACGGCACGGTGCAGACGCCCGTGAAGGTGCCCGGCCACGGCCAGAAGACGATGACCGTGCTCGCCAGCGTCCCCTTCGCGCACGTGCACGGCGGCTTCAGCGCGTTCAACCTGACCGCCGCGAGCCAGAACGACCGGAACTCCTACGCCATCCTCAACATGGGCGTCCTCCACACCCCCATCCCGCAGCCCGCGGGCCACCACGACACGCTCTACCTGCACCCCGACGTCCAGACCGGGAGCCTCTTCGAGAAGGTCGCGCCCTACACGACGGGCGCCATGAACACGGAGGCGCCCAAGGCCGACGAGACGACGCAGGAGATGAGCATGACCGGAACGCGCGACGGCAACGGCTGGTGGATCCCGCTCAACCCGCAGCTCCAGATGGGGCTCGACTTCGACCTCTCGCGCGTGGGCACCATCGCCGGCACGATCTCGGCCCACGCGATGGTCGGCAACGTCAAGCTCGTCCCGAAGCTGTACCTCGTCTCCGCCGCCGGCAACGGCAACGCGAAGCCCATCCTGCTCGCCGCCGCCAAGGGCCAGGACATCTCGCTCTCCGCCAACGGCCAGGCCGCGTTCAGCATGCAGCTGACGCCCACCGAGCAGTCCGACTACGTCCCCTACGAGCCGCACCAGAACATGGTGCTCTCGCTGACGCTGGAGAGCACCGACGGCGTGCCGCCCTGCTGCATCAACGTCGACTCCGCGACGTCGCCCACCCTCAAGGTGGACGGCTTCAAGATGGTCCTGCCGCTCAACGAGTACGCGGACCAGCTCACCGGCATCAGCGAGGCCGCCAGCGCCATCGAGCTGCGCGCCGAGGGCCCCGTCGAGAAGGCGGGCCGCCCCGGCACGCTGATGACGTACACGTTCCAGCTCCAGAACACGGGCTTCACCGCCGACACCTTCGTGGTCGAGGCGGCGGGCGGCGATGCCAAGTACGGCAGCGTCGTGCCCGGCGGCGAGATCAACCTCCAGCCCAAGGAGACCAAGCAGATCACGCTGGGCGTGGCGATCCCCTCCGACTACAAGGACAGCCAGAGCCTCGAGGTCATCCTCTTCGCGCACGCCAAGAGCGACCCCTCGAAGATGGCGCTCCAGCGCACGAAGACGCTCGTCGCCACCACCGGCAACGCGACCAAGGACGAGTCCAAGATCTTCCTGGCCGCCAAGAACGACGCCAAGAAGTCGCCGGGCTTCGAGGGTGTCGCCGTGCTGGGCGCGGCTGCGATCGCGGTCGGCTTGATCGCCCTCCGCCGCCGCAGGTAGTCAGCGCGCCGCGAACCACCCGAGCGCCAGCGCCACCACGAGGAGCCCAAGCGAAAGCCGCGGGTCGGCGAGGACGTAAAGGCCCGAGAGGAAGCCCGCGAGCACCGCGACGAAGCCGAGCCAGCCCCCCTTGCGGAAGATGGCGACGAGCGCCGCGATCGCCAGCGCGACAGGCACCCACGTGAACAGGAGCTTGACCCAGCCGTTGCCGCCGGTCGCGCTCTCGACGAGCCCCTGCACGATGCCGAGGAACTCGCGCCCCGGGTTCACGCCCACGGCGATCCAGACGCCGTTGAGGAAGCCGAAGAGGACGACGAACTCCTTGAGGAACACGCCGGTGCGCTTGGCCACGCGGGCGGAAGCGGCCGCGCGTGATTTAGCCTTCCGCGACGCGCAGCCGCACGCCGCCGCCCTCGCGCCTCCGCTCCAGGAGGCCCGCCTGCGCGAGACGCTTCGCCGTGCGCGAGGCGTATGGCAGCGACAGGCCCGCCTCGCGCGCCGCGTCGGAGAGGCTGATATCAGGATGCGCGCGGGCGGCCTCGTACACGCGCGCGCAGGGGCCGTCGCGCAGGAACGCGGCGCGCCGCATCGCGCGGGGCTCCAGGCTCCCCGCGACGAAGTAGCGCCGGAAGCCGGGCGTCGCCACGCACGCGAGGTGGCCTTCGCGCACGAGGACCGCGAGGTGGTGCTCGCCCAGGCCGTTCCCGCGCCCCAGCTCGGCCAGGAGCGGCGCGGCGTGGATGCCCGGGTCGGCGGCCACGCGCGCGAGGATCCGCTGGCGCGCGGCGCTCTCCAGCACGGCGCGGCCTGTGAGACGCGCGTAGAGCCCCACGAGGCTCGACTTCAGGAGGAGCGCCAGCACCACGAGGGCGGCGAGCGCGCCGGCGCCCACGACGATCGGCGAGCCGAGCGCGTCCCGGAGCGGCGAGGGCTCCGCGCGCGCGTCGGCCGGCGTCGTCCCCGGCGGCTGGAGCCCGGCGGGGAAGCCCGAGACGGCGAAGGGCGCCGTCGCGGTGCGGATGGCCTCGGTCGTGCGCGCGTCCGCGAGCGCGAGCGTGACGGTCGAAGGCTCGCGGCCCGCGGGGCCCGGGGCGCCGGCGGCGGGATCGCTCGCAAGATCGCCCACCAGGATCGAGGCCGGCGCGGTCGCGCTCGCCCAGGAACGATAGCTCGCGTCCACGGGCGCGGTCGCGTTGGGGTCCATGGCGCGCCAGCGCGCGAGCGCCTGCGCGAACGACGCGCCCGCGCGCGGGACGGCCTGCGCGCCGAAGCCCGCGGGCGGCGCGTCGAGCCCCGTGCCTTCCGCGGCGGGGCGGCAGCGCGCGACGGACGCCGCGCCCTGGCAAACGACGCCCACCGGCGAGACGCCCGGCGCGGCGAAGAGGAGCGTCCACGCGGCGCTCGGGCCGCTCGCGCGCATGACTCCCGTCGCGAGCGCGGCGCCCGGCTTCGCGAGGAGCGCCTGGAGGTCGAGGAGCGTCGGGTCCGTCGTCGCGCTGCGCGCCGCGACGGAGAGCGGGAGTGGCAGCGTCGCGTCGCCCTCGGCGGGGCCGAGCAGCGGATCGACGGGCGTCAGCGCGGGCGCGCCGTCCACGCGCGGCCGGGGGATGGCGGGGCCGGCGATCGTGAGCGCGGCCAGATGATAGCTCGCGCTGCCGTCCTTCCCGGGCACGACGACGTCGAGCGGGTAGGGCACGCCCTCCGCGAGCCACGCGCTCGCCGCGCCGTGCGGGGTCGTGGCTTCGAGGCGCGCCGCGTGGAAGCCGCGCCACGGGGCGATCTGCGCGACGCGCCAGGTCGCGTTCCACGTGGGGCAAAAGGCGACCTCGTCGCCCACGGCGAGCGTCGCGCCCTGCGCCGCGCCCCGGAAGAGGCACGCGACGTCCGGCGCCGCGCCGTAGGTGATGCGCATCACGCCACGGCCTCCCACGACGGAGGAGCCGGTGCCGACGAAGATGCCGCACATCGAGTCGGTCGGGCGCGCGGTGGCGACGGGCGCCTCGCCCTCCGCGAACCATCCGAACGCCGGGAGCGTCTGCGCGGTGGCCGCGGTCTGCGAGGTCGAGACGCGGAACGAGCACCCGCCGCCCCACGCGTCCGTCTCGAGCGCCGCGCCGTCGCGCAGGATGCCCCAGGCGTCGGGGAAGCGCTCGGCCTTCCAGGCGAAGCTCGCGTTGTCGCGCGAGCCGCCCGAACCGTTCACCTCGTAGCGACCCAGGTCGCCCAGGCCGGGAAGCGGCACGCGCACGGTCTCGGGGGCCGGCGCGGCGCCCGCGCTGGGCGTCACGAGCAACACGACGAGCAGCGCGACGAGCGCCCGCATGCCTCCTCGCACGGCGAGTCCCACCCGCGCCTCATCAAGCCTTGCCCGCGAGGCAGTGGTGGCCGCCGCCGACCATCTCCTGGAGGAGCGACGCGCTCGATTCGATGTCCACCTCGCCCGCGATCCGGGGGCACGCGCCCAGGTCGATCGTGGAGATCGACTCGGCCAGGGGGAGTCGGTAGTCGACGGTGTAGGTGGTCGGGTTGCCGGCCAGCTCGAAGGTGCGTTGCTCGCCCGCGGCGAGGTCGAGCTTCTGAAGCATCAGCACCGAGCCGTCCTTCGTCTTGACCTCCAGGATCGCGCTGCCCGCGCCGCCGGTGTTGTTGAGGCGCACGCGCAGCAGGTGGTCCGGGCCGCCGCCCGACTCGGACGTGAACGAGACCTCGGTGGGCACGGCGGGCGTGGCGCGCGGCGCGGCGGCGTGGGGCAGGGCGAGCGCGACCGGGACGAGCAGCAGGGCGAGGAGCGCGAGGGCTTTCATCGCCCCAAGGAGCGCAGGCCCTGACATCCCTTGATTGGGGGATTCCGGCAATCGGGTTTTGCCGGTATGATCGCCTTAAATAGTCGGGCGCCCGCAACGTTGAAAGGGCGGAGTCCCTCACCAGGTGCGTTCCTCATGGCTGCTCCCGAGCTGGAAAGCAAGCAGATGGGCATCGACCGCGGCGTCGTCAACCGCGAGATGTTCGACCACGCCAACGAGGAGCGCTTCGCCTTCCGCGCCGCGCAGGGTCTCACCGAGGAGCTCGTCCACAAGATCTCCGACCGGAAGAAGGAGCCCGACTGGATGCGCGAGTTCCGCCTCCGCTCGCTGCGCATCTTCCACGAGAAGCCGCTGCCCATGTGGGGCGCGGACCTCACGAAGCTCGACCTGAGCAAGATCACCTACTACGGCGATCCGGGCGTCAAGGAGACGAAGAACTGGGAGGAGGTGCCCCAGGACATCAAGGACACCTTCGAGAAGCTCGGCATCCCCAAGGCCGAGCGCGCGTACCTCGCGGGCGCCGGTGCTCAGTACGAGTCCGAGATGGTCTACCACAACCTCGCGAAGGAGTGGGCGGACATGGGCATCACGTTCGTCAACTGCGACGAGGCGCTGAAGACCCACGAGGATCTCTTCCGCAAATATTTCATGAAGGCGGTCCCGCCCACCGACCACAAGTTCGCGGCGCTCCACGGCGCGGTGTGGTCGGGCGGCACGTTCCTCCACGTCCCGAAGGGCGTGAAGATGGACGCGCCGGTCCAGGCGTACTTCCGCATGAACGCCGAGGGATTCGGCCAGTTCGAGCACACGCTCATCGTCGTCGAGGAGGGCGCGCAGGTCCACTACATCGAGGGCTGCTCCGCGCCGAAGTACGAGAACAGCAGCATCCACGCCGGCTGCGTCGAGGTCTACGTGAAGGAGGGCGCGCGCGCCCGTTACTCCAGCGTCGAGAACTGGAGCCGCCAGACCTACAACCTCAACACGAAGCGCGCGATCGTCGAGAAGAACGGCTTCATGGAGTGGGTGAATGGCAACCTGGGCAGCGGCGTCACGATGCTCTACCCGATGTCGATCCTCAAGGGCGAGAACGCCCGCAGCGACATGACCGGCATCGCCTTCGCGGGTCCCGGCCAGAACCAGGACACCGGCAGCAAGGTCCAGCTCCTCGCGCCGAACACCTCGTGCAACATCGTCTCCAAGTCGCTCGCCACCGGCGGCGGCATCACCACGTACCGCGGCCTCGTCAAGGTCGGCCCCGCGGCCCGCGGCGCGAAGGTCAAGGTCGAGTGCGACGCGCTGCTCCTCGACGACAAGTCGAAGAACTTCACGATCCCCGACATGCAGATCGCGCAGGAGCAGGTCGAGATCGCGCACGAGGCGACCGTCGGCAAGATCTCGACGGACCAGATCTTCTACCTGATGTCGCGCGGCCTGACCGAGGAGCAGGCCAACGTCATGATCGTGAACGGCTTCATCGAGCCGATCACCAAGGAATTGCCGCTCGAATACGCGGTCGAGTTGAATCGCTTGATCGAGCTTGAGATGACGGGCTCGATCGGGTGAGGCGTTGACTTGTCGCCCCCGGAGCCGCGCTTCAGCGCGGCGGAGCGGGGCGTGCAGGGCGTATTGCGCCGCTGGTACGCCAGCGGCTGGCAGATGACGGGAAGCATCGGCTAACGCTGCCGCTGCTCCTCCGGACACCAGTACGTCGTGCGCCCCGCGATGGTGGCGACGGCGAGCCGCGTCCCGCAGCGCGGGCACTTCCCGCCTCGTTCGCGCGCCGCGTAGAGCCACGACTCCGGCACCGGGCCCCAGCCGCGCTTGACGCCCGCGCGTAGCGTCGCGATCATCGCGCGGTGCAGCGCCTTCAGGTCCGCCTCTCCCACTGGCGCGGTGGGATGGATCTTCGCGCGCCAGAGCGACTCGTCGGCCCACAGGTTGCCCACGCCCGCAACCACCGACTGGTCGAGCAGAGCCGCCTTCACGGCGCCGCGGCGGCCGGCGAGCCGGCGAAGGAAGTCGCGCTGCGGCAGGTCGAGCGCGTCCGGGCCCAGGTCGTGCTCGCGGGCGAAATCCTCGGGGCTCGTCGCGAGGCCGATCTTGCCGAAGCGGCGCGGGTCGGTGAACGCCACGCCGCCGCCTCCGCTGCGGAAGCGCAGCGCGAGCCGGCTGTGGCGCGGCGGCTCCTCGTCGAAGGCCTCGACGTCGCCGGTCATGCCGAAGTGCAGCACCAGCCAGGCCTCGCGGCCCGCGCGAAGGAAGAGCCACTTGCCGATGCGGCGCGCCTCGCCGATCCTGCGGCCCTGCAGCGCCGCGACGATGGCGCGCGAGGGGGCGAGCAGCATCCGCCCGCGGGCGTCCACCTCCGCGCGCAGGACGGTGCGCCCGCGCGCCAGCCGCTCGAAGGCGCGCCGGTACGCCTCGACCTCGGGAAGCTCGGGCAGCGGGGATCACCGCGCCGCGTCGACCAGGAACGCGTTGAGCGGGCGCAGCCTCTTCTCGGCGTCCACCACGAGCTTCGGCAGCGCGTCGCTGGTCACCTGCGCGTCGGTGAGGTCGACGCTGGCGGTGAAGTTGCGCCGCTTGAGGTCGTCGATGAGCTTGTGCTCGGGATCGAAGCCGCGCGGCGCCCGGGCGAGCGTATCCTCGTCCTCGTCGAGGCCCACCTTGCGCGCCTTGGCCCACGCGGCGGGCTTCTCCACGATGGCGTCGCGGATCTTGCCCAGCACGTCGCGCTCGGGGTGCCAGGCGCCGGCCGCGACGAAGCTCTCCCGGGGCGACACGTGCAGGTACACGCCTCCGAGCAGCGGGCCGCGCGGCGGGCCCGGCGGGTGCCACGAGAGGCCGACGTTGGTCTTGTAGGGCGTCTTGTCCTTGGAGAAGCGCGTGTCGCGGTAGATGCGCATGACCTTCCCCTCCATCCGCAGGCGCGAGCCCACCTCCGCCACGAGCCGCCCGGCGGGCTCCTTCACGAGCGCCTCGTAGCGCGCCTTGTTGGGCTCGAACCACGCGCGCTCGTTGTGCTTCGCGAGGTCGGCGAGGAAGCGCATCGTCTCGCGGCTGAAGTAGGCGGGCATGGCCGCGCCAGGCGCGCGCCGCCGCAAAGCCGTTGCGAGCCGATCAGGGCAGCACGGGCAGCGACCAGAAGTCCACGCCGTCGTTGAGGTCGGGCGCCTGCTGCGCGCACGCCATCGGTCCGGTCGTGATCGGCAGGAACGTGACGGCCGCGTCGACGTCCACCTCGTAGCTCTCGGTGCACGCGCTGCCCGTGCCGGTCTGCGACCAGTAGCCACCCACGCCGACGCTGGCGACGTCCTGCACGGTGAGCCAGCCGCTCGCGCCCGCGCACGTGCTGTGACCGACGTACCACGAGCAGGCGCCGCTCGATCCGTCGTCCTCGGGCACGGTCTGGTCGCGCTGGTTGACGTCGGCCTGGAAGCCGGTGCCCACGAGGCCGCGCGCGCCTTCGAACGCGCCCGCGCCGAGGTCCGTCTGGTGGCGGTCCTGCTGCGTCGTGCCGTCGTCGTACTGCCAGGCCGACTGCTGCGCCTGCGCGTGGCTGTACGCGAACGCCGGGTCGGCCTCGAAGGCCTGCGCGAGGTGGAGCACGTAGGCGTTGCTCGTAGTCTGGCTCGGGTCGCCGACGCTGTTCTGGTCGAGCGCGCACGCCGTGACGTAATTGATATCGGGGTACGCGTCGAGGGTGGCGGTCTGGCAGTCGGCGTGGGCGGGCTGGGCGAGGAAGGAGCACGCGACGAGCGCGAGCCCCGCGAGGATGCGGACGTTCATGGCAAGGGCCTCCGGGCGCTCCAGCGCGCGCGGCGTCGATAAGCGCTTGGGTGCGGCGGCCAGGGTCCGGCGCGGATGGCCGGGCCGCACAGGCCGTTGTTACGACCCGTCCACAACGCGCATCGCGGGCCGCCGCGTTGCCCGCGCGATGGGTCTTCCCCGCCTCGCGCTCGTCGGCGCCCTGGTCGCCGCGCTCTCCGGCTGCGCCGCGCCGCTCGTCCCTTCGCCCGCGACCCCCGCCGCGGCGCCGCTCTCCTGGGGCCTCGCGGGCTGCCGCGAGGTCACGGCGCAGTTCGAGGTGGACGCCTCCGCGCTCCAGGCGCAGCTTCCGGCGGGCTTCACCGCCGCCGCGGGCCGGACGCCCGGCAAGTCGCCCATGGGCATCGACGCCTTCCTCTGCCAGGGGGCGGCCTCGTACGCCTCGTTCTGGGCCGCCGTCACGCCCCCCGCCGCGCTCAAGGGCAACGCCACGAGCTGGTACGTGAAGTGGGACCCGCTGCTGGCCGACGCCGCGACGCGGGAGGCCCTCGCGCGGCAGGGGGCGACGGCGCGCGCGGGCCGCGTGTCGTTCGCCGACGCGACCCCGCTTCCGCAGGGCGGCACCACGTGCTCCATCGCGTGGGAGGGCGTGGGCGACGTCTCGATCACGCTGGGTCCATTGGCGCAGACGCCCGGCGGCGGCTCGGTCAAGCTGCGCGAGTTCACGACCCGGAGCGGCGGCCTCTTCGCCTGGGACGCGACGCTCGCGCAGCGGCAGCCCGCGGTGGGCACCGGGTACGCCGACGTCCCGCCCGGGAGCGTCCCGGCGAGGCTCTACGGCGCCGCGCGCATCCCCGTCCTCGTCTCGGTCGCTGCGTCAGACCTCACGAACGCCACCATCTCCGCCGTTTGACGTTCGGCAACCGGAGGCCACAAGGAGCCCCGTACCACTGGCGCAGCGTGGACCTCGAAGTCGTCCTGAAGATCCCGCGCCCGCCCGCGGAAGTGCGCGCGTGGTGGCTCGACGCGCCCGCGGACTACCGCGCTTCCGACCCCCGCGAGCAGCCGCACCGCATCGTCACGCTGCGCCGCGACGGGCGCACGTGGGAGACGCTGACCTACTGGCGCGTGCCGCCGCTGCGCAACCTGCGCATCCCGGAGACGTTCACGTTCCGCGAAGACGGCTGGGACGTCGACGTCCGCCTTCCCTTCGGCCTCGCGCAGCGCGACGTCTTCACGCTCGCGCCGACGCCCACGGGCACGCGCGTCACGATCCAGGTCACGGTCCGCCCGCGCAACCTCGTGGGTCGGCTCGCGCGCCCCGCGTTCCTGCGCTACGCGCGCAAGTCGTACCCGAGGGCGTGGCGCGGAGCGGCGAAGCTGTGCGCACGCGACGCGCCGAGGCTCAGCCCGCGATCTTCTTGAGCACCGCGTTGTCCACGTCGCCGTGCCAGGCCAGCACGAGCACGCGGGCGGTCACGGTGGTCGACGCGATGCTCAGCACGCCGCAGCTCGTCTCGTCGCCGTTGGGCGCGCACCCCTCGATGCGCGGGTCGATCTGCGTCGTGCTCCGGTTCGCGTAGACGCTGTCCTCGGGGACCTCGGTCGGGACGGCGAACGTGTAGACGCGGCGCGCGCCATCGTGGAACGTCAGGTTGCCGAAGCGCTCGCGCTCGAAGCCGCCCACGACGAGGGCGGGCACGAGGTGGCATTCGAGGACGGGCGCGCAGTCGCTCGACTTGTCGTCCACCACGAGCGTGATCCACTTCGCGCCGGGCGCCACGATGTCCTGGAGCGGGTACGTCTGAGGTAGATTCTGCCCCTGGAGGCGCGCGGGGTCGATGTTGGTGACGCTCAGGTTCCCCTCGAAGAGGCGCATCACGTCGGGCGCGGCGAAGTCGTGCAGGTGCGGCAGCTTCCAGTGGTCGACGTGCGCCACGGCGAGGATCGGCTGCCAGCCGGGGATGCGGTGCGCGACGATGCGCGCGTGGACGTCGCCATCGAGCAGCGTGGCCGAGCCGTGCCCCTGGACGTAGAGGACCCACGTCGTGGCGTTCGCGTGGGGCAGGTCCCAGTCCGCCTCCGTGAGGTTGAGGTGCCAGACGTGCGTCGCGTCGGTCGTGGGCTCGGCCGTGCCCTCGCGCGCCTTGTCGCGGAAGTTCAGCTCCATCCCGCCCGTGCCCTTCATCGCGGCGGACGCGTCGGCGCTGACCTCGAGGTCGCCGGTTCCTTCGGGGACGACGACGCCGTCGGGCAGGAAGAGCCGCGCGCAGCCATCCGCCGCGCCGCCCTCGGCGAGGACCTCCTGGGCGAGCTGGAGCGCCGCGTCGCTGGGCCCTTCGCAGAGCCCGGCCTGCACCGTGGCGTCGAGGAGCACGATCTGCTCGCGCCCCTTCCAGAGGTCGTGGACGTGCTCGCCGCCCAGCGTCGCGTTCTGGATCTCGGCGGGCGGCACCGTGACGTTCTCGCGCGTCAGGTTGTAGGCGGGGATGGCGGCCGTCGCGTTCTCGGTCTCGTGCCGCGCGGCGGGCGCCTGCGAGGCGCAGCCGGCGAGGACCAGGGCGGCAAGGACAAGGGCGAGGCGCACGCGCCGGAGCCCACCGAGCGGCCGAATAAGCCTTGTTGTGCCAGATTTGGGTGAGCCTGAGGCCAACCTGGGACCGCAAGTCGGCCGAACCCTATGCCCCACGCCGGCCCACCTCCGCCTCGGTGAGTCCCATGATCTCCAAGAAGATCCTCCTCGCCGGCCTCGCGGTCCTCGCCCTCCTGGGCGTCGGCCTCGCGGCGGCGGACGTGCAAGCGAACGCCAGCCCCTCGACGAGCGCCGCCGCCGGGCTGATCCTGAAGGACGGCGTCGTGTCGGGCCGCAACGTCGGCTTCTCCGTCGACGCGAACGGCGACGTCGCCAATTACACGAGCCGCGGGCCGTGGGGCGACGCGGCGATCTTCGAGAGCATCTCGTTCGCGGCCTCCAACGCGACCTCGCTCTCGGAGAAGACGCGCGGGCCGGTGTACGTCGAGCGCGACGCGCCGGACTTCAGCTTCGTCGCCTTCGACGCGCGCAACGCCGCGTTCCTCGTGACCTCGGCGCAGGGCAACGTCGTGACGCTGAAGGTGCCCGCGGGCGTCTCGGTGCAGGCCTTCGGGAAGCAGCCCGGCTGGAGCCCGGCGGGCGCGCTCCTGACCTCCGGCGACCACACCGCGAAGCTGACGCTGCACGGCAACGCGACCGTCGCGTACGACGGCGCCGGCACGATCGCCGTGACGATGGGCCCGCACAGCCACGTGGTCTTCCGCATCACCGGCTACCCCGGCGAGGCGGCGAAGGAGCGCAAGCTCCTGGAGCGGGCTGCCGAGGGCCAGCGCGCCGCCGCGAAGCGCCGGAAGGACTGAACCCCAGCGTTGAAGTCCCTCACGCCTCCATGACGGAGGCGAGGACTTCCACCGGTGCTCCAGAACCGAGTTTTCCATCTGGCGGCAGATGCTCCATCGTGCCCTGCCTGCCTCGCGACCATCCGCTCCTTTCGCGGATCCGGCATGGTCGCCGGGCGGGCACGCTCAGCCTCGCCGAATGGGGCGAGCTGCTCGACCAGCTCCGCGCCGCGGGGCACGCGCCGCGCGCCCTCGCGCGAGCGCTCGACGACTGCCGCCTCCTCCTTCCGTTGAATGGCCATGACGACCGCACCTCCTCCGGGACTGCCCGCGCACGCGACAGCCGCCACCTTCGAGCCCCGCGACCACCCCGTCGAGGCCGTCGTGGAGGCCGGCTACGCGACCCTGGAGCGGCTGCGCCTTCCCAACGGGCTCTACATCGCGAGCCCCAGCGCTGACTACAGCAAGGTCTGGCTGCGCGACACCGTCTACGAGGTGATGCCCTACCTCGACAAGCCGGGCACGCACTACCAGCGCACGATCTGGTCGCTGCTCGACATCCTGCGCCGCCACGAGTTCAAGATCGACCGCGCCATCCGCGAGAAGCCCCTCCACTCGGACGGCTACATCCACGCGCGCTTCCACCCCGAGTCGCTCCGCGAGTTCCAGGAGCCCTGGGGCAACAAGCAGAACGACGCCACGGGCGCCATCCTCTTCGCCATCGCCGAGGGCCTGCGCGTGGGGAAGCCCGTGCTGCGCGACGAGCGCGACCGGCGCGTGCTCGCCAAGCTCGTGCGCATGCTCGGCGCGCTGCGCTACTGGGAAGACCCGGACAACGGCATGTGGGAGGAGGCCGAGGAGCTGCACGCCTCCAGCGTCGGCGCCTGCCTGGGCGGCCTGCTCGCCCTCCGCCGCCAGGGGTTCGACGTGCCCGACGACCTGATCCACCCGGGCCGCGCCGCGCTGGATCGCCTCCTGCCGCGCGAGAGCGCCACGAAGCCGGTGGACCTCGCGCTCCTCTCGCTCTGCTGGCCCTACCGCGTCGTCACCGGCGAGCAGCGCGAGCGCATCGTCAAGAACGTCGAGCGGCGCCTCCTGCGCACGCGCGGCGTCATCCGATATCAGGGCGACTCGTACTACAGCACGCTCGCCGACGACCACGGCCGCGACAAGCCCTGGGAGTTCTACTTCGGGACCGAGGCCGAGTGGTGCTTCGGCCTGCCGTGGCTCTCGCTGGTCCACCGCGAGATGGGGCACGCCGCCAAGGCGGACCATTACCTCCAGTGGACCGCGCGCGTGCTCAAGGGGCTGGGCAACCTGCCCGAGCTGTACTTCGCCGGGAGCGACGAGGTCGGGCCGAACACGCCCCTGGGCTGGAGCGTCGCGATGCACGTCATGGCGATCGAGGCCAAGATGCGCGCGGCTCCCTGAGCGCTGCGCGGCTTCCCCCGAGGCGCCCGAGGTTCCGGGAGTCCGGTCGCGCCCGGGACCAAGGCTGGCGGCCGGAGCGCCCGAAGAGGTCACGTTAGGAGATGATCCGGGATTCCTCCCGCCGGAGGCGGCCTGCCCGCAACATGGCTTCGGAGGCTCCGGCCGCGCATTCGTGTGAGAAGCGCGGGTCGGCCCGCCGCAGGCGCCGCGAGAAACGCTCAAGCCGAAGGCGTGCGAGTGCGCCGCGTGCTCCGGCTCCCCGGCTGGCTCGTGTTCCTGGTCTTCTTCCCGCTCCAGGTCTACCTGACGATCAAGCTCTGGCAGAGCGACTGGGCGTGGTGGCTGATCCTGCTCACGCTGCTCGTCCTCGGCTTCCTGGGCAACCGCGCGGCGCGCGTCCCCTGGATGCAGCAGCTCTTCTTCCCGCGCATGGCGGCGCAGCGCGAGGCGAGGCGCCACGTCTACCAGGGCATCCTCTTCCTGGGCGCCGCGGTCGCGTTCCTGTTCAAGGTCGGGCCGCTGCTCCACTGGACGGCGGAGGGCATCTCCCTCCTCGCGGTCATGACGCTGGTGACGCTCCTCAAGGCGAGCGTGCGGTGAGGGCACGCGCCCCCTCGCTCGATATCGTTTCGTGTGGCTCCGGCTGGGGGCTGCCGCCCCCAGACCCCCGCGATGCGGAGCGCGCGAGGGGCGCGGAGCGCGCGAAGCGACGAGAAAAACCGCCCTTTGCGCGCTCCGCGCTCGCCGCGCGCATCGCATCGGAGGGGGGTTCGGGGGGACGCTTCCCCCCGACCCGGACGAAAACGATATCGCAGAGGAGCCTATGGGTGCCGCGACGTCGGCTGCCGGCGCCGCTTGAGCCAGCGCGGGATCGGCTCGGCCTCCTCGTTGAGCGCCTCGACGTGCTCCAGGAAGTCGTGCAGCGCGCGGGCCGAGAGGCCGACCCCGGGCTCGCCGTCGAGGCGGTCGAGCGGCTCCCCCTTCTCGAAGTAGACCAGCGTGGGAAGCGCCGTGATATCATGGGCCTCCCGGCGCGGGTCGGCGGGATCGGAGAGGTCGGCGCGCACGGTGGCGTAGGGGAATTCGGGCGCGGCGTCCTCCCACGCGCGGCGCAGCTCGTCCCACCCTGCGTGGAAGAGCACGACGACGCGCTCCTCGCGCGCGAGGCGCGCTTCGAAGCCTTCGGGGTCCCACGCGTCCGTGGTGATCCTCATCGACGCACCGTCGGCGCGGCCGGCGGATACGCCTTCTGGCCGGGCTGCGGCGAAAGGATCGCGTCGCGGAGCCACGCTTCGCCCGCGCGCCTGGCGCCCACGAGGGGGAACGCGCGCGCCGCGCCCGCAAGCGTCCGGGCCCGGGCGTGCGCTTCGCGGGGCGTCTCGCCCGCGACGACGGCATGGTCGAGGCGCGGGCCTTCGGCCTCCAGGGTGACGCCGCAGAGCGCGAGGCCGCCCGCCTCGGCGGGGGACAGCACGGCGTCCATGCGCAGGTCGCCGCGCGCGAGCATCGCCTCCAGGCGGCGCCGCGCGGTCTTGGTCGAAAGGGCGGCGGCCTTGGCGATCTCGGGGAGCGGGCGGCGCGCGTCGGCGAGCAGCGCGGCGGCGAGGCGGGCGTCCGCGGGATCGAGCGGGGCGGCGGGCGCGGCGGGGGCGAGCGCGCGGTGCGCGGGCGGCTTGCCGCAGAGCGAGATCGCGGCGCGCTCGATGCGCTCGAAGTCGGCCTCGTCGCGCGCGAGCAGGTGCAGGTGGACCGCGTCGGGCCCGACGTCGGCGAAGCGCACGCCGGGGACCTCGGGGAGGACGCGGAGCAGCTCCTCCTCGCGCTCGGCGGCGTCGTGCACGCCCTCGAAGACGAGGAGCGCCTCGCGCAGGCCCAGCGCGGCGGCGCGCGGCGTGGCGACGAACCCTTGCAGGGCGCCCTCGGCGCGCAGCTTGGCGAGGCGCGCCTTCACCGCGTTGGCGGAGAGCCCGAGCTTGCGGGCGGCGCGCTGCGCGGGGGCGCGGGGGTCCTCCGCGAGGATGCGGAGCAGCTCGACGTCGCGTGCATCCACAAAGTCACATCTTTGTGGAGAGGCCGGGCGCGCGAGCCTTGCGAGCGCGTGCGGCCGCATCCACGGATCGAGGACGCGCTTGCCGGCGCTATAAGGATTCGCCGAGGGCGGGGCTGGCTCCCATTTCCCGTCCCACCCTCCGAAATGGCGTCCCGTCCCCAAGAACCACTCGGGAGCGGTCGGATCGAGGCACCGCGGCGGCCAGCCGGTCCCCATGGCGGGCGCCAAGCCTCCGCTAGAAGACCGTCACGGCGCCCGAGGCGTCGCGGCAAATCCTGAAGGTGGGGTCAGTCTGCGCGACCTCGATGAAGTCATCCTCGAACTGCGCGCCATCGAGGATCCAGGAACAATAGCCGGGCGGGATGTGCGCGCGGTCCTTGATCGTGCCGCTGCACCCCAAGGCCTGCGCCACGGCGTAGCCGGCGTGGCAAACGTATGGGCAACTGAAGTCTTGCGGATCGAGGCTCTCGGAGAGCGCTTCCACTTCGTCAAATTCCGAGCAGAATCGCACGGTTGTTCGGCTTCCATCCGCATCGTCGGCACGCATGTAGATGAGATCAAAGAACATGAGGCCGGGCGCTGCGGCCGTTCCGTTTCCTGACTGGCTCAGGGTGAAGTCGCAATGGTCGGAGTCGCAATCCGTGACGGTGAGCGTCGCTTCAGATCGCGTGTAACAGCCGTGGGGGTACAGGGATTGCGGCCAGTCGCCGCAACGGCCCGTATCTTCCCGCGTGAAGCTGCGGCCCGTGTCGTCGGCGACTGCCGTAGGAAGGGCGGGCAGCAGGAGCGCGCAAAGTACCAGGAGGGCGAGCGTGCGCACGGGCAGCAGCTTCACGATGGGAGGGCGGGTCATGACATCGACCTTGGGGTACACGGCGTGGGCCTTCAGCAGCCCGCCACGTTCACGGTGACGATCACGTTGTAGAGGCCTGCCCAGGCATCCGAGTAGCCCTCGGCGGAGCAGACGTAGGCATTGGCCTGGTTGCCGCAGTCCGCCTTGAGGACGGCCGTTCTGGCAGGGATCGGCGCGTCGTAGAGGTACACCCACCCGACGCGGGTGCTGTCGGCGTACATGCCGAAGCTGAGATCGTTCGTCTCGCCGTTGGTGCTCGTGTGGGGCGAGGATGCCGGATCGTAGGTGAGCAGCGCCGTTCCGGGCACGTTGTAGCGGTTCGCGGCGCTGGGACTCACGAAGAACGGGCCGACGCCAACGGGGGGACCCGCGACGGCCAGCGTGTAGGTGGCCGCGTAGGTGTTGGCGCCCGCCCTGCATCCTTCGGCCCCGGCGGGATTGACGAGATTTTCCGTGGGCGTGTCGAGCAGGAAGTAGGGGTTGACGGGCGGGTGAATGGGGCCGATCTCGGGGCCGCTGCGCGGGGCCTGCGGCGTGGGGAGGTCCGCGCCCTGGCAGGCGGCGTAGGCGTCTCGGAGGGCGTGGGCCAGATCGGCGTCCCAGACGCCGCGCTGAAACTGGAGCGCCACGGCCGCGTTCGCGCTGGAGCAATCGAGCGTGGCGGCGCGCGTCGGGACGGGGAGCGCCACGAGGGCGGCGAGGCAGAGGAGCGCAAACAGGGTTCGCATGGTGGATTCCCTCCGATTCATCCTAGTCGGGAAGCTGGATGTCGCGTGCGTAGAAGATGACGGGCGGCGCGGAGTCGAGGTCCGCGTCCGCCTGCGTCAGGTGGAACGTCCACACGTCGCCCGGCGCGGCGGGGGCAAGGCTGGCGAAGAGACAGTAACAGGCTCGCGTGGTGCCGTTCGGCATGTCCACGCTGAGCCTGGTCGTTCCCCGGATGCCTTGGGCTTGCGCGAACCCGACCGTGATCCCATCGGGCGAGAAGCCATACACGCCTTGGTCCACAAGCGTCGCATGGCCGCCGTCGAGATCCGCGACGACGCTGGTGGGCGCGTGGAAGTCGGGCGCCATGACGGCGCCGACGTCGGGGCCGTTGGTCGTGCCGTAGAAGCTCGCGTCCGCCTCGCCGCGCAGCGTCCAATTCCACGCGCCGACCGGACCCACGACCCAAAGCAGGATCGTGCCGTCGGCAGGCACGCAGCGAAGGCCAGGGCAGCGGAAGGACAGGAGGAGCCTCGCGCCGCTCGCATCCACCGACACCTGGCCCGGCACGGGATCGATGCCGCCGTCGTGGTAGATCACCCACGAAAGGAGGGAGGGGGCGGGAGCCGCGGGCAGGTCGAGGCCCAGGCTCGTGTTCCCTTCTGCGTCGGCGTGAAAGTGGATGGCGACCCACGCGGGGCCCGCCACGTTGCCCGCGGCGACGGTGGGGAAGCCGGTGAGCGGGATCGGCGTCGCCCCCTCGCCCAAGGGGAGCGCGGGCAGGAGGAGGCATCCCGCAAGGAGGAGGAGAGTAACAAGTTTCATCGTGGCACGTCCGGCTTGGTAACGAGCGCTCATCGTTTGGTTCCCCGGTTGTCCCGCCTAGTTCACCACGACCGTCGTTCGGCCGTCCATGTTGCCGTTCCAGGCGCCCGCGCTCCAATCGGTCATGGAGCTGGGGGCATTGCCGTAGGAGTATTCTTCGCAGGATTGCCAGGCGCCGTTGAGGTTCTGCTCGTACGTCGTCCAGCTCTGCGTTGCCAGGACGCCGCTGCCTCCTCCCGCGCTGTTCGCGTCGTAGCAGTCGAGCTCGACGTAGCCGCTCCAGTCTCCGATCCAAAAGCCGCCATTGGCGTTGCCGCTCGCGTCGATGGTCTGGAATTGGACCATCGTGGGGAAAGCCTCGAACGAACCGAACGGAATCCCGTTGCATTGCCCCGCGCTGGCGCTGTTGTCCGTGACCGGATACGCGGGGTCGGGGCTGACGTAATGCATGCCGCTGTTGGAGGGGTCGGGGATGTCGTTGTCGCACTCGGCCGTTTCTCCCTGGACGTAGGTGGGTCCCGTGAGGTCCGTCCCGCTCCCGCTCTCGGCGGGGGAAGCGACCTTGAGGTCAAGGTGGCCGGCGCTGAACGTGCCGACGAGCTTCGCTCCCGCGGGGAAGAGAAGATGTTCCCTCCCCGCTTCCGGCGAAGTCCACCGCTGCGGAGCCTGGAGCGCGGCGGCCGTGCCGCCGGCGAGGTTGGCGAGGCCCGAGGGGGCCACGAGCACGAGGAGCGCCAGAAGCGCTTGGGGACTCTTCATGGGATCGGCTGTCTCCGGAGGGAGCCTCGAGCGAGCTTCGCCGCTCCAAAATCTCTCCAGCGGAGTAACACAACCGCAGGGCATGAAGACGACGGTTGATCGGCGCCCTTGGGCGTCACAAGAAGCCTCCACACCGTCGGGCCGGCGCGGGCCGCGGCCGGGGGCGATTTCCTGGTTACTGGGGTCCTGCGAGCGGCGGGATCGCGCACGTCGGCAGCCGCTTGCGCTCGCCCGTCAAGAGCGCCCAGAGCTTGGCGTCGAAGCGGCGCATCGACTCGCGCACCTTCTTGGCCTCCTGGCGCTCGGTCTCGACGAGGTCGAGCCAGTCCTTGAGCCCGCGCCCCTCTGGGAGGTCGAAGCCCATCAGGCCCGCGCGGGCCGCGCCGTGCGCCGCGAACTCCTCGCGCATGGCGAAGGCGACGCGCACCTCCTCGTGTGTCAGGTCGCGCGGCGCGATCTGCGCGCCCGGCGCGAGCGTGGCGAGGTCGGGCAGCGCGGCGGCGAAGGGCACCGGCATCGCGCGCTCGGCGTGCGCGATCCAGGCGTCGAGCTGCGGGCTCTTCGCGCCGAGGTCGCGCAGCCGGCGCAATTCGAGGTAGTCGGAGAAGTCCATCTCGCCGCGGCGCCTCAGCTTCCGGAGCGCGGCGTGGACGTGACGGTCCATCGTCATGGGGTAGTCGGCCTCCGATCTTCAGCCCTCGGTTGCCCTTCCGCGCGCCTCCAGCCACGGAGGACACAGAGGCGGCTTTCTCTCGTCCTCTGTGACCTCCGTGTCCTCTGTGGCTGGAGGAGAACCGGGCAGATCATCATGGGCCGGGCGCAGCAAGCCGTTGGAAGACCTCGGTGTACGTGACGCCGGACTTCGTGTTGGTCGGCACGCTCTCGCCCAGGAGGATGCGCCCGTGCGAGTCGAGCCGCACCATGTTGAACTCGGGCCAGCCGCCCATCTTGCCGTGGAAGATCGGCGCGGCGGTGGAGGTGCCCAGCGTGACGTCCTCGCCGTGGCCGCGCACGAGCGCGACGTAGGTGAACCAGTCGCTGTCGTCGCTGAGCGTCGCGTTGGGCTGCGGGCTTCCGAGCCACTGGACGACGGCGGTCCCCTCGGGGGTCGCGGCGACCCAGGGCGAATAGCCCACGCCGTGCGAGAGCGGGATGGGCTTCGTCCACGTCGCGCCCTTGTCGCCGCTGTAGGCGTACCAGACGGGCTGCCCCTTGTCGCCGTCCTTCTGCGCGAAGACGAGGTGCAGGCCGCCCGCGGCGTCGCGCGCCAACGAGGGGTAGAGGTAGCTCGCCGAGTCGGGGCGGTGCGAGACGAGGTGCTGCGTCCACGTGGCGCCGCCGTCGGGGCTCGTCGCGACGAAGACGTCCTCGGCCTGCTGGTCGGTGGGCAGCGACCCGGCGCCGGTGTTGCGGCGGTTGTAGGCCTGCGCGAGGTCCTTGCCGTCGGGCGAGACGACGAGGTTGCCTTCCCAGGTGTACGGGTTGGACGAGTCGGGCGTGACGACGGGCACCGCGCGCGAGTACGTCGCGCCGTAGTCCGTGCTCTTGACGAACCAGATCATGGTGGGCGTGCCGAACTGCACGTCCTGGTAGGTCATGTAGACGGTGCCGGCGGGGCCGCCCACGAGCCAGGGCCGGTCGGCGACGGGGCTCGATCCGCCCACGGGCGTGCCGCTCCACGTCTTGCCCCCGTCGCGCGAGGCGCCCATGCTGACGCTCGCGAGGCTGATGTCGGCGGCGTACATCGTGCCCGCGGCGTCGTACGCGACGTCGCAGTCGCCGCCCTCGAACGTCGCCTGGCGCGGGTCCGTGGGGCTCGTCTCGACCTTGATCTCGGTCCACATCGCGCCCCCGTCGTGCGAGACGAAGAAGTACGACTCGCCGTTCTGCGCGGCCGGCACGCCCGAGGGCGCGCAGAGGAAGACGTCCTGGTCGTTCGCGGGGCTCACGGCGATGCTCGTCTCGCGCGAGGTGTGCGTGCTGCTCACGTTGACGAGCGGCGCGGGCACGATCGCGGCGTGGGCGTTGGCGCCGTTCCCGCCCGGCGTCGCGCCCGGGACGGTGGCGCACCCCGCGAGGAGGGCGACGAGGAGCAGGGCGGGCGCGAGGCGGTTCATCGGGCCGCACCATCAGGGAGACTTGCCTTTGCTCTTGCGGCGCCGGCTCGCCACGATCGCGATGGGCGTGCCCACGATCAGCACGAGCACGATCACCGCGAGGAGCAGCACGGGCCAGAACTTCGCCACGATGAAGGTCGGCGTGACCGCGATGGCGAGGCGGGTCGAGGCCGCGTCGCCGCTGGGCTTGACGACGACCTGGCTGCGGCCATCGGGCGCGGTGCCGGTGGTCGCGGTGCCCTGCGAGGCGGGGACCGAGGCGCCGGTGATGGCGAGCCCCTTGGGCACGATGAGCGTGTACGTCGTGTCGAGGCCGTTGACCTTGGGGAAGTCGAACGTCTGGTGCAGCGTGTAGAGCGCGATCGCGCCCTCGGACGAGGAGGAGCCCGAGAGCGCCTTGTCGAGCGAGGCGTGCGCGGTGAACGTGATCGGCTTGTCGGCCGAGAGCACGGCGCCGACGCCCGAGGCGTCCAGCGTGTCCGCGTCCAGGCCGCCCGTCACGGGAACGTCGCCGCCCAGCGCGCCCGCGAGCCCTTCGGTGACCTGCTTCTTGAGGTCGTTCTCCAGCGTGGAGACGTTGGCGTCGGTGAGCACGCCGCGCTGCTTGAGCAGGCGAATCGCGTCGCTGTTGAGGTACGCGAGGTCGACGTTGGGGCCCAGCGAGGACTTCACGTCGTCGGGGATCTTGACGACGCCGAGCTGGCCGGTCACGGTGATGTCAGCGTGCATCGTGCCGAAGTCGCCCTTGATCGCCTTGCCCAGCGAGACGTCGAGGCGGTTGAGGTCCACGAGGACGCCGACGTCGGCCTTCTGCGAGTCGTAGCTGGGCGCGTCGGCGCCGCGCATGGCGAGCGTCGCGGTCTGGTTGCCGCCGCCGGCCGCGAGGTGGAACGCGGCGCTCTTCGCGTCGGCGGAGAGCTGCCCGTTGGCGGCCTGCGTGAAGACGGCGCCGGGCGGCGCGTGGATCGTGTAGTCGTTCGCGCGGTCGGCGCTCGCGGCGAGCTTGACGTCGAACCGGACGGTGGCGCCGATGCGCAGCGCGAGGTCCGCGTCGCCCGCGTGGCGGCCCGGGATGTCGTACGTGCTCGTGGCGCTGGCCGCGTAGCGCACCGGCGGGTCGCTGGCGTAGGGCGAGGCGGGCGCGGCCGCGAGGTCGGCGGGGACGAACCCGCCCGTGACGGTGGCGTCGGGGAGCGAGGACGCGATCTCCTTGTCGAGCGCGTCGGAGGCGTCGGCGAGCTGCGCGTCGGTGATGCCGCCCGTCTGGTGGAGCGCGCGCAGGCCGTCGGCGCTGAGCACCGCGAGCTTCACGTTCGCGGGCAGCGCGGTCGGGAAGCGCTTGGCGACGTCGACCGCGTGGATCGAGGCCGTGACCTGCGAGGCGAGCGGGAGCTTGGTGACGCCCTGCTGGAGCGCGCCCACGGTCACGTCGATGGCCGTGTCGATGCGCTCGGCGGAGGGCGCGTGCGCGGAGCGGTCCGCGACCGAGGCGCGCACGGGCTGCGTCTTGGCCGCGTTGCCGTCGCCGTTGTCGACGCGCACGTCGAGCCGGCTTCCGTCCGGCGCCAGGGCGCCCACGCTCGTGGCGACGAACGCGAGGCCCGCGGGTTTCTGCGGCGGCGCGAGGCGGTAGGTCGTGTCGTAGCCCGCGGCGGCGGAGAGCGTGAACGTGGCGTCGACGCGCGCGCCGGCGTGGAATGCGGCGGCGACCGCGGCGTCGGAGAGCTTGCCCAGGCCCACGTCGGCGCTGGAGCGGGTGATCGTGGCGGCGACGGTCATCTTCACGGGGTTCGTCGTGCCCCCGCCGTTGAGCGAGGCGTCGAGCGTCGTCGCGTCCACGACCGGCTCGGAGACGACGCGGCTCGCGGTGGGGAACGCGGCGGCCAGGTCGCCTTCGAAGGCGGCCCGCGCGTCGTCCTCGAGCTGCTTGACGTACGCGTCCTTCTGCGCCTGGCTGGGGAAGGCGGCGTAGTCGTCGCGGAGCTGGTCCGCGGTCACGGTGCCGCCGACGGAGAACGTGAAGCGGTGCACGTCGAAGCTGCCCGAGAACGTCAGGTTGCGCAGGTCGGGCTGCGCGACGTCCAGCGTGCCCTCGACCCAGGTGCGCGGGTTCGACTCCGCGGCCGCCAGGGCGGGCAGCAGCGCGGCGGCAAGAAGGAGGAAAACGGGCAAGAGGCGAAGCTGCATTCCTGACACCCTGGCTGGTCGGTCGCCTGGATGCCGGGCCGTCGGATAAGAAGGCTGCGCTAAGGGTGGAACGCCACCGCGCGGAAGCGCTGGTCCGGGCGCTCCAGCGCGAGGGGCTCCTCGACCCCGCGCGCCGCATCGTCTCCGGGGAGCGCGTGACCGTCCCGGTCCTGGCCTCTCCCCGGCTGGCCGCGATCGCGCGGGAGCACGGCGCGGAGGTCGTGGAGGCCGACGCCCCGGCGCGGGAGGGGCGCGTGACGCCGCGCGAGCAGGTGCTGCGCCCTCTCCCCGAGGCGCTCCACGCGCTCGTCCCCGACAAGTGGGAGCAGCACGGCGACGTCCTCGTCCTGCGCCTGCCCGACGCGCTCCTCCCCCACGCGGCCGAGGTGGGCGCCGCGTTCGCCGACGCGATGGGCCTGCGCACCGTGCTGCACGATCCCGCCGGCGTCGCGGGCGAGCTGCGCGAGATGCGCGCCGTCCCCATCTTCGGCGACGACCCGGTTGCGCTCCACGTCGAGAACGGCGTGCGCTACCGCTTCGACGCGGGCCGCATCATGTTCAGCAGCGGGAACCTCGCCGAACGGATGCGCGCCGCGGACCTGAATGTCCGCGGCGAGACGGTGGCCGACATGTTCGCGGGCATCGGCTACTTCACGCTCCCCATCGCCGTGCACGGCCGGCCCGCGCGCGTCGTCGCGATGGAGAAGAACCCGCTCTCCTTCCGCTACCTGCAGGAGAACGTCGCGCTCAACGGCGTGGGCGGCATCGTCGAGCCCTGGCTCGGCGACAACCGCGATCACCCGGCGGAAGGGTTCGCGGACCGCGTGCTGATGGGCTACTTTCCGCGCACCGAGCGCTTCCTGCCCAAGGCGCTCGCGCTCCTGAAGCCCTCTGGGGGCACGTTGCATATGCACAACACCGCGCACGCCGGGCGCTGGCGCGAGGAGCTGGTCGGGCAGGTGCTGGCGGCCGCGCCGCGGGCCGAGATCCTGGAGGCGCGCGTCGTCAAGACGTTCAGCCCGGGCGTGGTGCACGCGATCGTCGTGGCGCGGGTCTGACGACGTCCGCGGAGGAACGCGGAAGGCAGGCAGCGCGATCGTGAGGCGATGAGATCCATCGTCCTGATCGCCCTGCTTGCCCCCGACGAACGCCGCCGTCGCCTTCGGGCTCAGGCGGCGCTCGTCGTCGCCCTCGCTGTCGCTGCGGGTCTCTCCGGCTGCGTCACCCCGGCCGCCATCCTGCCCACCGCGGCGCGCCACGGGACCGACCCCGCGCAGCCCGCCGCGCCTCCCGCCAACGCATCGGTGCTGCTCAAGCTCACGCGCATCCACTTCGACACGCCGCCGGCCTCGGAGACCGAAGGCCACGCCGCGTTCGTCGTGCCCAACGGCACCGCGGCGCTGCGGGTCCACGTCGCCTGGTCGAGCGCGACGGGCGCCGCGGCCACGATTCCCGGCGGCGCGGAGATCGTCGTCAAGACGCCCGGGGGGAAGCGCGCCGCGGAAAGTTCGATCGGGCCTGGGCCGCTGCCGGGTCCCTACGACGCGCGCGTGGACGCCCCCGCCGCCGGCCTCTGGATCGTCGACCTGGAAGGGTACGCGCCGGGCGTGTCGGCCGACCTGATCGTCTCCGCGGACTGAAGCATCCTCAGGAGACGTTTCATCATGCGCCTTCGCGTCCCGTCCTCCGTGCCCCTCCGTCTGCGCCTCGCGCGCGGCGCCTTCGCGCTCTTCGCGGCGCTCGCCCTCCTGGCCCTCGTGGCCTTCTCGGCGATGATGCTGGCCTCCCCGACCACCGACGCGGGACGCCAATACCAGTACGCCCGCGGCGCGGGCGGCGACTACGTCCTCGCCAGCGTGCTCGACGTGCCCGCCGACCACAACGTCGAGGCGGAGTGGCGCGCGTCCATCGGCAACAAGTCGCCCGACCGGATCATGGTCGTCGCCGCGCAGGACCTCGACGCGCTCTTCGCCGGCCAGGCGCCCGAGCACGTCTTCCGCGACACGGCCAACGCCAGCGACAAGTCGTACTGGAGCCTGCGCAGCAGCCCGGTGCGCGGCTTCGTCGAGGTCGAGAAGGTCCACGTGGAGAACGTGCTCCTGGACGGCGGCTACCAGTTCCCCTACGCGTGCCCGTCCTGCCAGGACGACCCGCGCCCCGCCATCGTCTGGATGCGCGGCGCCTCGTGGGCCAACGCGACCGTGACGCACGGCGCGTGGACGCTCGACGCCTCCGGCTCGCCCACGGGCGACGCGCCCATCCTCGTGCGCGCCGTCTCCAACGAGCACAACCTCCTCGACTGGGCGCCGCTCCTCTTCTTCGCCATCCTGGGGCTGGGCGGCGCGACGCTCGCGGCCGCGGCCTGGTGGGCGATCGAGGCCTGGCTGCTCCGCCGCGCCCGCGCGCGCGAGCCCCCGCCGCCCGTGGGCACGGAGGACCTGCTGCGCGTCGTGGCGCTCTCGGAGCGATATCTCGCGGCCCTCTCGCGCTCGCTGCTCTGGGGCGGGCTCGCGGTGGGCGCGGCGGTCCTGGTGATCTCGTTCGTCGTGGTGCCCCCGCTGGTCGCCGCGTCCCAGGCGCACTACCCCGGCGCCGACGAGCCGCTCGTGCCCATCGTGCTCATGCCCCCGTTCGTCGGCATCGTGGGCATCGGGCTCTGGCTGATCGCCTTCGCCCGCGTGCGCGAGGAGCGGGCGCGCTGGGCGCGCGTGTCGGAGGGATTCCGCGAGACGACGCAGCGCATCCTCGAGTGAAGCATGCCCGCGAAGGAGAGCGCCTGGCAGCCGAACCTCTACGTGGTGGCGCGCTTCCTCGACGCGCTCGCGCGGCCCGACGAGACGCTCAGCCGCGCCCAGCTCCAGGCCGCGGCCGGCGTCAACTACGACGTCTACCGGCGCTACGAGGCGTTCCTCGTGGCGAAGGGCTACGTCAGCGTGGGCGAGACGGTGCGCCTGACCGCGGCGGGGCGGGACGTGCGCGAGGAGCTGCTGCGCTGGATCGTCCGGTTCCTGGGCGAAGGCAAGTTATAGCGCCCCCGCCCTGGCCGGCGCGTGAGCCTGCGCCTGGTCGTGTATCACGTCTCGCAGGACGACCCGAAGAAGAACACCGCGCGCAAGCTCGCCCGGTTCGAATTGTGCGAGCTCGTCGACCGCGTCGACCGCGTGCCGCGCGGCGCGATCCTGCTCGACCCCTTCGCGGAGCAGGCGCTCTCGCCCGCCGATGCGCTGGACGCCCAGAAGCGCGGCCTCGTGGCGCTGGACTGCTCCTGGAAGCTGGCGGAGGAGACGTTCCCCCACGCCCGCGCCCGGACCGTGCCGCGCGCGCTCCCCTACCTGCTCGCGATGAACCCGGTGAACACCAACAAGCCGATGATGCTCAGCACCGCCGAGGCGCTCTCCGCCGCGTCCTGGATCCTGGGCGAGCCCGCGCAGGCGCAGATGCTGATGTCCAAGTTCGGCTGGGGCGAGCACTTCCTGGCGGCCAACGCGAACCCGCTCGCGGACTACGCCTCGTCCCGCAACAGCCGCGAGGTCGTGGCGCACATGCGGGAGTACCTCGGCGAGCCCGATCCCGACGCGGGAGCATTGAAATAGGACGAGCGGACTCGGCGATTCGCTCACTCCATCCCCCGTTCGCCCGTCC
>JAXDQU010000030.1:0-8903 GCA_034667685.1 Thermoplasmata archaeon | reverse complement strand
CCTTCGCGCTCGCCGGCGCCGCGCTCATGGCGTGGTTCGCGTGGGGCGCGCTCCGCACCGCGCGGCGGGGCATGGGCCGCGACGAGGACGACGCGCCCGAGCCGTGGCTGCGCAGCTTCGGCAAGTCCTACGCCATCGTCGTGACGAGCCCGTACAACTGGGGCTGGTGGCTCACCGCGGGCAGCAGCATGCTGACGCTCTTCGGCTTCGTCGTCGGCATCGGCTTCTTCGTCGGCCTCGTCCTTTGGACGATGGGCTGGTGCGGCCTCTCGATGGCGGGCGCGGCGCGGCTGACGCGCTTCACGGAGATCGTCGCGTACGGCGCGGCGCTGGTGCTCGCGGTCTTCGCCGTCGTGATGCTCAGCTACGCCGCCACCACGGCGTGGTCATTGACGCATCCATAATGTCTCTTCGACACCGGCCGCGACGTTCTCCTCGCGCGCCAGGAGGAAGAGCAGGTCCGAGAGCCGGTTGAGGTAGACGAGCGCCAGCCGGCTGACGCCGCCTTCGATCTCGTCGAGCCGCCACGCCTCGCGCTCGGCCCGCCGCGCCAGGCTGCGCCCGAGCTGCAACGCGGCGGCGCACGGCGTGCCCCCGGGCAGGATGAAGTGGCGCAGCGGCGGAAGCGCGCGCTCGAGGCGGTCCTCGTGCACGACGAGCGCGTCGACCATCGCCTGCGTGACGCGCACCCCGCCCGTCGCGCCGGCCGGTGCGGACAGGTCCGCGCCCAGCGTGAAGAGGTCCGCCTGCAGGCCGCGGATCAGCCCGCGCAGCTCGGGGCGCGTCGCGTGCGAAGCGGCCAGCCCCAGCGCGTCGTTCGTCTCGTCCACCGCGCCGTTGGCCGCGATGCGCGCGCTGGTCTTCGGGACGCGCTTCCCGCCGACCGTCGCGGTCGTGCCGTCGTCGCCCGTGCCGGTGCTGATGCGGGCCATCGCGCCGCGAACCCACGGCGGGCGCATGAACGTTCGGCGCGGGCTCACACGAAGGCCGATGGCCGAAGCCTCCGAAGCCCGCTTCTGTCGCGGGCGCGCTCCGCGCGGAAAGGACGGAATCTCCGAATCGCGGAATCTCGGCCAAGACGCTGGATTCCGAGATTCGGAGATTCCACTTTTCCCCGCCGGAGGCGGCGCAGGCCAACATGACCAAGCCTTCGGAGGCTTCGGCCATCGGCCTTCGTGCGGAAGGAACCCTGATCCATCCGTGGTCTTCTGCGCCGCACGTGCCCCCGAAGACGGGAGAGAAGTACCACGAGGCCGTCGCCCGCGTCGTGAAGCGCATCCCGAAGGGGCGCGTCGCGTCGTACAAGATGGTCGCGACCATCGCGGGCTACCCGCGCACCGCGCGCTTCGTGGGGCGCGCGTTGCAGCTCGCGCACGGCATCCCCTGGTGGCGCGTGCTGGGGCAGGACGGCGCGATCCGCATCGTGAACCCGGACTGGCGCCGCGAGCAATACGACCGGCTGCGCGCCGAAGGCGTGAAGGTGGACGCCGAGGGGCGCGTCGACATGGCGCGCTATGCCTGGCGGCCGCGCTCGTAGGTCACGAAGGCGTACCCCTCGCGCTCCTCGCGCGCCGTCTCGCGCCACGCGCTCCGGTCCCAGTCGGGGAAGCGCGTGTCGCCCTCGTACTCGCGGTCGATCCGCGTGAGGTCGAGCACGTCGGCGCGCGGGAGCGCCTCGCGGTAGATCTCGCCGCCGCCGATGACGAACACGTCGGACGCGCCCGCGCACGTCGCCAGCGCCTCGTCGAGCGAGCGGACCACGGTGGCGCCCGCGAGGCCGCTCGCGCTTCGCGAGACGACGATGTTCGTGCGGCCCGGCAGGGGGCGGCCCAGCGAGTCCCACGTCTTGCGCCCCAGCACGATCGGGTGGCCCATCGTGAGCGCCTTGAATCGCTTCAGGTCGTCGGAGAGGTGCCAGGGCATCTTGCCGCCCTGGCCGATGACGCCGTTCTTGGCGACGGCGGCGATCAGGTGGACGCGCGGGGCGAGGAGGTACTCGACGCGCGTCTCGGTCTTGGCGGGGTCGGGCGTCGGATGGCCATAGACTTCCCACGAGACGCCCGCGAAGCGGAGGCCGTGGCTCGCCGCGTAGGCGTGGACGGCGTCGTGCGCCTCACGCAGCGCGTCGTAGGGACCCACGTGGAGCGCGCTCACGACGCGGCCCGCGGGCGTCGTGACGGGGCGCACCTCACCCGAAGGCTCGAACGCGCGCGGCACCTCGACGCCGAACGCGGCCTCCAGGAGCGCGTCGCGGCCCGCGCCCTGGCGATAGAGGAAGACGTTCTGCCCGTGCGGGCCCAGGCCGGGGCTCGCGCGCAGGAACGCCCACACCTGGTCGAGCGCGGGGCGCCACGCGGCCGCCACCTCGCCGGGCCTCACGCGGCGCGGCACGGCGGCCAGGATGCGCGTCGGCGCCTGGCGGACCTCGACGTCCTGGATCATGTCACACCGCGATGGGCGCCGCGATGGCCGGGTGCGGGTCGTAGCCGACGATCTTCACGTCCTCGTAGCGGAACGCGTCGAGCTCGCGGACGGCGGGGTTCAGCTCCAGGCGCGGGGGCGGGCGCGGCGCGCGCGTGAGCTGGAGCCTGGCCTGCTCCACGTGGTTGCTGTAGAGGTGCGCGTCGCCCAGCGTGTGGACGAACTCGCCGGCCTGGAGGCCCGTGACCTGCGCGACCATGTGCGTGAGGAGCGCGTAGCTCGCGATGTTGAACGGCACGCCCAGGAAGACGTCGGCGCTGCGCTGGTAGAGCTGGCAGGAGAGCTTGCCCTGCGCGACGTAGAACTGGAAGAGCACGTGGCAGGGCGGGAGCGCCATCTCGGGGATGTCGCCCACGTTCCACGCGCTGACGATGAGACGGCGCGAGTCCGGGTTGCGCTTGATCTCCGCGACGACGTTGGCGAGCTGGTCGACGACGCGCCCGTCCGCGGTGCGCCACGCGCGCCACTGCCGTCCGTAGATGGGGCCGAGGTCGCCGTCCTCGCGCGCCCACTCGTCCCAGATGGAGACGCCGTGCTGCTGGAGCGACTTCACGTTGGTGTCGCCGTGGATGAACCAGAGCAGCTCGTGGACGATCGACTTGGTGTGGACCTTCTTCGTCGTCAGGAGCGGGAAGCCCCGCGCGAGGTCGAAGCGCATCTGGTGGCCGAAGACGCTCCTCGTGCCGGTGCCGGTGCGGTCCGCCTTCTCGACGCCCGTCTCCAGGATGCGCCGCAGCAGGTCCAGGTACTGCTCGTCCATGGCCAATGGGGCTCAGCGCCTGCCAGGACATGAAGGCAAGCCCTATGGGTCGACCCCCGGCTGCCGTTCCTGTGCTTCCGGTGGTCCTGGCCAGCAAGCCCGGGAGCCTCGTGCCGTTCCAGGTCGCCACGGTGCTCCTGGCCGGCGCGGTGCTCCTCTCCCTGTGGGCCTCGCTGCGCAGGCGCCACGCGCGGCTCGCCCTCGTGCCGCTCGTCGTGCTCGCGCTCGTCGTCGTGGGCACGTTCCTGCCCACCGAGGCGGACGACGTGCATGGCCTGGTCACCGGCTCGCTCACCGGCAGCGCGCGCGTCCCCCTCGCGCTCGATCCGGGCGCGCCGCTGAGCGTGCGGGGCGGCACGGGCTCCGTCGCGGGCACCGACCTCGTGCTCGACTGCCCCTCCGGCTGCACGTTCACGCTGGGGCGCGCGAGCTTCGGCGCCCACGCGAGCGCGACCGCGGACGCGACCGGCGGGAACCTCGCCGTGGCGCTCACCGGCGGCCCGATGAGCGTGACCTCGCAGACCTGGATCTGCCACCGCGTCCCGCTCGTGCTGGCGTGGACGGCCGGCGGCGAGGCGTGCTACGTCTGCGACACCGCGACGTACGCCACCGAGGCAACGGACGCGGCGGGCCCCACGACGCTGCGCGCTTCGATTACGACCACGTGTGATGCCTGATACAAAGACTTTTGAGCAAAGGGGCGGGTCGCCGCGTGATTCTCGTGGCCCGCAGATTCGTGGTCATCGGCGACGGCATCGCGGGCGCGACGGCGGTGGAGACGCTGCGCGCCAACGACAAGGAGGCGTCCATCGTCCAGATCACGAACGAGGGCGAGCCGCTCTACAACCGCGTGCAGATCAAGGACTTCGCCAAGGGCGACAAGCCCGAGGAGAAGTGCCGCATCCACGACACCAAGTGGTACGAGGAGCGCGGCATCGACTACCACATGTTCACGACCGTGACGCTCGTGGACGACAAGAACAGCACCGTCATCTGCGAGGACGGGCAGCGCTTCGAGTACGACTCGCTCCTCCTCGCCACGGGCGGCCTGCCGCGCCCCTACCCCGTGCCCAACGGGCAGGCGGACGGCGTGCACACGTTCTGGACCTTCGCCGACGCGCGGAAGATCCGGGCCGCCGCGCAGTCCTCCAAGAAGGCCGTCGCCATCGGCGCGGGCCTCCTGGGCATCGACCTGGCCGTCATCTTCGCGAAGAACGGCTGCGAGACGAAGTACGTCATGCGCGGCAACCGGTGGTGGCGCGAGGGCCTCAACAAGGAGGGCAGCGCCATCGTCGAGGGCTACCTCCAGGAGATCGGCGTCGAGTGCGTCTTCGGCGAGACGCCCTCGCACTTCGAGGTGGACGACCGCAACCACGTCAAGACCGTCGTCACCGACAAGTCCAGCTATCCCGTGCAGGCGGTCGGCGCGGCCATCGGCCTCAACATGAGCCTGCGGCCCGTCGCCCCCTCCAACGTGAAGACGGGCGAAGGCATCCTCTGCAACGAGTTCCTCCAGACCTCGATCCCCAACGTCTACACCGCTGGCGACTGCGCCCAGTACTACGACGTGATCCTCGATCGCGTCAACATCAACGGAAGCTGGGCCTCCGCCAAGAAGCAGGGCGAGGTCGCGGCGATGAACATGCTCGGGAAGCAGACGCCCTTCGAGCACGTGGACTTCTACAGCATCGACCACTTCGAGAAGCCCGTCATGAGCGTGGGCAACATCCTGGGCGACGAGATCCTCGAAGGCGTCGTCGCGGAGGGCGTCTACCGCCGCGCGATCTTCAAGGACAACCGGCTCATCGGCATGGTCATGGTGGGCGACGCGAAGCCGCTCCCCTTCCTGCGCAAGATCATCGCGAGCCGCATGGACGTCTCGACCCTCAAGGCGGACCTCCTGAAGATCGACTTCGACTACAAGGGGCTCGCGGCGAAGGCCAGCAGCGCCGCGCAGCCGAAGGCGTAGAACGAGTTCGCGGCCAGAGGGGTCTTAGCCCGCGCCCGGCCGAATCGAGGGCATGAGCGCAGCGGGCGGGGTCCCCACGGCCGACGTCACGGGACGGATGGCCGTGTTCGGCCGGCTTTTCGGCGAGGAGATGGGCGTGCCGGAGCCCGCCGCGATCCCGACCGCAGGGGACGCCGTGGAGCTCGTGCGTCAGCGCGTGCCGCGCGGGCAGGCGAGCGACGAGTCGCCCGTGCTGGAGGCGGCCGCCTACCTGGGCGAGTGGCTGCGCGCGCGGACGGACGCCATCTGGATCGCCGAAGGCCCGCGCGAGCCGCTGCTCCAGGTGGTCGACGGCTCCCGCGCGATCGTGCACCTGATCCCCGTCATCGAGCTGCTACGCACCGCGGCGAGCGCGGGCTACGACGGCCTCGCCGCGCTGCTGGACCACGTCGTCCAGGACGTCTCGGTCGCGGCCCGCCCGACGCCGATCGAGGAGATGCGCGTCGTGCCGGAAAGCGAGCGCGCGGCCGTCGTCGCCTGGGCGCGCCGCTACCAGGGCATCCGGGACGCGACGCGCGCCGCGCTCTGGCGCCGCTGCCAGACCTGCTCCACGCCGCAGGAGGACGGCCTGACGCTGCATCACGTCGGCGAGGACTGGGAGGGCGAGGCCGCGATGGCCGCCAGCATCCTCGCGCACCGTCCCTTCTCGTGCCTGTGCGGCGGGCCGCCGGGCGAGACGACGCGCTTCCTCATGCTGCGGGCCGACGCCGAGGGCGAGCGGCTCTGCGAGATCCGCGCCAGCGGAAGCTCCGCGCGCGTCGCGTGCTGGAAGCTCGACGAGGGCCTCGCGATCCCCTACGACGCGACGACGTTCCACGCCGAAGGACCTGGAATGGGTTAAGCGAGGGCTCGACGTCGCATCCTCGTGGCGAGCCGGTGGGTCCCCTTCGCGCTCCTCGTGGGCGCGTCCGCGGTGAACCTGCCCGCCGTCTACGCGCTGGTCGATCCCACGCTGGACCTCGTGGCGCGGCTCTACGCGCTCTACCTGGGCCTGCTGGCGATGGGACTCGCGTGGGCCGCGGGCGCCGCGCTCGAAGGAAGGCGGCGCGGGAGCGTGCGTGCCATCGCCGGGCTCGGCGTGCTCTCGCCCCTGCTCGCGCTCATCCCGCCCTCGAAGGACGTGCTCGGCGGCGGCCTGCTCTGGATGCTGACGTGCGCGGCGCTGGCGCTTCTCTCGCTCGTCCTGCTCGCGCTCCCGTGACCCCGGGCTCTCGCTCCATTGCCAGCCACAGAGGAACGAGAAAAGTCGCCTCTGTGACCTCTGTGTCCTCTGTGGCTGGCGATGGAGCGAGAGCCGGAGCGGACCTCAGGCGCCCTCTTCGACGCCCATGTCCTCGTCGGACGCGCCGCCCGCGGGGACCTCGCCCTCGACGTCGGACTCCTTGAGCGCGGCCTCGGCCTCGCGCTGGGCGCGGCGCTCGTCGCGCATCTTCGCCTCGCGCTCCTCGACGCCCTTGCAGCCCATCGTCAGGCACGTGACCCACGGGCCGCGCTTGCTGCCCTGGTTGACGACCTGGATGACGGGGGCGCTGCACACGGGGCACGTCGTCTTGTCGGGGACGATCTTGCCGTACTGCGGAAGCGGATACGTCACGTCGCAGTTGGGCCAGCCGCTGCATCCCACGAAGCGCTTCCCGGCCTTGCTGCGGCGGATGATGAGCGCCTTGCCGTCCTTGTGGCAGAGGCCCAGCGTGTTCTTGGCGTCGAGCGCGCGCCGGATGCCGCCGCCGATCGCCTCGCGGTTCTCGTCGAGCGTCTTGACGACCTTCTCGAGGAGCTTGCGCGAGTCCTCGACGACGGCGACCATGGGCAGCTCGCCCTCGGCGATCTTGTCCATCTCCTGCTCCAGCGTCGCGGTCATGTCGGGCTTGGAGATGATCGGCGCGTAGTGCTCCAGCGTGTCGATCATCGCGAAGCCCGTCTCGGTGGGCTCGGGCGTCTTGCCACGCACGAAGTCGCGGTCGTACAGGCGCTGGATGATGTCGCCGCGCGTGGCCTTCGTGCCGAGGTTGAGGTTCTCCATCTCCTGCACGAGGCGGCTCTGCGTGAGGCGGCTGGGCGGCTGGGTCTGCTTCGCGTCGAGGTCGGCGGAGCGGACCTGCACGATATCGTTTTCCCGGAGCGCGGGAAGGATGACGTCCTCGCGGCTGCTGTAGGGGTAGACGGCGAGGAAGCCGGGCACGAGGAGCGTCTGGCCGTTGGCGCTGAACGGCTCGCCGCCCACGTCGAGGCTGACCTTGAGGCGCTCCACCTGCGCGGGGTCGGAGAGCGTCGCGAGGAAGCGGCGCACGATCAGCTCGTAGACGCGCCACTCGGGGCCGCTGACGTCCGTGGGCTTGGGCACGACGCCCGTGGGGTGGATGGGCGGGTGGTCCGTGCTCTCCTTCTTGCCGCGCGTCGGCGTGACCGGCCAGCGCGAGGCGACGGATTGCGCGTCCTTCTCGAACGGCCCGCCCTTGACGGCGAGGTTGTCGACGATCTCCTTGAGGTTGAGCGACTGCGGGTAGACCGTGTTCGCCGTGCGCGGGTACGAGACGTACCCCGCGGTGTAGAGCGACTCGGCGATGCTGTCGGCGCGCTTGATGGAGTAGCCGAGCGCCGCGGCCGCGCGCTGGTACGTGGTCGTGTCGAACGGCGTGGGCGCCTGGAGCGTGCGCTTCGAGGTTTCGACCTTCAGCACGCGGCCCGTCTTCGCGGCGGCGGCCTTGGCGTGCGCGGCCTTGGCCTTGGGCTCGTCCCAGAAGCGCCCCTCGTCGTGGTTGACGTCGAACGTCCCGTCCTTGTGGACGGTGGCGCGCACCTCCCAGTAGGGCGTCGGGACGAAGGCGCGGATCTCCTTCTCGCGGTCGACGATGAGCGCGAGCGTCGGGCTCTGCACGCGGCCCACGCTGAGGAAGTCCTGCCCGCGCTGGCCGGCTGATATCGAAAGGAAGCGCGTGAGCGCGGCGCCCCACGCGAGGTCCACGTACTGGCGCGCGGCGGCGCTGTCCGCGAGGTTGTGGTCGACGGCGGCGAGGTTGGCGAACGCGCGCGTGACGTCCTCCTTCGTCAAGGCGGAGAAGCGGGCGCGCTTCACCTCGACCTCGGCGTTGACCTCCTTGATGATATCAAGCGCCTCGACGCCGATCAGCTCGCCTTCGCGGTCGTAGTCGGTCGCGAGGATGACGAGGTCCGCGCCCTTGCCCATCTTCTTGATGGCGTCGCCGATGGCCTTCGCGTCCTTGTCGACCTTCTTCGCGGGCTCGGCCCAGACCAGCTCGGGGAGCTTCGCCAGGCTCCAGCGCTGGTGCTCCTTCGGGTAATCGAGCGAGACGATGTGGCCGCGCAGGCCGATCACCGTCCATTCCTTCTTGGCCTTGCCCTTGCCCTCGGTCCAGTCGTAGACGTTGACGCCGCCGACCTTGCTCGCGTCGGCATCGCCGCCGCTGAGGTGCTGCGCGATCTTCTTCGCGGCGATGTCCTTCTCCGAGATGACCAGGACCTTGGACATGGGCTTGGGCCCCAGTGTGGGCGCCCCTACTTCATCGTTGTTGGCTCCGGACATCTTACAGGTTCGAAAAGGATCTGACAAGGAGGGTGGTGCCCGGACCAAGGCGCGCGCGCACGCGCGCACGCGCGCGCCACGCACGTATACGCGTGCGCGCGTGCGCGCGC
>JAXDQU010000029.1:0-3843 GCA_034667685.1 Thermoplasmata archaeon | reverse complement strand
ACGAAGGCACGAAGACGCGAATGTCCTTGGAGGCCTTCGCGTCTTCGTGCCTTCGTGTTGACGTCGGGCCCAACGAAGAATCAAGGCTAAGGGTGGGGCCTCGGATCGCCCCGCGTTGCCCACGTTGGTCCTCGTCTCGCGCGCTGACGCCGCCTCGCTCACGATCCGCGACGCGCTGCTCGCGACCGCCGCGTGGGAGGAGGTCGGCCGCTTCCAGGACGCGCCGGTGCGCCGGCACGGCGACTTCCTGATGGCCGAGACGGAGACCCTGCACCTCCACTGCGACGGCATCGACGCGCAGCTCCGCGCCGCCGGGTTCCCGCACGACACGCTTCTCTTCGCGAGCCGCCACCGCGCCGAGAGCGGCAAGCCCGCGCTCACCGTCCACCCCATCGGCAACTGGGGCGACGCGGCGCTGGGCGGCAAGCCCCGCGCGGTCTCGCCCGCCGCGCCCCCGGCGATGGGCCGCATCCTGCGCCGGCTCCATGCGGAGACGAAGGGCATCCGCCACGAGGCAACGCTGGAGGCCACGCACCACGGCCCGCACGTCGAGACGCCCGCGGCGTTCGTCGAGATCGGCACGGACGAGGCGGCGTGGGCGGACGCGGACCTGGGCCTGCGCGTGGCCCGCGCGATCCTCGCCTCGCGGACGCCCGGACCCGGCGACGACGCGCCCGTCCTCGTGGCGCTGGGCGGCCCGCACTACGCGCCGCGCGTCTCGGACCTCGTGCGCAAGGGCAAGCTCAACGTCGGGCACGTCGTCCCGGCCTACGCGCTGGAGCGCGGCGTCGACCCCGCGACGGTCCTCGACGCGATCCGCGGCACGGCCGGCTGCCAGGGTTACTTCGCGCTGGAGAAGGACGCGGCCGCGCTGCCGGCTGATATCAAGCAGGTCTTCGCGGCCCTGGAGCTGGGCTGGTGGCGGGAGGGCGACCTGTAGCGACCTTGGGCTTATGCTCCGCGAGGTCCTGGCGCCCTTGGAGGCTTGCAACGTGAAGGCGTTCTTCCTGATCCTCGTCGCGGCGCTCGTGCTGATCCCTTCGCCCGCACTCGCGGACACCTGCTCGAACACGGACCCCAATGCGACCCAGTACGACACGGCGGCGGGCACGTTCTACTTCGTGAACGACCTCTGCCAGCCCGTCATCGGCGACGGCTCCTGCACGTTCAGCATCTGGATCTACGAGGAGTCGAACAACATCACCGGTCTGCAGCGCGGCGACGAGGTCCAGCCGCCCGCCCCCGGCTCGTGCCCGCCGGACACCGACATCTTCTGACGTGATCCCGTGAGCCTCGACGTCTTCCTGACCGTCAAGTGGCTGCACGTGCTCTCCGCCGCGGCGGTGGTCGGCGGTGTCGCGGCGCTTCCCATGATCCGCGCGTTCACCCGGCGCGAGGGGATGCCTGGCGCGGCGACGGCGCGCGTGCTGGAGTCGATCGGCCAGCGGCTCGTCGTCCCTGCGGCGGTGCTGCTGCTCCTCACGGGCCTCACGATGGCGAGCGGGTTCTCGTGGGTCACGAGCCCCTACTCCTTCCGCACGGCGCGCTGGACGATCGTGGGGCTCACGATCTGGATCGCGGTCACCGTGCTCATGTCGACGCTCGTGGGTATCGCGGAGCGCAAGATCGCCAAGGGCGAGCCCGAGGCGCCGCATTGGGCCCGGTGGCGCGTCGGCATCGGCCTGAGCGCGCTGCTGCTCGTCCTCGCGGTCTTCGTCATGGTCTTCAAGCCGACGCTCTGAGGGACGACACGTTCTTGCCGGCGCGGCCGGCTGGCGCAGGCGTGGCGAGCGCGCGGCTCTCGATCTTCCTGGGCAAGGGCGGCGTCGGGCGCACCACGCTCGCGAGCGCCTTCGCCGTCGACCGCGCCACGGCGGGCGAGCGCGTCCTTCTCGTCTCCATCGTCGACCAGGACAACCCCGCCTCGCGCATCCACCACGAGGCCGCGGGCGTCGACACCGCCGGGCGCCTCGAGCTGCTCAACCTCGACGCGCGCAAGCTCGTCGACGACCTCGTACGCCGCGTGACGCGCCTGGGCACGATCGGCGAGTACGTGGTGCGGCACCCCGGCTACGAGAGCCTCGTGGACATCGTGCCCGGCATCCGCGAGCTGGCGATCCTGCACACGCTCGCCCGCAAGCGCGAGGAAGGATTCGACCGCATCGTGCTCGACCCGCCCGCGACGGGCCACGGCATCCACGTGCTTGAGGCGCCTGAGAAGTCCGCGCGCATCCTCGCCGGGCCGCTCAAAGCGCGCGCCCTGGAGCTTCGCGACATGCTGCACGACGCCGCGGTGACCGACGTCGTCATCGTCACGCTCCCCGAGGAGATGCCGGTGCGCGAGACGCTGGAGCTCGCCATGCGCCTGCGCGCGCAGGGCTTCCCGCTCGACAACGTCGCCGTCAACAAGTGGTGGCCGCGCGTCTTCGCCGACGAGGGGAGCCGGCGCGTCCTGCACGCGCTCACGCGCGACGAGCGCGCCCGCGCCGCGTTCGAGCGCGCCATCGAAGGCCGCACCGCGATCGAGGTCGAGCCGTGGCTCGCGGCGCTCAACCTCGTCGCCACGCAGCGCGCCGAGGCGCAAGGCTACCTCGCGGAGCTGCGCGCGCTGCCCGTGAAGCTCAGCGTCGTGCCCTACATCCCCGAGTCGTCGCGGCGCCTCCTGCGCGTCGCCGAGGCGATGCACGCTCCGCCGGAGGCGAACGCGTGACGCTTGAAGAGGCGCTCGCGACGAAGAAGCTCGTCGTGTTCCTGGGGACGGGCGGCGTGGGCAAGACCACGATCGCCGCCGCCAGCGCGCTCCACGCGAGCCGCACGCGCAAGACGCTCGTCCTCACCGTCGATCCCGCGCGCCGGCTCGCGGACAGCCTTGGCGTCAAGCTGGGCCGCGAGATCGCGCACGTGCGGCCGAACCTCGACGCGCTCATGCTCGACACGAAGGCCGCGCTCGACGAGATGGTGCGCCGCTACGCGCAGGACGCGCGCACGCTCCACCGCATCCTGGAGAGCCGGTTCTACGAGCAGCTCTCCGACGCCTTCGCCGGCAGCGAGGAGTTCGTCGCGATGGGCGCGCTGCACGACCTTCTCGTGGACGGCCAGTACGACCTCATCGTCGTGGACACGCCGCCCAGCGCGCACGCGGTCGAGTTCCTCCGCGTCAACCGCAAGCTCATCCGGGTTTTTGATAGCGGCGCGGTGAAGTACCTCTTCCGCCCGACGCGCTTCCTGCGCCTCGGAGGCGGCGCGATGATGCATGCGCTCACGCGCTGGACGGACAACGCGTACGTCGAGGAGATGGCCGAGTTCATGGTCACGTTCGACCAGATGTTCCGCGACATGGAGACGCGCGTGCGGACGATGGACGCGATCCTCAACGACGGCTCGCGCACCTCGCTCCACCTCGTCTCGACCGCGGAGGAGGAGTCCGTGCCGCGTGCGGCGGCCCTCTACCGCGAGGTCACGCAGCGCCTCGGCCTGCACGTCGACAGCGCGATCGTGAATCGCTATCACCCGCGCCTGCCCGGCATGGACGTGACGCAGAAGCTCGAGGACCCGGCCTACCGCGCCGGCTCCATCAAGCGCCTCGCCGCGGCCGCGCACGTGGAGCCCGACGCGGCGGAGCGTTTCCTCGACGACGCCGTGAAGGCCGCGCGCTTCTACGACGGCCTCGCCCGCGACCAGGCGCGCTACGCCGAGAAGCTCCGCGCCGAGGTCGCCGTGCCGGTGCGCATCGTCCCCGCCATGCGCGGCAGCGTCCACGACCTTGCCGGGCTGGAGCGCGTGCGCGAGGCGATGTTCGGCTGACGAAGGGAAGAAGCGAACTGGGGAAGACGGGAACAAGGG
>JAXDQU010000028.1:0-54921 GCA_034667685.1 Thermoplasmata archaeon | reverse complement strand
TTCGAGCGCGAGAGGCTCGACTTCCTCACCGGGAACCGCTTCGGCAAGCTCCAGCCCGGCGCCATGAGCGCGAAGCACAAGTTCGGCAACTGGGTCCTCTCGACCACCGGGCGCGTGCTCTTCCTCGCCAGCATCAAGGACTCGCAGAGCGGCATGTGGATCTTCAAGCGCGGCATCCTGCCCCGGCTGAAGCTCACCAGCGACGGCATGCCCTTCAGCGAGGAGATCAAGCTCGAGGCCTTCACGAAGCAGGACCTGCGCAGCCGCGAGATCCCCATCGAGTACCGCGTCCGCGTCGGCGAGGTCAAGCTCGCCTCGTGGAAGGACGGATGGAAGAACCTCCGCTTCTTCTTCCAGAAGAGGTTCGGAGTCGCGGAGCCCGAGAGCTAGAGCCAGTTTCAGAACCTTCCGCGTCTGGGAGATTTTCTCGTCGCTTCGCCGCGCCGCAGCGCGGCGACAAGAGGGGGGTTTCAGGGGGCGCAGCCCCCTGACGTCTCGCCCTGGCCACATGAATGTGATATCGTCCTGATTCTATGTCGGGGGGCTTCGCCCCCCGAACCCCCCTCTTAGCCGATCCCATCCTGAAACTGGACCGTCGCGTGGCTCCCGTTGCAGAAGGGCATGTTGGCCGAGGCGCCGCAGCGGCACAGCGTGACGCGGTTGCGCACCTCGTAGCGCTTGCCGTCCGCGCTCTCGATGGGGATGCCGCCCTGCACCCAGAGCGGGCCGCTCACGCCCAGCGCGGGGTCCTCGACGACGCCGATCTCCTGGGGGCGCGGTTCCTCGAAGGGCTTGTGCGTCGCCTTGTCGAGCACGACGAGCCGGCCCGCGGGGCAGTGGTTCGCCTCGCGGATCGCCAACGCGCGCGCCTCCGGCGTCGTGCCCTCGGCGGCGAGGCGCCAGATCTTGCCGGCCGGGTCGCAGAACCGGGCGAAGGCGCAGAGCGACTCGGCGTCTTCCAGGTCCAACTGCGGCCCGCGGATCGTCTCGGCCTGCCGCGCGTAGGGCCGGCGCGTCGCGCGCTCCGTGCCGTCGAAGCGCGCCTTCGTGTGGCTGCCGTCGCAGAAGGGCTTGGCGCCCGAGAGCCCGCAGCGGCAGAGCGCGTACCTGCTCCCCACGTCGAAGGCCCGGCCCTTCACCCAGTCCCACGAGAAGCCCTCTGCGTTGGGCGTGATGGTCTGCACGCGCAGGGGGACCTCGCCCGTCACGACGTAGGGTCCGTCCTTCGTCACGACGATCTTGTTTCCCGCGCGCTTGTCGAAGACGGCCTCGGGCGGGACGAACGCGGTGGACGCAGAATCGACGGGGCACTTGGCCATGGGAGCTCTCCGCGGGCGGGAGGGCGCCGCGGCGCAAGGCTTCGATCGCTGGCATGTTGGGGGCGATCCCGTCTCCGTGCGGGCGCGCTTCGTCGCTTGCGCGGACTTGGCGGACAGGCGGACTGGCGGATGCCTGCTTGACCAAGCGCTTGGAGTCGAGCGGACCCCATGGCACGCCTCAAGACGCGCCAACAGTCGTCCTTCGCTTGGGTGGCGGGCAGCCTGCTGCTCGCTTCTTGCCTGGCCGTCCTCGTGACGCCCAGCGCCCAGGCCGCGACGACGTACCAGCCGCCTCAACTGACCAACGCCGCGGTCCAGACCGCGACCCTCACCACCGCGCAGGCCTACGCCAACGCCGTCCCCGGCCTCGACGCCAAGACGTTGCGATGGTTCCTCTACTCGGTGGAGCACCGGGAGTCCACGTTCAGCGCCACGTTCTGCAACTACAACGACGGCGCGGGAGGTTGGAACAAGCCCCTCTCCTCCTTCTGGCCCACGAGCGACCACCTGCCCCACGGCTGCGGCCTGACGCAGCTCACGGGCTGGACGCACGAGGGCATGACGTACCCGGGCAACTCGGGCAGCGCGCCCACGATGCTCGGCAAGGGCATCTACGGCAGCATCGCGCCGCCTCGCCCCGTCACGCCGCTCTCCAACCCCTTCGACCCGCAGCAGAACCTGGACCGCTTCGTCACCGAGGAGGTCCTGCCCGATTTCCTCGTGATCCAGAAGACGTACCCCAGCTTCACGACGGAGCAGGTGCTCCGCGCCGTGGCATTCCACTGGAACAAGGGCGAGTACCAGAAGTACGACCCGAACAACTGCGACTACCTCTGCCTCTACGACAAGTACGTCGCGGTCTACAAGCCCGCGGTGCTCAACGACTACACGTGGCCCGCGAGCGGCGGGACGACGACGCCCCCGCCCGCCCCCGCGCCGTCGCCTCTTCCCTCGCCCTCGCCAACGACGTTCACGCTCTCCCCGAACGTGAACGCATGGTGGATCGAGGTGAGCGTTTCGGGCGGCCCGAGCGCGGTCAACGCGATCGTGAACGGCGGCGCGCCCGTCCCGCTCACGCACGAGAGCTGGGGCACGTGGGCCGCGAGCGTCCACGCGCCCGCCGGAAGCCAGGTGAGCTTCACCGCCATCGTCAACGGCGCGGCCGTCGCGAGCCCGACCTACGCGTGGCTCGGCGCCGCCCCACCCGCGCCGGCTCCAGCTCCGGCTCCGATCCCGACCGCCAACGCGCCCACGTTCGCCGTGAGCCCCAACGTCAACACCTGGTGGGTCGAGGTCAAGGTCAGCGGCTCGCCCAGCGCGGTGAGCGCGACCATCGACGGCGGAGCGCCCATCGCGCTGCGCGCCACCTCGTGGGGCACGTGGGCCCTCAGCACGCACGTCGCGAGCGGCGCGCAGGTGACGTTCACCGCCACCGTGGGCGGCGTCGCGTACACGAGCGCGGCGACGACGTGGAGGTAGAACCCAAGAGATCGGGCTTCGCCCTGCCGCCAACACGCCATGACGCCAACACGCCAACCCGTGGATTTCCCGGCCGGCGTGATGGCGTGGTGGCGGCCCATCGCGCCGGCGCGGCATGGACCTCGTGCGGGAAGGCCCGACCTGGCTCGCCATGCATGGGAGGCCACGCCGCCCCCGAGGAAAATGTCGGATAAGCCTTCGCAATCGCGCCTGCCCGTCGCGAGTTCCGCAACTTGATATAGTGCGCCCAGCGTCCTTCGTCTCAAGGAAGAACGAAGCGCGTTGGAGACTGGTTCGCGACGGGCCCTTCGGGGCTCCCTGGCCGGTGCCGACCTCGTGGGTCTGCCGCGAGCGTTTCGACGCTTCCCCCCTCTCCAGGGAAATCCCACCACCGCCCCGCGACGCGCAAGCGCCGCAGGCATCCTGTCCTGTTCCGCCCCTGGAGAGGAATCCCTTTCATCCCGAAACCGAGCGTCTTTTCCGTGGCGCGCGCCGAAGCCCGTCCGATGAAGCTGGACGCGTGGCGCGTGCTCGCCATCCTGGGGTGCGCGGTCCTGATCCTCGCCGCGGTGCGTCTCATGCTCGCGCCGGTGCTCGACGCGTGGGCGGGCGCGCCGGACGCCGACGGGAATCCGTTGGAGGCGCGCTTCCAGCAGCTCGTGGGGCTGGGCGCGCTGGTGGCCGCGCTGGCGCTGGGCGTCTACGCGGCCTCGAAAAAGACGGACTGAGACTCAGGCGCTAGCTCGCGGTCGATTCGCGCCGGAGCGCTTCCACGCGCTCGCGGAGCTGGTCGAGCTCGCGGCGGTTGTCGTGCTGCTGGAGGATCGCGCCGTGCTCGGGGCAGTGGAAGTCCGACTCGGTGGCGCGGGCGAAGTCGAAGCGCTCGGCGCCCTGGGGACAGACGAAGAACTCGTGGGTCTCCTCGTACTCCAGCGCCTTGGTGAGCTGCTGGAGGTCCTTGCGCGCCTTGTCGAGGATGTGCGCGCTGGCGTGCTGGGGATTGATCTGCCAGTAGAAGGTGAGCCAGCCGGTCTCCTTGTCCTTCTCCTTGTGGTACTCCGCGATGCGCGCCTCGTAGAGGTCGTAGAGCACCTTGCGGATGTGGGAAGGCTTCTCGCCAAGCTCCTCGGCAAGCTCGCTGTCGGTCGCCTCCTTGCGCGAAAGCAGCGCTTCGGCGATGCGGACGGACTCGGGGCTCATGGTCTGCGAGATGAATTGACGAACACGATCGCTGGGCTCCACGCGGACCACCAACCTTCCCCTTCGTCGGCTGAGGGGCATAAGGATTCGGACAGCGGACATTGAGCCATCCGGCCCTCTGCGGGACGCGTCAGGGAGGGCTCACGCCACGGGCAGCGCCGCGCGGAACGCTTCGGCGTCGGGCCAACGCAGGGCGGGGTCCGGGTCGAGGGCGCGCAGCAGGGTGACGCGCCACGGGGAGGAAGGAGCGCGGCCCGGCGGGCGGGCGCCGCTGAGCGCCTCCCAGAGCACCACGCCCACGGCGTAGAGATCGCTCGCGGGCGAGACGGCCTCGCCGCGCGCCTGCTCCGGGCTCATGTACTCGGGCGTGCCCGGCTGGAGCGCCGCCTGCGTCGCGCCCGAAGAGACGGGGTCCGTCGCGCAGCCGAAGTCGAGCAGCACGGCGCGGCCGTCGGGCTGGAGCATCACGTTCTCGGGCTTCACGTCGCGGTGGACGATGCCGTGGCGGTGGAGCACGGAGAGGCCCGCGAGCACGTCGCGCGCGACCTGCGCCGACTCGGCGGGCGTCAGCGGACCGCGCGCGAGGCGCGCCGCGAGCGTCTCCCCCTCGACGTGGGCCAGGACGAGGACGCTCGCGTCGCCCGCGCTCTCCAGCGCGCGGAAGGCGACGAGGTTCGGGTGCTCGACGCGCAGCGCCGTCTCGATCTCGCGGCGGAACCGCCCGAGCGCCTCGGCGTCGGCGCGCCAGCGCAGGTTGAGCTCCTTGAGCACGACGCGCTCGCCGGTGAGCCGGTCGCGCGCCTCGTGGACCAGGCCGAACGACCCAGCGCCCAGGAGCGCGCCCACCTCGTAACGCTCCGCGAGCATGGCGCCGTGATCGAGCGCGCCGTGGGGCGCCGGCGCGGCCCGGTCGCGCTCCAGCGCCACGGCGCGCCGGATCTCGCCGGCCTCGCGCGCCGAGAGGCCCAGCCGCTCCTGGAGGGTGGCGAGGTCCTCCTCCGAGGCGCCCAACTGGACCTGCGCGCGGTAGATCTGGGCGCGTCGCCAGGACGCCTCGGCGGCGTTGCGGGGGCGCGCGAGCCGCAGCACCGCGTAGACCTGGAGGCCGAAGCCCGCGATCGCCAGGACGTCGAGCAGGCGGACGCTGGGCGCCAGGCCGGGGAGCGCCTGCGCGACGGCGACGAGCTCGACGAGGACCGACGCCGCGAGCAGCGCGGTGAAGAGCGCGCGCAGCCTCGCCGTGGGGCGGCCCGGCAGGCCCAGGAATCCCTCGCTGCGGCCGCCGTAGGCGAGGAACCCGCCGAAGACGAACCAGCGGATCGAGTAGAGCAGCCCGAACGTCAGCGTGATCGCGTCGTGCAGGAAGTCGAAGAGCGCCCACGCCAGCGCCACGACGACGAGCATCCAGCCCATCTCGATCGTCGTGCGCTCCACGTGCGGGCGCGCCTCGGGGCTGGCATGCCGCAGCAGGAGGATCGCGACGAGCGCGAACGCGACGACGAGCGCGCTCAGGTCGACCGTGACCAGGGAAGGAAATCCCGGCGGGAAGGGAATGTACGTGCCCAGCCCGATGTCGAGGTGCAGGAGCGCGAAGCGCGGCACGAGCACGATGCCGAACCCCACGAGCAGCGTGCCGAGCCGGTCGCGCTCGGCCGCGCTGCGGGCGGCGAGGTAGGTGCGCGCGAGGAGCGCGAAGGCCAACGCGTAGTAGAGCACGAGCTCGGCGAGGAAGGCGTCCCAGAGCGGGGCATGGATGGTCGGGGCCGGCAGCACGAGCATGACCGCGACGCCGATCGCCAGCGCGGGCAGGGCGGCCGCCGCCACGAGGCCCGGCGAGACGCGGGGGCGCCACGTCATGAGGGCGAAGAGGAGCAGCGCGAGCGGGTCGAAGAGGAGCGGGATGCGCGGTGCGTAATGGCCCTCGACGAACGGGCCGAGGGCCTGGGACCATCCCGGAACGCCGGCGTCCACGACGGAGATGCGCAGGCCGTCCATGAGGTAGTTCGCGCCCACGAGCGCCAGGTAGGCCGCGAGGGGCCAGCGCGTCCGCCGGTCCGTGCCGCGGCGCGCGACGACCCCCGCCACCGCCAGGAGGAACGCCCCCAGGAGCGCGTTCGCGGCGCCGCTCAACGTCACGATGGCGGAGGCGACGACGATCCCTCCCGGAAGATGAGGTGGCTGCGGCCCACCGTGATCAGGTCGCCCTGCCGGAGCGGATGCACGCCGCCCGGCGGCAGGGGACGGAGGTTCACGCGCGTGCCGTTCCGGCTGCGCAGGTCCGCGATGCGCCACCCCTCCGGGCCGCGCCGGAGCAGCGCGTGCTGCGCGCTCGCGAAGGGATCGTACGCGAGGCAGACGTGCTGCTGGGCCGCGCGCCCGACGATCCACTCGGAGCGCCCCTCCAGCGGGTACCAGCGCCCAGGCACGTCGCCGTGCACCAGCAGGAGGCCGGGGCCGACGCCGTGCGCATCGAAGCCCGAAGGCGAGGAAGGGCGGGTGGGCGTCAGCGGGAACGCGAGGGTGTTGGCCTCCCCCGTCAGCCCGTGGAGCGTCTCCCGGAAGGCGAAGATCCCCGCGGGGCTCGCGACGTACTCCACGGCGCGCACGGTCCCGCGCCACGCCAGGCGCCCCTGCACGAGCCCGGCCCCCGTGAGCGCGTCCAGGTGTTTTTGCGTGGCTTGGCGGCTGACGCCCAGCTCGTTCGCCAGGCCGGTGACGAAGCCGGGCGTCGCGAGTCGCGCGAGAAGCCAAAGCCTCGTTGGGCTGGAGAGCGCCTCCAGCGTGCGCCGAAGCTCATCCTGCTGCACGGTCTCCCCCGAGTCCATGATCTCCCCGAGGGAGGTAACAGCCAGCGGTCAAATCGTTTTGGTGGAGGAAACTTGTGTTAGCGTCCGATCAGCCGGCCTGCCGGCGCCCTTATCCACGTGGCGGGAAAAGGCCGCCCGCCTTGACACGCACCGTCTCCCGCAACGACAAGCGCCGCGGCCTCGTGGCGAAAATCCCCGGCGTGGGCCAGCTTGCCGACCTCGTCGCGCGCGTCGCCGCGATCCGCCAGGGGCGCGTGCCCGTGGGCCTGATCGGCCTGCTGCCCGTCGCGCTCTTCCTCGATCTCGTGGACTCGCCGCTCGACATCCTGGGCGGGCCGTTCACGATGGCGATCGCGTTCGTCCTCGAAGCGGCGTTCCTCATGGGCATCACGGGCCAGACGAGCTACTCGCTCCTCTTCGCGGGCGTGGACCTCGTGCCCGGCCTCGACCTGATCCCGTTCGCCACGCTGACGCTGCTGCGCGAGATCGGGCGCGCGTGGCGCGAGGGCGGGTTCCGGGCGCCGGTCAACCTCGATGGCGCCGTGATCGACGTCAGGCCCGTGCGCGACCCGCCTGGCGCGTGAATCCCTTCCAGGCGTAGCGCCGCCTCCAGCCACAGAGGATCACAGAGGCGATTTTTCTCGTTCCTCTGTGTCCTCCGTGGCTGGAAGAGAGGGGGGTAATCTACAATCTACGTGTGCGAGAGCGCGTCCCCTTTCTGGGCGCTCATCACATGGCGCCAGTGCCAGAGCGTGAGCGCGGCCACGCTGTTGTAGGGCGACCAGAGCGGCGCCATCGCGGCCATCTTCTTCGCGGCTCGGGCGCGCGGCACCTTGTAAGCCTGCGCGACCGCGATCTGGAGGCCGAGGTCCTCCGGCGCGCTCACGTCGGGCCGGTCCAGGTGGAAGATGAGGAACATCTTGGCGGTCCAGACGCCGATGCCCTTGACCTGCGTGAGCGTCTCGACGACCTCCGCGTCGGGCGCCTCGGCGAGCCGCGCGAAGTCCACGTGGCCGTCCTTCGCCTTCTGCGCGAGGTCGAGCACGTAGGCGACCTTGGGCCGCGAGAGCCCGGCCGCCCGCAGCCCGTCGGGTCCCGCGCGCAGCACGCCCTCGGGCGTCACGCCGGTGGCCTCCTCCACGCGCCGGTAGATCGTGCGCCCCGCGGCAAGGCTCACCTGCTGGTGCGTGATGCTCCCCACGAGCGCGGCGAAGGGGGGCGCCTTCTCCACGCTGCGCGACGTGGGCGGGTGCTCCTTCGAGAGCTTGTGCAGCACGGGGTCCTTGCGGGCCCACGAGCGTCTTGCTTTCGGCAGGAGGTCGAGGAGCGGGTCGGCCAAGGGCATCAGTCCAGGAGGAGCTTCTGGCGCTGGAACGCGGCGCGGCAGGCGACGAGGAGCGCGGCGGCGACCGCAAGGAGGACCAGCGCGACGACGAGCGTCAGCTCGGTGGGGCCCTCGCGCGTCAGGAACGAGAGCAGCGAGCGGCGCGCGTCCGCGAGCGCGTCGAGCTGGAAGAGGACGATCCCCGCGACGTAGAGCGCCGCGAACGAGAGGCCGAGGATCTGCTGGGCCTGGCGCACCGTCTGGGCGCGCAGCGAGACGAGCACGCCCGCGCTCGCGGCCACCAGCGCGACGCCCAGCGCCGCCAGGAGCCCCGCGAGCATCACGTCCACCGGGGGCGCGGTGAACGTCCCGGCGCGGCCGCTCCAGACGGCGATCTGCATGACCATGACGACGAGCGAGCCCCCGAACGCATAGACGACGGACGTGCCGATCTTGCCCGCGAGGATGTCCAGCTCGGTCAGGCGCGAGGCCAGGAGCGTCTCCAGCGTGTGGCGCTCCCGCTCGCCGGCGATGGCGTCGGAGATGATCGGGATGGTGAGCGCGAACGGGATGACCGCCCACGTGATGGCCTGGAAGGGCGAGCGCGACTCCTCGACGCGGCCATTGAGCGGGAGCACGACGCCGAAGATCACGACGATGACGAGGGCCCCGATGCGCGTCGTGCGGGCGCGGACAAGCTCGCGCCATTCCTTCCAGGCGACAGAGAGCGCGTCGCGGATCATGCCTTCTCCTCCACGAGCTTCAGGAACGTCTCCTCCAGGGTCGCGTCGCCGCGGCGGACTTCCTGCACGTCGCAGCCGGCCAGCACGAGCGCGCGCACGAGCGGCGCCGGGTCGAAGCCGGCCTCGACGGTGAGGTCCAATGCGCCCTGGCGCTCGCTCACCTCGCGCACGCCGGCGAGCCCGCGCGCGAGGCCCGCGTCGAGCTTGCGCCCCTGGACCATGACGTGCATCGCGCCGTGCGAGCCGCGCGCGCGGACCTCGGCGGGCGTGCCCACGGCGAGCAGCCTCCCCTCGCGGATCACGGCGACCCGGCCGCAGAGGTGCTCGGCCTCCGCGAGGTTGTGCGTCGTGAGGAAGACGGTGAGCCCCTCCGCGCGGACCAGCCGGTCCAGGTCGTCGCGCAGCTGCGCGGCCGCGACCGGGTCAAGCCCCGCCGTGGGCTCGTCGAGGAAGACGAGCTCGGGACGCGCCAAAAGCGCGCGCGCCACGGCGAGCTTCTGCTTCATGCCGCGGCTCCACGTGCCGGCCATCTCCTTGCGCCGCTCCCAGAGCCCGACGCGCTCCAGACCCTCGCGGGCGCGGGCGCGGCGCTCCGTCGCGTCGAGGCGCGCGAGGCGACCAGCGAACTCCAGGTTGTCCTCCGCGCTCATGCGCTCGTAGAGTCCCGGGAACTCCAGGAGCGCGCCGCAGCGGGCGCGAAGCTCGGCGCCTTGGCCCACCGGGTCGAGGTCAAGCACGCGCGACGAGCCGCTCGTGGGCGCGAGGAGCCCCAGGAGCAGGCGGATGGTCGTCGTCTTGCCCGAGCCGTTGGGCCCCAGGAAGCCGAAGACGACGCCGCGCGGGACCTCCAGCGTCAGCCCGTCGACCGCGCGGACGGACTGGAAGGCCCGCGTCAGCCCCTCGGTGCGGATGGCCGGCCCCGCCATGACCCCCCATCGGGAGAACGCTTATATGGAACTGCCCCCGCTCCACGCCGCGATGGCGAAGCAGAACAAGAACGCGGGCTTCCAGCAGGCGGCTGGCCTCATCCGCTACTTCGACGCGGAAGAGGAGACGTCGATCAAGATCGACCCGCGCATCGTGCTCGGCATGGCCTTCGGCGTCGCGATCATCGTCATCGCGGTCACGCTGATCTTCCCGCTCCGTTGAAGCGGCTTCGCCGCAAGACGCGGCCGAGCCATCAGGTTCGGCCAGCGGTGACGTGCCGGCGCTGCGTCTCGTACGCCTCTTCCAGCAGCGGACGCAAGGCTCGCCACGTCGCGTCCGAGGGGTTCACGACGCACACCCAGCCCATGGGCGCGTACACCGGGTGCGGCAGCAGCACGTCCTCCCTCGCGTGGTCGTGCCCCGTCTCGACCGCGCCGCCGCTGCGGTTCCAGGCCGGCAGCGGGCCGAACCGGGCGCGGTACGTCTCGGGCTTCACGCCGAGGTTCACGCGGAACGCGCCGCGCGCTTCGAGGGCCGAGGCGCCCGCGTCGAAGTCGTCGCGCGTGACGACCGTCGCGAACGGCTGCCGCTTCGTGGGGTCCTGGTCGCGCCGCGGGTCGTAGAAGAAGAACCAGGCGCCCTCGCCTACACCTTCACCCACAACGGTCGCCACGCCTTCCATCGCGCCGATCTCGCGCACAATCTCCTCGATCGCCGGCATCGCGGCGTGTATCTCATTCCCAGCGCGTCAACCCTGCGCGCACGCCACGGAGGAAGCCGAGCTTGGGCTCCAGGTCCTCCACGTCCTCGGGAAAGAGCTCGACGAGCCGGAGCTTCCGCTTGCGGTAGAGCGCCAGCTTCTGCGCGCGGCGCGTCTCGTACCCCTGCTGGCCCTTGAGACCCCACATCTCGATGTAGACGGAGCCGACGCGCCAGTCGGGGCGCATGCCCTTGAGGATCGGCTCCAGCTCGTGCAGGATGCCGTTCTGGTGGAGCCAGTCGTCCACGGCGCGTTCCGGCCTGCTGCGGACGCGGTGCCCGTCGGCGCAGCGCAGCTTGGGCGCCTTCCGGGGCTCGGACGCGGAATCGGGCTCGGGAACGTACGGCTCGCCGGGCACGCCGTAGACGCGCGGGTCGTCGTGGAACCCTACGTCGCGCAGGCCGGGCGCGAGCGGGCGGCGGCACTCGGGGCAGATGGACTTGCCCGTGGCCGCGGCGTGGACGAGCACGTTGCACCGCGCGCACTCCATCAGGCGGGTCGCGGTCATGGCGCGCCTCCCGCTCCGCATGCGGAGACGCGGAGGCCGCGGAGCCTCGGCCACCGCGATTCCCGCGACCTCCGCGTCCCCGCATGCGGAGCGAAGGGCGGCGCGGCGAACAGCATCGGGCATCCGCCAGGGCGATGCCCTACGTCTTGGTTCCGCAGGGGTCTCCGAAGCAACGCTTTAGCGCGAGGCGCCCCCTCCCGCGGCCGTGCAAGTCCCGCTCGCGGCGTTCCGCAGCATCAGCCAGGACCGCCAGTACCTGGACGTCTGGAGCGGCAAGGGGATGGAGCGCGTCGCGGCGCCCTTCCAGCCGTACTGCTACGCGAAGCGCAAGCGCGACATGCCCTACGCGACCGCCATCAAGGAGGTCACGGTCCGGCCCGTCTCGTCGCTCAAGGCGCAGACGTGGTACCAGTACGACTTCCCGACCGTGCGCGGCGTCTCCGACATGAACCGCGAGGAGCGCGCGCTGGAGATGGCGGAGAACCACGTCGCGTTCGTCGAGCGCGTGCTCATGGACGAGCCCGCGTTCTTCACGCGCTTCCCGCTGGGCCGCGCGCCGCGCCTGATGTACCTCGACGTCGAGCAGCTCAGCAGCGGCCAGGGCTTCCCCACCGAGAAGGACCCGCTCATCGCGATCGCCTGGGCGCTGGACGAGGCCGAGCCCGTGTGCGTCATGGGCGACGGCAAGACGGACACCGACATCCTCGATGCCTTCCTCAAGGCCGTCGAGACGCTCGACCCCGACGTGATCGCGGGCTACAACGTCACGGGCTACGACCTGCCCATGATCCTCAAGCGCCTGCGGGTCAACGGGCTCGACACGCGCCGGCTCGCGCGCAGCGGCCGCCCGCCCATGGAAGGCGAGGACGACGAGATCACGCTCGACGGGCGGCTCGTCTACGACGTGTTCACCAGCGTCAAGCTCGACCAGACGCTGCACGGCATCAAGGACCTCAAGCTGAAGACCGTCGCGGCGTGGATGAAGTACCCCGTCGTGAAGGAGGACGTCACCGACCTGCGCGCGCTCGTGGGGACGGAGCGCCTCGCGAAGTACAACAAGAACGACGTGATGCTGACGCGCAACCTCGCGCGCATCTACTGGCGCAACTTCATCGCGCTCGCGGAGTTCTACGGCGCGCCGCTCAACGTCGTCCTGCGCAGCACGAGCATCTTCCACACCAACATCCTCCAGGGGCGCGTCTTCCGGAACGCGGAGCCGCGCATCGTCAGCGACGGCACCAACGAGGAGCGCTACAAGGACCTCTTCGGGCAGACCGGCGGCGTCGCGTTCGTCGGCGGGATCGTCGAGATCTACCAGCGCGGCCTCTTCGAGCCCATGTGGAAGGTCGACTTCTCGTCGATGTACCCCAGCATCATGGTGAGCCTGGGCGCGGGCGCGGACAACACCCGCTTCGTGGGCACCGAGGCGCTCACCAAGACGCTCTCGCAGAAGAAGGTCGACGGCAAGCGCGTCTACAGCATCCCCGACGAGTCGCGCGGCGTCAACCTCCTCGTGGAGATCGACGGCGTCTCCCCGATGGCGCTGGAGATGCGCCGCCTCCTGAAGCTCAGGATGGAGCTGAAGAAGAAGGCCAAGGAGACCACCGACCCCGACGAGCGCGAGCGGCTTGGCGCGCAGCAGAACGTCATCAAGGTCGTCCTCAACTCGATTTACGGCAACATGGCGAGCGCCTTCTCGCGCTACGGCTCGCTCCCCGTCGCCGTCGCCATCGTGGGCGTCGCCCGGCGCCTGATCCGCGTGTGCGAGGAGTTCATCGGCGAGGGCAAGGTCGAGACCGACACCGACGGCATCTACACCGCGAAGCCCGTCGACGTCGAGGGCATCAACCGGCTCGTCGAGCAGTTCGTGCAGCACGAGCTGGGCGGCGAGAACTTCATGCGCCTCGAGATGGACTCGTACAAGGCGGGCTATTTCCACGAGCGGAAGTCGTACCTCCTGCTGCACCACGACGGCCGCATCGAGAAGCACGGCGTCGCCTTCAAGGGCTCCAGCCAGTGCGGCGTGTTCGACAAGACGCTCGCCGCCGTCTCCGAGGCGCTGCTCACGCGCAAGGGCGACCCCAAGCTCATCGGCCGCGAGGCGTTCAACCTGGAGCAGTACGCGCCCGAGGACTTCGTGATGCGCGTGCGGCTGGGCAAATCGCTCGACGACTACGCCGCCGAGAACGCCGTGGGCGCGCAGGTCGCCCGCAAGTACCAGCAGATGTACGGCCGCGACGTCAAGAAGGGCGAGCAGTTCGAGTACGTCAAGACCTCCCAGGGCTACGAGCCGCCCACGCCCGAGGCGTACAAGCGGCTCGACCGAGACTATTACAAGGGGCTGGTCGAGACCGTGCTGGATCGCCTTGATATCGATTGGCGTCCCACGAAGCAGGTCAAGCTGTTCGACTTCGGCTGACCTTGCTTGTTTGCCGGTTTGCTCCTCCAGCCCCGGTGGACACAGAGGACACAGAGGCCGTTCCTTAATCGTCCTCTGTGACCTCTGTGTCCTCTGTGGCTGGAGGAAAGGGCGCTAAGCACGAGCAAAGCCGAGGTGGCGCGCCGCATCCAGCATCTTGTGCGCGTGCGCCTCGGGCCGAAGGTGGGAGTCGAAGACCGCCGCGACCCGACCATCGGGACCGAACAGATAGCTCACGCGCCGCGGCAGGCCGCCGAGCATTGTCGCGCCGAACGCATCGTGCATCGCGCCCTCGCCGTCCGAGAGCAGCGTGAAGGGGAGCATGCGGTGCGCGACGAAGCGCCGGTGCGCGTCGAGGTCGTCGCGCGACACGCCGATCACGAGCACGCCGGCGGCCTGGAAGTCGTCCCACGCGTCGCGGTACGCGCACGCCTCCACGATGCAGCCCGGCGTCTCGTCCTTGGGGTAGAAGTAAAGCACGAACGCGCGGCCCGCGACGTCGCGCTCCGTCCACGTCCGGCCATCGGCCTCCTGCGCCGCGAAGGCGGGGAGCGGATCGCCGACGCGCAGCGGACGGGCCACGCGGGGGAGTGGCGCGCGCTCGTCAAGAAGCTTCGCGCCCGAAGAGCCGGCGCGCGAGGGGCCGTGCGTGGGCTTCCCGGAATCCGTCTTCCGCGTCGCAGAGTGGCCCTACCGCAGATATCGCGCCAGGAACTCGCGCGTCCGCGCGTGCTTGGGCTGCTCCAGCACCTGCGCGGGCGGGCCCTCCTCGACGACGAGCCCGGCCTCCATGAACATCACGCGGTCCGCGACGTCGCGCGCGAAGCCCATCTCGTGCGTCACGACGACCATCGTGAGCCCCTCCTCCGCGAGCTTGCGCATGACGCGCAGCACCTCGCCCGTCAGCTCGGGGTCGAGCGCGCTCGTGGGCTCGTCGAAGAGGATCGCGCGGGGCTGCATCGCGATGGCGCGGGCGATGGCGACGCGCTGCTGCTGGCCCCCGGAGAGCCGGCCCGGATATTCGTCCTCCTTGTCGGCGAGCCCCACGCGCGCGAGCACGTCGCGGGCGCGCTGCTCCGACTCCTCGCGCGAGAGGCCGAGCACCTCGCGCAGCGGCAGCGTGATGTTCTCGCGCACGCGCAGGTGCGGGAAGAGGTTGAACTGCTGGAAGACCATCACGAACCCTTCGCGCACCTTCCGGATGTCGGCGTCCCGGCGCCGAACGTCGATGCCGTCCAGGACGATGTCGCCCGCGTCCGCCTCCACGAGCCGCGTGAGGCAGCGCAGGAGCGTGCTCTTGCCGCAGCCCGAGGGGCCGATGACGCACACGACCTGCCCCGCCTCGACCACGAGGTCGACGCCCTTGAGCACCTCGTTCGCGCCGAAGCGCTTGCGGACGTTCCGGGCGTCGATCAATGGCATCGTGGCGCCTCCACGCTGCGCGACCCTGGAGGAAACCCGAGGACCCGCGGACCCGACGACCTGGATTCGCATCGGGTTCTCGGGTCTTCGGGTCCTCGGGTTCCAGGCGGGGTCACGCGAACGATCACGGGCTCGCCCCCGTGACGCCCATGCCCGGGATCGCGAGCCGCTTCTCCAGCCATCGCAGTCCCGTGGAGAGCGCGTACGTCATGACGAAGTAGATCAGCGCGGCCAGGAGGAACGTCTCCAGCACGAGGAACGTGCGCGCGCTGATGATGCGGGCCGCCTGCGCCAGCTCGACGACGCCGATGACGCCCACGAGGCTCGTGTCCTTGAGCAGGATGATGAACTCGTTGCCCAGCGCGGGGAGCGTCAGGCGGAACGCCTGGGGCAGGATGATGTGGCGCATCGCCTGGAGGTTCGTCATGCCCAGGCTCGTCGCGGCCTCCATCTGGCCCGTGGGGATCGACTGGATGCCCGCGCGGATCGCCTCGGCCTGGTAGGCGCTCGTGTTGACGATGAGCGCGAGCCCACCGGCCCAGAGGATCGGGAGCTTCAGCCCCAGCTCGGGGAGCACGAGCCACGCGACGAGGACCTGCACGAGCAGCGGCGTGCCGCGGATGAACTCGATGTAGACGGCCGCGGGCCACCGGAGGAACGGCAGCCGGCTGATGCGCATCGTCGCGAGGGCGAGCGCGAGCACGAAGCCGACCAGCGTGGTCACGATGGCGAGCTCCACGGTGAGCTTCGCGCCCTGGAGGAAGAAGCTGCGGAACTGCCAGACCTCCAGCATGCGCGTGAGGAACGTGGACTTGACGGTGAGCGAGTTGTTGGTGAGCGCGCTGCGGCCGGCGTCGTCGGTCACGGTGAGCGTGACCTTGTACTGGCCGATGGAGGCGTAGTCGTGCGTCTCGGTGACGTTGCCGTCGTAGCCGGGCGTGTCGTCGCCCCACGCCCAATGATAGCGCGCGATGCGCTTCGCGCCGCGCGAGGGCTCGCTGAACGTCGCGTTGACGACGACGTGGAGCCCCGGACCCTGCGGCGTCTGCTGGTCGAACGTGAAGTACGCGCTGGGGCGCGAGCCCTCGACGAGCACGCTCTGGTTGGCGAACGCCACGCGCCCCGCGCCGTCGGTGACGCGCAGGCCGATCTCGAAGACGCCCGCGTCGCGGTACGCGTGGGTCTCCGTGACGTTGCCGGGCTGATAGCTTTCCGCCGCGCTCCAGCGCCAGGCGTACTCGGCCGCGCCGCGGGAGAGCGAGGCGTCCGCCACGACCGTCTTCCCCGTCGCGGTCTGCGAGGGCGAGACCTCGAAGTACGCCAGCGGGCCGGCCGCCGCCTGCGCCGCGGCCGCGGGGAACGCCACGAGCGCCGCGAGCAGGAGGAGCCGGAGCCTCACACCGACCACTGCTGGGCCATCCGGTCCAGCGTGCCGTCCTGCTTCATCGCGACGAGCGCGGCGTTGATCGCGGTGAGCAGCGCCGCGCTCCCCTTCTTCACGGGGAAGCCGAACTGCTCGCCGGTCGTGATGAGGAACGCGTTCTTGAGCGCGCCGTTGGACTTTTGCACGAGGTCGCGCACCGTGGCCTGGTCGATCATCATCGCGTCGACGTCGCCGCGCTTGAGCGCGTCCGCGCACGGCGGGAACGCGTCGAAGCGCACGATGCTCGCGTTGGGCTGGTGGTGATCCAGGAGCCACGTCTCGCTCGTGGTGCCCGTCTGCGTGCACACCTTGTGCGCCGGGAGGTCCGACTCCTTCGTGATGCTGCCCTCGTCCGCGCGCACCGCGACCTGGAGGTCGTTGTCGTAGTAGGGGACCGAGAAGTCCACCTGCTGCTTGCGCTCGTCCGTGATCGTGAACGCGCTGGCGCCCATGTCGAACTGGCCGCTCTGGATCGAGGGGATGATCGCCTGGAACTGCGCGTTCTGGAACGAGACCTGGAAGCCCGACCGGTTGGCGACCTCCTTCATGACGTCGATGTCGAAACCCACGATCTTGCCGTCGCTCGTCGTGTCCTCGAAGGGCGGATAGTCGGCCTCCGTCCCCACCTTCACCGTGCCCAGGCCGCTGGCCGGGGTCGAGGAGACGGGCGTCGAGGAGGCGGGGGTGGACGAGGCGACCGTGGACGAGGCCGGCGTGCTGCTGGCCGCGGGCGAGCCGTTGTTGGTCGCGCAGCCCGCGAGCAGCGGCGCGAGGAGCAGGAGCGAGGCGAGGAGGATCGGAGCGCGGGACATGGCGAAGCCGGGCCCCCATGCCCCCCAGGCTGGGAAAAACCCCAGCAAGCATTCCACCGGAACCGGGGGATGGGGGTTGCGGCGCGGACCGGCGGGGATTAAGCTGGAGCGTTCGCCTCCGCCCCTGATCCGCCATGGCGAAGACCAGCGCGAAGAACAACAAGGTGTTCAAGGACCTCCCCGCCGACAAGGCCATCTTCGTCAACAAGGAGCGCCCCTACATGATGTACGTGGGCGACCGCACCGCCACGAAGCCCGGCTGGAACAAGACCACCGAGATCCCCAAGGACCGCACCCTGATGCAGACCGAGACGGGGATGTTCGTGCTGGGGAAGAAGTAAGGCGGAGTAGCTAGCCTCTCCCGCGCTTAAGAGCGGATTGCCCGACCCGTAGAAAACCTTCCGAGTCAGGCTCACCCCTACTTTTTCCTGTGGAGATCTACAACGTCGGGCGCGGCCGGCCATGGCTCAAGTGGAGCCTCAAACTCATGCCAGGCCGTTCCGCATTTGCCATCCGTGCCATGAGGGCGCCCACGACGGCGCCGGCGAGCGTCCCGAGTACGACGCCCGCCGGCGCGGTGCGGCCCGCTCCCGCGCCGACGAAGAGGCCGGCGGGGCAGGAGGAATGGGCCGTCGCCATCCAGAAGGGCGGCCGGGGCGAAGCCGCGACCTCGCCCTCCATCGCCTCCGCCAGAGCGCTCATGAACAAGGCGGGTCCGAAGGTGCCAAAGCCCATGAACAGGAGCGCCGAGGCGAAGCGGCCCGCCGCCGAGGGCGCCACAGCATGCGTCAGGTCCGCGAACGACCTTCCGTCCACGATCCCTCGGCAGCGAGAAAACCGGGGGCCCGTGGCGCTCGCTTGAGCGCTGCATCGGTCCTTGGGCCAAAGCAAGGACGCCTCCGCGTGAGAAAAGGATCCAAGCCCCCGCTCCGTGCGACCCATGTACCCCAAAGACTCTCTGAATCGCTGCTTCGCCATCCGCACCGGGAAGACCTGCCGTCAGATCGAGCCGTGATCTGCATGCCCCGAACGTCTTTCAAGAAGAACGCGCGTACGCCCAAAGCCCTGCCCAAGTGCCCGACAGGCATCAAGGGTCTCGACGAAGTGACGCAGGGTGGCATCCCGAAGGATCGGACGACGCTCGTGTGCGGAGGCGCCGGTTCGGGCAAGACGCTTCTCGGGCTCGATTTCGTCGTCAAGGGCGTCACCGAGCACGCAGAGAATGGCGTGTTCATGTCCTTCGAGGAGACGCCCGAGGAGCTCTTCGACGACGTGGGTTCCCTCAACCTGGATCTCAAGCCCATCGTCGCGCAGAAGAAGATCGTTATCGATCACGTCGTGCTCCACCGGGACGAGATCCAGACGGAGGGCGAGTTCAACCTCGACGGCATCTTCGTGCGTCTTGAGCACGCCATCGACTCGATTGGCGCCAAGCGCGTCGTCATCGACTCGATCGAATCCCTCTTCGCGGGTGTGCGTGACCCCGGCGTCTTGCGTCTCGAGGTCAAGAAGCTCTTCCGCTGGCTGAAGACGAAGCACGTCACGTCCATCGTGACGGGTGAGCCCGGCGCCGACAAGTTCACGCGGCACGGTCTCGAAGAGAACATCTCCGACTGCATCATCCTCCTTGACAATCGCGTGAAGGACCAAGTCGCCATCCGGCGCCTCCGAGTCGTGAAGTACCGCGGCTCGCGACATGGGACCAACGAGTTCCCCTTCGTCATCAGCGATGACGGTCTGAGCGTCATCCCCATCACGAGCGCCACGCTCGACCAACCGGCTTCCGGCCAGCGGCTCAGCACGGGCATTCCCTCGCTCGATGCGCTCTTCACGGGCGGCGGGTACGCCAAAGGCAGCACCATCTTGGCCTCGGGAACGGCCGGCACGGGAAAGACGAGCCTCGCGGCGGCCTTCGCCATCGCGACGTGCAAGCGCGGCGAGCGATGCCTCTTCGTCAGCTACGAAGAATCGGCCGATCAGCTCGTGCAGAACATGAAGTCCATCGGCCTTGATCTGAGGAAGTGGATGAGCAAGGACCTCTTGAGATTGGTCTCCACGAGACCCGGGACGCTGGGCCTCGAGAATCACTTGCTTGAGCTCCACAAAGCGCTTGACGATTTCAAGCCGGACAGCGTCGTCATCGATCCCTTGACGAGCCTCATTGGCCAAGGCGATCCCAACGAGCTCCAAAGCATGACGACGCGCATGATCGACGTCCTCAAACGGCGCCGCGTGACCTCGTTCTTCACAAGCCTCGTCGGGTCCTCCGCGCTCAACGACACGAGCGGCGAGATCGGCGTGTCGAGCCTCATCGACACGTGGATCGTCGTCCGAGAGATCGAAACGAGCCAAGGCCGAAAGCGGCTGCGCGGCCTCTACATCGTCAAATCGCGCGGCATGAACCACTCGAGCGACGTGCACAAGCTCGTCCTCTCCGACAAAGGCGTTAGCGTCGAAGAGATGCCTGAAGATCCAGAGATCGTGCTCGACCGGCGCACGAGGAGCACCCCCGGCGCGGCCAGCAAGTCCAGGAAAGGCGGGGCGTAGGCTTGCCGACGAAGGGCAATACGCCCATTCCCAAGAAGGCGACACAGTCGTTCCAGCTCTTCGTCATCGACCTCACGGCCGTCCACACCGAGCGCGCGATCGCCGACCTCCGCAAAGCGCTCGACGCCCACCTGCCGCAAGGATATCACCTCGAAGTGGTCGATCTTCGAGAGCACCCCGAGCGAGCGGCCGAGGAACAGCTCATCGTCCTCCCCGCCGTCATCCGAAAACAGCCCGAACCCCAAGTCCGCCTCACGGGAAGCTTCGCGGACGATGCGCGCGTCGCCCAAGCCTTCGGACTTTCCCTCCCCCCAGGTGATGGACGGAGAGGAGCCTGATGGGTGACGCGCGCTTCGACAAGCCATACGAGCGACTCAAGGAGGCCATGCGTCCCGCCGAGTTCCTCCGCACGATGCCCAGCGAAGATGTCATCGCAGCTCTCGCCGCAGCCTCGCGCCAGAACGACCCTCTCCTCGCGAACGTGCTTGCCACCGAAGCCCAGAACCGCGTCAGCCGCGAAGCCACCGCCATCGAGCAGCTGGGCCACGGCGTCTACGTCGTGGACGCGAACGCGCGCATCGCGTACATCAACCAAGCCGGAGCCGACATGCTCCAACGCCCGGCAACCGACATCGTGGGACATCCCTCCCGCGAGATCATTCACCTCACGGACCCCACGCTCGCCGAGCATCCCGACCAACGACCCGACGAGGTCGCGCTCGCCACCGGTCGCACCATCGAGACCGAACACGGCATGATCCACGCCAACGACCAACGCCCTCCGATCCTCATCGCCTACTCCGCCGTACCCCTGCGCCGCGAGGTCGAGATCACAGGCGTCGTGGTGAGCTTTCGCGACATCACGCAGCGGCGCCGCAGCGAAGAAGCGCTCGCGCGAAGCGAAGCGCGCCACCGGCAACTCTTGGACGCCATCCCCGACGCGATCCTCATGCTCGACGAGAAGGGGCGCGTGCGCTATGCGAATCCGGCCGCAAGTGAACTCTTCGGACGCACGACTGAGAGCCTCCTTGGCATGAGTCTGGGCGTTCCCTCCCTCGACGCGAAGGGAAACGTGGTCGACGTGTCCACCGCCGGCGGCACGTGGAAGCGCGCACGCCTGCGGACCGTGCCCTCGGAGTGGGAGCACGAGCCCGCCTACCTCACGATGTACTCACAACTCTGAAGGCGCAGGGGTACGCGACTGGATGATCTCGCCCGCGGCCTTGGTCAACTCCACGCGCGCGATCTTGATCATGTCCTCGGCCTCACCAGCCGAGTGCTCGGCGGTCGCAAGTTCGTCCCGCGCGCGCTTCCGCTCATCAATCTAGCGAATCCGCCGGATCGAAAATGTCAGGGTAGATCTTGCGTTGGGGATGCCCAGCGTGGCAGCGCGACTCCGACGCAAGCGCCACCCATGCTTTGGCTTCGCGTCAGCGTCATGCTGCCGCCAAGCCGCTCCACCGCGCGTCTTACGATGATGAGCCCGAATCCTCCGCGAAGCGTCGTCGGCCGACCAGGCTTGGCGCGATCGAACTGACGAAGGATGTTCTCATCGAAACCAGGTCCATTGTCCTCGACCGTCACGAGCACGCGATCCGTCGCCCCCATGTGGAGCCGGATCTGGACGATGACGCGCGGGGATGCGCTCGTGTTGTGCCTGGCCGCGTTGAGCAGCAGATTGCCGAAGATCTGCGCCAAGTGCTCGGGCGTCGCCCGCACGGCACTATCGGGATCCTCGTGGACGTCGAGGTGAACGTGCTTCTCTTCATACAAAGTGGCGTACCGCGTCGTGCATGCGTCGCTGTAGATGGCGTCCTTGACGCTTAGCGGCGCAAGGGCGTCTGGCTCAAGCCGGGACGCGTGACTCACTTCGAGAAGTCCTTGCATGAGGCTCGCGAGGCGATCCGTGCTCGCGTGGCTCTTGCGAACGATCTCGCGCACTTCTGGATTGATCGCCTTCTCCTCGATGAGGTCATGGTACGTCTGGATCGCGCGGACGGGTTCTTTGATATCGTGGCTCACGACGTACGCGAAGCTCTCAAGCCCCTCGTTGGCGATGGCAAGCGCTTTGTTCATGGCTTCGAGCCGCGCGTTCGCGTCGCGGAGCTGACGATTGGCTTCGGCGACCTCTTGCGCGCGAAGGAAGATCTCGGCCTCGCGCTCCTCGACGCGAGCGCGAAGAGCCGCGGCTAGCTTCGATTGGTTCTCGCCAAGCTGCTTGAGGTGAACGAACTCCGTCACGTCCTCCACGCGGTGAATGATGAACGTGACGTGCCCCTCATTGTCCAGCACGGGAGAATTGAGGGGACTCCAGTATCGCTCCTCGAACGCGCCTCCATCCTGCGCGGGCTTGCGGATGTCGTACTTCTGCACCGCCATCGTGTCCGGCATCCGATGCGTGAGCACGCGCGCGAGCGATTCGCCCAAGTTCCGAACGCCAGTCGCGGTGATATCGGATGGGTTGTCGGGGAAGACATCGAAGATTCCCCGGCCAAGGATCGACTCGCGCTGTGTCATCGTCGCGCGCAAATACGCGTCGCTCACCGCCACGATGCGGAACGGACTCTTTGGCTCAAGGACGAGGAACAATCCCGGCGCATGCTCAAAGACGCGCTCGAACTGCTCCGACGTGATAGCTGGCACGCTCTCTGACCCAGGGCTTTGCGCGTTGGGTGTTCCCATGGTCGGCTCGACGATGGCTCAGTCTAGACGTTTACCCACCTGAGATTTTACCTTGGCGGCGACCGGCTGACCCCTCGCTAAACCGCGGTTCGGGGTGTGAACACATCGGCCCAAGAAGAGACGCTCAATCCCGGCGCCGTGCCTGCACGGGTGACCCTTTTCCAAAGGCGTCGACCCCCGAGGCCCCACCAGAACTAGTTAAGTCGCTTCACTCGGGAAGAAGTAACCCCGATTCGTTCCAGCGCACCCTCCTCCGCCCCCTGAAGCGCGGGTGTCCGGCTCCCCAGGGTGTGCCGAGTCCGCCCGCCACGCAAGCCTTCGTCCTCAAGGGGCGCGACTGGGCCACGGTGTATCTTTGTCCGGGCGACCTGCCCTGCGTCGCGTGCGGGCGCCCCACGCGGCTGATGGTCTGCTTCAGCGCGCGCGCCGCGTTGCCCATTTGTGGCGATTGCCGCGGCTACTGATCCGCGCCGGCGATGCGCGCGTAGAGCGGGAGCGCGTGGAGCGCGAACTGCCGCGTGGGGGAGCGCGAGACGAGGAGGCCGACGCTGGTCGCCAGGCGCACGTGGTAATAGACGGTGCGCACTGTGTGCCCCGTGCGGGACGCGACGTCCACCACGCTCGTGCCGGGGTGGAGGAAGACGTCGCGGCAGACCGCGGCCGCCGTGCTTCCGTGCAGGTACGCCCGCGCCCGCGCCTCCATCTCGTCCATCGTCGCGGCCTGGGAGACGACCACGACGCGCCGGCCGACGCGCACGCGCTTGACGAGGCCCGCGCGCTCCAGCATGCCCAGGTGGTGGTAGGCGTTGCCCCAGCCCATCGGGACGAGGCGGAGCAGCTCACCCAGGGTAACCCCGGGCTGGTGGGTGACCACGCGCAGGATCGCCCGACGCAGGGGGTGCGCAAGCACGTGCTCGCCCTTGTCGGGCCAGGGCTTCCGTGCCAGGAGAAAGATGGGTGACCCCGGGGGGAACGGGGCTAACACGAGCGGCACGCCGCAACCATGCGGCTCCGTCCCCCTGGAGATTTCGGTCGGGGGGTGTCAACAGTTGTTGCTCGGAACCGCCGTGGGGGGCGACGTGTTCGGGTCGACCGAGACACAGGGGTCGAGGGACGTGCAGCCCGTCGCTGGGGCGACCACGTAATAGGGGTTGGTCGACCAATTGACCTCGACGCACCCTCCGGTCGTCGTGCGCGCGAGCCCAAAGGTGTCCGCGATCGCCGTGGGCACGCAGGAGGCGAGGAACAGGGCGCTCATCATTCCGGCAATCGTCGCGTTTTGGAGCAAGTTCGGAGACATGCGCACCATCATGCACCACCGAAGCGAAATCCGCTCCGATTTGATTCGGTGGAGAATTCTCGCGCATGGGTGCTTGTTTGCACGGGCCGACCTCAACAAACGACATATGGGGGCCCGCCGGTTCCCACTGTGTGCTTGGGACGAGGAGCGCGGCATGGTTAGCCCTGCTTCTTCTCTTGGCAGGCACGGCCGGCGCTGCATCCTCCCTGTCTGGGACCCTGGTTTCCAGCGAGCTGATCGCCGAATCCGCGGGTCCGAGCTCGGCGACGGCGGAGGCGGCCTACTGGCCCAACGCCTCGGGAATTTCGTCGTTCGAGGTCCGGGCCGACCACCTCCACCTCTATCTGGCCGAAAATGACCAGGTCATTGCGGGGCCCGCGCGCGTGGTGCTCCCCTACAACACGCTCCCCCAGGACAAGGGCAACTACTCGGAGAGCATGGAGTTCGACCACGCCCTCGTGACGTTCGCCGAGCAACCGACCACCGGGTGGGTCGCCGAGTACGACCGGCCCTCCGGCGAGCCGACGCACTTCCAGGGCACGAACCTCCAGCTGTCCGTGTCCAACCAGACCCTCGGCACCACGCCGGACCTCGGCCCCTTGAAATCTTCCGACCCGAGCATCCCCGCGTACACGTACGCGCCGAACCACGCCTATGTCCTCCTCTCGGGGGCGCTCACGTGGGCTCGGGACGGGTTCGTGGTGACGCAGCTCTACGGCCCGACCGTCCACGTCAGCGCGGACCAGGGCGAATTCACCTACAGGACGGGCACCCGCCCCTCCACCCGGGCTGAGGGGGTGATGACCGTCAGCTCGATCTTCCTGGAAGCCGAGAATGCGCACTTCGCCGCGGCCAGCAGCGTACCGGCCCAATTCGCCCTGTCCGATGCGCGCCTCGCGACGGTGGGTGTCCTCCAGGTGCAGGGCGCCACGGGGACGCTCGGCGCGGGGAGCGGCTCCTACCTGGCGATGAACGACACCGCCATCCTGGCGGGACGTTTCGACGTCCAGGCCGCGCCCTCGAAGGACGCTCCCACCCTCCTTTCTTCCACCCTTCGCGGCGAGCTCGACTCCACGACGCTCGCCTTCGCCCGCGCTCCGTCCGCCCCGCTGCCGGGGCCCGACCTCGTGCTGCCGGCGGCGCTCCTGCTCCTGGGCGTCCTGGTGGCGCTCGCGGTGGCGCGGATCCGCGTGGCGTCGAAGGGGCGCCATTCGGTCGACCAGATGGCGGAGCTGGCCTACCTCGCCGCGGACGGGGGGCGGTTCGGGGAGGCGCTCGAGTGGATCCGCACCGCGCGGGCGCACGCGCCTTCCAGCGAGCGCCTCAAGATGGACGAGGCGTGGTTCCTCGCCGAGACGGGCGAGGTCGGCCTGGCGCTGGAGATCTACGTGGCGCTCGCGGAGGGCTCGTCCAGCGGCGAGGCGGACTTCCACGCGGCGGTGCTCCAGCTCCAGCATGGGCAGGGGATCTCCGCGGCGCGGCCGCACCTCCTGCGCGCGATCCAGCGCACGCCCAGCGTCGTGTTGGAGATGGCGGACGATCCGATCTTCGCGCAGGCGCGGCAGGACCCCGAGCTGTCGCGGGCGATGCGCCTCGCGATGCGCAAGCTCGACCGGGCGCGCGATCCGGCGGCGTAGACGGGCTACGCCTTCGGGTGGCGCACGCGCAGCGCGACGTCGACGAGGAGCGCCACGTCCTCGCCGTCGAGGTCGACGAGGCCCGCTTCGACGAGCTTGCGCACGTGGAACTTGAGGGTCGTGCGGTCGAGGTCGACGCCCTGTCCCGCGATGGCTTCGCGCAGGTCGGCCAGGCTGCTCGCGCCGCGCTCGCGCAGGACCCGAAGCGCGCAGACCCGCGCGGGGTGCGCGAGCCCCTCGTGATAGCGCGCCGCCTGCTCGGGCGCCATCTCCTTGTCCGTCGTCACCACGCGCGCGGGAAGCCTGTACGATCGTACAGGGGTTGCGCAACGTTCATCGCGCCCGCGCGCGGGTGGCGGAGGCATGGACGACGCCGCGCCGGTGATCCAGGCGTTGAAGGACAAGGACGTCAAGCGCCTCGACGCGCTGCTGCGGGAGCGGCCCGCGCGGGCCGACGCGCGCACGCCCGAAGGCATGAGCGCGCTCCAGCTCGCGGCGTACCTGCGCTTCGCGGCGGGCGTGCGCGCGCTGCGCGAGGCCGGCGCGCAGCCGGACGTCTGGGCCGCGGCGGCGCTGGGCGACGTGGAGCGTCTGCGCGCGCTCGCGGCGCAGGATCGGACCCTCGTGGCGAAGCCGGGTCCGGACGGCGCGGCGCCCCTGCATCTGGCCGCGCACTTCGGCCAGCTCGACGCGCTGCGCGCGCTGCTCAACCTGGGCGCGCCGGTGGACGGCATGGCGGGCGGGCAGTTCCGCAACGCGCCGCTCCACGCGGCCGCCGCGGGCGCGCAGGGCGAGGCGATCGCGCTGCTGCTCGCGGCGGGCGCGGACCCGAGCCTCGCCGACGGCAACGGCTACCTCCCGCTCCACGTCGCGGCGGCGAACGGCTCCGTGCGCGGCGTCGAGGCGCTCCTGGCGGGGAAGGCGGACCCGCGCGCGAGGGGGCCCGGCGGCAAGACCGCGCTGGACTTCGCGCGCGAGCGCGGCATGGACGAAGTCGAGGCGCTCCTCGCGCCGCGCATCCTGGAGAACGATCCCGCGAACCCCTGCGTCGGCTGCGGTCCCGAGCATCCGCACGGCCTGCGCCTCGTCTTCGCGCGGGAGGGCGCGGAGGTCACGTCGAGCCTCGACGCGACGCGCGAGCGCCAAGGGTGGCCGGACCGCCTGCACTCGGGGCTGCTCTACCTCGCGCTGCTGGAGACGGCGAACTGGACGCTCTACGGCCTGCGCGGGCGCGTGGGCATCCCGGTGCGCACGAGCGCGCTGGACGCGCAACGCTGGATCGCGGTGGGCGAGCGGCTCACGCTGCACGGGCGGTTGGCGCGCGACGAGCCGCAGTCTGTTACCGTGGCGGTGGAGGCGCGCGATGCGTCGGGCGCGCGCGTGGCGAGCCTGGAGCGCGCGTACGACCTGCCCGACCGCGCGACGTTCCTGAAGCGCATGGGGTACGACCGCGCGCCGCCCGGCCTCGAGGATGCGCTGCCGCCGTGAGCGCGGCGAGGGGGAGCGACCGGGCCGGCGTCGAAGCGCGGCCCGGAAGGTGGTGTGTCGCATTGCCCGCGCGCAGGATGGGGTACTGGGGATGCCACGGCGCGCGTCGGCAGCCGACGATCGTTCATGGTCGCGCCGGCGGTTTCACGCTCTCTTCTTCCCCGCGCGTGGAAGGATCAGGCTCTTCCTTGCGCGCCGGATGGGAAGGGCGGATGGATGCACCCATGATCCTTCGTCTCGATTCACGCGAAGAGCTGGAGCGCGCGCTGCGCGCCTCGCTGCTGCTCCCTTCGGACCAAGTCCCTCTGCTCATCCTGGGCCCGGCCGTGCTCGCCGATCATCCTTCGGAGCGCGCCACGGCGGGGTAACGCCAGCGCCGCGCGCTCCTCCAGCGTGCCCAGCGCGCGCAGGCCTTGCTGCATCATGTAACGGATCTCCTCGGCGCGGCTGCCCGCGTCGAGCGTCGCGTTGCTCGGCGGCGCGAGGCTCCGGGCCCAGTCGGCGGTAACGCGCCGGAGCTCGTCGAGCTGGCCTTCGGCGTCGGCGACGAACTAGCTCACCTTCTCCATCGCGATGGGGTCGAAGGCGAGCGCGACCTCGGCCAGCGCATTGGAGGATTCGCGGGGGGCGGCCATGCTCGACCTTCGCGCGCGAGGCTGCTTAGGGCTTGCCGCCGATCTGCGCGGTCGCCTGGGCCGCGCGGCGCCAGTGCCCTTCGAGCAGGTCGAGGAGCGAGTGGACGATCGCCTGCTCGGTGATCAGGATCCCGAAGTCGTGCCCGTTGTGCACGTTGCCGTCGTCCGGGACGAAGTGCGTGACGAAAGCGATCCTCGAGTCGAAGATCCCGTAGCCCACCGCGCCGTCGCGCACGTCGAACTCCTCGCGGGAGCGGATGTCCGCCCAGCCCGACATCGCCGCGAAGATCGTGTGGTTGGGCCCGTGGAGCGGCGCCATCGCCCGGACGGGGACCCGGCGCTGGGCGGCCTCGTCGAAGATCGACCGGCTGGAGGAGGCGCGCTTGCCGGCGCCTTCCGTGAGCACGAGGAAGATCTCCTCGGTCGCCTCCGAGGCGAGGGCATGGTACTTGGCCAGGACGTTGCGCCGGCCCCGCAAGATGGTGAGGCTGCCCCGGTCGCTTGGCACCTCCTCGCTCCGGATGGCGAAGAGCGGGGCGAGCTTGGGCGAGAGGTCCGCGATGCGCTCGGCCTCGCGAAGGTGCGTCTGGCGCAGCTGCGCCAGGAAGTCCTCGAACGGGATCGGCTCGAACCGCTTGGGCGTCTCGACGATCATCCGCGCCAGGCCGCGCGCCTGGAGCTGATCGAGCGTGCTGTAGATCTTCGCGATGGGGACCTTGGCCAGGCGCGCGAGGGTCCTCGCGTCGCCGGAGCCGACTTGCAGGAGCGCGAGGTAGGCGCGCGAGGCGTACTCGCTCAGGCCGAACTCGCGCAGGCGGGCGAGGGGCTCGCCGTCCATCTTCAGGGCTCCATACGGGCGATAACAAGTGCGCGCATCGTCGTGGTCTCCGGGCAGGCGAGCAGAGAACCCCGACGAAAAAAAATGGGGGGGTGGGCGGAGCGCGCGTGACAAACTCCTGATGGCCCTCCGTGGTATGAATACGCCGGATCGGCGCCAGGCTTGGCCCACCCACGGTGGAGGAACCGCCCGGCGGGCGCGCGAGCCGTCCGGATGCGCGGCGCCTGCCCCCGATCCTGATATCATCACCCACGCAGGATTCGCTCCTGTGGTTACGCCCTACGCCTCTGGCCGGGCTTCGTTTTCCGCCATCACGCCAAGACGCCAGCACGCGGCGTGCTGGCGTCTTGGCGTGATGGCAGAAAACGGAAGCGCCACGCGGAAGATGAAAAGAAAGACCTCGCAGCTGATGGAGGAGGTCATGGAACAGGCTCTAACCCGGCTCCGCCGCCATGGCCTTCGCCTGCATGGCGTCGATCTGCTTCTGCGTGACCTCGTCAAACGCATTGCACCAGTCGCGGCCCGAGACGACGAGGTTGAACTTCTTGAGGTCCTTGTGGACGCAGTCGCCACGCTCCAGGAGGTCGGCGTTGATCGGGTCGTAGGGGCGGAACCACATGCAGGCGAGGCAGTTCTGCTCCTGCCACGTGATGCGCTTGATCGGATCGAGGGGCATGCCGCTCCCAAGAGCGTCGCGGGCTGCATGAACCCCGCAGTCTCGCGGACGTTCCCGCCTCAGCGCGCCGTGGCCGGCGCGGCGGCCTCCGCCTGGCGCGCGGCGCGGCGCGTGATCGGCACGAGCATCGCGCTGGTGGCGAGGTCCGCGCCCACGATCACGAGGAACACGTAGGCCGGGAACGCCGCGGTGCCGGGCACGCCCATCGCGGCGGGCAGCGAGGCGATGACGGCGGTGGCGAGGCCGCGCGGCATCATGGCCAGCAGCAGCCCGCGCGAGGGGGAGCGGCGCGCGGTGGCCCAGACGCCGATCGCGCGCGCGACGAGCAGCGCGGCGACGAGCGCGAGGGCGGCCAGCGCGTAGTGCGGCGTGAGCAGGCTGCGCGGCACCGACATGCCCAGGAAGACGAAGTAGACGCTGCGCAGCAGGAAGATCAGCTCGCTGCCCAGGCCGCGCTGCTCGTGGGGCAGGGGGGCGAGGTCGCGGATCCCGCCCAGCTTGACCAGCGTGCGCGCGTTGCCCAGGAAGAGGCCGAAGACGAGCGCCGCGAGGTAGCCGCTCCCGCCCAGGCGCACGCCGATGGCGTAGGTGAGCAGCAGCGCCGCGAGGGTGAACGCGTAGGCGTAACGCGCCGGCTTGAGCCAGTGGAGCGCGCGGGCCCACGCGATGCCGGCGAGCAGCCCGACCGACCCGTCGACGGCGAAGCGGACCGCGAGCAGGCCCGCCCCCTGCGCCAGCGTGCCGCCCGCGACGATCATGGCCGCGGCGGTGGTGACGACGACGGCGCTGAGCAGGTCGCCCAGGCTCGTCTCGACGGTGAGGATGACGCGCGCGTCCGAGGGCGCCTGGAGCTGCGCGAGGAGCGGCACCACGACGAGCATGCCCGTGGCGGCCACGGCGAAGCCGAAGAGCAGGGCCAGGCCGGGCGAGAGGCCGAGGGTCAGCCAGGCCGCGAGCCCCGCCGCAGAGCCCGTGAGCGCCCAGACCAGGAGCCCCATGCGGAGGGCGACCGGCGCGTGCTGCTTGATGTCGGCCCACGCCAGCTCCAGGCCCCCCTCGAAGAGGACGATGACCAGCGCGAGCGGCGAGAGGAAGGGCATCGCGGCGGCCAGCGGGCCGGTGTCGACCAGGTGAAAGAGCGGGCCCAGGGCCAGGCCCACCAGGAGAAGGAAGGAGACGTCCGAGAGGCGCGTCCTCTGGAAGAGGAGATGCCCGACGTAGCCGGCGGCCAGGGCTCCGCCTACCAGGGCGAAAAGGCTCAGGGGCGCCGCCACGCGGAGGGCTCTCCCGCGCCCCCCTCTTCTACCCATGCTCCGGCGCCCTCCGGCCCCCGGATCATCTCAACGGTGGCGCCAACAAGATTATAGCCCCACGCCAGGGCTTGGCCCGCCATGGACGGCAGGCTGCGCGTCGCCCTTCCGGCGGCCCTCTTCCTCGCGCTTGCGCTGAGCGGCTGCATGCAGCAGCCCCACTTCGAGAACGCGGGCGCCTCGGAGGTCACCGCGCGGGCGAACCTCGCCGCCGCCACGCACGCCGCGAAGTCGTGGGACCCCACGGCCCGGCTCGTCGCCATCGCCGCGGCCGAGACGGCGGACGAGAACGCCGAGGTCCCCGCCGACCCCGCCGTGGCCAATGGCCTGGCCGTGCAGTGGACCTACGCCTTCGTCAACAACGCCAGCGACCTGCGCTACGTCGACGCCAGCGCCGACGGCACGATCGTCCTCAAGAACGAGACGCAGGCCATGGACGAGTACGGGTCCTACATGGGCGGCTACGCGGCGGCCTACCAGTCCTACCGCGGCGGCGCGGCCGCGAACGCGGAGCCCCTGGGCGACTGGTCCGTGGACTCGGACCGCGCCGTGCGCGCCGCGCTGGAGAACGGGACCTTCGCCGAGGCGGCCCAGGGCGACAACGCGACCCTCGTCTTGGCGCTGGGCGAGACCGACGTCCCGGGCTGGACGCTCCTGGCCAGCTCCGAGGGCATGAACGTCGTGGCCCTCGTCAACCAGACCAGCGGCGAGGTGACCGGCGTGCGCGACCTCTCCCACTACGCCTGGCAGGGCGCCATGAGCGTGCCCGCCGCGCCGCCCACCCCCGAGAAGCCCGCGAGCGTCCGCGCCGCGCCGCGCCCCATCCACCTCGACGCGAACGGCACGCTCACCCCCTCGGAGAGCAGCAAGACGTTCCCCTTCCACAGCGACGCCCCGACGCGCGGCACGCTCAACCTCAGCGCCACCCTCGGGGGAGACGCCCGGGACATCTCGTGGGCCATCATGCAGGGGACGAAGGTCCTCTCCAGCGGCGGCGTCAGCGCGACCGACCTCCAGCGGTCGTACTCGTGGACGCTGCGCGGCGTGCCCGCGGGCGACTTCAACCTCGTCCTGGGCATGAGCTACGTGCAGGGCGTGGTCCCCCTCGCCACGGCCGACTACCACGTCGTGCTGCACCTCGCGCCCACGTCAGGCTGACCGCAAGCAGCGGCGCGAGCAGCGCGGGCGCGCCCGGCACGGCCTTCGTCGCCGGAGGCGCCCAGTCGCGCTCCATCCGCGCGCGCATCCACGCCGCGCCCTCCGTCGCGTTCCAGAGGATGACGCCGACCTCGCGGTTCTCCGTCGCGCTCGCGCGCCCCCAGTTCATGCTGCCCACGTAGATCGCGTCGTCGGCCACGATCGCCTTGGCGTGGAGCACGCGGCCGCTCGCGTCCACGCGCGCCACGAGCGGCAGCCCCTCCCGCGCCGCGAGCGCGCCGAGCGCCTCGGCCACCGGCGCGTTGCGCGCGGCGTCGTCGCGCCCGTCGAGCAGCAGGCGCACGCTGACGTTGCGCCGCGCGGTGTCCACGAGCGCGTCGAGGAGCGGGCTCGTCCGATTCCCGAAGCGCGCGTCGGCGAAGAGGATCTCGACGTCGACGCGCGAGCGCGCTCCGCGGAGCATCCCGAGCACGGCGTCCAGGCCGTCGTCGGGCGAGACGGCGAGGGTGGCCGATGAAGCATGCGCCGCGAACGTCGGGCCTTCCTGCGCAAGGCCCGGCGTGACGTCCCTGGGCTCCGCGCCCTCCGCGGGCTGCACGTCGGGCCACGCCGCCATGTCCGCGTCCATCATCGCCGCGAGGCGCTGCGCGAACGCGGGATCGTCGAGCCCGACGCCGAAGCCGCGCGTGTCGCCCGCCCCCGGCGTCGCGGGGTAGGAGCCCACGTGGAAGTTGTCGGTCGAGACGAGCGCGCGCTCGCGGTCGACGACGATCGCCTTGGCGTGGAGCGTCGCGTAGCGCATGCCGGAGAGAAACGAGACGTCCGCGCCGCGCGCCATGAGCGCCGCCACGATCCCGCCCTCCGTCGCGGGCCGTCCCCCCACGGGCGAGCCGTCGAGCAGCGCGCGTACCGTGACGCCCCGCGCCAGCGCCCGCGCGAGCGCCGCCGCCACGTCCGGGCTCGTCATCGTGTAGCCTTCGAGCAGCACCTCGCGGCGCGCGCCGTCGAGCAGCGCGACCACCGGCGCCGCGCCCGCGTCGGGCGTCGCGAAGAGCGTCACGTTCCCCGCGAGCGCGAAGGGCTCGGCCGAGACGTTCGTGCGTCCGACCTTCTCGGGGCGCGTGGCGTCGAGCGAGCCCTCGACGCGCTGCGCGGCCTGGAGCGTCCACGTCCCGGCGCGCGGCGCCTTCCACGCGATCCAACGCGCGTCGGGCGGCGCCGCCGCGCCCAGGAAGACGCTCTCGCCCGGCGCGAGCGTGGCGTCCGGAAGGGGCGCGCCGCCCAGCGTGCGCCCCGCGAGCCGCAGCGGCGCCGCGCCGTCGTTGCGCAGCAGCGCGCCCGAGAAGGGCGGCCCGCGCGCCGCGACGAGCACGGGCGCGTCGGGTGGCGGCATCGCGTGCTCGCCCGCGTCGTCGCGCCACGCCACCGCATCGGGGAGGAGCGGCACGAATGGCGGCGGCAGACGCAGCAGCTCGGAGCCGTTCGCGTCGAGCAAGGTGAGGTTGCCGCGCGCCGCGACCTCGGCAAGGGGCGTGTCGAGGAGCGCCACGCTGGCGCGGGCCGTCGCCTTCGCCGCGCCGCCCACCGGGCGTAGCCGCGCGGTCAGGCTGCCGCCGGTGGCGACGAGCGCGCCGCAGCCGGCGAACGGGGCGTAGCGGCCGGGCTCCAGCCGAAGCTCGCCGGGCACGTCGACGCACGCCTCCACGAGGTAGGGCAGCCCGGCCGCGGCGGCCGGGGGCGCGCGCAGCGTCACGCTCCACGCCGCGGCGCCGGGAGCGAGGAGGACCAGCAGCAGGAGCGCGCGCCACACGAGCGTGGGACGGGCGAGGGTGGCTTAACCCTCCTCCGGAGGTCGCACCTCGTCCGCTGCGGCGCCGGCATCGCTTCATCCTGACCGATCGTGGCAACGCCGAGGCACAACCCCCATGCTCAAGACCGTCCTCGCCGCGCTCTCGCTCCTCTGCGTCTCCTTCACCTTCGCCGGCGTCGCCAGCGCCATGACCGTCCCCGTGGGCGTCTGCGTCGCGGGCCAGAACGCGCCCTCCTGCTACGGCGGCCACGACGTGTGCGTCTCCGTCTCCGAGATGGTCCCCGCCTGCTTCGACAGCCCGGCCCGCGTCATCACGTGCGGCGACCTCTGCCCGCCCCCGAATCCGACCGTCACGGTGCCCGTCTGCGTCGGCTACGCGATGTGCGCGCCCTGCAACGACGGCTGGGCGTGGATCGGCGTCGAGACCGACCCGCTCCACGGCCACTGGGTCTGCGGCGAGTGCGAGGCCTGCGGCAACCCGCTCCTCTGATTCCAGGAGAAGCCGCGCCCCGTGCGGCCCCGTTGCCGGTACGGGGCGAAGGCTCAAAAACCGGAGCCGTCCTTGCCCGTTCGATGTCGGTCCACAAGGTCGTGATCATCGGCTCCGGGCCTGCGGGCCTCACGGCCGCCCTCTATGCCGCGCGCGCGAACCTCGACCCGCTCGTCATCGCGGGGTACGAGGCGGGCGGCCAGCTCATGATCACCACCGAGGTCGAGAACTACCCTGGCTTCCCCGACGGCATCCAGGGCCCCGAGCTGATGGAGAAGTTCCGCAAGCAGGCGGAGCGCTTCGGGACCAAGTTCATCGACAAGAACGTCACGCGCGTGGACTTCTCGCGCCGCCCCTTCAAGCTCTTCGTGGAGGAGGACGTGATCGAGGCGCAGACGGTCATCGTCGCGACGGGCGCCAGCGCCAAGTGGCTCGGCCTCGCCAACGAGACGCGCCTGCGCGGCCACGGCGTGAGCGCCTGCGCGACGTGCGACGGCTTCTTCTTCAAGAACAAGGAGATCGCCGTCGTGGGCGGCGGCGACACCGCGATGGAGGAGACGAGCTTCCTCACGAAGTTCGCCAGCAAGGTCTACCTCATCCACCGGCGCGGGGAATTCCGCGCGTCCAAGATCATGCAGGAGCGCGTGCTCTCGAACCCGAAGGTCGAGGTCGTCTACGACACGACCGTCGAGGACGTGCTGGGCGAGAAGACCGTCGAGGCGCTGGCGCTCCGCAACGTCAAGACCGGCAGCACCAGCAAGCTCGCGGTGCAGGGCTTCTTCCTCGCCATCGGCCACGTCCCCAACACCGAGTTCCTGAAGGGCCAGCTCGACATCGACGAGAAGGGGTACATCCGCACGCACGGGCCGCTGGAGACGCGCACGAGCGTCGAGGGCGTCTTCGTCGCGGGCGACGTGTTCGACCAGCGTTACCGCCAGGCCATCACCGCCGCGGGCTCCGGCTGCAAGGCGGCGATCGACGTGGAGCGCTGGCTGCACGAGCACGCGCCGCACGTGCCGATCAACACCGAGAAGAACTGGTGAGAAGCGGGCGCTCGGGGCGGCCGCCCCCGACGTCGTCTTCGCGCCTACTGCTCGTGGGCCTTTTCCCCGCGCCGCTCCAGGATGCCGTTCAGGTCGACCTCCGGCAGCGCCTTGTTCGCCGGCCCGTGCAGCACCGCGCCCTCGGGGCTGAAGCGTGAGCCGTGGCATTGGCAGTCCCACGAGCCCTCGCCGTGGTTCCACTTGACCATGCATCCGGCGTGCGTGCAGATGGCGCTCAGGGCGCGCAGGTCGCCGTTCTCCAGGCGCGCGACGGCGACGGGCTTGAGGCCCTGCTTGAGGATCGCGCCCTGGCCGGGCACCAGCTCCGCCACGTCGTCGATCTCGCTGCGCTTCCACGCGAGGCGGCCGAGCCGCTGCGTGTCGCGGAGCGCCTTGTGCGCCACGGTGCTGAGGGCGCCGCGGTCCGTGTCCGCCGGGCGCGTGCTATCATAAAGCTCGTCCCAGGGCGTGCCGCGTCCGAGGATGCGCTCGCTGACCATGAGCGCGCCGATGGTGCCGTTCGTCATGCCCGTGCCGGAGTCTCCCGCGATGACCCATTCGTTCTTGCGCCGGCCCCACGCGCGGCCGATGTAGGGAAGGTCGTCGTCCGTCTCGAAGATCTCGCCCGACCACTGGTAGACCGGCGTGAACCGGTCCGTCGCCTTGCGCAGGTGCTCGTACAGCTTGCCCCAATGCAGGTCGGTGGCCTCCTCGTCGCCCACGGCATGATCCTCGCCGCCCAGGATCACGAGGTCCGCCCCTTCGCCGGCGGGCTCGACGCGCGCGTAGTGGTACGGGTCGCGCGTGTCCCAGTAGAGCGCGTCGTCGAAGACGCCTTTCGGCACGCGCGCGCCGATGACGTAGGTGCGGTACGGCTCGACGCGGACGTGGAACAGCTCGTTGCCCCAGAGCGGCACGTTGGTCGCGTGGACGACGTGCCTGGCCCGCACGTCCGGCCCGCCGCGCGTCTCGACCCTCGCCTTGCGCCCTTCCTTGACCTCGGAGACCTCCGTGTCGGCGTAGAGCCGCGCGCCGCGCTTCCGCGCCGCCACCGCGAGCCCGCGCAGGTACTTGCGCACGTGGAACTTGCCCTGGTGCGGGAAGCGCAGCACGTGCTTCGCGGGGAAAGGCACGTCGTCCGGCTCGGCCCACTCGGCCTCGTACCCGATGCGCTTCGTCAGGCGAAGCTCCTCCTGGAGCAGCTTGCGCTCGTCGTCGCGGTCCGTGTAAAGGAAGGCGTCGAGGCGCTCCAGGTCGCACGCGATGCCCTCGTCCTGCGCGATCTGCTCGATGAGACGCACCGCCTCCATCTGCGAGTCCCAGACCTTGCGCGCGCCGTCGAGCCCGAACGCCGGCACGAGGTCCGCGAGGCGCGTGTCGCACACGATCTGCAGGTGCGCCGTCGTGTGCCCCGTCTCGGCCATCGCGAAGGGCGCCTTGTCGAGCAGCACGACGTCCTTCCCGGCCTTGGCGAGCAGGTACGCCGTGGTGAGCCCCGCGATCCCGCCGCCGATCACCGCGACGTCCGCGCGCTCGTCCACGTCGAGCCGCGGCGCCATGATCTGGTCCGCGGGCACGGTGTCGATCCAGTACGACATCCGCTCGTTGCCGCTCGCTCCGCTCATGCGCGCCGTTCGTGGTGCCGCGCGCTAAGGAGCTTTGGCCCGATCGTCGAAGCCGCGACGCCGTCCCTCCGGAAACGGTTGGCGCGGGACGCGGCCTCGCGATGTCGTGCAACGGTGCGAGGCGGCCACCGGAGACGACGTGGCCCGCGATGCGGACGATGGCCGCGTGCGAGGCGTCTGGCTTCTGGTCCTGGTCCTCTCGATTCCCGCGGGCTGCGTCGGCACGTCAGATCCGGCGCCGCCAACGCCGGCACGGACGCCGAAGGTCATGTGCGTGCCGGAGGCCGCGGCCTGCGGGAGGCTGCCATGCTGCGATCCACGCGGCACAACCACGTGCATGAAAGTGGGAGGATGCGATGGCGTCGAGGTCGTCTCCTCCGCGGCTCCCGACCTCCCCGTCGGCCGCTCGTGGACCTACCACGCGAAGACGCGCTACGACAGCCGGACGGAGATCACCATCGTCGTCGCGTCGAAGAACGCCACGGGCTATCTTTTCGCGGGCGCGACGGCGGACGACGTCCTGGAGCCGCTGGCGTGGGGCCGCTTCACGCACGGGCCGCAGTCGCTCGGGCTGAACCCCACGGAGGACGCCGTGAGGCTCTTCGACTTTCCCTTGGAGGAGGGCAAGACGTGGACGTTCACGGGCAACCTGACCGTGACGGCGCGCGCGACGCGGGCCGGCTGGACGATGTCGGGCGCCACCGACCACGCGAGCGTCACGTACGCCTACGCGCCCTCGGTGGGCTACCTGACCTCGATGGACTGGCGCGTCCGCAACGCGACGTTCGTCGAGCTTGGCCTCGCACGCGTGGGCATCGCATCGAAGTGGGTCTGGGCGGAGCGCGGCCCCGACGTCGAAGTGGGGCCCGGCACGCTTCCCGTCGCGCCGCCGGTCGCGCCGCCCACGGGCGCGCAGACGTTCGACGTGCCGGCGAAGTACGACGGCCTCGTCGTCTCGGCGGGCGGGACGCGCGGAAGCCTCGTGGTCGGCGGGCCGGGCGGCGCCTCGTGGTCGCCCACGTTCACCAACGGCACGGAGGCGTGGGACACGCGCGGCTTCGCGGCGCCATCTGGAACGTGGAGCTTCGGGCTCGCCGCCGGGGGCACCAACGATTGGGTCTACGCGCGGGCCGTGGCCGTCAAGTGGATCCGCGGCTGAACATCCCCTCGATGACGTCGTGGTAGTTCTTCGCGATGACGCGGCGCTTCTTCTTGAGCGTCATCGTCATCTCGTCGCGGTCCATGCTGAACACGTTGTCCGCGAACGCGAAGCTGCGCACCTGCTCGAAGTCGGCGAGCGTGCGGTTCATCTCGTCGACGATCTGCTGGTAGAGCGCCTTCGTCCTCGGGTTGTCGAGCAGGTCGCGCCCCACGCTGTACGTCATGGGCTGGCCGGTGGGGTCGGGCTTGATGACGACCTTGCTGCCATCGAACGCGATCCCCTCCTTCTTGGCCCAGGCGACGAGCGCGTCGAAGTTGGGCTGGATCAGGCACGCGCCGTACTTGCGGTCGGTGGCGACGAAGAGCGCCTCGCCCACGAGCGGATTGACCTTGAGCTTCTCCTCGACCATGACGGGCGCGATCTTCTTGCCCGTGTTGAGGACCTCCAGCTCCTTCTTGCGGTCGACGATCTTGAGGTAGCCGTCCTCGTCGAACGCGCCGATGTCGCCGGTCTTGAACCAGCCCTCCGCGTTGAACGCCTCCGCCGTCTCCTTGGGGAGGTTGTGATAGCCCTGGAAGATGTTGGGGCCCTTCATGAGGATCTCGCCGTCCTCGGCCAACGTCATCTCCATGCCGGGGAACGGCGGGCCCACGGTGCCGGGCTTGAACTTGTGCGGCGGGTTGACGTTGCTGGGCGCGGAAGTCTCGGTGAGGCCGTACCCTTCGAGGATCGGGATGCCCACGCCCTGGAAGAAGTAGAGCAGGTCGGTGCGGATCGCGGCGGCGCCCGTCGTGCACGCCTCCATGTATTCCATGCCCAGCGCGGCGCGCAGCTTGTGGTAGACGAGCCGGTCGAAGATGGCGTGGCGCACGCGCAGGCCGAGGCCGGCCTGGCCGCCGTTGCTGATGGCGTGGCCGTACTCGCGCGCCGTGGCGGCCGCGGCGTAGAAGATGCGCTTCTTGGCGGGGCTCCCCTCCTCGACGGCCTTGAGCATCTGCGCGTACATGCGCTCGTAGAGGCGCGGCACGCTCGCGATCATGAACGGCTTCGTCGCCTTGAAGTCCTCCACGAGCGAATTCGTGGCGCCGAACGCGACGGGCACGCCCATGTCGACGCCCATGAGCGCGTGGATGCGCCCGTAGCAATGGGCCATCGGGAGGAACACGGTGGTCGAAGCCTGGGGATGCTTGGCGAAGCTCGCGTCGAGGTCGAGCAGCTTGCGCGCGGCGCGCGTCGCCGAGACGAAGTTGCGGTGCGTGAGCACGGCGCCCTTGGGGACGCCCGTCGTGCCGCTCGTGTAGACGATCGTCGCGACGTCCTCGGGCCTGCTCTGCGCGAGGCGCTCGGCGAGCTTGCCGGGGTTCAAGGCGGCGAAGGCGCGCCCCTCCTCGCGGAAGACGTCGAGCGTCGTCGTGATCTTCTGGAGGTCCGCGGGGACGTTGCACGGCTCGAAGGTGACGATGCGCCGCAGCTTGGGCACCTTGGCGTGGATCTGCGCGACCTTGTCGAGCGCCGCCTGCCCGTCGAGCACGATCATCGTCGTGCCACTGTCGTTGAGCAGGTAGCCGATCTGCTCGGGCGTGAGCGTCGGATACACCGTGACGGTCACGCCGCCCACGGAGAGGATCGCGAAGTCGGCGAGGCTCCACCACGCGCTCGTCTCGGCCAGCAGCGCCACGCGCTCGTGCGGCGCCGCGCCGTTGGCGAGGAAGCCGTTCGCGATCTCGTCGCACGCGGCCTCGGTCTGGCGCCACGTCATGTCCTGGAACGGCAGCCCCTTGCCCGGCCGGCCGCGGTAGCCGACCTTCTCCGCGTGGTTGCGCGCGGTCCGGTGGAACATCTGGGCCATCGTCTCGTTCGGGACGTCGAGCGGGCCGCCGCTGTAGACGCGCATACGGAGAAAACGGGGCGTCGTGCCCTTAAACCAATCTACAGAACGAGGGACCTTGGACTCAGGGCTCTGGACTCGGGGCTCTCCGGCTGACCGGGAGTCCCGAGTCCAGAGCCCTGAGCCCAAGAGCGCGATATCACGTGACGGCCTTCGTGCGAGTGCCAGCCTGTCCCTTCTTGCCCTGGAACTTGGCGGCGTCCAGGTCGAGGTCGAAGTCCTTGTCCTTCGCTTCGGCGATCTCGAAGGTGTCGCCGACATCCAGCTTGACCTCGGCGCCCTTCTCCTGCTTGGCCTTCTTCTTCAGTTTCCTTTGCGTCACAGGTTCACCCCCTTCCGGGCGCGAGGCCCTCCGCGCGAGGCGCGGGCGGGCGCTGGTTCCGGAAGGCTGACGCCCTCGAGGTCGGGGAGCCGGGGAGCCGGCGCCGGGTACTCTCTGAGGGCGGCCTTGACGGCGTAGCGGAAGAAGTCGCTCCGGTTGTGGAACTGCCCGTCGTCCACGAGCCGCTGGATCGCGGCCCGATCGCGAGCGGGCAGCCGGAAGGCGACCATCTCCTCCGCGTCGGTCATCGGTATTACGTCTGTATTACATTGGCTTAAAGATGCCGCTCCGTCCGCGGGGGGTCGTCACGCGCTCTTCCTCTGGGCCGGCTTCAGCGTGGCCCCGAGCGCCCCGACGGCGGCGAGGACGCGGATCTGCGCGGCGCGGGCCGCCGACGCGAGGCGCGCGCCGAGCCGCTCGTGCCGGGGCGGCGGGTCGAGCACGATGCCCGCGTCGTCCGTCGGCGTGCGCTCCAGGAGGACGAGGGCCCTCGCCTGGAAGGTGGCGAGGCGCGGCGCCGGGATCTCGGTCCACTCGGAGAGGCTGGACAGGTCGGGCACGCGCGCGAGCGCGGCGACATCGGCGATGCCCGCCTGCTCGAGGCGCTCGCGGTACGTGGGTCCGATGCCGGAGATCTCCGTCAAGTCCATGCGCCGGATTCTGGCGGGGAGGGAGAAAAGGCGTTTCGGGGCGATCGACGAAGGCTCACGAGCGCTTCAGGAGCTTCGAGAAGAGCCCCTTCTTCGCGGGCTCGGGCGCGGGCGGAGATTTCGGGCCGGCGCCGCGCTCGCGGATCTCCTTGATGCGGACGCGCGTGTCGCCCTTGTAGATCGGGACGTCGGCGTACGTCGCGCCTTCGACGCGCACGATCGCGGCGGTCGCGCCTTCGGAAAGGAAGACGCCGATCTCCCCGGCGCGGGCGAGGGCGCCTGGCGCGTCCTCGGCGAAGCGGCCCGCGACGATCGGGACCGAGGCGAGCGTGCGAGCGCCCACGACGAGCTGCGCGGTGGGCTCGCCCTCGACGAGCACGACGCGCTCCGGGGTCGTGGACTGGGGGACCATCTCGACGGGCCTCGCCTCCTCGGCGACGGTCGGGTGCTCGTGATGCGGCGGCGCGGCCTTGGCGAGGCTGGCGCGCGCGGCGGCCTGGAACTGCTCGACCTCGTCCACCGGGAGCCCGGTCGCGGCGGCGAGCGCGTGCGAGTCGGCGGCGGCGAGGTCGGTCTCGTGCGCGATGCCCGCGCCGGCGAGCAGGCGCTCCACGTGCGAGCGCGCGGCGGCGCGGTAGCCTTCGAGCGCCTCCTCGTCGAGCCCGGTGCGGTGCGCGAGGCCATGCAGCTCGTGCAGCGACGCGAGCGCCGCGACGGTGACGACGCCGGCCTCGGCCATCTTGCGCGCATCCACGTACGGGATCTCCGGCAGGCGCGTCAGTTCCATGCGGCGCGCACCCGCCGGGCGCGTCTTAGCTATTGCCGTAGGGCCAGGCCGCGCCCGTGTTGAAGAGGACGATCGTCTCGTCGCGTCGGAGCGTTCCCGCGTCGCGCATCCGCCGGGCCGCCGCGAGCGTGGCCGCGCCCTCCTCCGAGGCGTGCAGCCCGGCGAGCCGCGCGAGGTCGCGCTTGCCCTGCGCGATCTCCTCCTCGGAGACGGCGATCGCATCGCCGCGGCTCGCGCGCAGCGCCTGCAGGATCAGGAAGTCGCCGATCGCGCGCGGCACGCGCAGTCCCCACGCGGAGGTCTTGGCGTTCTCCCACGGAGCCGCCTCGGCCGCGCCGCTGGCGAACGCGCGGACGATCGGCGCGCACCCCTCGCTCTGTACGGTGACGAGGCGCGGCCGCTCGGCGCCGATGAGGCCGAGCTGCTCCATCTCCTCGAACGCCTTCCACATCCCCACGATGCCGGTGCCGCCGCCCGTCGGGTAGAGCACGACGTCGGGCATGCGCCAGCCGTTCTGCATGACGATCTCGTAGCCCATCGTCTTCTTGCCCTCGACGCGGTAGGGCTCGCGCAGCGTGCTGACGTCGAACACCTCCTTGCGCTGCTGCACCTCGCGCGCGGCGTCGGTGATGAGCCCCTTCACCGCGTGGACGGTCGCCCCGGCGGCCTCGCACTCGCGGAAGATCGGCGCGGGCGTGTCCGCGGGCAGGTACACGTCGGCCGGCACGCCCGCGCGCGCCGCATACGCCGCCAGCGCCGCGCCCGCGTTGCCCGCGCTGGGGACCGCGAAGCGCGTGGCGCCCAGCTCCAAGTTGCGCGAGACGGCGACGCTCATCCCGCGCGCCTTGAACGAGCCCGTGGGATTCCCGGACTCGTCCTTCACGAGAAGATGGGGCAGGTCCAGCGTCTCGGCGAGCCGGCCGCCTGATAGCAAGGGCGTCATGCCCTCGCCCAGCGAGACGACGCGGCGCGCGTCGCGCACCGGCAGCAGCGGGGCGAAGCGCCACAGCGTGTCCGCGCCGCGCTCGAACGTGTCGGACGTGACCTCTTCGCGCGCCGCGGTGATATCATACCGCGCGAGCAACGGCTTCCCGCACGCGCGGCAGAGGTTCTGGAGCGCGTCCGCGTCGTGGCGCGCGCCGCACTTCCCGCATTCGAGGTGCGTGAGGAACGACACGCGGCGGCAGGCGAGCGCACGCGGATGAGGGTTTTTGAGGAAGGCGCGCCGTCGCCTCGGCGTGGACCGCCCCTGGCGCACGCTCGTGGACGCCGCGAGCCTGGCGAAGGCGCTGCGCGACGACCCGGACCGCGTCGTGGTGCTCGACGTGCGCCACGACCTGAAGGACCCGGAGAAGGGGCCGCGCCTCTGGGCCGCGGGGCACGTCCCGGGCGCCTTCCACGCGCACGTCGACCGCGACCTCTCCGCGCCCATGCGCCCGCAGACCGGGCGCCACCCGCTGCCCGACATCGACGCGTTCCTGGAGACCTGCTCGCGCTGGGGCATCGACGCCTCGGTGCAGGTCGTGGCGTACGACGACTGGGGCGGCGCGTGGGCGAGCCGCGCGTGGTGGCTGCTCCGTTACTACGGCCACGAGGCGGTCGCGGTGCTCGACGGCGGGATCCAGGCGTGGACCGAGGCCGGCCTGCCCCTGGGCGCGGAGGTCCCGAAACGCGCCCCGCGGCACTTCGCGGGTCGTCCCGGGCAGATGCCGACCGTCACCACGTGGGAGCTCACGACCCGCGCGCCGCGCTGCCTCGTGGACGCCCGCGCCGGCCCGCGCTATCGTGGCGACGAGGAGCCCATCGACCCCGTGGGCGGCCACATCCCGCACGCGATCAATCTCCCCTTCAGCGGCAACAACGACGCCACCGGCCGCTTCCTGCCCGCGCCCGAGCTTCGCGACCGATATCAAAAGGCGCTGGCCGGCGCGCGCCCGCAGGACGTCGCGTTCTACTGCGGCAGCGGCGTCACCGCGCCGCACGACATCCTCGCCATGGAGATCGCCGGGCTCCCGGGCGCGGCGCTGTATCCCGGAAGCTGGTCCGAATGGATCCGCAACCCGATGCGGCCCGTGGAGAAGGGATAGAGCTCGGAAGACTTTATGCCAGATGGTAGGTCATGAATGACCATATGGTGGAAGCTGCGCGGTTCCCGGACGCGCTGGGCCTCGGCTCCAAGTCGCGCTTGGAGATCGACCGCAAGGTGAAGGCGGGCCTCACCGTCGCCGCGGTCCGGCGCTTCCTCCGGCACACGGGATTCACCGAGGCGGACCTGCTTCGGACGGCGGGCATCGCCCCGACCACCTGGGCCCGCCGCAAGCGCGAGGGCAAGCTGAGCGCGGGCGAGTCCGAGCGCGTCGCGCGGCTGGCGTTGCTCTTCTCGCACGCGGAGGCGATCTTCGGCGGCCCGGCCCACGCCAAGGCCTGGATGGAGCGCGCGCAGCCCGCGCTCGAAGGGCACCGGCCCGTCGATCTCGCGGAGACCGCCTTCGGCGCCGAGGAGGTCAACGAGCTGCTCTCGCGCGTCGAGCACGGTGTGTTCTAGTGCGCCTCTACCGCTTCACGCACGAGCGCCACGTCCCGCACGCGTGGAACGGTGAAGGAGGGCTGAAGGCCTCGGGCCGCTGGCACACGAAGGGCAAGCCCGTCGTCTACGCGGCGGAGCATGCGGCGCTCGCGGTGCTGGAGACGATGGTGCACGCGACGCTCGACGAGCTTGCCGGCTTCCGGCTCGTGGAGGCGCACGTCCCCGACGCGCTCGTCGAGGACCTCGACCCGAAGCGGCTCGCGCCCGGCTGGGACGCCGCCGTGCACGATCCGGCCACGCGCGCGCTCGGCGACGCCTGGCTCGCCTCGGGCCGGGGCGTCGCGCTCCGCGTGCCCAGCAGCCTCGTGCCGGGCTGGAACGTCCTGTTGAACCCCGCTCACGCGGGCTTCGCGCGGGTCGACGCCGCGCGGAAGGCGCTGCCGGCTCGCCTGCCACGCTCGGGCTAGGAACGTTCAAGCCAATCGGTCCGTCTCGCGAGATCATGTCCCTCCTCGACGAGCTCCTGAAGGGCAACGAGCGCTACGTGGAGAGCGGCTGGGACCCCGCGGACCGCGGGCTCGCGGCGCCTCCGGCGAAGAGCCTGGCCGTCGTGGCCTGCATGGACACGCGCCACAACGTCGAGCGCGTCCTCGGGCTGGAGCACGGCGACGCGAAGATCATCCGCAACGCGGGCGGCGTGGTGGACGACGGCGCGCTGCGCAGCCTGATCGTCGCGGTGCACTTCCTGGGCGTGCGCAACATCGTCATCATGGGGCACTCCAAGTGCGGCATGACGCAGGTGGGGCGCGGCGAGTTCCGCATCGCGAACTCCATCAGCCAGAGCACGGGCGTCCCGCTCCACGAGGTCATGCGCCCCGACTTCCAGCGCTGGCTGGGCGGCTTCCCCGACGTGACGGCGCAGGTCCGCGAGAGCGTGGACCTCATCCGCAACCACCCCTACATGCCCAAGGACATCCACGTCTTCGGGCTCGTGTACGACAACGAGACCGGGCGCGTCCGCCCTGCATGAGCCGCGCCTGGCGCTAGTGCCGGTGGAACGGGTCGTGCACGCGGTACGCGCTGGGCGGGCGCTCGCGCGGCGGAGGCTCGGCGTGCCCGATGCGCCGGCGCAGCACGTAGTACGCGCCCGGACCCACGGGCGAGAGCAGCGCGAGCGCGATCCACGCGGCGCGTTGGCGCGCGTCGAGGTCGCGGCGCTGGAGGACGTCGAGCACGACGAGCAGCGCGAGCGCGGCGAGGGCCGCGACGACGAACGCCGCGAGCACGGCCAGCGCGCTGCCCGGCTGGCGCCATGCGTAGTAGAGCCCGCCCACGCTGGCCATGAGCGTGAGCATCCAGCCCAGCGGTCGGAGGCTGATCGCCACGCGGCGGGTTCGGAGCAAGCCCGCCTTGAGGCTGCCGTTTCCCCGGCGCAGGCTTAAGGCGGATCGCCTCGATCGGCGCGGCGTGGTCCGCGTCTTCGTGGTCGACAACGGCGGCCAGTGGACGCACCGCGAGTGGCGCGTGCTGAAGTACCTCGGCGTCGAGACGGAGATCGTGCCGCGCGACACGCCCTGGGAGAAGCTCGCCGATCTCGACGGGCTCGTGCTCTCGGGCGGCGCGCCGAATGGCGTCACGCTGGACACGATGGGCCTCTGCCCCGAGTACCTCGACCGGGCGCCCTTCCCCGTGCTGGGCATCTGCGCCGGTGCGCAGGTCATGGGCCTGCGTTACGGCGGCCGCCTCTTCCCCGCCAAGTCGCCCGAGTTCGGCAAGGCGACGCTCAAGCTCGTCGAGCCGGGGCGCCTCCTCGAAGGCCTTCCCCCGGAGAGCGTCGTCTGGGAGAACCACAACGACGAGGTCTCGCTGCCGCAGGGCTTCCGGCTCCTCGCGCGCTCCGAGGGGTGCGGCATGCAGGCGATGGAGGACGAGCGCCGCGCGCGCTACGCCACGCAGTTCCATCCGGAGGTCGAGCACACCCAGTTCGGGGAGCTGCTGTTCCGGAACTTCATCGGCGTCTGCCGCCGGTAACACTTTGCTTCGGTGCCGCGCTGCGCATCGAGTCCGTGGAGCTGGAGGTGTCGTGCGCCGCGAAGCGCGGCCTGGACGGCACGATCAAGCTCGGCCCGATCACGGTGGGCGGCGGCGTGGCGCGCTCGGAGGTCCAGACGATCACGGTCGCGCTGGCCGCGCCGCCGGCCCGCAAGACCCTCGGCCTCGACGCGCCCTCGGTGGGCGACGCGCTCGCGGAGGCGATCGTCGTGGCCGCCGCCACCGCCCGCGCCGCGGCCCAGAAGCTTCCCACGCTGCGCATGACGGGGACCACGCTGGAGCTTCAGGTCGTCGTGCAGAAGGATGGCACCCTGAAGATCGCGCTGGGCGGCGAGGCCTCCCAGGAGACGACGCACGTCGTGCGGATCACGCTGGCCTGAACGCGGCTCGCAAGCCTTTATGAGCCGGGCCCAACTGGCATTCCCCAGGGAGACGCATGGCCCGTATCTTCGTCGTGGACAACGGCGGCCAGTGGACGCACCGCGAGTGGCGCGTGCTGAAATACCTGGGCGTCGAGAGCGAGATCGTTCCCCACGACACGCCCTGGGAGAAGCTCGCGGACCTCGATGGCCTGGTGCTCTCCGGCGGCGCGCCGCGCGTCGGCCTGCAGCACACGCTGGGCAACTGCGCGACGTACCTCGACCAGGCCGCGTTCCCCATCCTGGGCATCTGCGCGGGCGAGCAGTTCATGGCGAGCCACTACGGCGGCCGCTGCGCGCCGGGCAAGGTCCCCGAGTTCGGCAAGACCGAGCTGGTTCTCGACGACCCGAAGGGCGGCACGATCCTCGCCGGGCTCCCGGAACGCAGCATCGTCTGGGAGTCGCACAACGACGAGGTCGTCGACGTGCCCAAGGTCTTCCGCGTGCTCGCGCACAGCGCCAACTGCCCGGTGCAGGCCATCGAGCACGAGGTCCTGCCGCGCTACGGGCTCCAGTTCCACCCCGAGGTCGAGCACACCGAGCAGGGCGAGCGCATCTTCCGCAACTTCATCCAGGCCTGCCGGAAGTGAGCGGGCTTGCTGGCGTTCGAGCCGTCCCTCGTGCTCGCCGCCGCGTCCGGCCAGCTCAAGCAGGTCGCGCAGCCCGACATGCTCCTGGAGGAGTCGGGCAAGTGGGCCTACGTCATCGTCAGCCTCGTGCTGCTCCTCGAAGCGGTGCCCGTCCTGGGCGCGCTGATCCCCGCGCAGCTCTTCCTCCTGGGCGCCGGCTTCCTCGCCACCGCGCAGGACCCGCGCGTGCTGCACCTGCGTTACCTGCTCCCCATCGCCATCGTCTCGCTGATCGTCGCCGACACGATCTCCTTCGCCCTGGGCGCGCGCTACGGCATGGCGCTCTTCAAAAAGCTCCCGAAGGCCCTCGCCGATCGCGCGCAGGCCGTGAGCGACGGGCTGGGTGAGCACGTCGGCAAGACGATGACGCTGGGCAAGTTCCTCGGTCCCGCCCGCGCCCTCGCCCCGCCGCTGGCCGGCGCGTCCAAGGTCAAGTGGTACCGCTTCCTCTTCTGGGAGACGCTGGGCAGCGCGCTCTGGTGCACCATCGTCATCGGCGCCGGCTTCCTCTTCGGGCGCTCCTACAAGCAGGTCGAGAAGCTCCTGGGGCGCACGTCGCTCGTGCTGCTGCTCGTGGTCGTCGTCATCGTCATCGCGGGCCTGCGCTACCGCGCCGTGAAGAAGGCGGAGAAGGCCGCGGCCGCGAAGGAACAGGCGCCGCCGCCGGCGCCGTAGCGCGAACCCTTTTGACCCCGGCCTCGCCTGCGCGGCGCGTGCAGGACGTGGACCTCGCGGCGCGCAAGGCGGAGCTGTTCCGCCTGCTGGAGGCGTCGTACGACGACCTCACCGAGGTGCAGGACCTCCACAACAAGACGCCCTTCGGCTGCCAGCGCAGCGGCCACTGCTGCAAGGTCGGCCTCCAGCTCCACGTGATGGAGTGCGAGAACATCGCGCGCCACCTGCTCGCCACGTACCGCGACGACCCCGACGGCCTGGAAGGCGTCGTCGACCGGCTGGAGCACGCGCTCGCGGACGAGGCCTGGACGTGGGGCGAGAGCGTGGGCGACCACATGTGCGCGTTCTTCGAGGACGGCTGCACGATCTATCCGTTCCGCCCCGCCATCTGCCGCGCGTACGGCGTCGTCCTCGAGGTCGACGAGTGGTGCCCGCGCAACCGCCTCCAGGACGGCAAGGCGTTCGTCTACGCGCAGAAGGAGACCGACCGCATGATGGCGGCGCTCTACAAGACGCTGGACACCTACGGCCGCCTCTGGCCCAAGCGCGACTACACCGTCTACATGCCCGTGGGCGTGCTGGGCTTTTTGCTATCACCGGAGCGCCTCAAGGCGCTCAAGGCCAAGACGCCGCCGCGCTTCTGGAAGCGCGAGAAGGGCTACCGCACGCAGTACCAGCCCAGCTACCGCAAGCGCGAGCCGCGCCGCACCAACGTCAAGTTCCCCTTCCCGCTCCCGAAGGCGCGCTGATGCCGATCGCCCGCGACGTCCTGGACGCCCACGTGGCCCGCCTCAACAAGGAGCGCAAGGCCGGCGAGGAGATCGTCGTGGAGTCCTACGACGCGCCGGGCCGCTTCGTGCTATCGTTCCCCGACCGCGCGATGCCCGCCGAGCAGTGCATCGACCAGGACTTCAGCGAGATCCAGTTCCTGCTCCACGACTCCGTGGGCATCGACACGGGCATCCAGGGCGGACGCCAGGACCCCGAGACGGGGCGCTACCACATGACCTACGAGGTCATCGAGTGGGACTAACGTAGGAGACGCCAGCCTTCCGGCACGCCGCGTCGAAGGCGGTCGCCGTCGCCTCAATCCCGCGCACGTTCCGCCGCCTCCGCGAGCCTTCGGGCGAAATCGCTCAGGTCGCAGAGCATGAGGATGGTCCGCTCCGGGGGAGCGTCGCGCAGCGCCACGGCGAGCGCCACCCGACGTCGAACGCGTGCGTCCTGCACGTCCGAGGATGGCTCGCCCCGCGGCATAAGTCATCCGGGCGAGCCGTACCAATCCTCGCGCGTCATCGGCAGCCCGCTCGCGCCGCGCTCGTCCGGCTTCGAGAGCAGCGTCTGGTAGACGTTGATGCGCCCGGCCGCGAAGCTCCCCGCGCAGGACGCCATGTAGAGGCGCCAGACGCGGTACGTCGGCTCGTCGACGTGGTGCAGCGCGGCCGCGTGCTCGCGCTCCAGGTTGCGGACCCAGTGGCGCAGGGTGATCGCGTAATGCTCGCGGAGGCTCTCGACGTCGCGCACCTCGAAGCCCGCGCCGGCCGCGGCCGCGATGGTGCGCTCGATGGGCACCAGCTCGCCGTCGGGGAAGACGTACGCGTCGATGAACGAGCGCGCGTCCTTGCCGAACGTGCCGCCGACGCTCGCGATGCCGTGGTTGAGGAACGCGCCGCGCGGCTTGAGCAGGCTCCAGGCCTGCGCGAAGTACGCGGGCAGCATCGCGGCGCCGACGTGCTCGAACATGCCCACGCTGGCGATGGCGTCGAAGCCCTGCTCGTCCTCCAGCTCGCGGTAGTCCTTCACGAGGATCCGGACGCGGTCCTCCAGGCCGGCCTTCGCCGCGCGCTCGCGCGCCTCCTGCGCCTGGCGCTCCGAGAGCGTGATGCCGGTGGCCTCGACGCCGTACTTCTGCGCGGCGTGGAGCGCGAGCCCGCCCCAGCCGCAACCGACGTCGAGGAAGCGCTGGCCCGGCTTCAGGCGCAGCTTGCGGCAGACGAGGTCGAGCTTGGCGGCCTGCGCCTCGTCGAGCGTCGCCTCGGGACGCTCGAAGTACGCGCACGAGTAGACCATGCGCTCGCCCAGGAAGAGCCGGTAGAACTCGTTCGAGACGTCGTAGTGATATCGGATCGCCTCGCGGTCGCGCTCGATGCTGTGGCGGCGGCCGCGGAGCTTCGCGCGCTGGGGCACGACGCGCTGCGCGAGGGGGGCGCGCGGAAGCTGGGCGAGGCGCAGGGCGACCTTGGCGCGCAGCGCGGGCGCGTCGAGGGCGCCGCCCGCGCGCATCGCGGTCTCCAGCAGGCGCTCGAAGTCGCCCTCGACGTCGAAGTCGTCGCGCAGGTACGCGCGCGCGAGGCGAAGCTGCGTGGCGGGGAGGAACATGCGGCGCAGGGCGCCCGGGTGGCGAAGCACGACGGTCGCGAAGCCGGGGCTCGCGTCGGGCCACGTCGTGCCGTCCCAGAGCCGCACGCGCGCGCCCTCGGGAGCCACCGCGCCCAGGACGTCGTCGAGCAGCTCAAGGGTCAGCGCGCGTGGGTCGGTCATCGGCCCCGCCAACGCGGCTGCCGAGCATAAGCCGAACGCCATGTCATCGATCCGCAGGCGAAAGGTTGCTTCCGCGGGACCGGGCGAGGCGTCCGCATGCGCGACGAAGTCGTGGACCTGCTCACGCGCATGGGGGCCGCGTGGCGCGGCCGAGGCGACCTGCGGCGCGCGCGGGCCTACCTCCGCGCGGCGAACAACGTGGCGCGGACGCCGGACTTCGAGACGCTGCTGGGGCGCGGCGCGTTGCGCGAGATCGAGGGCGTGGGGCCCTCCATCGAGCGCACGATCCAGGACTTCGCGCGGACGGGCGCGGCGCCCGCGTGGCTCGACGAGGAGGCCGCCGAGGCGCCGCAGACGCGCGTGCCCGCATGGGCCAAGAGCGCGCCGTTCCCCGACGCGCCCGACCTGCACTGCCACAGCACGTGGAGCGACGGCACGCTGACCTTGGAGGAGATCGTCGCGTTCGCCCGGCGCATGGGCGCTTCCGCCATCGGCGTGAGCGACCACTCGGGGAGCCTGCGCATCGCGCGCGGCCTGCGCATCGCCGAGCAGCTCCTCCAGTGGGACGAGATATCACGCGTGCAGGCGCGGCATCCGGACTTCACGATCCTGCGCGGCACCGAATGCGACATCCTCCGCGACGGGACGCTCGACCACCCCGAGCACATCCTGACCGGCTTCGACTACGTCATCGGCTCGCTCCACTCGCAGCTCCGCCTCCCGAAGAAGGAGCAGACGGAGCGCGTGCTCGCGGCGCTGGATCAGCCCTACCTCACGGCGCTGGGCCATCCGACGACCGCCGTCCCGGGGCGCCGGCCGGCCGCGAACCTCGATTTCGAGGCGATCTTCCAGCGCGCGGCGGAGCGCGGCGTCGCGATGGAGGTGAACGGCAACCCTGGCCGGCTCGACCTGCCGGTGCGGCTCGCGAAGCAGGCGCTCAAGGCGGGGTGCAAGCTGAGCCTGGGCAGCGACGGGCACAGCGCCTCGGAGATGCTGCACATCGCCACCGCGCGGCGCATGGCGGAGGAGGCGGGCGCCGACGATGATGATATCATCAACCAGCGCGTGCTCGCGGCCGCGAGGCCCAGGACGCGCCGAGCAGCAGCGCGCCCATCAGGGGCGCCACGAGCGACGCGACGGTGAACGACCAGAAGACCGCGAACGGGAAGAGCGCGATCCCCAGCCAGAGGAGCGCCTGCGGGCGGACGAGCCACGCCGCCACGACGCCGCCCAGCGCGAGCGCGACCTCGATCCACGAGAACGGGTTGTGGATCGCCACGCATCGGCCGTCGGTCTTCGCGCCGCACGTCGCCTCGGTCCAGAGCCCGTAGGCGCCCAGCGCGACTGCGCTGAGGGCGAGCGCCACGGCGAGCGCGCGCATGCTATCGCGCGTCCTGGCGCGGCACGGTGGCGTGCTGGACGAACCACGCGGCCGCGAGGTCGGCCACGCGGTCGAGCGCGCCGGGCTCCTCGAAGAGGTGCGTGGCGCCGGGCACGATCTCCAGGCGCTTCTCGCACCGCATCCGGTCGAAGGCCTCCTCGTTGAGGCCGATGACGGGCTCGTCGTCGCCGCCCACGATGAGCAGCGTGGCCGCCTCGACGTCCGCGAGCGCATCGGCCGCGAGGTCGGGCCTTCCGCCGCGCGAGACGACGGCCGCGACCGGGTGGCTCGCGGCGGCCACGAGCGCTGCGGCGGCGCCGGTGCTCGCGCCGAAGATGCCCAGGGGCAGGGCGCGGAGGTCCTCGTCCGCGCGGACCCACGCGAGCGCGGCGACGACGCGGCGCGCCAGGAGCGGGATGTCGAAGCGCAGGTCCTGCTCGCGCTCCTCGCGCTCCGTGAGCAGGTCGAGCAGGAGCGTGGCGAGGCCGGCGGATTCGAGCCGCCGCGCGACGGCGCGATTGCGCGGGCTCATCCGGCCGCTGCCGCTGCCGTGCGCGAAGACAACGAGCATCTTCGCATCGCGCGGCACGGTGAGGTCGCCGATGATATCACCGGCCTCGGTCGCGATGCGCGCTTCGCGGCGGCGCGGCGGGAGCGCGCCGAGAACCTCCTCGTCGGTGGTCTGCGCGAAGTCGTCGTACCAGAGCCCGACCGCGCGGAAGTCCTCGGGCTGCTCGGGGCAGACCACCTGGTCGGCGAGCCGCGCGAGGCGCTGCACGCTGTCGGGCGCGCCCACCGGCACGGCGAGGACGAGCCGGCGCGGGCGCTGCGCGCGCAGCGAATCGAGGGCGGCGTGCGCGGTCACGCCCGTGGCGAGGCCGTCGTCGACGAGGATGACCGTCTTGCCGCGCACGTCGGGCGCGCGCGGGTCGCCGCGGTAGAGCAGGAGGCGGCGCTCCATCTCCTGCTCCTCGTCGTGGATCACCTGGTCGAGCTGCTCGGGAAGCATCCCGAGCAGGTGGAGCGAGCCCTCGTCCACGACGCGGACGCCTCCTGGCGCGACGGCACCCACGCCGAACTCGGGGTTCCCAGGCGCGCCGAGCTTGCGCGCGACCATCACGTCGAGCGGGGCGCCCAGCGCGTGGGCGACCTCGGCCGCGACGGGGACGCCGCCGCGCGCGAGGCCGATGACCAGGGTGCCGGGACCCGCGAGGTCGCGGAGGTGGGTCGCGAGGATGCGTCCGGCCTCGACGCGGTCGCGGTAGGGCATGCCTAGGATTTCGCGGGCTGCGTCGAAGTACGTTGCGCCGGCTCCCCCGCGGCGAGGGCGAGCGAGGTGGCGCCCGCGAGGAGGAAGCCGCCCAGCGCGACGTCCTGCGGCCAGGCCTCCGAGCTGGCGGCGGCGACGAGCGCGACGAGCCCCGTCCCGACGCAAAAGGCCGAGCTGGCGCGCAGGGCGACGCGGCTGCGGGCGTGCAGCGCCGAGAAGATCACGGCCGAGGCGGTGAGGAGGATGCCCGCCAGCGCGAGGTCGCTGGGGCGGACGAACGCCGCGCCGCGCATCTGCGCCGCCAGGAAGAGCGCGCCGGGCATGACGAGCAGGGCCGCGAAGACACCCGAGAGGAGGCGGAAGCCCTGCACGTCCCCCGTGGTCTGCGCGACGAGGTATTCAATCGTGCGCCCGTCAGTCGAGGGGCAACCCGCGCCCGGCGTCCCATGCGCCCAGGGCCTTCCGGGCGAACGGGTTCATGAGGAGCCGGCGCGCATCTTCTAGAGAGAACCACTGCGCCTCGGCGATCTCGTCCGCCTTGAGCTTCAGCGCGGTGCCTTCGGCGCGCGCCGCGTACATGTGGCCGCGCATGAAGTAGGGCGAGGCGAACTTCTGGGTGAAGACGCCCAGCAGCTTCTCGACGCGCAGGGCGATGCCGGTCTCCTCCAGCATCTCGCGGCGCATCGACTCCTCCGGCGGCTCGCCGTACGTGACGAAGCCGCCCGGCACGTTCCACGTCCCCTTCGTGAAGCCGCGGCTGGCCTTGACCAGCAGGATGCGGCCGCTTCCGTCCGGGCCGCGGGGACGCGGCGAGGACGACGGCCAGTCGTCCGGGTGGAAGACGAGCGCGCCGACGACCTCGCGCACCAGGCTGGCGTTGATGGCGCGCTGGACGATGGGCTCCACGTCGCGCAGCCCGGGCACGTCGTCCTTGAACGTCCAGTCGCGCGGCCAGGCGTCCAGCAGGGGGACGGCGAAGAGGACCTTGCCCTCGGGGAAGTCCATCTCCCCCTTGAATTCCAGGGGCAGGTCGACCTCGCCCTCGCGCGGGAAGGCGAGCTTCCCCTCGCGGCGGACGAGCTTCACCATGCCATCGCACTCGACGTAGAGGAAGACCGGACGGTCGGCGGCCAGGACCACGCGCGGCGAGGGCTCACGCTGCGGAAAATCGTGTCGCGAGAAGCGGGGCGATCATCCCAGCGGGAGCGCTGGGGACAATCAATCATCACTTCCGAGACAAACCGGGTCGCCCCGGAAGCCCTATTAAGACATTCCGGTCTCCCAGGCCGGCAGCCCTACTCTGTGAGGGCCGAGCTTGAAGCACGGCAGGAGCCTCATGCGAGGGGCATGGGCGACATCCGGTTCGAGCGCCCCTATCGTCGCCTGAAGGCGGGCGACACGGCGACCCAGCTGCGGCGGATGACGGAGGAGGAGGTCATCGAGGCGCTGGCCTCGGCCTCGCGCGACCACGATCCCTACCTGGCGAACACCGTCGCCACCGAGGCGCTCAACCGCATCCGGCGCCTCCGGGCCGCGGCGCGCAACCTGGGCGAAGGCGTCGTCACGATGGACCCGCAGGGCGCCGCGACCTACGCCAACCCGATGGCCGCGCGGCTGGTCGGCCTGCCCGCGGAGGAGATCGTGGGCCACAACTTCTGCGCGCTGGTGGGGCTGGACGATTGCGCCCGCCTCGATGCCGCGCTCGAGGGCCGGGCGGGCACGTACGAGGACATGACCATGACGCGCGCCGACGGGACGCGCTTCCCGATCGCCTGCACGGTCGCGCCCATCTTCACGTCGGCGCCGCACGACGCCGAGGAGGACCTCCCCGTCGAGGGCGTCGTGATCGCGTTCTCCGACATCACCGACCGCAAGCGCGCCGAGGCCGAGCTGGACGACTCGCGCTTCTTCCTCCGGTCGATGCTCGACGCGATCTCGCTGCACGTCGCGCTCCTGGACGACCGCGGGACCATCATCGGCGTCAACCGCGCATGGCGCGCGTTCGCGGACGAGAACGGCCTTCCGGCACCCGACCACGGCGTGGGCACGAGCTACCTCGACGTGTGCGAGCGGGCCGCGCGCGAAGGCGCCGCCGAGGCCGCGAACGACGCGGCCGGCATCCGCGACGCGCTGGCGGGGCGCATCCACGAGTATTTCCGCGAGTACCCCTGCCACGGGCCGACCCAGAAGCGCTGGTTCATCCTGCGCGCCAGCGGGTTCCGCGGCCGCGACGGGC
>JAXDQU010000027.1:0-2525 GCA_034667685.1 Thermoplasmata archaeon | reverse complement strand
GGACGTCCGCGCGATGATGACTTGACACGGGCTGCGGGCTCTGGACTCGGGGCTCCGGGCTCCGGAGCCCCGTGTCCAGAGCCCCGAGCCCGTTCTACATCCAGTTCACGTCGCTCGGGTCGACGCTGATCGGCGTGTCGTCGCCCGGCTCGCGCACGCCCGGAGGCATCGGCGGGCGCGGCGGCATCGGAGGGCTCCGCCTGCGCGACTTGAGCACGTCCAGCCCGAGGCGGAGCAGCTCGGCGACGGCGACCTCGCGCGTGGCGTAGGCGCCCGCGGTGACGAGGCCATCGATCTCCTGGAGCAGGGTGATGGGGATCTCGACGTCCATGCTCCGCTATGGGCGCCGCTTGGCTTCAAGGTCGAGCCTGCGGGCGAGCAGGTGCAGGCGAGCGAGGTAGATGGCGAGGCCGATCCAAAGCGCGCCGAAGGCGAGGGCGAAGGTCGTCAGGTCGTCGATGGGGATTCCTCCAGGCGCTGCTCCACGAGGGCGAGGTGATGGCGCGCGTCGGCGAGCGCGGCGTACAGGATCGTGAATGCGAGGGTGCTGTAGAGAAGATAGACGCCGAGGCGCGGGTCGAGCGACTCGTCGGGCCGCGTGAAGTCGGGGTGGACGCTGGCCTGGCTCGCGAGGTAGGAGAGCGGCACGCCGATGAGCGCGAGGATGCCGTAGACCGCGGCGACGCGGCGCCGGCGCGCGGGGTCGTCGATCGCGTTCCGTAGGGCGAAATAGGCGAGGTAGGCGAGGATCACCACGGCGAGGCTGATGACCTTCGGGTCGCGGATCGCGTCGTAGTGGAGGAACGCCTGGCGGCTCCAGACGAGGCCGGTGGCCATGGCGATGAGGCTGAACACGGTGCCAACCTCGGCGCTTGCGAGGGCCAGCGCGTCGGCGCGCGGGCTGCGCGTGCGCAGGTGCTGGAAGCCGGCGGCCGCGGTGACGGCGAAGGCGAGGTACGCGACCCACGCGCTGGGCACGTGGTAGTAGAAGATGCGCTGCGTGAGGCGCGCCTGGAGCGCGGCCTCGGGAGCCACGAGGAGCGTCAGGATGATATCAAGGAGGATCGCCGCGCCGGCGAGCCAGGGGAGCCACGCGCGCGCCATTCAGTCCCCCACCGCGGATTCGAAGAGAAGGGTCGAGGCGGCGAGGAACGCGAGGTCGTAGCCCGCGAGGATGAGCAGCTCGTTGCGCCACGCGGCAAACGGCTCGCCGGAGAGGGCGGCCTCGGTGCCATCCAGCGTCGCCAGGAGCAGCGGCACCAGGAGCGGCACGAGCAGCACGGGGAGCAGCGTCTCGCGGCTACGCGCGGTGGCGGCGAGCGCGCTCATCATCGTGCCCGTCGCCGCGAGGCCGAGCGCGCCCATGAGGAGCACGACGAGGAGCAGCGGCCACTCGGCGGGGATCGCCTCGTCGCCCGCGACGAGGTACACCGGGACGAGCACGAGCGCCACGAGGAGGATTGTCGCGAAGCTCGCGGCGACCTTGCCCAGGTAGAGCGATCCGCGCTCGGCGGGGAGCGTGAGCAGCACGTCGAGGGTGTGCTGGTCGCGCTCGGCGCCGAACGCGCGCGCGAGGCCCAGCGCCGCGGCGAAGGCGAGGCCGATCCAGAGGACGCCCGCCGCGACGAGCGCGCGCTCGCTGGCGTCGTGGAACGCGAGCAGGCCCACGACGACCACGAGAAGGCCGGTGAGGAGCGCGGGGACGAGCGTGGCGCGGCCGCGAAGCTCGACGCGCGCGTCCTTCGCGGCGACGCGCCACCAGACGGGCGTCACGCGAGCCGGCCCTCCTGGAGGCGCAGCACGCGGTCCGCCTTGGCGACGAGCGCGGCGTCGTGCGTGGCGACGAGCATCGTGCGGCGGCCGCGCAGCTCCACGAGCGCGCGCAGCGCGGCGTCCGCGCCTTCGGCGTCGAGCGCGGTGGTGGGCTCGTCGAGGAGGAGCAGGTCGCCCGCGAGCGTGGCGCGCGCGAGGGCGGCGCGCTGGCGCTCGCCCCGTGATAGCGCGCCGGCGCGCGTGTCGAGCCGGTGCGCGATCCCGAAGCGCGCCGCGGCGTCCGCGACCTCCGCCCCGTGGCCGAAGAACGACGCGACGAAGGCGAGGTTCTCGCGCACGGTGAGGTCGTCGTAGAGCGCGGGCTCGCCGCCCAGCCAGCCGATGCGCCTGCGCGCCTCGATCCCGTCGGGCGTGACGCGGCCCGAGGTCGGCGCGTCGAGCGTCGCGGCGAGGCGCAGCAGCGTCGTCTTGCCCGCGCCGTTGGGCCCCACGAGGGCGACGAGCTGGCCCGCGTCGAGGCGGAAGCTCACGCCGTCGAGGGCGAGGCGCCTGCCGAACCGGCGCGACACCGACTCGAACGCGAGCACGCGGCGCCATCCGGCGCGCGTCCTATGAAGCATCCGGGGACGTTGCAGCAAGATCACGAAAGGGTTCATGGCGGGCGCGGCGAGCGGAGCGGGTCGAGGTGGCTTCCCGTGAAGCTCCAGTAGTGCATCGTCGTCATGCTCGTGGCCCTGGCGGGGTGCTCGGGC
>JAXDQU010000026.1:0-10890 GCA_034667685.1 Thermoplasmata archaeon | reverse complement strand
GAAGGGTCCCATACCGGCCCCCTTCTTCCCCCGCGATTCCCTTCTTCCCGTCTTCCCTCGCTTCCCTTCGTCATCACTTGTACAGGTCGCCCCACAGATCGGCGAACGAGTCGAGCATGTCGGGCGTGGGGTTGTACGCGAGCAGCAGCGCGGTGATGCGCTCGGGATCGGTGAGGCGGATCCGCGCGGTCTTGGGCTCGCGCTCGACGATGTTGGCCTGCGCGAGCTTGGCGAGGTGATAGCTCACGCTGCTCTTCGCCATGCCGAGGCGCTCCACGAGCGCGCCGTGCGTCATCGGGCCGAAGTCCAGGAGGAGCAGCGCGACGTGGAGCGGCACCTCCTCGCGGAGCATGCCCAGGATCGCCTGGTCGGCGTCGCGCACGCGCGCCTCCTTCGCGGTGGGCCAGTAGCGCGTGTAGCCGCCCTGGTCGCGCCCTTCCACCCAGCCGGCCTTGGCGAGGTGCTTCAGGTGGTACTGCGCGAGGGGCGCGGAGACGCCCAGGTTGCGCTCCAGGGCGCGCAGGTGGATGCCCGGGTAGCGGCGGACGGCCTCGTAGACCTGCTTGCGGATGCCGGCCTTGAGCGGCTCGGCCACGCGGCTAGCTCCTGCTGCGCCGGCGGAAGAGCGGCGTGAACAGCAGACCCATGATGACGAGGTCGCAGCTCGCCAGCACGAGCTCGATCGCGTCGTGCGGCACGAAGTGGGTCACGACGTTGTAGGCGGCGAAGACCTCCTTGAGCGCCATCAGGACGAACGCGATCCCGACCCAGCGCAGCGCGGGGTTGCCGGTGCGGGCGAGGGCGCGGAACGCGACCACGGCGAAGACGGTGGCGAGCAGGGCCGCGACGGCGGAGATGAACGACGCGTACGGCGTCGCCTCCGGGCTGGTCGCGTCGAGCAGGACGAACATCGGCACGCGATCGCATCCGGAACGCTTAAGCAACTCGTGCCGTTCGAGGCCTGTAAAAATCGGCTTGTGGCCCGAGGTGTCTCCATGCGCAAGATCCTGCTCCCCCTGATCGCGATCGGCTTCCTTCTGCTCAGCGCCCTGCCCGCCTCGGCGCACGTCACCCAGACCCAGGGCGCGTACAGCGTCAAGGTCGGCTGGGGCGACGAGCCCGCGGCTTCCGGCGCGCGCAACCACGTCACCGTCCAGGTCTGGAAGACCGACACGGGCGAGGGCGTCAGCGGCCTCGCGGACACGCTCAACGTCACCGTGACCCACGGCGGCCAGACGAAGACGCTCGCGCTCGCGGAGTCCGACGAGGACCCGGGCAACTACAGCGCGCCCCTCATGCCCACGCAGGAGGGCCTCTACACGGTCCACGTCGGCGGCAAGCTCGACGCGAGCACGCCGATCAGCCAGGACTTCGCCATCGAGCCCGCGGAGAACGGCAGCGACGCCGCCTTCCCGTCCTCCGGCGACCTCGCCACGCAGGTGCAGGACCTCCAGACGCGCGTCGCCGCGCTGGAGGCCAAGGCCAAGACCACCAGCAGCACGCCCGCGACGGTCGTCTCCAGCACGCCCGCCTCCGCGACCAAGGGCGCGCCCGCCGTCGAGCTTGGCCTCGTGGTCCTGGGCCTCGGCGCGGTGGCCGTGGCGCTGGCGCGCAAGCGCTAAGAGCGTAGGGTCCGTGGGCGGCGATTGCCTTGCGACGGACCTTCCTGCTCGCGCTGGCGGCGCTGCTCCTGGCGGCGCCGCTGGCCGCCGCGCATGCCAACTACGCCTCGTCCGATCCGCCCGCCAACGGGCACGCGAGCTATGGCGTCACGGAGGTCACGATCAACTTCAGCGAGCAGGTCGAGCGCCGCTACACCGACGCGGACGTCTTCGACCTGCAAGGCAACAGCGTGAAGGCCGGCCCGGTGGCCTTCGACGCGCAGAAGGCCTCGCAGATCCACGTCCCCGTCTCGCCGCTCCGGGACGGCCTCTACTCGGTGAGCTGGAAGTCGCTCTCCGTCGACTCGCACACGGCCGAGGGCGCGTTCATCTTCGCGGTGGGCAACGCGACCGTGCAGGTGCCCATCGACCCGAACGCCGCGCACGACCACGCGGCGGGCGACGTCGTCAAGGACGGCTTCGCGCGCGCCGTCTACTACGCGGGCATGTTCTTCGCGCTCGGGATCCCCTTCTTCCTGCTCGTGGTGGACCGCGACGCGGGGATGCCGCGCGGCGCGTTCGTCACCGTCGCGCTCTTCGGCCTCCTGGGCGCCGCGGCCGCGCTGCTCAACGTCCTCTTCCTCGCGCAGCGCACCGCGCTCTCCTTCCTGGACGCCTCGCAGACCGACGCGGGGCTCTCGTTCCTCTGGCGCGGCATCCTCCTGGGCGCGAGCGCCCTGTGCGCGCTCGTGGCCGCGCTCGCCCCCGGCGCGCGGCGCGTGCTCGGGGGCGCGGGCATCCTCTTCGCGGCGGGCTCGCTCGTCGCGGCCTCGCTGGGAAGCCACGCCTCGGCGGACCAGCAGCTTCGCGGCGTCTCGCTCGCGGCCGACATGCTGCACCTCGCGATGGGCGCCGTGTGGGTGGGCGGCCTGGTCGGCTTCCTCCACACCGTCTGGGGGCGCACCGCGCAGCAGGTCGCCGCCGTCGTGCTCCGCTTCACGCCCTGGGCGCTCGCGAGCGTCGGCGTCCTTCTCGCCACCGGCATCTGGGCGAGCTGGCGCCACGTCCCCGCGTGGAGCGACCTGTGGAACGATCCCTACGGCCGGCTCGTCTCGCTCAAGGTGCTGCTCCTGGGCGTGCTCGTGCTCATCGGCGCCTACAACAAGGAGGTCCTCGGCCCGCGCATGAGGCGCGGCGCGACCTCGCCCGCCTTCTTCCGCCGCGTCGTCCAGGTCGAGGCGCTCACCATGGTCTGCGTGCTGGCCGCCGCGGGCGTCCTCGCCTCCACCGCGCCCCCGGAGGGCGCCGCGAACCTCTCCATCGGGCCCCAGCCGTACCTGGAGCTTTCGAACGTGAGCAAGACGACGCACGTCGTCCTCCAGATCAGCCCCAACCCGCCCGTGGTCGGCCTCCAGAAGCTCGCCGTCACGCTGCACCCGCTCAGCGCCGCGGACATCCCCAGCGGCACGGACGTCGCCATCAAGGTCGCCAAGGCCGGCGCCAAGGAGCCCAGCGACGTAATCACGCTCCAGAAGGTCAACGAGCAGACCTGGAGCGGCGAGGATACCTATTTCTCGTCGGTGGGCACGTGGCGCGTCTGGGTGCTCCTGCAGAGGCCCGACGAGTTCGCCAAGCTCACCTTCGACGTCGACGTGAAAGCCCCCTCGTGATCCCCATGCGACCGATCCTCCTGCTCCTTGCCGCGACGCTCCTGGCCCCCCTTGCCCTCGCGCAGCCCACGCCCGACCCGGGCGCCTGCGTCCAGGAGTCGGCCACCGTGGAGTCGTGCGACGTGCAGATCCACGAGCTTCCCTCGGGAAGCTATCACGTCCTCCCCGAGCGGATCAACGTCGCGGAGGGCGAGACGCTCAAGCTCCACGTCGAGAACAGGGGCAACTCCACGCACAACCTGATGTTCTGCGGCGACGGCGTCGATCCCACGACGAGCCTCTCGCCCACGTGCAAGGACGTCTGGACCTTCACCAACGACATCGCCGCCCACGCCGAGAAGAACGTCACCATCTCCAGCGTGTCGAAGGCCGGCACGTTCTACTACTTCTGCACGAAGCCCGGCCACGCGAACAACAAGATGTACGGCGAGATGATCGTCGCCTCCAGCGGCGCCGCGAAGAAGTCCGGCGGCGAGGCCGCGCTGGGCGCCATCCTCGCGCTCGTCGCCGTCGCCCTCGTCGTCCGCCGGAGGTAGAGCATGCGCGCCGTCCCCACCCTCGCCCTCTTGGTCGCCCTCGCCCTCGTCCCGCCCGCGAGCGGCCACATCGGCCCCTTCAGCCAGAACCAGAGCCTGCCCCTGGGCCCCTACGCGGCCTACATCCAGCTCCAGCCGCAGGACCTCTACAGCAACAACAGCGTCTCGTTCTCGGCGCTGATCACGGACAACGCCACGGGCAACTACGTCACCGACCTCACGGGGACGATGAAGATGGTCGGCCCGGGCGGCTGGAACAAGAGCGTGAACCTCGGCCACGACCCCACGGGCTACCTCGTCGCGGGCATGGCGCTGGGACCCGCGGGCAACTACTCCGCGACGTTCACCCTGCGCGCCAAGAACGGGACGGAATACTCGCAGTCCACGACGTTCCTCGTCTACCCCGAGGTGGGCGTGCGCATCGCGTCGGCCGACCCCAACCAGGACCTGACGACCGGCCAGCGGACGCAGATCGCCATCGAGGTCGACGACCCGCTCGACAGCCACCGCGTCGACAAGCTCCACGACCTCAACATGAGCGTCGAGCACTGGAGCCTCGACCACACGATCCTCTACGACACGCACGTCGTGGCGATGGACCACCAGGGCACGGGGCTCTGGACCGCCTCGTACGCCTTCCCCACGGCCGGGATGTACCACCTCCGTTTCGCCAGCCAATCGGGAGGGTTCAATTACGCGGACATCCCCATCCTCCACCTCTACGTGACCGACCCGACGCAGGGGACGGCCAGCGGCGGGGGCACCCACAAGCTCCCCGCGCCGGCGCTCCCGCTCGCGCTGGGGACCCTCGCCCTCGCGGCGCTCGCGCTGCGCAGGCGCTGACCGACGGCTGCGCGTGGAGGTGGGACCACATGGCGTACGCGGGCGAGTTCGTCTTCACCTTCCTCTTCGACCTGGGCGGCGAGATCCGCATGAGCGACGCCACGCGCCTGCTCGCCACCGTCGAGACGGCCGAGCGCATCGAGCCGGGCAAGAGCGCCCCCTCGTACGTGCAGATCGTGCGCCCGCTGACGCTGCGTTACGCGCCGCGCAAGCTGGAGACGACGCACGGCGCGTTCGACGTCGCGATCGAGGCGCACGTCTACGCCATCGGCGCCATCGCCGTCGTGCTGCGCCTCCCCTTCCGCTTCGCCTCGATCCGGGAGGTCAACGACGCGAGCCACCTGCGCCCGCGCGAGGGCGCCAACTTCGAGGGCATCGCGCGCGAGATCATGGGCACGCTGGAGCCGCGCATGCGCGCCTCGCTCGTTGAGACCTACGACGCGCCCGTCGAGCCCGAGCCCTACCAGGTCATCGTCCTCACGGAGACCGACCTCCCCGCGCGCGAGCTGTTCACCCTGGAGCGCCAGGCCCTCGCCGGCCTCGTCGCGGGCGAGCGCAGGCCCGAGCGCCTCAGCGCCGACGAGGTGGCCGACAACCTGCGCACGTGGTTCAGCTACTACCAGGACGACCTCGTCGTCGCCGACTGGGAGCGCGCCCTCGTCATCGAGCCCAGCGGCAAGTACGACGACGTGCTCAGCGTCATGGAGAGCGCGAACCTCGAATTGCTGGAGCTGCGCGCCTACGACCGCTACCTCGACCTCGTCCTGGAGCGCGCCTACGACGACCTCACGCGCTTCTACGGCCGCGGCGGCCTCTTCCGCAGCGCGCGCAACATCCAGGAAGAGCTCTCCGAGGCGCGCATCGACTTCGTCCGCGTCACGGACAGCATCAACAACATCGGCAAGATCTTCGGCGACTACTACCTCGCCAAGCTCCACGTCGGCCTCACCGAGCGCTTCCACCTCAGCGAGTGGGAGTCCATCGTGCGCGAGAAGATGCAGACGTTGAACGAATTGTACACGCTCGCCTCGCACGAGGTCGAGCACCGCCGCGGCATGGCGTTGGAGAGCATCGTCGTGGTCCTGTTCATCATGGACCTCGTGCTCATCTACCTCGTGTCGCGTCATTGACGCCGCCTCCTCCAGCCACGGAGGACACAGAGGGACACAGAGGCCGTTGTTGTCCTCCGTCCTCCGTGCCCTCTGTGTCCTCTGTGGCTGGAGGAAAAGGACCGGCAAACACCACGAGGTTATGCCGCCGCAAGACGAAGCCATGTCATGGAGACGCTGCGCCGCTCCGTGATCAAGAGCCTAGTCTGGCGCGTGCTGGGCTTCGTGATCCTGGGCGCGCTCTCCTACGTCTTCACCGGCTCGTGGACCGAGACGCTCGGGATCACCGTGACGTTCAACCTGATCCGCGTGGTGCTCTACGTCGTGCACGAGCAGCTCTGGGACCGCATCGCGTGGGGGCGCACCGCGCCGCAGGGCTAGGCGCCTCTTCGCCCGACGTCAACACGAAGGCACGAAGCCACGAAGGCACGAAGCTTCCAGGCTCTTCGTGGCTTTTTGCCTTCGTGCCTTCGTGTTGAGCGGGGCTGGGGCCAAGGCTAAGGCTGAGGCTGGGGCTGGGGAGGCGTGGACGTCGCCACGCACGCGCTCGTGCCGTACGCCTTCGCCCTGCTCGCGTTGGGCCTGTGGCGCCGCGACGATCCGACGCGCGCCGCGTACGCCGCGGTCTTCGGCGCCGCGGGCTTCGCGCCCGACCTCGACGGGCTGCTGCGGCCGCTGGTGCGGCGGGACGCCGCGCTCTGGTTCCTCCAGCACCGCGGGCTCTCGCACTCGCTCGCGGGCGCGCCGGTCTTCGCGCTGCTGCTCGTGGCGCTCCTCGCGCTCGCGGCGCGCGCGTGGCCGCGCGTCTTCGGGCTCTTCGCGTGGCGCTGGACGTTCGTCCCCGTCCTCGTGCTCGGAAGCTGGACGCACCTCGCGCTCGACTCCGTCACGTTCGCGGGCGTCCCGGCTCTCTTTCCGCTCTCCGACGCGCGCCAGTCGCTCGAATTGTACCACTGGCTCATCGACTGGATGCTGCCCGTCTCCGCGCTCGTCCTCGCGCTGCACGCCTGGGGCAAGCTCTCGTACCGCGGCACGCTCGCCTGCGCCGCCGTGATCGTCCTCGTGCTCGCGGGGATCGGCGTCCAGCGCGCCCTCGAGCGCCCCGCCGCCGCGGAGGGCCAGCTCGTCTTCCCGCGCCCGAGCGCCGCCGAGTGGACGATCGCGCAACGCCTGCCCAACGGGACCTGGGAGGCGTTCCTCTGGACGCGCGAGGGCGGGCCGCGCGACGCGCAGGTCTTCCCCGACGACGCGCCGCCCGACGCGCTGGGCGCCATCGCGCAGGCCGAGGCGAGCGATGCGTACAAGGGCTTCCACCTGGGGCACTACGGCCCGCTCGTCACGCGCGCGCACCTGATCGCGGGCGGCTGGCACGTCGACTTCTACGACGTCGCGCAGCGCTACGACGCGACGCGCCCCGCGGGCTGGACGCCCGCCGATCCGTACACCGAGTGGGGGCTGGAGTCGTTTGATATCACGAGCGCGGGCGGCGTGGTCGAGACGCACCGCGGATGGTGATCACGCCTCGGCGGGCAGGTGGAGCGCCTTCTCGCGCAGCGTGCCGAAGTGGCGCGCCACGGGCCACATGGGGTTGAACGGCGGGTTGCGCTTGCGCTCGGCCGTCTTCTGGTCGCGCTCGACGCGGGCGCTGGCGCGCACGAAGAAGATCCGCAGCGTGTCCTCGGCGCTCTCGGGCTCGGGCGGCGGCGGGAACGGGTGGTCCACGCCGCGGCAGTTGAGGAACGCCTCGAGCGCGGCGCGCGCCCAGAACGCGCTCGGGAAGTGGTGCACGTCGTCGTGGCACGCGCGGCAGATCAGCACGAGGTTGCGCAGGTCCGTCGGGCCGCCCAGCGAGCGCGGGTGGATGTGGTGCTTGGTGAGCTTCTCCACCGGCTTCTCGTCGCCGCAGACCGGGCACCTTAGCGTGCCGAACGCGAGCAGGAGCTCTCGCGCGAGCATCTTCTTCGTGCTGCCGACGCCATCGAAGGCGTGCATCCAGTCTCTCATCGTGCTGGCGCGACTACTTGAACCCTGTGGCATTTTCTGGCGCGGTCGGGATGTTTTCGAGCGGATGCCGCGCGAGGTCGAGGGAGGTCTCCGGCGCGCGCGGGAGCGTGGCGCGCAGCGTTCGCGCCTCGGGAGCCGACGACCACGGCGCGGCGATTCGGAGCGCACGACACGCCCGCCCAATCGTTAAATAGGGCATCCTCCTTCGAGGGTTGCCCCAAGGGCGCTGTTGCGCCCGCGGATTCCTTCGGAGTCTGCCCCGGTAGTGTAGCGGCCTATCATAGAGCCCTGTCGAGGCTCTGACGCGGGTTCGAATCCCGCCCGGGGCGCTTTTTCAAGCGCGTGCGGCGCGCTCGCCGATCCCCGCGCCGGGCAGCCCGGCGGAAGACCATCATCCCGCTCGGCCGCTTCGCGGCCTCGCGAAAAGCGCCGGCGGAAAAGACTATCATCGCATGGTCAACATGCGCGGCGCAACCACGGGGGCCCGTGGGGTAGTTTGGTATCCTGCGAGCTTTGGGAGCTTGTGACCGCGGTTCAAATCCGCGCGGGCCCATTTCGTTCGCGCGAGCGAACGCGATGTTCGTTACAGGTGCAGGAACCTCGCGTCGTCGCGCAGCCGCCCGAACGTCTCGCCGAGCATCCCTTCGGCCTTCTGCGCGAGGTCGTCCGCGTGGCGGGCGTCGCGCGGGTCGCGCGTGAGGTGCGCCAGGCGCGCGGCGGCCTGCCATTCGGCGACGAGCGTGTGCGCGACGGTGCCCAGCGAGGCGTCGGTGGCGCGGCGCGTCTGGGCCAGCGCCTCCATGCCGCGCCGCAGCGTGGCGGGATCCCGGTCGATCCAGCCCAGCGCGCAGTCGCAGAGCGCCGCGCCGACGCGCGCGAGGGGCCGATCGTCGCGGGCCTGCGCGTCCTGGAACGCTTCGCGGGCGCGGCGGAGGTCGGGCGCGTGGCCGGTCCGGTTCCCGCGGCGCATGAGCGCCTCCGCGAGGCCCAGGATCGTCCACCAGTCCTCGGGGCGCCCGGCGCGGAGCTTCTCCCATTGCGCGACGGCGTCGTCCAGCTCGCGCAGCCGGGCGGGGCGTTCGGCAAGCTTGGCGTTCAGGCGGAGGGCGCGCGCGAGCTCGTAACGGGCGAACATCGCCCCAGCGTGCGCGTTGGGTGATATCACCCTTATCCGGAGGTCGCCGCGAGGCCGGGCCCGGGGAAGAGCCGGACCGTCTTCCATTCGCGCTCGCGGCGCACGAGGCCCGCGGTCTCGAGCTTCGTGACCTGCTTGGAGGCGGCCGACGCGCTCATGCCAAGCTGCTGGGCGAGCTCGGCCTGCGTGATGCCCGGCTGCGCGAGCAGGACCGCGGCCACCTCGCGGCGCGGGCCCTCGCGCAGGGCGGCGGTGGCGCGGCGCGCCTCGCGGTCGAGGAGGCCCACGGCGAAGTAGCACTTGGAGAGGCCGCCGCGCTCCGCGGCGACGAAGCCTTCGCGCTCCAGCCGGTCGAGGTGGTAGACGGTGGTGCCCCAGCCAAGCTGCGCGCGCTTGGCGATCTCGCTGACGTTGAGGCCCGGCTCGGCCTGGATGAGCTTGTAGACCTGGTCGCGGTGCTCGTTGTCGAGCAGGTTGCTGCGCGTGAGGCGCGAGTAGAGCGCGACGCCGCCGGTAGCAAGGAGCCGCCACGCGCCCAGCGCCTGGAGCAGCGCCAGGAGGCCCGCGGCCGCGACGGCGGGCGGGGCGACGCGCTTGGCGATCGGCGCGGCCTCGTGGGCCAGCGCGGCGGCGCGCGCCTGGGGCGTCAGCGCGACGTCCGCGTGGACGGGCACGTCGGCGCGCGTGAGGTCGGGGGCCTGCACGGCGGGCGCCTGCACGGGAAGCTCGCGGGGGATCGCGGGCAGGCTCGGGGAGACGGGGGGAGCCCGCGGGAGGCTCGGGGGGGCGAGGGGCGGTTGCGCGAGGCCCGGGGCCTGCACGCTCGGGACCTGCGGCGCCTGGGGCGGCTGGATGGTCGCATGGACCTCCAGGGCGAAGGCGGCTGGGAGGGCAAGGATCGCGGCGAGCGCGACCCACGCCAGGTGGGTGCTCCTCATGGGCTCAGGCCAACCCTCTGTAGGCGGGTCGTGAAGACGGTTGTGGATACGCAGGGAAACGGATCCCCCGAAGGGCTCAGGGGACCTTGGCCGCTCCTTGATATCCCAAGGCGGGTCAGCCGAAGAGGATCCGGCCCTCGTGGATCCCGGACGTCTCGGTCTCGTGGAAGGCGAGGCCGTGGGGCGCGGCGCAGGCGGGGAAGTCGAGGCTGCTGGCGGACGCGGCGCCGGGCTCCAGCGTCGCGGGCTGCGCGCCCAACGCCTGGAGCTTGCCGTGGGCGTCGGGGCAGAGCAGCGCGACCTCGACCTGGCCCACGCTTCCGTCCGCGGGCGTCCAGACGTAGAGCGTCGCGTGGAGCCCCGCGCTGTCGTTGGACCACGCGGTGAGGGTCGCGGTGCCGCCGCCGAGGGCGAGCTGCTCGTTCGCGCGCGGCCACTTCACGATGGTGGCGTTGACGCTGCCCACGGCGGCGCCGACCTTCACCTGGACGTGGACCGTGCCGAGGTTGCCCAGCGAGAGCGGCTCGTCGAACTTGCGCGTCTCGCCCGGCTGGAGGTGCACGGTCTGCACGTCGACGACCTTGCCTTCGACGACGAGCGCGGCCAGCGCGGTCGCGTCGCGCGTGGCGCCCGGCGTCAACGAGAGCTCGTAGTGCGCCCGGGCGTCGTCGTCCTCGTGGAACGTCGTCGTCTCGGTGCCGTTGGCCGCGAAGCGCAGCGTGGGACCCGCGAGCACGAACGCGGCGTCGGAGGCGTTGCCCGTGGGCGTCGCGGGCGTCGTCGAGGCGGGCGGGCTGGCGGACACCGTGTTCTCGCCGGTGCGGCTGGCGCAGCCCGCCAGGAGCACGCCCAGCGCGAGGAAAAACACGAGGTGGCGGCGCATTGCGGCCACCGGTGGAATCCCGCCGAATGAGGTTGTCGCCTGGCGGCTCGGACGATCCGCGGATCAGCCGACGAACGGACGAGGGGAAACGAAGGGAAGAGGGGAAGCGAGGGAAGACGGGAAGCGAGGGAAGACGGGAAGCGAGGGAAGACGGGAAGCGAGGGAAGACGG
>JAXDQU010000025.1:0-65820 GCA_034667685.1 Thermoplasmata archaeon | reverse complement strand
CTTCCACGATGTCGATGGAGGTCACCATGTGGGAGGGGATGACGCGGATCTTGCCCTTCAGTTCCTTGTGGTGCTCGCCCAGCTCGACGGCGAGGGCGTCGATGGTGCCGACGCTCACGACGCCCTTGAACGTGCCGTGGGTCTCGAGGACGGCTTCGCGGCTGGCGAGGCTGCGGATGTGGTACGAGCTCCCGACGCAGAGGGTCGGGGGGCTTTCCTCTGTCAGGGGGGGTTTCATGCTTTCACCTTCTGGGGCTTGGCGCCTTCGCGCGCGGCCTTCTCCGCGAGGGCCTGGACGTGGTCGATGCTCTTGCGGTAGTTTTCCATGGCGATCTTGACGTTGGCTTCGACGAAGTTCCACGCCTTGGCGAGGTTGCCGTAGCGGATGCGGTAGGCCTTGCGTCCGCCCGTCTCGGCTTCGTCGAGGCCGCTCTCTTCGAGCAGGTCGAGCGCCTTGAGCTTGTTGAGGTGGCGGTAGAGCGTGGGGCGGCTGGTGTCGAGGTGGGTGATCAGCTCCTCGGCGCTCCAGGCCTTGTCGGGGCGCAGGAGGAAGGCGTCGCGGACGAGGCGGTAGGCGACGCCCTTGCGCGTGCTGGCTTCGTCGTCGGCGCCGCGGTCGAGGTAGCCAACGTGGCGCAGGATGGCGAAGAGCGCCTCGTCGAGGTCCTGGACGGGCGTGAGGGGGGTGTTGTTCACGACCACGAGCTCGAAGGGCATGTGACGAGCATTTTCGCGCTTGGGTTAAGGGTTTTTGATCTGCGCGTCACGCTCCGTGCGATCCGGCTGCTTGGACGGCAGGTTCTTTTCCGCGGGGAGGCGTCCAGCGCCGAGGCTTCATGCTCCGCGCCCTGGTCCTGCTGGCGGCCGCGCTCGCGCTGGTCGGTCCGGCGCACGCGCTCCCCCTTCCTTCCGAGGTGGCCGTGGGTCCCGACGGGCTGGAGGGGAGCGGCGACCCGTACTACCTGGAGGTCGCGTTCGATCCCGCGGGCCCGGAGCCGCCCCACGCCGGCGCCGCGGGCAGCGCCGATTGCGCGGCGTCGGGCCGGCCCTCGCTCACGAGCGAGGCGGAGGCCGAGGCCGCGGGCGTCGTGGCGATCGTCGCCGGCTATCCCACGACGTTGAGCCTCTCGCCCGCGGTGCCGACCTGCGTGGCGACGCCCGGGAGCGCGCCCGGCCCGTGCCCGCCGCCGGGGTGCCCGCCCTATGCGTCCTACGACGTCGCCACCGGGCGTTACTACCTGGAGCCCGGGCTCGCCTTGCCGCATCACGGCGTCCCCACGGTCCCGGGCTTCACGGGCACGATCGGGGTCGGGATCCTCGCCGATTGCGACTGGTGCCCGCCGCCCGACTGCTGCTGATCTGGAGGCGTGCGCGTGCTGCTGGTCGTCGCGGGGGTCGCGCTCGGGGCCGCGGTGGCGGCCGCGGGCGTCCTCGTGATCCTGCTGCGCCCCGAGGCGGCGACGCACAAGGTGCTCGGCGCGCTGCTCGTCCTGCGCGCGGCGTACATGGTGGCGTACACGCTCGTCTCGCCCGCGCGGGACGCCGCGATGGCGCTCCTGGCCGCGCGCCTGGCCGCCGTGTGGTCGCTGGCGCTTCCCGCGCTCACGCTCTACCTGGCCGGGCTGCTCTGGCCGGGGAGGCTGCGCGCGTGGCGGCTCGCGGTGGGCCTGCTCGCGGGCGCGGCGCTCTTGATGGGCGCGCTGGCGTGGGCGCGGCCCGCGCTGCTCGTCGACCACGTCGCGCGCTTCCCGGCGGGCTGGACGATGAGCGGCGGCCCGCTGCTCGACGTCGCCTCGGCGCTGGCCTCGCTCGCGGGCGCGGCGTTCGTCGTCGCCGCGGCGCGGGAGGCGCGGGACGAGGCGCAGCCCGAGACGGGGCGCCGCGCCGCCGCGCTGCTGGGCGCGGCGTTCGGAGCGTTCCTTCTCTACGCGGGGAGCTTCTTCCTCGCCTTCGCGGTCCTCTCGCCCCGCGCGCTCGGGGAGCCGACGCTCGCCCTGCGCGCCGGCGCGGCGCTCGTGGGGGGCGCGCTCGTGCTGCTCCACCTGCGCGGGCTCGCGCGCGCGTTCGGCCTCGTGGCGCTTCTCCTGGCTTCGCTGGGCGGGCTCGACGGCCTGCTCGCGGCGCGCCCGGACGTGCTGCGCGCGCTGCCGGGCTACGCGGGCCCCGAGCTGCTGCTGCGGCTCCTCTTCGTCTCCGCCGTCGTGCTCGCCGTGGCGCGCTACGGCCTCGCGGGCGCGGGGGAGCGCGAGCGAGCGCGGGCCCGCTCGGCGCTGCGCGCATTTTTCGCGGCGGCGCTGGGCGCCTGCGCGGGCCTCGCGGGGCTGGCAGCGCTCGGGGAGAGCGCGCTGGGGCTCGCGGCTGCGGGCGCCGTGGCGCTCGTGGCGATCGCGGCCGCGTGGGGCCCGCTCGACCTCCTTGCGACGCGCGCGCTGCTCGCGGCCGACGATCCGCGCGCGGTCTCGGAGCGCGCCCGGCGTTACGCGGCGGCGCTCGCGGCGGCGCGCGGCGCGAAGGGGCGCGACGCCGAGGCGCTCCTGGCGGAGCTGCGCCGCGACCTGGGCGTGAGCGCGCGGGAGGACGAGCTGCTCCGGCGCGGCCTGGAGTCGCGCGACACGGTGGGCCGCTACGTGCTGGGCGCCGAGATCGGCCGGGGCGCCACCGCGACGGTGCGCCTGGCGACGGACGCGCAGACCGGGCGCGAGGTGGTGGTGAAGCGATATCATTCCGCGCGCGAGGGGGCGCGCGTCGTCGCGGAGGCGCGCGCGCTCGCGGCCGTCCGCAGCCCGCGCGTGGTGCGGCTCCTGGAGGTCGATCGGCGCGAGGGGGAGGCGTTCCTCGTGATGGAGCGCGCGCCGGGCGGGAGCGCGGCGGACCTGCTCGCGCGCGAGGGGCCGCTGGCGCCGGAGCGAGCGCTGGCGCTCGCGGACGACCTGCTCGAGGGGCTGGAGGCGCTGCACGCGGCGGGCCTCGTGCACGGCGACGTGAAGTGCGAGAACCTTCTCCTCGACGCGGAGGGGCGCGGCGTGCTGGCGGACTTCGGCTCGGCGCGCGCGGCGGACCCGGGCGCGACGCTCACGGGCGCGGCCGTCGAGGGCTCGCTCGCGACGATGGCGCCGGAGGTCGCGGCGGGCGAGGCGCCGCGCGCGGCCGCCGACGTCTACGCGGCGGGCGCCGTGCTCTACCGGCTGCTCACGGGCGAGCACCCGCTCGACCTCGCCGGGGTAAGCGCGCTGGAGGCGCGCGCCCGCGTGCTCGACGACGCGCCGCGCTTGCCGCACCCGCGCGTGCCGGCGCGGCTGGAGGCGCTCCTGGCCCGCGCGCTCGCGAAGGAGCCCCGGCGCCGGCCCGCGGGCGCGGCGGCGTTCCGCGCGGCGCTCAAAGCTGCGCGATGAGGTGCGAGCGCCCCGCGCCGATGATATCACCCGCGCGCAGGCCGCGCGCCTCGCCGGGCGGAAGGGGGGCGAAGTTGAGGCGCGCGGGGTTGCGCGCCGCGGGCTCGGAGACCAGGCGGAAGCCGCCCTCCGCGTCGCGCTCGACGCGCGCCTGCTCGGCGCTCGCGAAGGGATCGTAGGTGAGCGCGACGTCGCGCTCGCGCGAGCGGCCCACGCTCCACGGGCCCGGTCCCGCCAGGGGAAACGCGCGTCCTTCCCACGGTCCGCCCAGGAGCACGAGCCGCGGCGCCGCGGGCCAGAGGGGCGCCTCGGCGGGGCGCGCGGCGAGCGTCGCGTTCACGTCGACGCGCATCTCGGGCTCCAGCGCGGTCAGGCTGCGCAGGTCCTCGACGAGCGCGAAGAGGCGCTGGGCGCTCGTGACGTAACGCGGCGGGCCCTCGCCTTCGACGCGCGTGACGACGCCGGCGCGCAGGAGCGGGCGGAGGTGCTCGTCCACGCCCTGGCGCGACATGGCGCGCTCGGCCTGGAGGTTCGGATCGGCCCGGCGCGGACGCACGACCACGTCGAGGGGCGCGCTGGGCCGGCGCAGCAGCCGCAGGAGGTCGAGCCGCGCGGGGTGCGCGAGCGCCTTGAGCTGGCCGCTGAGCCGGTCCACGTCCACGCCTTCCGCGTCCACGCCGGCCGATCCGGATGTGGGCGTTTCTACTCGACCGGCGTGTCGAAGGGCGGCACGACGACCGCGTCGGGACCCCACGGGTTGGCGGGGCTGGGCGGGTCGCACTGGAGGCCCGGCTGCCGGTTGCTTTCCTCCACGAGCGCGCCGTTGGGCATCACGTAGTACGTGGGCCCGACGCTGCCCGTGGTGGTCGTGCCCGCCTGGACGGTGTAGGCCGGCGTGCAGCTGGGCTCCGGGGCGATGATCTGGGGCGCCGGCGGGATCGTGCCCTGCGCCGCGTGGGAGGCCGCCTCGGCGCCATCGTCCGCCGCGCTGGCCTGGTCGAAGCCCGAGCCCAGCGTGGCCGAGCCGGAGGTCGCGCCGTCGCTGGCGGATTGGCCCGCGCTCGTCACGATGGCGTCCTGGTCGTCCCACTGGGGCACCGGCTGCCACCACCAGCACGGAGCCGGGTCCGCGCCGTGCGCGCCCGGTCCGCCCGAGGAGCCGCCCGCGCCCGCGTGGCCCGCGCGCGAGTTGGCGGAGGCTTGGCTGCCGGCGTCGCCGTCGCCGTTGTACCCGCCCTTCGCGCTGGCCGCTCCGCCGGGTCCGCCCGACGCGCCCGACCCGCCCGCGCCGCCGATGCCGCCGGGGCCCCAGAGGCACGGGTTCGGGTTCATGCTTCCCGCGCCACCCGCGCCTCCCGCGCCGCCATCGCCGCCCGAGCCGCCGTTGCCGCCCACGGCGAAGGCGCTCCCGCCGTTGCCGTCGTCGTCGCTGAACCAGCACTCGTCGTCGCCGCCCTGGCCGCCCTGCGCGATGGCCTGGCCGCCGATGCCGCCCGAGCCGGCCCTGCCGCCGGTGCCCCCGGGCTGGCCGGGCGAGCCGCCCGAGCCGCTCGCGCCTGCGCCACCCGCGCCGCCGTCGCCGCCCGCGCCGCCCCGGCCGCCGTAGGCCGTGGCCGAGCCGCCGTCGGGCATGTGGGGAGAGCGGCAGTCCTCGCCGCCGCTGCCGCCCTGCGCGGTGGCCGAGCCGCCGCGGCCGCCGAAGCCGCCCTGGCCGCCGGGTCCGCCCGGGCTGCCCGCGCAGCCGGCGGGGGCGTCGCCGCCCGCGGTGCCCGAGACGGTCACGGACTGCGCCTCGCTTCCCGTGGAGGCGGAGTCGGTGGCGTCCTCGCCGTTGTCGCCGCAGCTGCCGGACGCCTCGCGGACGCCGCCGCCCTGGGGGGCGATGGCGAGCGCGTCGCCGCCCTGGCCGCCCGCGCCGCCGAGGCCGGGGATCGCGCCGAGGCTCGGCCCGTGGGCGAGCGTGGGCATGCCGGCGTTGCCGCCGTGGCCGCCCACGACGCTCAGCGCGAAGCCCGGGAGCGCGTCGTGGCCCAGGTTCGCGATCGCCGCGCCGCCCTGGCCGCCCGCGCCCAGCAGGATCGCGCCCTCCAGGCGGTAGGAGGTTGCGTCGAGCGCGAGCGCGCCGCCATGGCCCGCGTCGCCCGCGCGCGCGACGAGCCCGAGGGGCGCGCCGTCGATCGCGTGGTCGAGGACGAGGCTCGCGCCCTCGCCGCCGCGCCCGGTCTCGAGGCGCGCGCCTGGCGCGAGCGCGAGGAGACTGGGCGTGCGGAGGGAGACGCCGGGCGCGTCCGCGCCGCGCTCGCCGGCGAGGTGCGCGATGCCGCCGACGACCTGGGTCGCGACGGCCGTTCCGTCCGCGCCCGCGCCGCCCACGAGCGCGCCCTGGATCGTGACGTCGCCCGCGGCGACGATCTCCAGGGGCGCGCCGGGCGCGGCCGCGAGCGTGCCCGCGATCGTGACGGGCCCGTCGATCACGAGCGAGAGGGGTCCCGCGGCCTGCACGGAGACGCCCGCGGGGACGTCGAGGGAGTCGGCGCGCAGCACGCCCACGGGCGCGTCGCCCGGGTGAAGGACGAGCGCGCCCTCCGAGGTGTGCGCGAGGGTCGCGGGAAGGAGGGCCACCGCGAGCGCGAGGGCCAAGAGGGTGCTTCCGGTTCGGACGTTCATGTCAGGTTCCTGGCGGAGGACCGCCGCGGCCTGCAACGCCGCGCCTCGCCGTGTCCGTTGGCAAGGATTGTCTTGCTGGGCGGAACCGGATAAATAGGGTCGGGGCGTTCGCGGCGCCCGTGACGAGCGAGCTTCCGCAGGTCGAGGCGAAGTGGCTGGAGCGCTGGGCGAAGGCACGCGCGCACGAGCCGCGCGTCCAGCCCGGCCGCCCGAAGTTCTTCGCGACCTACCCGTACTCGTACATGAACGCCTTCGCGCACGTGGGGCACGCGTTCACGATGCTGCGCAGCGACCTCATGATCCGATATCACCGGATGCAGGGGCACAACGTCCTCTTCCCGTTCGCGTTCCACGTCACGGGCACGCCCATCGTCGCGGCGGCCAACCGCGTGCGCGAGGGCGACGCGCAGCAGATCAAGATCCTCCAGGACCAGGGCATCCCCGCCTCGGAGATCCCACGGTTCGCCGACCCCGTCCACTGGGTGCGCTACTTCCCGCCGCTGTGGCGCGAGGACGTGACGCGCCTGGGCATGCACGTGGACTGGCGCCGCGAGTTCATCACCACCGACCTCAACCCGCACTACGACGCGTTCGTGCAGTGGCAGTTCCGCAAGCTGGGCGAGAAGGGGCGCGTCGCGAAGGGGCGCCACGCCGTCATCTGGTGCCCGAAGGACAGCGCCGTCGTCGCGGACCACGACCGCTACAGCGGCGAGGGTGAGACGCCGCAGGAGTGGACGCTCTACAAGATGGCGCTGGAGACGCCGCAGAAGCTCCACCTGGACGGGCACGTCTTCCTCGTGGCGGCGACGCTGCGCCCCGATACGGTGTTCGGCCAGACGAACGCCTGGGTCGACCCGGAGCATGAGTACGTCGCGGTCAAGCGCGGCGCCGAGACGTGGATCCTCAACGCCAAGGCCGCGGCCGACCTGCGCTATCAATTCGAGGACCTGGCGCAGCCGCACGCCACGGCGCGCGGGGGCGACCTCCTTGGGCTGCGCGTGAAGGCGCCCGGAACCGGCGCGTCGATCCCGATCCTGCCCGCGGCGTTCATCAAGCACGAGAAGGGCACCGGCATCGTGACCAGCGTGCCCTCCGACTCGCCCCAGGACCTCCTCTCGCTTCGCGCCGCGCAGGCGCTCGAAGGACCCATCGGCGCGATCGCCCGTGATATCACGGTCGTCCCCGTCATCGAGACGCAGAAGTACGGGACGGAGAGCGCGGCCCGCGCGATCGCGGAGACCGGCGCGCGCGACGACAAGGACGCGGCCCGGATCGCCGAGGCCACCGAGAAGGCGTACCAGGCCGGCTTCTACGAGGGCGTCATGCTGCCCAACGCGCTCGCCTTCGCGGGGCTGAAGGTCGCGGACGCCAAGGAGAGGATCCGGGCGTGGCTCGTCTCGCGCCACGAGGCCGTCGTGGGCTACTGGCCCAGCGCCCCCGTCGTGTGCCGGTGCCTCACGCCCAGCGTCGTGAAGATCGTCAGCGACCAGTGGTTCATCCGCTACGGCGAGGACGCCTGGAAGAAGGAGACGCACGCGGCGATGGACCGCATGCAGTTCTACCCGCCCGCCGTGCGCAAGCAGTTCGAGTACGTCGTCGACTGGCTGCGCGACTGGGCCTGCACGCGCGAGCACGGCCTGGGCACGCACCTGCCGCAGGACCCGCGCTGGCTCATCGAGTCGCTCAGTGATAGCACGGTCTACATGGCCTACTACGCGGTCGCGCACCTCCTGGAGAAGCAGAGCCCCAGCGGCGGCCCCGCGAGGAGCGGCGTCGACGCGAAGGACCTCTCGGACGCCTTCTTCGACTTCGTCTTCCTGGGCAAGGGCGACGCGAAGCACGCCGCGCGCGGGACGGTCACGCCCGCGATCGTCGAGCAGGCGCGCGCCGAGTTCAGCTATTGGTATCCGCTCGACTTCCGCAACTCGGGCAAGGACCTCGTGCAGAACCACCTCACGTTCATGGTGTTCAACCACGCCGCGGTGTGGGACGATCCCAAGATGTGGCCGCGCGCGATCGGCGTCAACGGCTGGGTGATGGTCGACGGCGAGAAGATGAGCAAGAGCCGCGGCAACTTCATCACGCTGCGCCAGGCGCTCGAGAGCTACGGCGCCTCGGCCACGCGCTGGGCGCTGACGTTCGCGGGCGAGGGCGTGGACGACGCGAACTTCGACCGCGACGTCGCCGCCAAGGCGGGCCGCCTCCTGCGCGGCTGGGTCGAGCTGGCGACCGGCGACCCCGAGACGCGCGAGGGCGCGCTCTCCACCGTCGACCGCTGGTTCCTGGGCACGCTCGACCGCCTCGTGGCCGAGACGCGCCAGAACATGGAGGAGGCCAACTTCCGCAGCGCGATCAAGACGGGCTTCCACGACGTGCAGCGCGAGTGGAGCTGGTACGTCCGCCGCGCGGGCGGCACGCCGCACCAGCAGGTGTGGGACCGGTTCTCGCGCGTGCAGAACGCCTTGCTCACGCCCATCGTGCCCGCGGTCGCGTGCGAGGTGCACGAGGCGCGCGGGTGGCCCGGCTCCGCGCTCGACGTCGCGTATCCGGTCCCCGCCGGCGCCGCGGACCCCGCGCTCGAAGAGAGCGAGCGGTTCGTGCGCGACCTGCTCGATGACGTGCGCAACATCCTGAAGGTGACGAAGATCGTGCCCAAGCAGATGGCGCTGACGACCGCGCCGGCCTGGAAGCGCCGGTTCCACGAGCTGGCGGTCGACCTCGCGCGGCGCAAGGAGCTGACCGTGCCCGCGATGATGAAGGCCGCGATGGCGGACCCCGATATCAGGGCGAAGGGCGCCAAGGACGCGCCCAAGCTCGCGGCGGACGCGGTGAAGGCGCTCGCGAACCTGGGCGAGGCGGAGCTGGCGGCGCGCGGCCTGGCGCTCGACGAGGCGGCGATCCTGCGCGAGAGCGTGCCGTTCCTGCGGGCGGAGTTCGGCTGCGAGGTGCTCGTGCAGGGCGCGGACGATCCGGGGCTCGACGACCTGGGCGGGAAGGCGCGGTTCGCCAACGTGCGCAAGCCGGCGGTCTACATCGCGTAACCACTTGGCTGCCAGGGTTCAAGAGGAACCTTCCGGTCCTTCCAAGGGCCGCGCCACAAATGACGACGCGGCCGACCCGGTTGAGCCCCTCATGCGCGCGTTCCTTGCCCTCGCCCTCTTCCTCGCCCTCGTCGCGGGCTGCATCACACCCGATCCGCAGCAGCAACCTTCCGGCACGCCCCCGCCGCCCACGGCGGATCGCGTGGAGGGCATGACGGCCGACGTCCAGAAGGTGGACCGGGTCGTCGACTGCGGGAGCGGCACGAGCGTCCCGCCGCAGTTCTGCGCGGAGCGCAACCTCACCGTCACGGGGCGCGTGGGCGTCGACCACCTCGACGTGGACCTCGTCTCGGTGAATGGCGGCACCGTCGTGCGCGCGGGTGAGGGCGACGCGTGGAGCTTCAAGGCGCTCGTGCGCGTCGCGGCGCCCACGCAGGACATGGCGAACCAGGGGCTCGACACCGCCTGGACGTGGAGCCACGAGCAGGATGGCAAGCACGCCGTGCGCGCGGGGCCCACGACCTCGGCCGCCGGCGCGTCGCTCCCCGTCAGCCTGCCCGGGGGCGCGCAGGTCTCCAGCACGCGCTACGAGCTGACGCTCCCCGCGTGGGTCACGCTCGACACCGTGGGCGTCCGGGGCGACAACGGCGGCATCCTCGTCGCGGGCTTCCGCGCGGGCAAGGTCGACCTCTCCAACACCAACGGCGGCCTAGGCTTCACCGGCTCCGCAGCCGACGTCACGCTCGACACGACCAACGGCGGCGTGCAGCTCGACGCCACGCCCACGGCCACGGGCGCGATGAGCGCGAAGAGCACCAACGGCGCGATCGTCGCCACGCTGCACCTGCCGCGCGACGGCGCGCTCGACGCCGAGGGCAAGAGCACCAACGGCGCGGTCACGTTCCACGCCACGGGCGGCAGCATGTCGCAGGACGAGCGCACCCACAAGCGCTTCCGCTCCGACGGGTTCGACGGCGCCGCCGTGCAGACCACGCTGAAGCTGGAGACGACGAACGGGGCGATCGTGCTGACGGCGAACTAGTCTGTCGGGGCATCGCCGCCTCCGGCGGGGAAAATCCCGAATCACGAGGACCCGACTCACGGCTTTTCTCGTCGTGATTCGGGTCTTCGTGATTCGGGATTTTCCCCGCCGGAGGCGGCCAGGATGCGCGCTAGAGGAACCTGCGCTCCAGCATCCTCCGCCGCAGGTATTCGCGGAGCGCGGCCGCGTCGCGCGCCCAGGGCTCGGCCCGCGCGCCGGCGAGCGCGGTGGAGAGCGCGTCGAGCAGGGCGTGGGCTTCCTTGCGGTCCACGTCCAGCCGGATCTTTTCTGGGGGTCGGATCCGGCTTCACCTCCCCTGCCGGGTCGGTTCGAAGCGGATCTTCTCGGGCGTCCGCATGCTCTTCTCTAGACGTGAGGCCCACCGGGCCCAAAGCGCTTGCCGGGTCCACCCAGCGATCGGCTATGCGCATATGCTCTGCCCAGAAGCATGATCCCCAGCGTGCGACGTGCCTTTTCGCGGCCGCGGCGGGAGGAGGCTCTCTTGGCGACGCGGCCGGGAGTCATGGAGAGCATGCAGCGTTTCGTCACCTTGAGCGCGGTCGCCCTCGCGGCGGCCATGGTCGCGCCCGTGGGCTCGGCCACGTGGGCCTTCTACGGCGCCACCGAGCCGCAGGGCACCTACAACCAGAACGGCGGCTACATGTGGGGCAGCGCCCCCGGCAGCGCGACCGACCGCGTCTACTTCCACGCCGTCGAGCTGATGGGCGTCAACTCGGGCGCGATCACGCCCAACTCGGCCGCGCTGGAGAGCCGGATGTCCACCGTGGGCGACGCGTCCTGGAACGCCATCCTCGGCGTCTGGGCCGACTGCAACCACGACGGCTTCATCGGCCTCGCCGACAGCGGCGTCCTGGAGTACCCGGCCTCGGCCGCCGCGGCCGCGGGCTCCGCGGTCGACCCGGGCGTCTGCCCCCCGCAGCCCGACGGCGCGACGGGCGTGACGCACAACAACAATGGCTGGATCACCGAGCTGATCGCGATCGGCCCCGCGAAGAGCCTGATCGGCCGCGACAACGCGCAGGACGCGGTCAACGCCACGAACTACCGCCTTCTCTTCGACGATGGCGTGCGCGTCTGGGGCGAGCGCTCCGAGCCCGTCACGCCGGCGGCCGAGGTCTCGACCGACGCGTGCGGCCAGGCCAACGTCGTGCCCCCCTTCAGCAAGGGCGAGACGAGCCACACGGGCGGCGTGCTCACGCAGGTCAACTGCGACGAGTCGATCTTCGCGCCGACCGCCTCGACGCTCTACCAGGTCGCCGTGGGCGAGGCGCCCGCGCTGGGCGCGCTCCCCGACCCGAGCACGCTCTGGGCCAACGGCGGCGCGCTCGACAAGCCGACCTTCGGCGACGAGCATCAGACCGGCGGCGGCGCGATCGTCTCCGGCGAGGAGGACTGCTCCAGCGAGGCGACGGACACCGGCGCGCCGAATCCCATCGGCGGCACGGGCGGCCAGGACGTCACGGTCCACTCGCCCGGCGCCCCGAGCGTCAACCCGCAGGGCAGCGCGGCGGGCACCGTGAACGAGACGTACCAGGAGACGCTCGACAACTGCAGCGGCACGGACGCCGACTGGGGCGTCGCGGGCACGAGCGGCGCGGTCTTCGCGGCCTCGGGCCTCGTGTACGGCAACGGCGTCACCGAGACGAACACCGCCGACAACCAGCAGATCGCCAACAAGGTCGCGGCGTACCTGAACTTCGCGTGGAACGGCCCGCAGGCGCGCGGCGCGTGCGAGACGCAGACCGCGTGGCAGTCGCTCCACCGCCAGTTCCCCGGCCCGAACCCGGTCGACGGCGGTCCCTTCCCGGACGACCCGCTGGGCGCCAGCGACCCCTCCGCGGTCCCGGCGGCCCAGTGCGGCCAGCCCACGAGCGCGCTCATCCAGCAGACGGCCGTGACGGGCAACGACATGTGGAACTCGCAGGTCCAGTACCTCAACACGGCGCCCACCACGGGCGCGCGCAACCCGAACAACCTGGACCGCAGCACGTCGCCCCCCTCTTACAAGCCCGACACGTTCACCGCCGACTGGTGGACGTTCTACGCGACCGTGACGCTCTCGGGCGTCGCCACGCCGGGCAACGCGGGCACGTACGGCAGCGAGTTCTGCGTCGAGGGCATCGGCCCCGGCGCCACCTCGCACTTCGGCTGGGACTGCGACCCGGCGGACTGGAACCTCGACCCGACGACGAGCCAGAAGGTCCCGACCGTCTCGCACCTCGCCACCGTGGGCGACGCGTACAATCTGCGCGACGTCGTGTGCCTCGACACGACGCTCATCGGCGCGGGCTCCTCGCTCAACCCGACGGGCCAGGACGTGGGCGGCCGCAGCGTGGGCGCGATCAACGACCCCGCGCACGGCTGCCACTAGGCCGGGATCCGGAGGCGGGGGCGCGGCCCCCGCCCCTCTTTTGTCTTGTTTCGGCGATCGTCCAGGTCCACCCTTCTCTCCCGCGTGCGAACTTGTGGCAAGGGTTATCATTCCGCGAGCGATCTCCCGCGCGGAGTCTGGAGGCATGCGAACCCCCCTCATGTTCAGCGCCATCGCCCTCGCGGCCATGATGAGCCTGCCCGCGGGCCTGTCCGCCGGCTGGGCCTCGTACGGATCGAGCGAGCCCGACACGCACTACGACCGCGACGGCGGCTACGCCTGGCTCTCCGCCCCGGGAGCCTCGGCCGACCACGTCTACTTCAACGCGTACATCGCCGAGGGCAACGGCGGCATCGTCGCCCCCAACTCGGCCACGCTGGGCGGCCACACCGAGACCGTGGGCCCCGGCACCTGGCGCGCCCTCCTGGGCGTCTGGGCCGACTGCAACCACGACGGCTTCATCGGCATGGCGGATGGCGCGATGCTGGAGTACCAGGCGAGCGCCTCGGCCGCCGCCGGCCTCCCCATCGACCCCGCGATCTGTCCCGTCCTCCCCGACAGCGCCGCCAACACCGGCAAGATCCACAACAACGGCGGCTGGATCACCGAGCTGCTCGCCATCGTCCCGGGCAGCGCGGCCAACCTCCAGCGCATGAACAACGTCACCGACTGGCGCCTCGTCCCCGACGCGGGCGTCCGCCTGTGGGCCGACTTCGGCCAGCCGCGCACCCCCAACGCCGTCGTCGCCCCCAACGACCACTGCGCGCAGAGCACCGTCCTGCCCGTCTTCGGCCCCGGCCAGGCGCACCACACCGGCGGCATGATCCAGCAGGCCGTCTGCGACGAGTCCATCCTCGTGGGCCCCACCCCCAGCGACGTCTACCAGCTCGCCGTGGGCGAGGTCCCTGCGCTGGGCGCGGTCCCCGATCCGGCCACGCTCTGGGCCGACGGCGGCCTTCTCGATATCAACGAGCCCGGCACCGACCAGAGCTGCAAGGGCGACCCGTCCAACCCGCCCCCGCAGCCCTGCCCCAACGGATCGAACAGCTTCGTCTCGGGCGAGTTCGACTGCGGCGCCAAGCCCCTGGTCGACACCGACCCCGCCACCGGCACGCCCCTCGAAGGCGGCCCCGCGGACGGGGGCAACGTGATCGTCTTCGCGCCCGGCACGCCCAGCGTCAACCCGCAGGGCACCGCGCCCGCGACCGTGAACGAGACGACCGAGGAGACCACCGGCGACTGCAACGGCACCAACGACGCGGGCCACGACGTCTACCAGTACCCCCTCGAGCCCGCCAACGGCGGCGCCCCCTCGAACGTCGCCTCCACCGGCAAGAGGTCGCCCAACTTCGAGTTCACGTTCGACGGCATCATGCAGCGCGGCGACTGCGCCCCCGAGACGGCCTGGCAGCTCGCCACGCACCGCAACGGCGTCGCCACCGTGAACCAGGACGACCCGATCCCCGGCGACCCCGCCGTGGTCCCCGCGCTGCGCTGCGGCGAGCCCAACGACAAGGGCCTGCGCCCCCTCTCGGCCGAGTTCCAGGACAACCAGTGGTTCGCCGGCACGACGTACGCCAACACCGCGCCCAACCCCGGCCCCGCGCGCATCGACCGCAGCAGCGCCACGCCCACCGTGACGCCCGACGCCTTCCCCGGCACGTGGATCGCCGCCTACGCCATCGTCACCGCCAGCGGCGTCTCGACGCCGGGCAACGTCGGCTCCTACGGCACCGAGTTCTGCCCCAACGGCATCGGCACCGGCGCCCCGAGCGACTACGGCTGGAGCTGCGACCCCGCCACGTGGAACCTCGACCCCAACACGGGCACCCAGAACGCCGCCGTCGCCAAGGTCGGCGACGCGTACGACCTGCGCGACGTCGACTGCTACGACACCACCCTCGTCTCGGCGAACAAGAGCCCCACCGGCGGAAGCGTCGGCGGCCGCAGCCTCGGCCCGCTCAACGATCCCGACGACGGGTGCGCCTGAGGCCGCGCAAGGGAAGACGGGAAGAAGGGAAACGCGGGGGAAGAAGGGAAGACGGGCGGGACCCTTGTTCCCTTCTTCCCCCGCGTTTCCCTTCTTCCCTTCCGAGACGATGGGCCGAGCAGGGCCGCGAAACGACGCCACGAGAGAATCCCGGTAAGCAGCCGGCCGTCGTCGTGACCACCGAAGGCGCGCTGGTCGTGCGCGCTCCCGCGCGCTGGGACATCGTGCTCGTTGAGGGGGCGCGCACGTGAGCGCCGGCGACGTGGAGCGGCTGCGCGAGATGACGACGGGCCAGCGGCACCCGCCGGGGGCCTACGCGGTGCGCAGGCGCGCGCTCTTCGAGGCGCGGGCAGCGCGTCGGGCTCAGTGGGGGGTCCGGCCGTGACGCTGCATCTGGCGTTGGGCGCGCGCGTGACATGCGCTCGCCACGGGAAGCGTCTCAGGTCGCTCGTGTGCGACCTCGCGGTCCATGAGGATGGATCGACGTGCCACGCCCGGCACGATGGAAGGGGCGATGCGTCGCGGTCCCGGCGCGCGGCGTCGAGCGAAGCGGCGGCGTGTCGGATTTCCGATCCGAAGGCGGGGGGCGTGCTGCCTTGACCCGTCCATTTTTTTCGGGTAGACTGCCGCGCAAAGAGGCGGGAAAGTCGCCGCGTTTGCCGGGTGGGAGGTCGCGCAGGCTCGAAGCTTACGACGACCGGCGCTACCCCATCGTGCCAGAGAAGGGCGCGGCCCGGAAGATCGCGCTCTTCCTGCGCGGCATCTACCCCAGGACGGACACGCCGAAGGCCATCGCGAAGGCGACGGGCCTCTCGTGGGGTGGCGTGCGCAAGGAGCTGCACCGGATGCGCGCGCGCCAGCAGGTCGAGACGGGCACGCATGGCCTGTACCGCGCGTGGACGAGCGTGGACCTGTTGCCGAAGGTCGAGGCGCCCGAGATGATGATGCACGGGCTCCAGATCGTCGCGAAACTGCCTCCCAATGGGGGGAGAGCCCTCCCGGGTGCGATCCAGACGACGTTCGGGGCGATGGGGTACGAGCGGACGGAGGGGGCGAAGTCGTTGCTGAAGCGGGAGTTCATCCACGACCGCAAGGTCCACTTCGATATCCACCCGGCCACGGCGACGGTGGTCATCAGCGTGAGCGCGTCGAGCGCGCCCTTGCGCACGACGGACTTGGATGCGTTCTTCGCGAAGCTGTCGGGCTACTGCTCGGCGATCGGCGTGGAGCTCGACTCGCCCAACACGCGCGTGGCGCGCGTCGAGTTGAACGCGGACTACAAGCAGTTCGAGGTGAGCGGGCTCACCGACGTGAGCCTGAAGGCGTTCCAGAACGCCTGGGCGCACCTCTATCAGAAGCACGCGGACCTCATGCGGATCGAGCTGCAGGTGGTGCCCACCAGCCTGTCGTTGGCCGAGGCCGTCGAGATCGTGAAGGGCCTGACCGGGCCGCGCCAGGTGTGGACGCCGCCCGCGATGGACCCCAACGCGCCGGAGGTGGCGTAGGTGGCGGGTGTCGCAGTCTACGGGCGAAACTCGAAGCCGCCGAAGGGCTGGAAGCCGAGGTTCGAGGGCGACGAGCCGCCAAGCTCGTGGCGTGTCCAGATCGAGCGCACGCGCGCCGTGGCTGAGCAGGCCGGAGACGCCGTGGTGCTGGAGGCGCACGACATAGGGAAGGGCGGCGACCCGAACCGTCCCGAGTGGGAGCGCGTGCTCAACGCGGTGAAGGCTGGGAAAATCCGCCGGGTGTACTGCACGAAGATGGACCGGCCGATGAGGAGCGCGAAGCACTATCTCGATGTGGCCGACGTGTTCGTGAACAGGGGCGCCGAGTTGGTCTTCATCGATCAGGCGCAGGCCAATGTGATCCGCGAGGACGCCTTCTCGAAGATGGTCCGTGGCGTGGGCGCCGTCTTCGCGGAGTTCGAGTTGGATCTCATCCGGGAGCGCACCGCCGACGTGATGACGGTCGGGGAGGACGGGCGGACCTACGGCCCGCGCTCCGAGGTCCCCGCGGGCCGGCCGGTCGAGTACGGGGCGGAGCACAAGTTCAGGACGCGCCCGGACGGGTCGCGCGAGCACGTCAAGGATCGCTGCCCGGTCTGCAAGGGTGTGGGGAAACCGGGGGTCGAAAATGCCGAGGGCGCAAGACCAGAAAACGGGGGTGTGGGGATTCCGGTCGGATTCCCCACACCCAGCGCGACGAATCCCGACGCTGGGGACATGCCCGACGAAATGACCGTTGACGCTCGCGGCGAGAAGCCCCGCCTTGTCGGGGTCCTTCCGTCGCGCTCGGAGGTGGGCCCTTGAGGCTCTACTCTGGCAGCGAGGGCGACCCGGCGGGGCTCGCGGAGGTCCGAGCTCGGGGGATGGGTGTGCTCATCACGGCCGCGGACTGGAGGACGCCGAAGCCGGGCATCCCGTGGGCGCTGGACAACGGCGCGTTCTCGACGTGGCAAGCCGCGCTGCGCGAGGGGCGGGGGGTCTGGGACTTCGACGCGGGCGCGTTCGCCAAGGCGCTCAAGAAGGTCCCCGTGACGCATCGGCCGGACTTCGGGGTCGTCCCGGATATCCCGGCCCAGGGCGAGCGGAGCTTCCGGGAGAGCTTCTACTGGCTGCGTGGCTTCGGGCGCCCCACGCTCCCGGGCGGGTGGCCGTGGTACTTCGCCGTGCAGGACGACATGACCGAGGCGCACCTCGCCGAGGTCGCCAGCCTCGTGGCGGGCGTCTTCATCGGTGGATCGCCGGCTTGGAAGGTCAAGAACGCGGAGCGGTTCGCCCGGGCCGGGCGCGAGCTCGGCCTGAAGGTTCACCTCGCCCGCGCTGGCACGGTCGAGATGCTGAAGCTCGCGGAGCGGATCGGCGCGGACTCGGCCGACTCGTCGAGCTGGGCGCAGAACGACAGCTATGGCCTCATCGACGACGCCAAGGCCCAGCGGACCCTCGGGGGCGTGGTCTCCTGACGGGAGGAAGTGACCGCGTTCCGCCGCTCGTCTTCGGCGGAAAGTACGCGGAGGACGACGGCGCGGGGCTCGTCTGGGCGACGCCGCGCAGCGAGCGATTGGAGGGCTTCAGCGTCCGCGTGCGGCACGGGCCGCCGACGTGGTGGCTGCCTAAGGTCGGAACGCTCGCAGCGACGACGCCGGGCTGGCGCATGTTCAGGCTCGGGTGGCTGCGAGGCGTTGTCGAAGTCGGTTGGAAATGCAGGAGCGTGGTCGCATGAGCGAACCGTCGAAGCAAAGGAGCCGATGGCGCTGGCCGTGGCAGCGGATGCCCCTTCCGGCGTGTCCTCGCCCGCACGGCCCGCCGGCAGCATTCTATGTCGCGGCCAACGGGCGGCTCGTCCTGCGCTGCTCCCTCTGCGACACCGAGGTGGTCGTGTGACGGATCGAAGTGCCGGCGTCGAGGAATGCGGGCGCGAGATGCGGACGGGGGCCAACGGCATCGGGACCGCGTTCTGCACGATGCCGAAGGGCCACAAGGGGCCGCACCGCAAATACCCCCCAGGGAGCCTCGGCCCCCTCAACGTCCGCGACGGTAAGCGCTGCCCGCGCTGTGGAGGGACCGGCCTTGCCTGACCAAACGCCAAGAAGTCATTCCGGCGAGTGGCCGCCGGTCGTGTGCTTCGTCCTGCCGTCGTGGTGTGCGAGGGCGCGGGTGTTCGCGGATCGCATTGAGTACGAGGAGACGGCGGAGGCGAGGGCGATGGAGGCCGCGCTGTGGTAGCGAGGCGCCCCGTCGAGGCCGAGCGGAGACCCGACGCCCATCCGGGTGAGGCGTCGTTCTCGGCGCGCGAGATCGTGCGGCACATCATCGTCTTCGCGGTCCTCGGCGCGTTCGTGTTGGGCGTGGTCTGGGTCATTCGGGCGGTGGGCGCGTGACGTACAGCAAGCGGAGCGCGATCGTGGGCGCGTTGCGGGAGTTGGGCGGGGCGGCGACGGCGGGGGAGGTGTCGGTGCGGGTGCGTCGGTGGTCGCCGCGGGAGTGCGCGGAGACGTTGAAGAAGTCGGGGCGCGCGGTCGTGACAGGGAAGCATGGGGCGGACGCGGTGTGGGTGCTCGTGGAAACCCATATGGAAGCTCCGCGCGCAGCTTGAGGGCATGGCCAAGGGTCCGTCTGCGCCCGCCGGGGCGCCTCATGCTGGTTCGTGCAAGACGTGCGCGGGGTTGGGTCTTCTCGTCCCGCGCACGCCTGTGGGCGCTGGGCCCATGCGCGCGCAGGCGTGCTGGGGGTGCGGGGGCGCGGGAGCGGTGCGTTCGTACCCGCGTGTGATCCAGAGCCCGTACGCCCCGCACCGGCGCTGATCACGTTAAGTAGGGGCGGCAGCGCGTCCAGACTTTTCCTTGCTGGACGGCGAAGCGTCGGTTGGGCGTGCCGGGTGGCGCGTTGGGCACGGGCGCCTTGATCCACTCTTGCACGCCCTGTGGGACGGCGTAGTGGTCAAGGTAGGGCTGCTCGTAGTCGTCGAGGTCGAAGAGCACCTTGGTCATGCTCTGCGAGATGACGGTGTGGCTGAGCTTGGCGGGGCGTTGCGTGATGAAGGCGCCCTTGATGCCGAAGCGGTTGCCGTTGGTGGCGACGCGCTGGAGTGGGTCGTCGGGGCTGCCTTTGGGGCTGAGGAGGTGGGCCTCGTCGAAGGCGAGGACTACGAGCCCGCGCCGGTCGCGAGCGACCTTGTTGCCGACCGCGATGCAGTCATCGACGATGCGCGCGCAGAGATCGAGCGTCGCAGCTTGGCCGTTGGCGCGCGCGCTCAGGAGGGGCGGGACGAGGTTGACGCGGGCGGCGGGCTTGGTGAGCAGGGAGATGTGCCAGTTGTGGGCGCTGATCTCGGGGCCGAAGCCCAGCTCGCGTTGGGTGTTGACGAAGACGATGCGCTTCTTGGTCTTCTTCCAGATGGCTTCGCGGAAGAGGTACGTCTTCCCGCTGCTCGTGCGACCGAAGATGCTCGTGTGGCTCTCCAGGTCTGCCTCAACGGGCACGCGGGTCCCCCGGGCAGCCTTGGGCGGCGTCGAGGGCTGCGAAGACCTCGGCGCGGTGGGCGTCGCATGCGGCGATGCTGATGAGGGCGCCCTTCCAGCGGTAGACGTGCATCGAGGCGGGGTACTGCCAAGAGGCGAAGCAGGCCTTGCATGCGCCTTGGGGTGCTTGGTCGCGTAGGGTCTCGCGTTTCTCGCGCAGGCCGGCGCGTCGCGGCGCGTGGTGGGGCGGGCTCATCGGGCCACCTCGATGGCCCCGCAGATCGTGCAGACGACGAAGGGGGCGCCGTTGAGGACGACGGCGTTGCGGTGTTCCCAGGGGTGTTCGCACCAGGCGCGGTCTTCCAGGAGCGGGAAGGCCATCACGGGCTGTTCACCGCCTGGGTGTTGGCGCCGCCCTTGCGCGCGGCCTCCATGCGCTTGGCGAGTTCGGCGGCGGCCGCGTCGTCGTTCTCGTCGTCCTTGGTGCTGTTCTTCTTGTGCATGACGACGTGGAAGGTGTACTTGCCGCCGCTGATGACGACGTGGGCGTAGGGAGGTAGGTTCTGGAGCTTGCCGCCGGTGTAGTAGTCGAGGGCGAAGGCGATCGACTCGCCCAGGTTGTCCTTGGTGGCGGTGTCCTCGGGCATGCCGGCGAGGCCGTCGGCCAGGCCGTTGATGCCCATCGCGATCGCGTTGTCGCGCCAGTCGTCGGGGTGGAAGGGCGGGTATTGGACGGGGGGCTCGGCCGGAGGGGCGGGGCCCGGCATCGTGTGAGCTGGCTGCGCGGGCGTGGGCGCGTCGCCGGCTTCGGCGGCCGCGCGTGCGAAGTCGTCGGCGTACTCGACCTGCTCGGGGGCGGATTCGTTCATGCGTCGGGCCCCCAGAGGTGGAGCCGGTACTCGCGCTTGCGAGGCTCCTGGTCGGGCTGTTCGTCGTGTTCTTCTTCGCGTTCCTTGGGCGCGTTCTTCTTGGGCTTCGGAACCCCCGTAGGGGGTTCCGGTTCGTTGAGCGTGAACGCCTCGCCCTCCTCGTCGCCCGCGCGTTCGTTTTCCTCCTCACGCGGGGGCTTGGGCGCGCCCTTGGGGGCGGGCGTGGTCTTCGGGGCGCTGAGGAGGTCGTCCTTCTTGCCCGTGCAGACGCTGTTCACGAAGCCGAGGCTGCGGCGCGTCTCGCGCATGATCTGGCGCTGGGACTTGCCGGCGGCGGCGAGTTCCTTGATGCGGCGCGCGTCTTCGGCGTCGGTGTTCTTCTTGGGCATGTTCACGCCTCCTGGAGGATGGCGTTGTTCTTGGTGGCGAAGGTGTCGATGCAGTTGGGGCATCCGAGCTTGTCGCCGGGGAGGGGAACGGGTTCCGTCGTGGTGATGTAGCATCCCGGGCAGGTGTAGATGGGGGTCGCGGGGGCGCTCATTGGGTGTTCACCTCCTCGGCGTTGATGCCGTTCTTCTGCGCGAGGAGAAGGAGGAGGCGTTCGGTGCGGGTGGCGCGTTGGTCGATCTCGCCGACCTTGCTGACGGCCCAGAGGATGCCGTCCACGAGCACCTTGCGTTCGGCTTGGCCGATTCCGAGCGCCTTGAGGAGCATGGGGACCTTGCCGAGGATCCATTCGGTCTTCTTGTCGAGCTGTTCCGTTTCGCTCGGGGTGGTGGTTGCCAAGGTGCGTTCCCGTCGTGCGCGACGTGCGGAGCGGCGATATGGATTCCTGTTCTACTTGCAACGCTTCCTCATCGTCGCTCCGGGGCCGTGGGCGGGTGAGGTTTCCTCAACATGGCCTCTGCCAATGTGGACGTGACCCACGTGAACCTGCTCTCGCCGAAGTCGGTGGGTCTGGCTCTCGCGGGCATCGTCATGCTCGTCCTGCTCTACCTCGTGGCCTCCCGCTTCATCGTGCCTTGGCTCCAGGCCAAGGTGCCGGGCGTGGCTCGTGTCACCGGCGCCGGCGGTTCCGGCGGCCTGGGTTCGACTCCCGCGGCGTTCCAGGGCATCTGAGGGTGGTGGGTTCTCATGGTGCAGACGGAGATCGCGGCGGGCATGTACCGTTTCGCGGTGAAGGACTCGATGGGCAACTACATCGCCACGACCGAGTACATTCCGTACAACATCCTCGACGCGACGACGTCGCCGCGCGCGGTGCTCCAGGATGCCGTGGAGGGCAACCCGGAGGGTACGCTGAATGACCGCATCGTGCGGACGCCCAGCAACCTGGTGGCGCACGGCAACGCGCTGGAGTGGCTGGACCTGGAGTACCTGGACTCGGCCGCGCACGCGACGTGGGTCACGGCCAACTTCACGGTGCAGCTCAACGTCGCGGACTGCTTCCGCGACTACACGGGCCGCGTCCGCGTGCTCGACAAGCTGATCTCGCTGGCGGATCGCGTCACGAAGACGGTGAACGGCACGCAGACGAACCCGCTGGGTCTGGACGACAACCCGGCGACGGTCGCGAACGTGCCCGCGCCGGTGCTGCGCGTGATCCCGCCCGTGGGACACAACTACAGCCCGCGTGGCTACCAGCGCTTCGTCAGCTCGTCCACGTAGAGCTGGCGCCTCTCCTCCGCGGCGCGTGGTCTCCTTCGGTGGGGGCGCGCGTCTTGCCTATGTCCGTCCGTTCTCCCTACCCCCAGCCCTTCGCGTCTTGGCAGCGCGGCGCGGTCGCGCCCGCTCCGCCGGAAGTGCAGATGCCCGAGTCGCGCTGGGACCCCGGCGCGGGGGGCCTCGCGATCGGCACGGCGGCCGCGCGCGTCTTCGCGCAGGCGTTTCCCTTCGTGCGGTTCCCGTACCGCACGCAGATCAGGGTCTTCAACCGTAGCGGGTCGACGCTCGCGTTCGTGTTCAATGGGGACACGCCGCGCACGGTGGGGCCGAACGATTCGGTCACGTTCAACGCGCAGTCGGGCGTGGGCCTGGTGCGCTACTACACGGTGACGCCTTCGGGTGTGGCGCTGGTGGCGGGGCAGGTCGAGATCGTCGAGGAGGGTGGGCTCAGTGCCTCCGCGTGAGCATGTCCTCGTCGTGACGGACGAGCAGCGTGAGATGCTGGGCGCGATGTTCGACGCTTGGGAGCGGGGGACGCTGCGGCCTGCGCCGCCGACTCCGCCGGAGCGGCGGGGCACGATGGCGGTGATCGGCTCGCAGCCGGGCGACCAGATCATCGGTCAGGTGTCGACCCAGACGTTCGTCGCGAACGACGCGCGGAGCTACAATCCGGCGACGGGTTCGAATTCGACGAACAACACGATCGTCGCGCCCAAGATGCGGCGCGCGGGCACAATCAATGGCTTCAGCGTCTTGCGCTACACGAACGGCGCGACGGCTGGAAACCTGACTCTCACGGTCTGGAAGAACGGCGCCCCGACGGGCCTCTTCGTGGTGTTCGCGTTCAACGACGACACGGCGACGTGGCATGACTCGACGGGCGCGGGCGTGGCGTTCGCGCCGGGCGACACGATTTCGATCCGCGCGACGACGGATGGCGCCTACGCCGGGGGCGCCGTCTCGTGGATCAGCAACCTGGAGTTGAGGTACTCATGACGGAAGACATGCCGGATGGCCGGCTCTTGTACAAGCCGACGGACAGTGGGGACCTCAGCGCGGGCGGCGCGGGGACGCGCGCGCTCACGACGGTGTACCAGAACCTCTCGGGGCGGACGCTCCTGGTTATGGTGCGGACGAGCAAGAACACGGGGGCGGCTGCTTCTACGCAGACGACGGCCTTCTGCGATGCGAACCCGGCGCCCGCGACGATCGTGGACACCGACTTGCAGACCAACTTCGGCGCGATTGCGGCGGTGCTCGCGGAGCGCGTGAGCTTCCTCGTCCCGCCGGGCGCGTACTACGAGGTCTCGGGCACCGTGGGCCTGGTGCTGGGTGCTTGGCACGAGTGGACGTTCGGGTGATGGATGATGCGTGAATCGACGATGGTGGCGTTGCTGGGGATCGGCGTGGTGGCGCTCGTGGTGTGGTTGATCTTCGGCTCGCGGGGTCAGGGCGGGGCGAGCGCGGGCTTCGCGAGTGGCGATCTGAGCGCGGCGGGGACGATGGACCCGACGGACCCGGGGCCGGCCCAGTCGAGCTCCGCGCCGGGTGCGCCGGTGAGGTACGACGCGGGCCAGACGTGGCAGCTCGCGCCGGCCGACCTGGCGTCTCCCATCGTGAGCCAGACGCCGGCTGGGCCTCCCGGGAGCGGTTTCCTGAACCTGGCGAATGGGAGTAGCATCTACACGGGCCCGCCGAGCGCGTTGTACGTGCCTCCCAACAGCCCGCTGAACGGTCCGGTGGGTCCGCCGGCTCCGGCTGCGAAGGCACAGCCCCTCGCGTCGGGTCTGTTCTTCGTGCCGGCGCCGAGCGTCGCGGCGGCGCACGTCGCGCAGCAGAACGAGGGGGCGTTCGTTGGTCCGGTGGCGCCGGTGCATGCTCCGGCGACGATGGCTGCGCCTGCGAGCGCACACGCCGCGGGAGCCGTGGTCGCGCCGCGCCAGACGCCGAAGGGAATCAGGCTTGTGGGGAGGTGAGATGGGGTGTCTTGGTTGAACGACTTGGCGGACGAGACGAAGAGCAAGGTCGGTGCGGCCATCGGCGGCGCGGGCAAGGCGGTCCACGACACGGCCGGCTCGGTCGGGAACGGGTTCGCGGCGGCTTACGACAAGAGTGGCCTGGGCGCGATTGGTGCGGCGGCGAACAGGAGCGCCGTGGCGGTCGCGAGCGTGCCGGGCGACGTGATCGGAGGCGCGGGGCAAGCCTACAAAGACTTCTCGGGGGGCGTCAAGGGCGCGTACGCGGGGTTGGGCAACCTCGGGAATCGGCTCGGGCAGGCGGGCGTGAACACGGTCCAGGTGATTCCGGACGTGGCGCATCAGGTGCCGGTCATCATCCGCGACGTGACGCAGCCGACGGGCCAGGCCATCGCCGATGCTGGGCGTGGGGTTGGGAATCTCGCGGGCGGCGCCGGGTCGGGTCTCGACAGCTTGGGCTCGGGCTTGAAGTTCGCGGGCGTGGGGGTCGGGGTTCTTGTCGTTGTGGTGATCCTTGCCGTCCTCGTGTTCGCGTTCAAACATCCTGAGCATGCCGTTGCGGCGGTGGCGTGATGGTGACGGTGCAGAGCGCGCTTTGCTGGAGCGCGATGGCCTTGGTGAGCGCGGGCGTCGCCGTGATCATCCAGGCGATCTATGGGCACTTGCCGCCCGTGGCGCCCGGCGCGGTCTTGTTGCTCGCGGCGGGGGCGATCGCGGCGGGCTACGGGCTCGTGCGTCAGGCGCATTGCTTGAACCTCCAGATGCCGGGGGGGAAGGATGGCTGAGGGCGGCACGTACGCGAGCCTTGGGCAGAAGCCGACGAAGGGGAACCAGCTCACGGGGCTCTCGACGTACAACGCTTTGACGGTCGCGGGGCCGATTCAGACGGTGACGAACGGCGGCGTGCGGACCAACATGTACACGAGCGGCGAGCTCTCCGCGTTGTTCCAAGGCATCGTGACGTTGCAGATGCTGATCGACTGGACGGCCGGCAACAACGGCGGCGGCGTCGCGTACCACCTCTACTTGGGATTCCAGGACGTCGTGACGGGGACGAAGACGGACATCGCGAGCTTCGGCGTGGGCGGCGCGCAGCATCCGACGATCGCGGGCTTGGGGGGCTCGTCGGGCTTGCTCGCCGTGCTCGTCCCGATCACGGGCGTGAACAGCATCTCGGGTCGTTGGAAGGTCTACATCGACCAGGACAATGGCGACAACCTCGGCCAGTTCAGCAACTTCACCGTGAACGTCGTCAACCCGAGCAGCCTCCTGCCCACGTAGGGATCAGGAGGGCGGGGCGACCATGACGAAGGCGAAGGGAGCCGGGCAGCCGTGGCCGCAACCGCTATTGAAGGCTTCCATCTCGGTGCTGTTGGTCGTGTAGCTCTCGGCGGCGAACGTGTTGAGCCCGCGCTCGGTGTATCCGACGACGGTGTAGTTCGCGGCGTGGAGCGCGGGCGTCCAGATCACGAGGCAGTCGCCGGGGCCGAGCGCGGACACGGTGAAACCGAAGCCGGAGACGAGGTTGCAGTTCGCGTCCACGCGACCGGCGCGTACATCGGGGGACGGAGGCGCGGCGGGAGCCGGGTCCTGCGACGGGGGGTTGTGCGAGGGGAAGGGGAGGATGAGCGCGAGGAGCAGTGTGCCGGCGAATAGGAGGGGGCGGGCGATCATAGGCGTCCATCTCGTTGGTAGGCGCGTTCCAAGGCGCGTTGGATGCGCGGGTCGGTGGAGAGGCTGGGGAAGGTGCCCTCGACGTCGAGCGCGAGTCGAGGGTCCTTCTGGAGGGCTCGCACGAGCGCGCGGCGGGCGAGGGCGTCATCGCGCGCGGCGTAGGCGGCCTGGGCGACGATCCAGGAGTCGCGGAGGCGGTCTCGGCGTGCGCGGGCGAGGGCGCCGAGCGTGAGAGCCAGGAGGAGGGCGAGGGCGCCTGTGATGGCCCAGGGTGCAAGGGCGGGCGCGCCGGTCGCGATCTGGGTGAGCGTGGCGGCCCCGGGCGTGTCGGGAATGAGGTAGGCGGCGGGCGAGCCGGCGATGAGGGCAGAGGTGAGGGTCGCGCCGGATGCGTCGAGGGGGATGGGGCCGGCGTAGGCGGTGCCGGTCCATGTGGCGTGGGCGCTTGCGAGGGCGACGACGAGGGGGGCGCTCGTGGCGAGCGTGAAGCTGCCAGTGTCGAACGTGAGCACGAGGTGAGCTTCGGTGCCCTGGTGGGTGAGGGCGGGGTCTTGGTCGTAGGGTTGCGTTTGCCAGGTGGTGTCGTTCTCGTTGGCGTGGATGCGGACGATTCCGCCTGTGATTTTGACGACGGCCGGGCCGGCGTAGGCGAGGGCGCCGGGGCCGGTCGCGTCAAGGTGCGGGCCGTCGAGGTCGCGCTGGTAGTAGGGGTCGGCGTCGGGCGTGACGGTGCCGCCTCGGCCGATGCGCTCAGGGCCCGCGGCCGTGACGGTGCTGGCGTCGGTGAGGGTGAAGGCGAGGTGGGCGCGGGCGTCTGGGTAGATGCCGATCCAGGCGCTGTCTCCAGGGGGCGCGGCGTCGAGCGTGACGGTGGCGTTGTGGAGGTCGAAGGTGGGGAACGTCTCGTGGCCGTAGACGCGGATCGTGCTGGCGCGCGTGTAGTCGCGCTGGACGGCGTGGACGTGCAGCAGAGGCACGTGAAGCTCGAATGTGCTGGGGGCGTTGGTGTTGTTGGCCCAGATGGCGAGGGGCGACCCCGTGACCGTGCTTGCGGCGGGCAGGGTCAGCGCGGCGGTGGCGATTGGGGCGGCGCTCGCGCTGGGCAGCAGGAGCGCTGCGACCAGTAGAGCCACCAAGCGCCAACCCATTGCGCGCGCGAAGGGGTGGCCGCCGCTTCAAGCTGAGTCGAGGTGGATTGTGAAAGGTTCGAGGAGGGTTGATGCTGCGCCGCGTCGTCCTTCGGTCAGATGCGCGCTCTCCCCCTCGTGCTCGTCGCCCTGTTCCTCGCGTTCGCCGTGGCTCCCGTGCGCGCGTTGCCGTCAGGCGACACGCCCTTGCCGCCATGTGCGCCCGGAATCGGGCCCTCGGGCGGGCCGATGGCGCCGGGCTCCGTCACGGTCCCGTTCTGCATGTGGTTCGACGCGAAGGCTGGCGTCTGGGTCCCGCTCTGCGTCGGCATCGACCCGAATACGATTCCGCCGGGCATCGAGTACGACATCTGCTGAGGTCAGCGCTTCTTCTCGGCCTCGGCCGCCGCTTGGCGGTCCTCCTCGATCCTCTTCTCAACGCTCTGACGCAGACCACGCGAGCGCATCTCCGCCTCGTCCATCGGACTGGGCGAGGGCAAGGCCGGGGTCTCGCCTTCCGGCGCCCCGAGCTTGGGGTCGTGGCGCATCGCAAACTCACGGACGGCTGCACGGACGATCTCCCGGCGTCCGCCCCAGAGCTTGAAGCGGCGGGCGAAGTCGTCCATCCACTCAATCTGATAGTTGTCGATGCGGATCGGGGTGCTGGCGCCAGTCTCGGAGCCCTCATCCTTCTCAGAGCGCACGCGCGCTGCAATCCGTTGCATGGGTTAGCGATGTCGGTAGGTTGCGTTCCGGTTTGATCCAATGCGATACAATTAAGGCTGAAACGGTCTGTTCCATTCTGGAACAGACCATGAAATCGGTTCCCGTGCGTGTCTCCGACCCTCACCTCTCTGACATCGACGCGATGGTGCTGGAGGGCCGCTACCAGGACAGAGCGGAAGCCCTGCGGGCGGCGCTCTTCCCGTTCTGTCAGGCGTGGCGCGCGCAGAAGGCGCAGACCGAGAAGGGGGCTGCGTAGGCGTGTGCGGGGTGTGCGGTGCGCCGGAGGCGCTTACGCTGGAGGAGGCGGTGGAGATCGTGAACGCGCTCGCGCCGAGGCGCCGGTCACTGGTAGAGGCCGAGGGCGTTGGGGCCGCCGTCGCGGACGCTGGCGAGGAGGTCGTCCATGTTGCGTCCTTCGCTCATGGCTTGGGCGAGCGCGAGCCGGAGCGTGTGGGCGGGCGCTTCCCCGAGGCGCCCGCGCGCGAGAAGGACGAGCGTGAAGGCCGCGGCAACCTCCACGGGGACGTGCTGGTCGGAGCAGAAGGCGCGGACCTCGGCGGCGAGGGCGGGCGGGAGGACGAAGGTAACGCGCAAGGGCTCCATGTTGGCCCGCACGTGCCCACCGAGCTTGAACCCGCGCAGCGGGAGGTGGCGTAGGTGCCGGCGGCGCGGGCGTCGGAGGTGTTCGCGGAGCTGGAGGGGCCGAAGCCGCGGGGGCCTTCGGTGGAGGCGAAGCGCGTGGACGTGGCCGAGTCGATGCTGCGGATTGAGGCCGTGCGCGTGTACCGCACGCGCGACGGGGGCGATGAGGAGCGGGCGCGCGCGGTCGAGGCGCTGACGCGGGCGGGGGAGGAGTTCGGGGCTGCCATGAGCGCGATGTTGCGCGGGCTCGGGGAGGGCGTGCCGTGAGCGTGCGTTCGCAGGCGCGTGCTCAGCCGGCGGTGGGGCGTCATGTGGGGTTCGTGCCGGCGTCGAGGTACGATCCGGCCCGGTGCGCGGGCTGTGGGGCCGAAGCGCCGATCTCGGCGACGAGCGGGCAATGCGCGGCGTGCGATCGTCGCGCGTTTGGCCCATCCTACGGTTAGTTATCATCCGCCTGGCCGGGGGCGTTGCAGCCAGACGCATCCCAACCTCCAATCGTAGTGCCCCTCGGGCGGGCTTGAACGCATCCCAGAAGGGTGGAGAATGGTCGGGCCTCGCGTGCCTTCGGTGGTGCGCGGGGCTCTTCCCCATGGAGGGGAAAGATTTGGTGACGGTCCCGACGGCAGACGAGCTGAAGAGCATTCTAAGCGCGCACAAGAAGTGGGTCGAGAGCGGGGGCGCCGAAGGCGCCCGCGCGAACCTCTACGGCGCGAACCTCCGCGGCGCGAAGCTCTCGGATGAGACGGTGATCGAGACGGGCGAGACGTGGAAGGCGTACGTCGGGGAGGTCGTGCCGGCGCTGCTCTGTGCGGGCGGGCGGCCGGTCGCGGAGATCGCGACGCCCAAGACGTGGGAGTGCCACTCGTGGACGAACTGTCCGATGGCCGAGGCGTTCGGCGCGGACAACCTGGGCGACGTGCCGGTGCTGCTGCGCCCGCGGGCGGACCAGTTCATCCGCTACTTCGACGCGGGCTTGATCCCGATGCCGGGCGCGAAGGCGCAGGAGGCGTAGGCGCCTGGGCTGCGTGTTCTGTGGTCTCCGCGTCCGGATGCACACGGCTGCGTTCGGGAGCGGCGGGCGCGCGCACGCCTTGTGCATGGCGCGCGCCGATGTCGGCCTGCGCATCTTGGGTGTGCAGGTCGCGTAGGAGGGGTCCGGGGCGCCTTCGGTGGCGCGCGGGCTCGTGTGATCGAGGAGTTCCGGACGTTCCTGCTCGTGGACGAGGGGAAGCGCCCCATCACGGTGGATCGCATGCTGCGGCGCCTGGAGCGGGCGCGCCGCGTCCACGGGCTTGACCTCGCGGTGTTCGTCAAGGGCGCGGCGGACGCGGAGCGCGAGGGGCGGGCGTACTTGGCGAAGCGTCGCGTGGAGCCTCGCTCGACGGTGTTCTCGTACAACAACGACGTGAAGGCGCTCAACGCGCTCTTGCGGTGGCGGAAGCTCCATCGGGAGGTCCACTTCAAGGCGCACAAGGAGCCGCGCGCGCAGCTCCGAACGCTTTCGCGGGACGCGATCTGGAAGCTCTTCGGGTACAGGTGCGCGAGCCCCGAGGCCGAGAAGATGCATCGTGCTCTCTTGCTCGTGGCCTACGTGACGGGCGCGCGCGCCAGCGAGGTCGCGGCCATGACCTTGAGCGACCTCGATCCGAAGCGGTCGCGTATCCGGATCGCGAAGCCGGCCAAGGGCGGCCTGAAGCGCTGGCTGCCGGTGGAGCGGTGGGTCTGGAGCCCGAAGCGCCCGCTCGCGGCGTGGCTCAAGGTGCGGCCGGTTCCCGAGGGGGAATCGGATGCTCTCTGGACGACGACGCACAAGAGCGGGAACGGCGGCTACGCGCCGGGCGCCGCGCCGGCCCGCCGGGTGACGTCGGACTACCTGCGCGTCTGCCTGTACCGCGTCGGCGAGGCCGTGGGCGTCAAGGTCAATTTCAACGTGCTGCGCCACACGCGCGCGACCCACCTGGTCCGCCTGGGATGGAGCCTGCTCTACGTCCGCACGTACCTGGGCCACACGTCGGTGAAGAGCACCGAAATCTACGCCGAGGTCCACCCCGAGGACATGGACAAGGCCATGCAGAAGAGGCCGGGGAAGGACCCGTTCACGCTCGAAGGAGAGGATGAAGAATGACACGAAGGAAGCTTGGACAGAAGCCTATTGCCGAAATCCCTCGTGGCCGCGGAAAGTGGGCCGAGCAGGATTCGAACCTGCGACATTCGCCTTGTAAGAGCGACGTCCTAACCCCTGAACGATCGGCCCGCGCCGCGCCATCGTGGGCCCCGCCACAAAAGGCTTCCTCGCCGAGCGCCCACGCGCGGGCATGGCGTGGCGCCTCCAGTTCGACGGCCTCTACGAGCCGCGCCTCCGCCCCGACGGCATCGCCACGTACGGCTTCCTCGTCGAGCGCGACGGCACCCTCGCGCACCAGGAGCACGGCGTCGCCCTGGGCCCGGGCGAAGGCGGAGACGCCCACGTCGCCGAGTTCGCCGCGCTGATCCGCGGCCTCGCCTGGCTCGCCGACCACAAGCAAGACGCCGAGCCGCTCCAGATCGAAGGCGACTCGCGCCTCGCCATCGAGACCGTCGCCGGGCGCTGGAACCTGACCAGCGAACGCCTCCTCCCGCTGCGCGACTGGGCGCGCCGCCTCCTCGCCGCCCTCCCCGGCGAAGCCACGCTGCGCAAGATCGGCCGCGACGAGAACGCCCGCGCCGACGCGCTCAGCCGCGAAGCCTACCACGCCTGGAAACGCGAACGCGCCGACGCCCCAAGCCGCCCGCCGCCACGCTTATAGCAGGGTTCCGCAATGGAGGCGCGCTTCCCCGGGGTCATTCCCGGCGAATCGCGCAACAGCCCCGTGGTCTAGTGGCCAATGATTCGGGACTCTGGATCCTGCGACCCTGGTTCGAATCCAGGCGGGGCTATTCCCTTCCTTTTTCCTCGTCGTCGCGGCGCTGGCGCTGGCCGGCTGCGCGAGCAACACGACGCCTCCGACCGCCTCGACGCCGCGGCCTCGAGTCCGTTGGCCGGCGATCTTTCGGGCGAGGGCTCGACGTTCGTGGCGCCGATCCTGGAGAAGTGGCGCGTGGCGTTCCAGGACCAGCACGCGAACGTGCACATCAGCTACCTCGCGGACGGCTCGGGCAAGGGGCGCGCGAGCCTCGTCGGCAACCACGTCGACTTCGCGGGGAGCGACGCGCCCCTTTCGGCGGCGGAGATGGCGAACGCGACCGATGCGCTGCACGTCCCTGTCGTGGCGGGCGGCGTCGACGTCGCCTACAACGTCCCGAGGTCGGCACGACGCCCCTGAAGCTCGACAGCGCGACGATCGCGAGCATCTTCCTGGGCACCATCACGAGCTGGGACGACGCGGCCATCGCGGCGCTCAACCCCGGGGCGAGCCTGCCCCATGCTGAGATCACGGTCGTGGTGCGCAGCGACGGCAGCGGCACGACGGCGACGTTCACCGATTCTCTCAACAAGGTCGACGCGCGCCGGACGAAGGCCAACGGCGGTCCCGGCACCGGCAGCACGGTGAAGTGGCCCGCGGCGAGCACCACGACCCGCAACGGAAATCCGGGCGTGGCCAGCACCGTCCAGCAGACGCCGTACGCGGTGGGCTACGTGGGCAGCGACTGGGCCCTCAGCGACCAGCTCACCGGCAGCGCGACCAACCAGCACGGCGCCGACAGCTACCCGATCACGGCCGTCTCGTGGATCGTCGTCCACCAGCACCAGTCGGACATGGGCAAGGCCCGCGCGCTCGTGGCGTTCGTCCACTACGTCCTGCACGAGGGGCAGGCGATCAACGCGCCCAACCAGCACGCGCCGATGCCCGCGAGCCTCGTCACGAAGGCCGACGCGATCCTCGCGAAGGTCGACGTCGACGGCCAGGCGGTCACGTCGTGACGTCGCGCCGCCAGAACACGCCGCCTTGCGCGGCCAGCAGCGCCGCCGCGTAGATCGTGGCGAGCAGGCTCGCCGCGCCGAACGATAGCGCGGCGTTGCCGCCCGCGGCGAAGGCGCTGAAGACCTGCTCGGGGAGCCACTTGCGCCCGTCGCGCCAGACGAGGAGGATCAGCGGCTCGCCCAGGAGCGTGTAGCCGATCCCGACGCCGATGGCGGGCGCGGCGGCGCGCAGGAGGATGGCGAGCGCCGCGCCCAGGAGGCCGTGCGCGAGGGTCGCGGCGCAGGTGCGCCAGAGGACGCCGCCCTCGACCTGCATGGCGTCCCACGTGGTCCACGACGCGGTGGAGATGCCGCGCACGCCGGCCATGAGGAACGCGGCGATGCTCTGCAGGAGGAACGCAAGCGTCACGCCCACGAGGACGAAGCACGCGAGCGCGGCGAGCTTGCCCGCCAGGAGGCGGAGGCGACGCGGCTCGCGTGATAGCAGGACCTTCAGCGTGCCGTCGCGGTACTCGCTGCCCAGCGACTGCGCGAAGAGGACGAGCGCGATGAGGCCCAGCAGGCCGCCCGCGAAGCCGAAGGGGAGCACCATGCCGTTCTGCGCGGCGAGCGCGGCGAACGTGGGCAGCGGCCGCTCGTTGGGGTTCGCGGACGCGGGCGGCGGCGTGGCCTGCGCGTTGGCGAAGACGAGGATGACCACGAGGAGCGCGATGCCGACCATCGTGCCCAGGCCGCCGAGCACCATGCCGCGGCGCCAGAGCTTGTACCACTCGGCGCGGAAGGCGCGCAGCATCCTAGAGCCCTCCCTGGCCGGTCATGGTGAGCACGGTCTCCTCCAGGTCGCCGGCCTGCGGGCGCAGCTCGCGCAGCACGATGCCGGCCTGCATGGCGGAGGCGTTGAGCGTGCCGGCCCAGGTCTTGGGCGCGCGCACGAGCACGGCGTCGCCCTGCGGCTCGGCGGCGTAGCCCGCGGCCTCGCAGAGCGCGATGAGGTCCCGCGTGCGGGCCGCGTCGTCGCACGCCGCGACGAGCCCCACCTGGCGCGCGAGCAGCGCCTCCACCGTGCCGTCGAAGATGATCTTGCCCGTGCGCAGGATCAGCAGCCGGTCGCACATGCGCTGGATCTCCGCGAGCAGGTGGCTCGACACGAAGACCGTCTTGCCCGCGTCGCCCAGGCTGCGCAGGAGCGTGCGGATCTCGCGGATGCCCGCCGGGTCGAGGCCGTTGGTGGGCTCGTCGAGGATCAGCAACTCCGGGTCGGGGAGGAGCGCGGCCGCGATGCCGAGGCGCTGCTTCATGCCCAGCGAGTAGGAGCCGTAGGCGTCGTCGCCGCGCTGCGCGAGGCCGACCTGCGCGAGCAGCGTCTCCACGCGCGCGAGGTCCTGCCCGCCGAGCATGGCGAGCGCGCGCAGGTTGCGCCGCCCCGAGAGCTGCGGGTAGAACGCGGGCGACTCGATGAGCGCGCCCACGCGCGGCAGGTAGTCCTGCGGCCGGCGCACGGAGGCGCCCAGCACGGATGCCTCGCCGCCCGTGGGCCGGATCAGCCCCATGAGCATCCGGATCGTCGTCGTCTTGCCCGCGCCGTTGGGTCCCACGAAGCCGATGACGCCGCTCCGGGGCAGCGCGAAGGTGAGCCCGTCGACGGCCGTGAGCGTCCCGTAACGCTTCGTCAGGCCGCGCGCTTCCAGGACCGCGTCCACGGCCGGGCGAGCCGCTCGGATGGCAAGAGCGTTGCCCCTTCAGGGCGCGCCCTCCGCGCGTCCCCGAGCGTTCTCCTCGCGCAGCAGCCACCGGTTCATGATGACGTACGCGGTGAAGCTCACGAGCATGAGGATCACGCTGTAAGCCGCGGCCAATTCCATGCTGCCGCTCTCCGCCGCGCTGTAGATGCTCACCGGCGCCGTGGAGAGGACGGCGCTCACGACGATGATGGTGGCGCCGAACTCGGCGATGCTGCGCGAGAGGACGAGCACGCCCCCGCTTACGAGCGCGGGCCGCAGCTGGGGGAGCGTGATGGTGCGGAAGACGTGCCAGGGCTTGCCCCCGAGGCTGCGCGCGGCGCTCTCCAGGTTGGCGTCCATGCGCTGGAGGCCTTGCGTGACGCTGCGCACCATGTAGGGGAACGTCTCGAGGACGTGCGCGAAGACGACGATGGCGAGCGTCCACGTCAGCGTGAAGGGGCTGCCGGTGACCCACGTCGAGAACGTGCTCACCGGGCCGAAGGGGCCGTAGAAGGCCAGGAGCGCCAGGCCGATGACGACGCTGGGCAGCGCGATGGTGATGTTGCAGAGCGCGTCGAGGAACCCGGCGCCGAAGATGCGGCCGCGCACGGTGCTGTAGGCGATGAGCGTGCCGAAGACGAGCTGCACCATCACGACGATGAGCGCGACCTCGAAGCTGCGCAGGAGCGGGCCGTAGAGCTGCGGGTCGCGCAGGAGCTGCGCGTACCATTCCAGGCTGTTGGGGCGCGCGCCCTGGAAGACGTTGTGCGTGAGGCTGAACGCGACCACGGTCAGCAGGGGCCCCAGGATGAAGAGGGCGAAGAGCGCCCAGACCAGGACGGTCCAGGCGGACTTCTCCAGCGTGCGGGTGGCGTGGGCGCGGCGCTCGTGGGCGGGAAGGGTCGTCATGTCTTCACCCGGTAGGTGGGGAGCTTCGCTTCGAGCTCCTGCCAGCGCGTCCAGTCGTACGTGATGGGCGCGAGGCCGGCCATCTGCGCGTCGAGGCCGCTCGCGAGCGGCTTGGCGCCCGGAAGCGTCGGCCTCAGGAAATATTTCGCGAGGTGGCCCTGCGTCTGGTTCGTGAAGAGGAACTGGAGGAAGCGCTCGGCGTCGGCGTGCGGGTGGCCGTGCACGAGGCCCCCGACGAAGAGCACGGGGACGAGGCTGCGGTTGCCCGCGAGGAGCGGGAGGTCGTGCTCGACGCGCGCGCCCTTGCCCTCGTAGAGGAGCGCGACGGCCTCGTAGCCCAGCGTGACGTCGAAGCTCCCGTCCGCGACGCCGTCGATCGTGGCGCGCGAGTTGGTGGGCTGCACGGTGGTGCGCGCGAGCGCGTGCCGGCCCGCCTCGGGGCTGACCTGCTCGTAGTAGATGACGTTGTAGATGCCGTTGTTCGAGAGCAGCGGGTGCGCGAGGCCGAACTTCAGCTCCGCCGTGGCGAGGTCGGGCGCCGCGCCCAGCCGGGGGCCGTAGACCTCCACGAGCGGGCTCCACGCGAAGGCGTACCACGTCGCGCCCGGATCGTCGCTCCGGTACGTCGCGTTGATCTGCGCGCCCTCGGGCAGGCTCCACGCGTCGAAGTAACCCTCGTGGCTTCCCTGCTCCAGGTAGAGCGGGCTGGCGTGGAGGAACACGTCGGCCTCGGGGCGGTCGCCGCCCATGCGCAGGCGGTTGTACTGCTCGCCCGCCGGCACGTACACCGGATCGACGCGCTCGCCGGTGGCCTGCTCGTAGCGCGGGATGATATCCTTCTCCAGCACGTCCTTGAGCGCGGGGGTCGTGTAGACGACGAGCGTCTGGGCCTGGACGCGATGCAGGTCGGCCGCGGCGGCGACGGCGCCCACGGCGAGGACGACGAGCAGGATCGCGGAGGCGCTAGCCTTCATCGCGGGGCCACACCTCGATCGTCTCGCGGCTCGCGCCCTTCTTCACCATGACGTGGACGACGTCGCCCGCGCTCACGCCGGGGATGTTGATCGGGATCTGCGCGCCGCCCTCCGTGATCACGTACGCCTGGCCGTCGCGGTCCGTCTCCACCTTCGCCTGGTGGAAGACGCACATCTTGACGAAGTCCTGCACGAACGGGTGCGGGTGCGTCATGACGCGCTCGGGATCGTCGAGCGTCACGACCTTTCCCTCGTTGAGCACCAGCACGTGCCGCGCGAAGAGGAACGCCTCCTCCTGGTCGTGCGTGATGAGCAGCGTCGTGACGCGGAGGCGCTTGATGATCGCGCGCACCTCCTGCACGACCTCGCCGCGCGTGGAGGCGTCCAGCGCCGTGAACGCCTCGTCGAGAAGCAGGATGCGCGGCTCGACGGCCAGCGCGCGGGCGAGCGCGACGCGCTGCTTCTCGCCGCCGCTGAGCTTCTCGACGGGCTCGTGGCCGCGCCCCGCGAGCTGCACGAGGTCGAGCATCTCCGCGACGCGCTTCTCCACGTCCGCGCGCTTGCGCCGGCGCACGCGCAGCCCGTACGCGACGTTCTCCGCGACGGTGAGGTGCGGGAAGAGCGCGTAGCTCTGGTAGACGATGCCCACGCCGCGCGCCTCGGGCCGCGCGCGCGTCACGTCGTTCTCATCGATCGCGATGACGCCGCGCTGGGGCTCGACCTCGCCGAGGATCGCGCGGAAGAGCGTCGTCTTGCCGCAGCCCGAGGGGCCGATGATCGCGAGGATGTCGCCGGGCCGCGCCTCGAAGCTGACGCCGCGCAGCACCTCCTTGGCGCCGTAGGCGACCTCGAGGTCCCGCACGGAGAGTGTCGCCACGGCATCCAGTCGCGCGAGGAACGTTTGAAGCTGGCCGCTAGGCGTGGCGGGCAGGCGGGCAGCGGCTCCGGAGATCCCAGGCGCGGATCAGAGGCCCAGCGACGCGGCCACGAGGTCGGCGAACGCCTCCGAGACGCGCAGTCCCGCGAGGTCCTCGGCGAAGCCGAACGCGCCCATCCCGTTCGCCTCCAGGAAGACGTGCTCGCCCTGTGGCGTTACAATCAGGTCGGCCGCGGCGTAGCGCAGCCCCATCGCGCGCGTGGCGTCCCGGAGGCGCGCGGCCACCGCGCCGGGGAGCGCGTAGGGGCGGCAGCGCCAGCGCGCCTCGTCGAGCCCTCCGCCCTCGCGGCGCGGGAAGCGGCGCCAGTCGTCGCGCGTCTGCTCGTCCTCCTGCGAGAGGATCTCGCACGCGAGCACCGCCTCGCCCACGACGTACGCGCGCACCTCGGTCGCCTTCTCGACGTACGCCTGCGCGGCCAGCGGCGCGAGGTGGGCCTGCGCCAGCGCCTCGCCGCGAAGCTCCTCGGGCGCGACGCGGTGCGTGTAGAGGACCCACTCGTGCGCGGCGCCCTCGCCCAGGCGCGGGAACGGGTGGCTCACGCGCTTCACGGCGAGCCCCTCCGGGTGCGCCTTGGCGAACGCCTCGATGGGCGCGCGCTCGTTCGACACCAGCGAGCGGGGCGTGGCGAGGCCGGCGCGCGCCGCGACCTGGAGCTGGAAGAGCTTCGACTCGCCCAGCAGGTACGCGTCGAGCGGGTTGACCCAGAGGCGGTCGCGCGTGAGCTGATGCAGCGCGACGAGCGCGGAGAACCATTCCTCCGTCGCGAAGCGGCGCGCGTGCTCGGCGACGGGGGGCGGCCGCACCACGAGGAAATGGTTGACGAAGGCGCGCGCCTCGGCGAGGTCGACGGCGCCCGCGGGCGTGCGGATCGTGCCCGTGGCGCGGTCCCCGTCGACCTCCAGCGTGAGGCCGTTGCGCGAAGGGTCGGCGAGGTCGAAGCCGAGCGTGGGGATGCCGCGGGCGCGCAGCGCCTCGATCATCCGGCGCGAGTACGGGTCGCGCTCCAGGGTGAAGACGATCGCGGTCATGAGAAGAAGGATCGGGCGCGGCGCGCCCGGACCTGTCCTAGTTGGTGTGCATCAGGTAGACGTCGTCCATGAAGTTGGACAGGCCCGGGAGGGGCTGCTTCGGCTGCTCGGCCCAGCGCATGGAGAGGGGGACGTCGTTCATGCGCGGCGCAGAACGGGAGGCGCGCGGATCATGGTTCCGACGGCGGCGCCGCGGGGGTGCGGGGTCGCTCCGCTTATGTCGGCGCGCCCGCGTCCGGACCGCCGGAGGCACACCATGAACATCTCCCCCCTGGCCCTCGTGGCCCTGCTCGCGCTCGCCGGCGTCGCGTCGTTCGTTCCGTCCGCCGGCGCGATGCCGCCCCTCTGCCAGTCGACGACGTACGGCGTCGGCCCCATCGAGATCGCCACCGTCCGCTCCGGCGCGGAGTGCGGCGCGTACCCGATCACGCTCTACGCGTGCACGCCGAAGTACGGCGAGGCCGCGCCGCTGCATGTCGAGTGCTCGGTGCTCCTCAACGCCTGAGCCTCTCGTCCCGCGCCGATCCGGGGCGGGCGCGATTGCCAGATTCCGGGCTTCCCGGGCCGGCGCGCCCCGCGCAAGGATGAAGGCGGAGCGGCCGATGGGGCTCGTCGTGCAGCTCCGGCCGCTCGACCTGCGCATCCTGCGCGAGTGCTTCAGCGGCGGGCCTTCGTTCTACGCGAGCAGCCTGGGCTCGGTGGGCGAGGTCGCGCAGCGCCTGGGCCTCCACCGCAACACGGTGGGCCCGCGCATCCGGGCGCTGGCGCAGGCGCGCTTCTTCCTGCCGTGGGTCTTCGACGTCGAGGCCGCCGCGCTGGGCCAGGCCCGGGCGCGCGTCGTCTTCACGGGCCCCTCGCCCTGGCGCGACCCCGAGGCGCTCGCGGCGATGCTTCTCCTGGAGGACGTGAAGGCGCTCAACGAGTACGGCGACGAGTGGGGCGCGGTCGTCCACGCGGCCTCCGACGAGGCGCTCGACGCGCGCGTCGCGCTGCTCCAGCACCTGGGCCGGGCGAAGCGCGTCCACTTCGCCTACCGCGAGCGCGCGGCCGGCGCCACCACCACGCGCGCGCTCGCGGCGCGGGAGCTGCGCGTCCTCGCGGGCGTCGTGGGCCGGAGCGGCATCGCGTTCCCCGCGCTGGCCGCCGCGGTGGGCGCCTCGGAGCGGACGGCGCGCCGCGACGTGGAGCGGCTCACGCGCGAGCGCATCCTCACGGTCCACTACGGCGGGACGGCGCAGCCCGACGACGCCGCGCTCGCGTACCTGGAGGTGCGCCCGCGCCCGCCCGACCTGGCGCGCCTCGAAGCCGCGATCCACGGCGTGCTGATGGTCCAGGTCTTCCCCGACGCGGCGCATCTCTTCCTGGCGAGCCCCACGTTCGAGGCGATGGCGCGCCAGGTCGCGGCCGCCGCGGCGCAGGACCCGGCCCACGCGTACGCGCTGCGCCCCTGGACGCGGCGCCACCTCAACGCGCGCCACTTCGAGGCGCACGCCGCCGCGCTCTGGCGCCGGGCCGAGCTGGTCGTCGCGGCGCGCCGGGCCCGCCCGTGACCCCGGGTTCGAAAATCGTTAAACGAGGGTGGCGTGTTCGAGGATTGCTAAAATCCGCTTGAGGGAGACCCATGAGAACGTTCGCCATCCTGACCATCCTCGCCACGCTCGCGCTCCTGCCCGTCGCCTCGGCCCACATGACGGCCTACTCGTCGGACAACAAATGGAAGTTCGTCTACGGCTTCCTCAACGAGCCCTCCTCCACGTACACCAAGAACGGCCTCGACCTGCGCGTCTTCGACAACGCCACCGGCGCGCTGCTGCCCGGCCTGGAATCGAACCTCACGGCCTCGCTCACCTACACCAACCAGACGTTCACGTTCTCGGACTTCGGCGGCCAGTTCGGCAAGCCCGGCTACTACACCGGCACCGTCACGCCCACCGCGCCGGGCACGTACAAGCTGCACCTGACCGGCTCGATCAACGGCAGCGCCGTGGACGTCACGATCCCGCCCAAGGAGGACGTGCACGAGCTGAAGGACTCGTTCTTCCCCAAGGCGAGCTCGCCCGCGGACCAGGACGCGCGCATCGCCGTGCTGGAGTCGCAGGTGCAGGCGCTCCAGGCCAAGCTCGCCACGCAGGCCTCCACGCCCGCGACGGTGCAGCCCTCCGCCACGCCGGCCAAGGGCGTGCCCGGCTTCGAGGTCGCGCTCACGCTGGGCGTGCTCGCGGTCCTGGGCGCGATCGTCCTGCGCCGGCGCGGCTAGGTCACGCCGCATCCTCGAAGCGGATGACGACCTTGACGTAGCCGTCCTCGCGCTTGTCGAACTTCGCGTAGGCCTCGGGCGCCTCGTCGATCCCCACGTGGTGGCTCACGATGCGCCCGGGCTTCGCGCGCCCGGCCAGGATCAGGTCGCGCAGCTCCTCGTTGTACGCCTTGACGGGGCACTGGCCCATGCCGATCGTGAGCCCCTTCTGGAAGAAGTCCGCGAGCGGGAGGGCATGCACGCCCTGCTTCGCCTTCTCGTCCTTGGCGCCCGGGTCCGGCGCGAGGTAGACGCCCACGATGCCCAGGCATCCGCCCGCGTTGAGGATGCGCACCGCGTTCTCCAGGACCTGCGTGGGCTTCTCCTTGCCCGTGTCCTTGTCGTCGCGCGCCTGGTAGCCCACCGCGTCGATCGCGCAGTCCACGCCCGCGAGGAACTTCTCCTCGCCGGGGCGCAGCGCGCCCGTCATCGGATACGTGCGCTTGCGGTGCTCGCGGATCTGCTCGACCGGATCGCCCTTCTTGATATCAATGGGGATGGCGCCCAGCTCCTTCGCCTTCGCGAGGCGCGCCTCGACGAAGTCCACGCAGTAGACGACGCTGGCGCCCTTGAGGAGCGCGCTGTGCGCCGCGGCCAGGCCGACGGGCCCCGCGCCGAACACCGCGACGGTCTTGCCCGGCGAGACCTGCGCGAGCGTCGCGCCGTGGTAGCCCGTGGGGAAGACGTCGGAGAGCAGGAGGAAGTCGTCCTCGCGCTCGTCGAAGGGCTCGCCGGGCACCTTGAGGCAGTTGAAGTCGGCGTGCGGCACGAGCACGCGTTCGGCCTGCCCGCCCTTGTAGGGTCCCATGCCCGCGTAGCCGTAGGCCGCCGAGGGGCTGTCGGGGTTCATGGTGAGGCATGCGTTCGTGAAGCCGCGGTGGCAGTTGCGGCAGAAGCCGCACGCGATGTTGAACGGGAGCACGACGCGATCGCCCACCTGGATGCTGGCGACCGCCTCGCCCACCTCCTCGACCACGCCCATGATCTCGTGGCCCACCTGCTTGCCCTTCTCCAGGTCGGTGCGCCCCTCGTACATGTGGAGGTCGCTTCCGCAGATGCCCGTCGAGGTCACGCGCAGGATGGCCTGGTGCGGCTCGGCGATGCGCGGCGCGTCCTTGCCCTTCACGCGCATCTCCTTCTTGCCCTCGTAGACGATCGCGTCCATGGGGCCCGCGAATCCGCGCGACGCGCTCATGGATTCTGGCGCAAGGCCCGTCACGCCGCGCCGGGTAGGCCGCGAGGAAGCGCGTCTGGGGGCATCGACCACGTGGCCACGAGCTTGTTGCGGCACGAGGCCGCGTGGCCGTATCCATGTTGCGTCGCAAGCGCGAGGATGACGAGGGCTGGCCGGAATCGCCTCCGCCGAAGGGCTACGATTGGTTCCCCTGGCGGAAGCCCACCATCTCAGGCTGAAAAAGAAACAGAAAAAAAATCTTCGAATTTTGGGGAGGCGGGCGTCCGGAGGCGCCCGGGGGGCGTGCGCCCCCTTGCTCAGATCGTCCGGCCGGGGCCCTTCGGCTGGCCGTACTTGTTGCGGCCCGTGACGAAGTGGTAGATGCCCAGCACGATGCCCACGAGCACCAGGATCCAGCCGATGTACATCAGGGGGCCAGCGAGGATCCCGAAGAACGGGAGCACGCTGAGGATCAGTCCGATCACGAGCAGGGTAATGCCGAGTCCGAGCGTTTGCATACGCCCCAAGCTCCGAGGGGGGCCGCATCCCCTTTGTGGCCGCCTCGTCGGCACGAGGTTGGCAGCGTGGCCGCTTCCGTGTCGCCTACGCCCACGCGCCGTCGGGAAGGATGCTTGCGCCCGCGAGCGGAATGCTCGCCATCTTCAGCGTCACCTTCGTCCCCGGGTCGAGGTAGGGCCGGAAGGAGAGCGCGACGGACGCGCCACCCTCCGTGGGCCTGACGACGTTGGCCTCGAAGGTCGTCCCCATCGCGTAGGGCCCCCGGTGCGTCTCGGACGCCGCGGTTCCCAGGGTGGCCTCCAGCTCGCCCGCGCCCTGGTCCTCGGACTTCACGCTCAGGATGGTGAAGCCTCGCCCCGTCGAGTGGCGGGCCCAGAAGGTGAGCGCTCCGCCCGTGTAGGCGCCCGCGACGGGCGTGGTCCGGTTGTCCGCGACCTCCACGGGACTCTCGACGGCCACGACCACCAGCAGCTCCACGTCCGGCGTGGGCACGTGGAAGACGGCGCGCTCGGAGCTTCCCGTCTCGGCCGGGTTCTCCGCGATCTCGGCGACTTTCCGGGCGAGGCTTCCATGGTCGAGCTTCTCGAAGACGCAGACGGCAAAGCGCACCGCTTGATGCGCCTCCACGTCCACCTCGATCCGCGCGTCGTATCCCCCTTCGCGGCTGCTCGATGGGCTCACGACGCTCCGGTTGACTTGCACCCACGCGGCGGCCGTGGCGGGTCCCATCAGCGGGAAGCTGGCGTAGCCGTCGGCCAGCTTGAGGACGGAGGAGGCCGCCGGGGGAGATGGCGGGCCGACCTTGCTCGTGCTGACGCAACCGGCGAGCACGATCAGCATGACCGCCCCGAGGGCCCCGATCTTCAATTCCGTCGCTCCTGGATTACTGCGCGATGCCGAGATGGCCCCCGGATTCCAAGTGTCCCACTCCGAGAGCAAGATCGCCTTGGGCGGAGACGAAGGCCGAAGTCATCAGCCCAGTCTTCGACAAGAACGGATAGGAGCAATGGTTCGAGAAGTCACCGGTGGCTCCTCCGACGACGACGCCCAGGAACGTAGGTCGGACACGGTTGAGACCGCGCCGCCAGCGGCGCCGACCACGCCAGCGGCGGCACCGGCGGCAGCCCCGGTGATCGGGTTCGTGACGCCTTGGACCGGGCCCGTGTCGACGGTCATCGCGCCGTCAGCCGAAGCCGGGCCAGCGCCCCAGAGGGCACGATCACCAGGAATGTCGCGCCAAGGCAGGCAAGCATGCGCAAGCGATTCTTCTCGGCTCCGCGGCTCATCAGATAACATCCCGACGCGAACCGCGCGCTTAGCGCGTTGCCGTCAGCCCAGCATGGAAAGACTAACAGATAAGGAAGGCCGGTGGATGCTTTTCCAGCAAGCTCGGCTCGTGGAGTGTGGCCGGACGCCAGCCCTCAGACCGTGGAGAGCGGCGTGTTGAGCTTCGCCTGGGTGAGCGCGACGGCGGCGGCGCTGAGCGCCCAGGTGGCGACGCGGACGGACTCTTCGAGGTCGGCGCCGCGGGCGGCGAGGTCGCGGAGCGTCTCGGCGGCTTCGTGGGCCTGCTGCGCGGCGCGGGCGGCGACCTTGCTTGCGTGGCCAGGGCCAGAGTGGAGCAGGGCAAGCGCGCTGGCCTCTTCGGCAAGGATGCTGGCGATGCGCGCGAACTCGCCGGCGCGCGCGGCCATGCGCGCGGGATCGGCGACCTGGACAACCTCGGTCATGCCGAGCGGCGCCTAGGCGGGCGCCCGCTTGGGGGTTTTGTGGCAGACGTCGAAGGGTCGCGGGTCGAGGATTTCGATCCGACCGTACCGGTTCGCTCTGCCGGGGCGCTCGCCTCCGGCGCGGACGCGAAGCGATCGTCCCGAAAAGGGATTTAGGGAGCCCCACGGGTCCGCGCCTGGGAGGCAATTGCCCTGCGCCCGCCAGCGGTCCTGCTCCTTCTCGACTTCCGAGCGCAGACGCCCACGATGGACGGGGCCTGAGCCATGCGCAGCCGCGCGGCGCTCGTGGCGTTGGGGCTCCTGCTCCTGGCGGGGCTGGGCAGCGGGTGGTCGCCCCCGCCCGCGCCGGGCCCGCAGCAGCGCGACGTCACGTGGGAGGTCGTCGCCCTCCCCTGCCCGGCGGGCACGGGGCCCGCGGACGGCATCTGCCTGGCCTACAACGGCACGATTCCCGGCCCCACGCTTGATATCAATCTGCTGGACAGCGTGTCGCTCACGCTCGTCAACCACGTCGGGCAGACCGTGTGGAGCCTGCCCGGCCCGCAGGACGTCAAGGCGCGCCTCGCCAACGCCAGCGTCAGCTTCCACGTCCACGGCATGAGCCTCGAGGCGAGCGAGGACGGCATGAGCCACGCGATGGCGCCGGGCTTCCTCGACAGCTTCGCGCCGCCCGGCGGGAGCTTCACCTACCACTTCCGCGCACCGTACAACGGCACGTGGCACTACCACGACCACGTCCTCGGGCCCGACGGCAACGAGGGCCTGGCCCGCGGGCTCGAAGGCGCGCTGGCCGTCCGCGCGGGCGGCGACCTGCGCCCCGACGCCATCCTCGACGTCCACACCACCGACCGCGGCGCCCCGTTCGTGAGCCCCACCACGACCGTCCCGCGCGGGGGCACGCTGGAGATCGTGCTCGCGGGCCTGGGCGACGGCACGTGGACGCTCCGCGTCACGAACCTCGACGGCTACGACCAGACGCTCCAGACCGCGCCCGGCCTCAGCGAGCACCTCCTCGCGCCAAACGCGCAGGGCGTGTACCGCTGGCGCCTGGAGAACGATATCACGGGCTCCGAGTACGAAGGGACGGTGAGCGCGCCATGAAGCTCGCGCCGCTCCTGCCCGCGCTGCTCCTGCTCGTGCCCGCGCTCGCCGCGCCCGCCATCGGCCAGGACGTCTTCCCCCTCCAGGTGCCCGGCACGGACGTCTACCTCAGCGCGCCGCCCGACCGCGCGTTCAACCTCGTGATGTCGGGCACCACGTTCAACCTCCAGGAATACCCCGGCACCCACGACGCGCTGATCCTGGAGGCGTACGTGGGCGAGAAGGTGCAGCTCACCGTCACGGTCCCCGCCACCGCGGAGACGCACACCTTCCACCTGCACGGCCACCCGTGGTTCGACCCGAGCGCGGGCCGCACCGTCGACACGCGCATGATCCGCCCCGGCGAAGCCATCAGCTTTACCGTCGTCGCGGGCGGCGTCGACGCGCACGATGGCGACTGGATGTACCACTGCCACTTCGCGCAGCACGCCGCCGCCGGCATGTGGGGGCTCCTCCGCGTCTACCCCTACGCGATGCACGTGCCGCTCGTCCCGCCCGACGCCGCCGGCTTTGATATCACCGTGGACCGCCTCGGCGCCCCGCTGGAAGACGCGCGCGTCATGCTCGACGTCGAGGGCCACGCGCTCCCCGCGAGCGTCACGCCCCTGGGCCAGGGACGCTATCACGTTGCCGCCGCGCTGCCCGCCCACGGCGTCCTCACCGTGATGGCGCACGGGCCGCTGGGCGCCACGCAGGCGCGCATCGGCCTGGGCGGGACGATCGTGCCGCCGCTCACCACGAGCAGCGCGATGACGATGTGAGCCGCGCCTACGGGTCGATGATCGTGCCCTCGAGGGGCGTGCTGAGCCCCCCGTTGGGGACGCCGACGCCGAGCTGGATGCCGCACTCGCCATTGCCAGCGAGAGGACCGGTCAGCAGCCCCGTGCCCGCGAGGCCGCCACCCACCGAGGAGCCGTCGCCGAGGACCGGGCACCCCTCAAGGTCGAGGAGCACGGGATCCGTGCCGAGGCCGGTGAGCGACGGGCCGAAGATCAGGAAGGCCCACGCGCTCCCGTCGTCCGCGCCCTGGCAGAGGCCGCCGTTGGGGTCGCCGTAGTAGGTGCCCTGCGGGATGTCGCCGTAGGTCAGCGCCCACGGGTTCGGATCGGGGAAGCCGCCCGCGTGGGGATTCACGTTGGGCTGGATCGTCGCCGAGAACGGGGCGATCGCGTCGAAGTGGCCCACGATGCCCTGGCCGCAGTCGAAGGGGTCCGTGTCGAAGCTGTCCGACACGATGCCGTTGCCCGTGCAGGCCGACGTGGCGACGCCGAGCCCCGCCTCCTGGCCGTCCGTCCCCGCTCGGTAGTCGAGCGGGAGGCTCAGCGTGTTCGACGCGACGGTGACCGACGCGCCCGGACCGCCGCTGTGGTGGCCGTTGGGCGCGTCGCAGGCCGTGCCCTGCCCGACCTCGGGGAGCTGGGCGCCGCCCACGCCCGTCTCGTTGTCGCCGTCCCCGGTCGCGCACCCGCTCGTGTCGAACGCGGTCGCCGTGCCGGAGCCGCTGAACTTGGAGTCCGCCGTGAAGCCGAAGTTGCCCGCCGTCGCGAAGACGTGCACCCGCTGCTCGGGCTGGTAGTTGGGGTTGAGCCCGTCGCAGTTGGGGGCCGAAGCGGCCCCCACGAAGGCAGGCGCAAGGCAGGTCAGGAGGAGGACGACCGGGGTGAGGAGGGGGGGCCTCATGGGCGGACCATCGCCAGGCGCAGGTTCGGCCGTTGTGGAGGATTTTGGAGAAATCCTGGCAGGGGACGCTCCTTCGGGCGGGGTGGCTCAGGGGGCGGTGATCGCGCCCACGAAGGGCATGCTCGTCGCGCCCTTGTCGAGGAATGCCCACGCGCTGCCGTCGAGCACGCCGAAGCAGTCGAGGCCGTTCGGGTCGCCGCGGACCGCGTTCTGCGCGACCGGGCCGAAGCTGGTCGCCCACGGGTCGGGGTCCGTTGCGCTGCCAGCATGGTAGTTCGGGTTGGGCGCGAGGGTCGCGCTCGTGCCGGGGAAGTGGCCCGTGATGCCTTGTCCGCAGTCGAAGGGGTCCGTGTCGTAGCTGTCCGAGATGATGCCGTTGCTCGTGCAGCCCACGCCCGCGGCCCAGGCCGCCGGGTCCTGGCCGTCCGTGCCGAACGTGTACTCCACGGGCAGGTTCCCCGTGTTCGAGAGGATCGTCGCGGTAGCCCCGGGACCCCCGTTGTGGTGGCCGCTCCACGGGGCCGGCGGGTCGCACGCCCCCTGGCGGGTCTCCGGGAACTGGGCGGCCCAGAAGCCGGTCTCGTTGTCGCCGTCGCCCGTCACGCAGCCGCTCGTGTCGAACGTGACCTGGGGCACGCCCGGGATGAAGATGTGGACCGTCTGCTGAGGCAGGTAGTTGGGGTTCGACGAGTCGCAATTCGCCGCCATCGCGACCGCAGGAAGAAGGCTGGCGAGGAGGAGCAGCGCGACGAGGATCGGCGACCGCATGGCCCTGTTATCGCCCTGCCCCGGTTCATCCGTTGTGGAGGATTGCGAGGAAATCCCGAGGCGCGTTACCGCCGCCGCGTCCGCTCCAGACGCACTTCAGGGGGACGTGATGCTGCCACTGATGGGCGTGCTGGTGCCCCCGCCCTGACCGTAGAGAAGGAACGCCCACGCGCTGCCGTCGGGCAAGCCGAAGCAGTCGAGGCCGTTCGGGTCGCCGCGGACCGCGCCCTGCGCGATCGCGCCGAAGGACGTCGCCCACGGGTCGAGGTCGAGCCCGATGCCGGTGTGGGGGTTCGGGTTGGGCGCGAGGGTCGCGCTGGGGCCGCCCGGGAAGTGGCCCGTGAGTCCTTGCGCGCAGTCGAAGGGCTCGGAGTCATAGAGGTCCGACACGATACCGTCGCCCATGCAAGGCTGGCCCGTGAGCCACTTCACCGGGTCCTGGCCGTCGGTGCCGAAGGTGAAATCCACCGGCAAGTTCAGCGTGTTCGTCCGGATCGTCGCGGTCGCGCCAGCACCCCCATTGTGATGGCCCACGACGGGGGCGCGGGGGTCGCAGGCACCCTGGCTGACCTCGGGAAACTGGGCGCCGCCCCCACCCGTCTCGTTGTCGCCATCGCCCGTCGCGCAGCCGCTCGTGTCGAACACAGTCGCCAGACCACCCCCCATCCGCGACCTGCTCGCCGTCCCGACGCCGCTCGCGGCGATGAAGACGTGCATCGTCTGGGCAGGCAGAAAGTCGATATTCGTCGTTGGGTCACAGTGCGGAAGCGGCGGGACGCCGGTCGTCATCGCAACCGGGGGCATGACGCTGGCGAGCAGAAGTAGCGCGAGAAGCACTGGCGATTGCATACCACTGTTATCACCTCGTACCGGTTCAGTCCTTGTGGAGGATTGCGAGGAAACCCCGAGCCGTGTTACCGGCGCGCGGTGAGCCACGCTTCGGCCGTCGCGCCGGCGTAGGGCGTGGGGTCGCGGTTGGCCCACTCGACCATCGGGCCGAGGCGTTGCGCGAGAGCTTGGCCGGCGAGGAAGCCGGCGCCCGCGGCGAGGGCGGCCCAGGGGAGCGTGCTCCAGTCGAGGGGCACGGTGAAAACGACGGGGGCGCCGGTGGCGAGGTCGCGCCCGAACTCCCACCAGTAGCCGTAGGCGCCGGCGAGGGCGAGGACGAGCGTCGTGAAGAGGCGCGCCGCGCTCCCTTCGGCGACGAGCCACGCGACCTCGACGGCGGCGCCCACGAGGATGACGTACCAGGGGAGGGCGCTCGTGGGCCAGCCGGCCGCGTGCAGGAGGCCGTTGGCCGCCGCGCGCTCCAGCGCGTAGAGCGTCATGATGCCCAGCGCGCTGCCGCGCACGCCCGTGACCTGGCGCACGAGGACGCAGAAGAGGACGGCGGCCGCGAGGGCGTACGCCGGGTAGAGCAGGTGCGGGAGGTTGCCGTGGTACGGGTCTGGGATGAGGCTGGCGTACTCGCGCAGCTCCAATCCAGGCGTGTAGAGCGCGAAGCCGTGGAAGTAGTTCCACGCGCCGATCGCACTGTATTCGTTGTACGAGAGCGGGAAGGCGATCGCCTCGTAGAGGAAGAGCAGGAGGACGGCGAGCGCGGCCCACTGGCCCGGCGCGAGGCGCGCTTCGCCGATGCGCTGCCCGGGGCGCCAGCCCGCCTCGGCGAGGTAGAGCAGCACGACGCCGGCGATCGTGATGGTGGTGCCGTAGAAGAGCATCAGGTGGCTGGGGCTCCACGTCGTGATGTCGATGCCGAAGACGCGGTGCCACGCCTCGTCGAAGGGGATCGCGACGAGGAAGACGGCGAAGCCGACGAGCGTGACGTTGAGCGCGGGCTGCGTCGTCGGCGTGCGGGCGCGCCACGAAAGCAGGAAGGCGAGCGCGATGAGCACGAAGCCGACGAGGTTGATCACGTGCGGCGGGGAGATGCTCTCGCGCAGCAGCGCGAAGTGCCAGGAGACGTCCCACGCGCTGCTGACCAGCTTGAGCGTGAGACCCGCGATCCAAAGCGTCCAGATCGTGCGCCGCATCGACGCCCTCCGGCGTGCGTTCGAGGGCCTCCGCCCTACATAAAGAAAGGGGCGGAAGGCAGATAGCAGGCGGCTCGGCTGGCGAGCGCGTTGGCCCCGCTCTGGATCCTGGTGGCGCTCTTCCTGGTCGCCGCGTGGGGCGGCGCGCAGAACGCCGTGGCGGGTGGCGGCTCGTTCTTCACCTTCCCGATGCTGCTCTTCGCCGGCGTCCCGCCCATCGAGGCCAACGCGACGAGCACCGTCGCGCTCTGGCCCGGCTCGGTCGCCAGCGCGTTCGGGTTCCGCGAGGAGCTGCGCCTCGAACGCCGAACGCTCGTCCTCCTGGGCGTCGTCTCCGCGTTGGGCGGCCTCCTGGGCGCGCTGCTCCTGCTGCTCACGCCCGAGAAGGCCTTCTCGGCGCTCATCCCGTGGCTGCTGCTCGCCGCCACGCTCACGTTCGCCTTCGGCCCCGCGCTCACGCGACGGCTGCGCGACCGCGCCCCGCACGACCAACCGCGCCTGACGTGGCCCTTCGTCCTCGCGCAGCTGGGCGTCGCGGTCTACGGCGGCTACTTCGGCGGAGGCATCGGCATCATGATGCTCGCCGCGTTCAGCGCGATGGGCATGGAGGACCTCCACGCCATGAACGGCCTCAAGGCGATCCTCGGCGCGCTCATCAACGGCGTCGCCATCGTGGCGTTCATCGTCGCGGGCAAGGTCGTCTGGCCCCTCGCGCTGCTCATGGTCGCGGGCTCCGTCGTGGGCGGATACGGAGGCGCACGGCTCTCGAAGCGCGTGGACCCCAAGGCCCTGCGCGCGTTCATCATCGCCGTGGGCTCGCTGCTATCACTCTACTTCTTCGCGAAGCAGCTCGGGCTGCTTCCGACGTGGCTTTAGGGCGCCGTGATGGTGCCCTGGAGGGGCGTGCTGCTGCCCGCGCTGGGGCTGCCGAAGTCGATGCCCGGGACCGAGCCGATGCCGCACTCGTTGTTGCCCGCGAGGGGGCCGGTCAGCAGGCCGGTGCCCGCGAGGCCGCCGCCAACCGACGAGCTGTCACCGATGACGGGGCAGCCCTCGATGTCGAGGAGGGGGCCGCCGGTCGCGCGGGGCAGACCCGAGGCGCTGGGGCCGAAGACGAAGAAGACCCACGCGCTGCCATCGAGCACGCCGAAGCACTGGACGCCGTTGGGGTCCGCGCGGGACGCGTCCTGCGCGACCGCGCCGAAGGTGGTCGCCCACGGGTCGGGGTCAGTCGTGCTGCCGTCGTGGGGGTTCGGGTTGGGCTGAAGCGTCGCGGAGACGCGGGCGCCGGTCGACGCCTCATAGTGGCCCGTGTCGCCCTGGCCGCAGTCGAAGGGATCCGTGTCGTAGCTGTCCGACACGACGTTGTTGCCCGTGCAGTGCTGGCCCGCGGTCCAGGCGGCCGGGTCCTGGCCGTCCGTGCCAAAGAGGTAGTCCATGGCCAGGCTCGCCGTGTTCGACTGGACCGTCGCAGTTGCGCCCACGTTACCATTGTGGTGGCCAACGACGGGGGCCGCGGGGTCGCAGGCGCCCTGGCTGGTCTCAGGGAACTGAGCGCCCCCGGTGCCCGTCTCATGATCCCCGTCACCGGTGGCGCAACCACTCGTGTCGGACACGTGGCCGACAGCCGTGATGCTAGCGTCCGAGTCGAGGACAAACCCGACGTTCACAGCGGCCACGAAGACGTGGACCGATTGCTGGGGGATGTAGTTGACGTTCGCTGAGTCACAGTTCGGAAGTGGGGGGACGGTGGCCCCAATCGCGGGCGCGCGGGCGGCGCCGCTGCCGCCGCCCCCGGAGCTGGTACCTACGGCCTTCCGGTGTCCACAGTTTCCCGTGTTGACGCCGCAGATGCCACTGTAGCAGTGACCGGTGTTGACGACGCAAACCCCGCCGTCGCAGTCGCCGGTGTTCACGGCGCAGACTCCGTCGCCGCAGTTCTTCAGGTTGACCCCACAGGGAGTCGCGGAGCCGATGGGCATGGAGAAGGCCGCGACGGTGGTGAGGGCGATCGCAATCAATGTTGATCGAAGCATGTTCAGCCTCGCCCAGTAACAACCAGACGGCGTGCACATCCTTTGTGGATGATTAGTAACAACCCAGAAGGCGAGGCGTTGAGACGTGTCATTCGCCTGCAGCATGTTATCTGCACGGGCGCGCCCACGCAGGCCCCGCGCCGGCCGTGGCCCGTCGCGCCCGGAGCGCGCACGCAAAGACTGGCAGTGCCCCGCGTGCTGGCAGCAAGGCTGCCTTTTGGAGAAGGAAAAGAAAAGAGGGGGGGCGGGCCACGCGGCCCGCCCCGAGTTTGGTTCTCACAGCCGATGATCTACGCCGTGATGGTGCCCGCGAGGGGCGTGCTGGTGCCCACGGTGGGACTGCCGAGACCGCCGTGCAGGCCGCACTCGCCGTCGCCCGCGAGGGGGCCGGTCAGCAGGCCGGTGCCCGCGAGGCCGCCGCCGACCGACGAGCTGTCGCCGATGACCGGGCAGCCCTTGGTCGACACGAGCGGGGGGTTCGTGATCAGGCCCGAGACGCTGGGGCCGAACACGAAGAAGCTCCACGCGCTGCCATCGAGCACGCCGAAGCACTGGACGCCGTTGGGGTCCGCGCGAGCGGTGCCCTGCGTCTGGTTGCCGAAGGAGGTCGTCCACGGGTCGGGGTCAGTCGTGCTGCCATCGTGGGGGTTCGGGTTGGGCCCGAGCGTCGCGCTCGTGCCCGTGCCCGGGTAGTGGCCCGTGACGCCCTGGCCGCAGTCGAAGGGATCCGAGTCGTAGCTGTCCGACACGACGTTGTTGCCGGTGCAGTGCTGGCCCGCGAGCCAAGCGGCCGGGTCCTGGCCGTCGGTGCCGAACGTGTAGTCCATGGGCAGGATCAGCGTGTTGAGCGTGACCGTCGCGATCGCGCCGGCGCCACCGTGGTGGTGACCGACGACGGGGGCCGCGGGGTCGCAGGCGCCCTGGCTGGTTTCAGGGAACTGAGCGCCGCCCTGGCCGGTCTCGTTGTCGCCGTCGCCCGTCGCGCAGCCGGACGTGTCGGCCACGTTGGCCACGCCGACGCCGCCGAACTGGGAGTTGATCGTCGCGCCGAAGTTGCCGGCGATCACGAAGGCGTGGACCGACTGCTGGGGCACGTAGTTGGGGTTCGACGAGCCGCAGTTCGGGAGCGGACCGGCGGCGCACGAGCCCACGCCGGTGCCCGTCAACTGACAATTCGCGTTCCCGGTCTGGGCCGCCGGGGCACCCGTACCGGAGGTGCCGACGCAGGGATTCTTGAGAGGGCTCGCGGTACACGACGCGGCCGCGCCTCCACAAGCCCCGTTGATCACCCCCGTGCCGGCCAGCGAGACCGTCACGAAGTCGCCTACGTTGCAGTCGAAGGAACAGGTGGGAGCCAGGGTGCTCACGCCGCAAGAGGCCGCGGCGGAAGCCGTCGGGACGAGGACCGTGAACGCGGTGGTTAGGAGTGCAGTGGTAATTAGCATCGATCGAAGCATGTTACAGCCTCGGGCCGCGTAACACGGCTGTGAGGAACAAGCGTTGTGGAGGATGGATAACAAATCTCGATCCAGCAACGTGGATATGTCCTCCGTTGCGAAGGGAGCCGGCGCTGGTCGCTACAAGTGCGAGCCGTCTCGGCAAGGCGGTCTCCGCGGCCGAGCGCCCGGAGGGAGGTTGCGCGGCGCCGGGCATGGGGGCTGGGCCGCGCGGGTTCGGCCCGCGCATCGCAGCCACGGCGTTTCTAGAAAGGAGGTGGCTCGGAGCCGCGGCGTTTCTAGCAAGCGCGGGGCTGGCAAGCAGATGCCCACCCGGCGCGTGGTCCGGCTTGCGCCTCGGCGCAGGAAACCTGAACACCATGCGTTCTCCCCTCGTGACGCTCCTCATCGTCGGAGCCGCCCTGATGACCGCGAGCACCGCGCTCGCCGCGAACCCCGTCACGGTGCGCAACACGAACAGCGCGATCGCGCTCACGTGCTACACGCACCTTGACCTGACCTCCGCGGCCGCGTTCTCGTACGACGCGGACTCCTTCGCGATCGCGCGCTCGCCCGACGTCACCACCGCCTCCTCCTCGGGCTCCGCGGGCAACTGCCCGAGCACCCCCACGCCCGGAGGCTGTCTCAACAGCGCCGATGGCAACGCGGCGACCACCACCGACGTGGCGGCGGCCAACAACGACTACCGCGTCAGCCAGAACACGGCGCAGATCAACGCCGTCCGCGTCTTCCAGCTCGGCGGCGGCGACGGCTGCACGCCCGACCCCATCCCGTGGGGCACGTGCACCGGCACGTACAGCCACGACAACGACGATGGCTACTGCGACGGCGTCTACCAGGACCCCTCGGGCAGCGTCAAGTGCGTCGGCGTCTACACCGTGCACCGCGACCCCAACTCGGGCGAGGTCACGGAGTCCTGCACGGGCGTGTAGGACGGCGTCGACGCGTCTCCCGGGACCGGGGTCGGATCAGACCCCGATCCTTCCCTCTCCATAATCGTAGAACCCGCGGCCCGACTTGCGGCCGAAGTGCCCCGCCTGGACCTTCTTGACCAGCAGCGGGCAGGGGCGGTACTTCGGGTCCTTGAACCCCTCGTGGAGCACGTCCATGATGGCGAGGCACGTGTCGAGGCCGATGAAGTCGGCGAGCTCCAGCGGGCCCATCGGATGGTTCATGCCCAGCTTCATCACGCCGTCGATCGACTCGCGCGTGGCGACGCCCTCGTAGAGGCAGAAGATCGCCTCGTTGATCATGGGCATCAGGACGCGGTTGCTCACGAAGCCGGGGTAGTCGTTGACCTCGAGCACGGTCTTGCCCATCTTCTCGCCCGCGGCCTTCACGAGCGCGACGGTCTCGTCGCTCGTCTCCACGCCGCGGATCAGCTCGACGAGCTTCATCACGGGGACGGGGTTGAAGAAGTGCATGCCGACGAACTGCCTGGCGCGCTTCGTCTGCGCCGCGAGCAGCGTGATCGGGATGCTGCTGGTGTTGCTCGCGAAGACCGCGCCGGGCTTGACGACCGCGTCGAGCTCCTGCCAGACCTTCTTCTTCACGTCGAGGTTCTCGACGATCGCCTCCACGACGAGGTCGCAGTCCGCGAGCGCCTTGAGGTCCGTCGTGCCCGAGACGCGCGCCAGCGCCCCGTCCGCGACGTCCTTCCCGAGCTTGCCCTTCTCGACCTGGCGCGCGAGGTTGCGCTTGATGCCGTCGAGCCCCTTGTCGACGAAGCGCTGCTCGACGTCCCGGAGGACGACGTGGTATCCGGCCTGCGCCGCGACCTGCGCGATGCCGTGCCCCATCTGCCCCGCGCCGAGGACGCCGATCTTCTGGACCTGCATGGGGCGCGCGATGCCGCAAGCCCCGCTTGATGCTTTGGGGCTCGGGGCTCTGGACTCAGGACTCAGGACTCGGGGCTCTCCGGGGGCACAACAACTGGGAGCCCCGAGTCCTGAGCCCAGAGCCCCAGCCAGGGTGGGAAGATACCTTGAAGAGCGGAACCCGCTCTCGCCGCTGCATCATGCCCGAGCCCACCGAGAGCGGCGCCGCGGACGCGACGAAGAAGTTCGAGGGTCCCGTGAGCATCGAGCGCTCCTTCAAGGTGGACGGCAAGAAGCTGACCGTGATGGTCACGTTCCCCGCGGGGGTCGTCAAGGAGGTCGGCATGGAGCAGCTTCTCCTGGCCGCGAACCGCGCCATCGTGACGGTCGAGTCGAAGAACCACCAGGTCGACGCGTTCCGCTGAGGCGGAGCCGCATGGACGTCGTCCTCGTGGGCACGGTGCAGGGCCTCGTGGCGGAGGCCGCGCGCGTGCGCGAGGCGTTCGAGGCCGCCCGGCCCCGCGCGGTCGCGCTTGGCGTCTCGCCCGAGGCCGCCGGCGCGCTGCTGCGCTACCAGCCGGTCGAAGGCGCCGACCCGTTCGACGACCTGCCCGACGCCGAGCTGGCCTTCGCGGCGCGCCTGCAGGAGTACGGCGACGTCGCGCTCCCGCCGCCCGACCTCCTGGAGGCGGTGCGCCTGGCGCGCGAGGCGGGCGTGCCGGTCTACGGCGCCGACCTGCCCGAGGAGCGCTACGAGGAGGTCTTCGCCGCCGAGGTCTCCGCGTGGGGCCTGCTGCGCTACGGGCGCGTGCAGCGCAAGCTCGCCAAGCGACCGCCGGCGGCACCCGACGCGCGCGCCTTCGCGCTGGCCTGGGACGCGCGGCTCCGGCGCATCAAGGGGCTCGACCGCGTGGAGCGCGCCCGCGAGGCGCACGTCGCCGCCACCGCGCGCTCGCTCGCCAGGCAGGCCGGCGGCCCGCTGCTGCTCGTCGTCGACGCGGCGCGCGAGCCAGGCGTGCGGGCGCACCTTGAAGAAGGGGCCGGGCTAGAGGGCTCCTGATGCCGCCGCTCCTGCGCGAGACGGGCTCCATCCTGGTGCGCGCGCCGCGCGACCGGGTCTTCGCGGCGCTCATGGCCTCGATGCAGGGCGAGCTGGGCCTCCGCGCCGAGGAAGCGCGCCGCCTCGACACGCCGCTCTCGACGTTCGTGCTGCGCGACGCGCCCGGGGGCACGCAGGTCATCCACGCCCGCGCCGCGCCCGCCGCGCTGGCCGGCCCGCGCCCCCGCGAGGAGCTGCGCGCCACGCTGGAGCTCGAGCTTTTCCAGCTCCAGAAGAAGTTTGACTAGGCCACGCCCGGGTCCCAGGCGCCCGGCGCGGGGCCCGCCGCGGGCTTCGGTTGCCTCGGAAGCGCCTGCACGAGGGTGATCTCGCTGATGGCGGTCAAGGGGAACAGGCGCACTTCGGCCTTGGCGTCGTCCTCCAGCACCAGGTGCTCGCTCGTGCCGACGCTCTGGACGCCCGCGAAGCGCCCCTCGTCCGTGACCTTCGTGACGACGCCATCGACGAGGTAGCGCCGCTCGATCCGAAGGACGTCGCCCAGCACGAGCGTGATTTCCTGGCTCATGCCCCCCTGCTCCGCGCGCCGGTGGTATGATAGCCTGCGGCGCGTCCGGTCGCCCGGAGGACCCTGGGGGACCTGCGCCGGTGGGCCTCGAAAGCCTGATGCCCGCCGCCCCGGCTCGCGGCGCCGTGCCCTTGGTGCCCAACGGAGTCATCCCGCAGCTCCAGCTCTTCGGCATCGTCGCGGGCCTCGCCTACGTCTTCCGCCGGAACGTCCCGAAGGCCTACGGGCTGGGGCTCATCATGGTGGGCGTCTTCGTGCTGGACTTCGTCTCGCGCCTCGCGGGGCAAGGCGGCACGCAGCAGGAGCTGGGCTACTCGGTGAGGGGCATCGAGCAGGGGGCGTGGTGGACGCCGCTGACCAGCATCTTCACCCACGCGCCGCCCAGCGGCGGCTCGGTCTTCCAGCTCCACATCTTCGGCAACCTGCTCATCCTCGTCGCCGCCGGCCCCGCGCTGGAGGAGCGCATCGGCGAGCGCAAGTTCCTCGTGGTGTTCTTCGCGGGCGGCTTCGTCGCGCTCGCGGCCCACACGCTCCTCGCCTTCGCCGTGCCCGCCATCGTGCCGATGAACGCGCTCGCCATCGGCGCCTCGGGCGCCATCTTCGCGGTGCTCAGCACGTTCGCCATCCGCCACCCCAAGGACCCGCTGCCGATCCTGCTGCTCTTCTTCTTCGTCACGCTCCCCGCGTTCGTCGTGCTGCTGATCTTCCTGGGCTTCAACCTCGTCTACGCGCTCAGCGACTCGCTGGGCGGGGGCACCGGCATCGCGTGGTGGGGCCACTTCGCCGGATTCCTCGTGGGCCTCGCCTTCGCCTACACGCTGCCGCGTACCGACCCGCGCTTCGCCACGGTGGGCAGCGCGCGCGGCATGCCCGACCCCGAGAAGCTCGCCCCCTACGCCACGACGCCGGAGACGCGCCGCATCCTCGACGAGGTGCGCAAGTTCGGCGCGGCGGCCCAGACGCGCGACGACCGCGTGCTCGCCGAGGCCTGGCTCGACCGATTCTTCGCGAAGGCGACCTGCCCCCACGGCCACGCGTGGGTCCGCAAAGGCATGAGCGCCACGTGCGACGCGGGCGAGACGACGGTGGAGTTCAGCCGCTGACGCGCTCCAGGAGAACCACGAGGACGGACTTGCCCTTGGTGAGCCACGACACGGCGAAGGCCAGCACGGCCACCGTCTCCAGCCAGAAGGTCGGGTGGAGGCGCGAGCCCACCTGGTCGGGCGCGCCGTGGGTGGCCCAGCCGAGGACGGCGATGGCGAGGATGGCCAAGACGATGAGCCAGCCGCACGCGAGGTAGATGCGGTTGCGCGCCCGCTTGCCCGGGGCCGACTCGTCGCCCCGCCGGAACAGGACGATGGAGAAGAAGGCGAGGCATCCGAAGAACACGACCGCCGAGCCCGTGTGGACGGCCTGGAGCAGCCCCCCGTTGGAGGCCGTGTAGGGCCACGGCGCGAGGTCGGGGCTTGGCGCCTGGGTGGGCACGAAGGCCACTATGAGGACCGCCACGCCGGCCAGCTTCGAGACCCAGAAGTCCGGCGCGAAGGCCTCGCCCGGCTCCTTCCGGTGCCCCGTGTATGCCAGGAAGAAGACGCCGATGGCGAAGAGCGTCCCGACCAAGGGCGTGCGCCCGCCGTTGTAGTAGAAGGCGCTCATGGAGGGGCGGAAGTCGCGGCCCACCAGCGCGACCACGAGCAGGACCGCGGGCAGCCAGAGCGCCAGGTAGCCCAACGCCTTGCGGATGGCGAGGAAGGCGCGGGCGCTCTCCTCCGTGTCGGCCTCGGTCTCGATGCGCCGCTGCCGGATCGTGCGCCGAAGGTGAGAGACGATATCCGCCATCACGGAGTAACAGGCGACCCGCCGCTTGAACTCAGCGCCGTGGCGGGATCGCTTCGAGATAGTCGGCCACGCGGCTCGCCAGCGCCCGCGCGTCGCGCGTCGCCTTGAGGTCCATGAGGATCTCGCCCTCGCGCGCCGCGCGGCCCACGACGTAGCCGACGAACGCCATGCGGTGGACGGCGAAGAAGTGCGCGAGCCCCATGCACGCCAGCTCGCCCCCGCTCTCCGACTCCACGGCGAGCGCGGCGCCCACCTTGCCCTCGAAGGCGCCGCGGCGCGCGTCGTCCCACGTCGCGTCGAGGAGCGCCTTGAGCCGCGCCGCGGGCATGCCGAAGTGGCTGGGCGTGCCCAGGAGGATCGCGTCCGCGGCGCGCATCTTCGCCGTGATGATATCAAACGCGCCCGCGTCGCGCCGGCCCGGCGCGCCATGGTCCGCGAGCGCCACGACCTCGGTCTCGCAGCGCCCCTTGATGGCCTTGAGCGCCTCGTCGAGGAGCACGGTCGTGTTGCCCTTCTCGCGCGGCGAGCCGCTGATCGCCAGCACGCGCCTCACGGCTGCGCCCTCCTTCGCGGCTCGCGCCAGTCCCAGCCGGGCGTGCGGAAGCCCATCTTGGGGATCACGAGCGGGTTGCGCTTGTGGGCGCCCGCGAGGACGCGCGCCTCGACCTTGCGCACGGTCTCCAGGGGCACGCCGCTGCGGCGCGCGGCCGTCGCGGCATCGTGCCCGCCTTCGAGCTCCACGAGCACCTTGTCGAGGTCCGCGTAGCGGATGCCCATCTCGCCCTCGTCGGTCTGCCCCGCGAAGAGGCCCGCGGTCGGAGGCTTGAGCACGATCTCGTCCGGAAGGCCGGCGTGCTTGGCGAGCGCCCACACCTCGGTCTTGTAGAGGTCGCCCAGCGGGTAGACGTCGGCGGCGCCATCGCCCCACTTCGTGAAGTAGCCCGTGAGCAGCTCGCTCTTGTTGCCCGTGCCCGCGACGAGCTTGCCCGTGGCCGCGGCGTGCGCGTAGAGCACCATCATGCGGGCGCGCGGGCGCAGGTTGTGCGCGCCCATGCCGGTGGGCTTGTGCGCCGCGCACGCGGCCTCGGCCGCGGCGACGATGGGCGTGACGTCGACGCGCTCGAAGGGGATCCCCAGGTGGCGGCAGACGAGCTCGCCGTGCGCCGCGTCCTGCGGATCGGAGGTCGCGTGCGGCAGCAGCAGGCCGAGGACGTTCTGGGCGCCGACGGCCTCCTTCGCGAGCGCGGCGACGAGCGCGGAGTCCACGCCGCCCGAGACGCCAAGCACGTAACCCCCGGCGCCCGCCTCGTGCGCGTAGGTGCGCAGGAAGTCCACGAGCTGTCGTCGGGCCGCTTCGGGCTCGAAGGCCATCGCCTCGCCAAGCCTGCCCCTGCGCAAGGATTTGTCCCTTCCCCATCCGGCTCCGGCCACAGAGGACACAGAGGTCCCAGAGGATGCGGCCCGACGGCGTTCACCATAGACATAAGAGGCGGGCGCTGATTCCGCGGGCATGGACGACGACCGAGAGCTTGTCACCCCCCTCTCGGGCCTCAAGCGGCGCGCGGAGCACGGCGGCGCGCAGGTGGCGCCCGGCTCGGTGCCCACGCGCGCGCTCTTCACGTGGGGCGAGCCGCTCTTCGAGGTCGCGCGCCAGTTCTCGCACGCCAAGCCCACCGACCTGAAGGCGGGCGTCGCGAAGCTCTACCGCGGCACGTGGGCCGGCGAGCCGTTCATCCTCGTCAACCCCGGCATCGGCGCCCCCGCGACCGCGCTCGTGGCCGACAAGCTCCACGCCTGCGGCGTCGACACGTTCGTGGGCATCGGCTTCGCGGGCATCGTCCACCCGCTGCTCCAGAGCGGCGACATCGTGGTCGTCGAGCGCGCGATCGGCGAGGACGGCACGAGCCGCGCGTACCTGGAGACCACGGACGAGGTCCTCGCGGCGCCGATCATGAAGTCCGCGCTGGAGGGCTCGCTCTCCGAGGACCCCGACGCGGCCTACCAGTGCGGCACCGTGTGGACCACGGACACGCCCTACCGGGAGACGGTCAAGAAGGCCAAGGCCTACCGCGCGCGCGGCGTCCACGCGGTCGAGATGGAGAGCGCGGGCCTCCTCGCCGTCGCCAAGCGCCGCGGCTTCCGCGCCGGCGCCATGGTCGTGCTCAGCGACTCGCTCTGCCGCGTGGCGCCCCTGGACCAGGCAGCCGGGGAGGGCGGGATCGACTGGACCTGGACGCCCGCCCCCGCCGGCAGCCTCGATGGCAAGATCATGGCGCTCGTGCGCGGCGCGCTCCCGGTGGTCGTCGGTCCCCTCGCGGACGTCGCGGCGCCCCACGCCCACTGAAGACAGGTTGTCGCGAGGGTAGAACCCTTAAAAGCCGATGCCCCCTCCCCGCGGCTGATGAGCGACGCGGCCCTCCTCGCGAACGTGGAGCGCAAGCTCGCCCAAGGCGAGCGGATCACCGACGAGGAGGCGCTCGACCTCTTCCACGTCCAGGACGTCGTCGCGCTGGGCAGGCTCGCCCACCGCGAGCGCGTCAAGCGCCACGGCAACAAGGTCTACACGCGCACCGACCTCAACGTCAACCACACCAACATCTGCGCCGCCGACTGCGGCTTCTGCGCGTTCTTCGCCAAGAGCGGCAGCGAGAAGGCCTACCTCATGAGCCTGGAGGAGGTCGAGGAGAAGGCCAAGGCCGCCTACCGCGCCGGCGTCAACGAATGGCACGTCGTCGGAGGGCTGACGCCCGAATGCGACCTCGCCTACTTCGAGCAGATGTTCCGCATGCTCAAGCGCGTCGCCCCCGGCACGCACATCCAGGGCATGACCGGCGTCGAGGTGGACTTCCTCGCCAAGCGCGAGAAGATATCGATCCGCGACACGCTCCTGCGCCTGCGCGCGGCGGGCCTCGATTCGATCCCCGGCGGCGGGGCCGAGGTCTTCCACCCGGATGCCCGCAAGCGGATGCTCGCGACGAAGATCGCCGGGGATCGGTTCCTGGAGGTCCACGAGACGGCGCACGCCCTGGGCATCCCGACCAACGTCAGCATCCTCTACGGCCACGTCGAGACGATGGAGGAGCGCATCGACCACCTGCGCCGCGTCCGCGACCTGCAGGACCGCACGCACGGCTTCAACGCCTTCCTTGGCCTTGCGTGGAACCCCGAGAACACGGAGCTGCACGCCAAGACCGGCGCGACGGGCCCGAGCGCGTTCGACACGCTGCGCATGATGGCGGTCGCGCGCCTCTACCTGGACAACGTGAGCCACGTCAAGCTCCCGTGGGTGACCGTGGGCAAGCCCATGGCGCAGGTCGCGCTCCACTTCGGCGTCGACGACATCGGCGGCGCGGCGTTCGAGGAGCGCATCCTCCAGGCCGCGGGCGGGCGGACGTGGGCCTTCGTCAAGAAGGAGGACCTCACGCCGCTGATCACGCAGGCCGGCTTCGAGCCCGAGTACGCCTTCGGAAGCTATCACCCGATCCCGCGCGAATTGACGCCGCTGGCGGTGAGCTGAATGGCCGTCCGCGTGGGATACATCGATTATCTCAACTCGCTCCCCGTCTACTACGGCCTGGAGACCGGCGCGGTCCCGATGCCGCCGGGCATGGGCCTCGTGAAGGCGCCGCCCACGACGCTCAACGCGCAGCTCGCCGCGGGCCAGCTCGACGTGAGCCCCGTCTCCAGCGTGGCGTTCGCGCAGCAAGGCGACTCGCTCGACCTGCTGCCAGGCCTCTCGATCAACAGCACGGGCTTCGTGCACAGCGTGTCGCTCTTCTTCCGGAACGGCGTCGAGTCGCTCCGGGGCGGCAAGGTGTGCGTCACCGGGGAGAGCGCCACGAGCGTCGTGCTGCTCCAGATCCTCATGAAGGAGCGCCTCGGCCTCGACGCGCAGCTCGTGCAGGGCGACGCGGACCCCGAGGAGATCGGCCACGCCTACGACGGCATCCTGCTCATCGGCGACGCCGCGCTGCGCGCCTCGCTCGCCTATCCCAACCTCGGGCGCCTCGACCTGGCCGACGAGTGGACGCGCTGGACGGGCACGCCGATGGTCTTCGCCGTGTGGGCCGCGCGCAAGGACTTCGCGCGCCGGCACCCGGAGGACCTGCGCGCCGCGCACCACGCGCTCCTCGCGTCGAAGGCGTGGGGCCGCGCGAACCGCGCGCCCATCGTGGAGCACGCGCGCAGGAAGCTCTTCCTCCCGCGCGCGTTCATGGAGCGCTACTTCCGCGACCTCAACTACGACCTCGACGCGCCCAAGCTCGCGGGCCTCGCGCGCTACTTCGAGCTGGCCAGGAAGGTGGGCGCGCTCGACCGCGTGCCCAAGCTGGCGCCCCTGGAGGTCGCGCCATGAGCGTGCAGGCGCTGCTCGACAAGGCCGTGGCGGGAGGCCGCCTCACGCCCGAGGAAGGCGTCGCCATCGCGCAGGCGCCGTTCCTCGACCTCGCGGCCGCGGCGAACGCGCGCCGCAACGCGGTGACCGACCCGCGCGTCGTGACGTACGTCGTCGACCGCAACATCAACTACACCAACGTGTGCAACGTCCTTTGCGACTTCTGCGGCTTCTACCGCACGGGCAAGGAGAAGGACGCGTACACGCTGCGCATCGAGCAGGTGCTGGAGAAGATCGCGCCGCTCGTCGCGATGGGCGGCACGCAAGTCCTCCTCCAGGGCGGCCTCAACCCCGACCTGCCCATGAGCTACCTGCTCGACCTCTTCCGCGCCGTGCGCGAACGATATCCCACGGTGGACGTCCACTCGCTCACCGCGACCGAGATCGAGTTCTACGCCAAGCAGGAGGGGCTCACGTTCCGCGAGACGATCGAGCGCTTCCGCGAGGCGGGCCTCAAGTCGCTGCCGGGCGGCGGCATGGAGATCATGAGCGACGAGATCCGCGACCGCGTCTCGCCGCTGAAGACCCGCTCCGCGCAGTACATGGAGATCCACCACGAGTGCCACGAGCTCGGCATGACGAGCACCGCGACGATGATGTTCGGCATGGGCGAGACGTGGGCCCACCGCGTCGAGCACCTCGACCGCGTCCGCGCCGTGCAGGACCAGGCCGACGCGATCGGGCAGCGCGGGTTCACCGCCTTCATCCCGTGGACGTTCAAGACCGACGGCAGCACGCGCATGAAGGTGAGCCACGCGACCACGGAGGACTATCTCCGCGTGATCGCGCTCAGCAGGCTCTACCTGGACAACGTGCGCAACGTCCAGAGCGGCTGGGTCACGGAGGGCCCCAAGATCGCGCAGGTCGCGCTCGCCTGCGGCGCCAACGACTGGGGCGGCGTGCTCATGGAGGAGAACGTCATCAGCGCGGCCGGCACGCTCTTCGGCATGGACCCGCCCGCGGCCCGGCGTTACATCCGCGAGGGCGGCTACGTCCCCGCGCAGCGCGACACGTACTACAACCTCCTGCGCCGCTTCGACGAGGCGACGCCCGACGAACGCCCCGCCTCGGGGACGATCGGCGTGCACCTGGGGAAAGTTGGCAACCGCGGGCGCGGCGTGCCGATCCGCATCGGGTCGGCAGGCGCGGAGACGAATCCGTCCTGAACGTGGGGCTCGGGCTCTGGACTCGGGGCTCAGGGCTCTCCGGGCGCGAGCCGACCGGGAGCCCAGAGTCCCGAGTCCAGAGCCCTGAGCCCCGTGGCCATCAGGCGTATTCCACGTGCGCCGCGCCGAAGCCGTCGTTGCAGAGGTCGAGCGCGAAGGCCGTATTGACGTCGAGCACGTGGACGACGTCGTCGCCGATCTCCTCCATCGCGGCCTCGACGCGGAAGCGCGTGCACGAGCCCGGAGCGACGGGGAGGCTCAGCGTCGCGCTGCCGCCGCACGAGACGTCGCCGGACTCCGCCCACACGGCGCAGAGCTGGACCGCGGGCTCGGAGAGGTCGTTGACCTGCGCGCGGACGCTCATCTGGCGCTTCGTGACGACGAGGCCCTGGCCCGTGCCCACGTCGGAGACGCTCACCTGGCAGCGGCCCGCGAGGTCGCAGCCCAGCGCGGTGGCGCTCCCCTGCTGCGCGACGTTCGGGCACGGCGCGGGGGGCGAGATGCCCACGACCAGGAGCGGCTGGCAGAGGTTGTTGCTGCTCACGAAGCCCGTGGCGGCGCCGGCGCCCGCGAAGCCCGCGGCGAGAAGGAGCGTGAGGAGAAGGGCCGCGAAGCGCATCGCGCGGCGAGCGCCCGTGCGCGCCATGCGGTTTCTCGCCAGAGCGTGTGTCTGTCACGGCGGCTACACGAGGAAGGCGGCGACGAGGCCGGCGAGCGCGACCCAGCCGACGACCGCGTTGACCTGGAAGAACGCCTTGTTGATCGCGACCGGGTCGGCGGGGTCCACGCTCGCGTGCTCGTAGGCGAGCAGCGCGCCGATGGCGATGACCGCGAGCCACATGGGCCACGCGAGGCCCTGGACGCGCGCGAAGACGGCCAGCAGCAGGACGGTGAGCACGTGGAGGGCGAGCGCGACGCGGCGCGCGGTGGGCTCGCCGAACGCCGCGGGGAGGCTGCGGACGCCGTGCATGCGGTCGAACGGGACGTCGAGCAGCGCGTAGATGATATCGAAGCCCGCGACCCACGCCATCGCCGCGAGCGAGAGCGGCAGCACGCGCAGCCAGCCCGTGAACGAGCCCGTGACGGCCAGGTAGCCGCCCGCGGGCGCGCAGAGGAACGCGAGGCCCAGCACGAAGTGGCAGAGCCACGTCACGCGCTTGGCGTAGGGGTACGCGAAGAAGAGCAGCGCCAGGATGGGGCTCAGCGCGAGGACGAGGGGATTGAGCAGCGCGCTGGCGACGAGCAGCGCGACGAGGGCGACGAGCGCGAGCAGGATCGCCGCGCGCAGGCTCATCGCGCCGGCGGGGAGCGCGCGCGTCGCGGTGCGCGGGTTGCGCGCGTCGATGGCGCGGTCCACGATGCGGTTGAGCGTCATGCCCAGCGTCCGCGCGCCGGCGGCCGCGACCAGGACGAGCAGGAACGTCCGCAGGCCCGCCGCGGTGGCGAGCGCGCCCAGGGTGCCCATGCCCACGAGCATGCCGGCGAGCACGAAGGGCAGCGCGAAGAGCGTGTGCTCGATCTTGAGGAACTCGAGCACGGTCGCGAGACGCGCCACGCGACGCCCATCCCAGGCCGGGAGAAGAGCCTTTCCGCGCGCCCCCCGGCCTGGGTCGCCCACAGGGGGGTCCAGGGGTCCTCCCCTGGCGCGGGGTGCAGGGGGCGCGCAGCCCCCTGCCGCAGAGTCGCACGACGGCCCGACGGGAGGCCGAGCCGGAGCGAGGCCGGACAGGGCCGGCGTGCGACGGAGCGTGCTATCGGAACGGCGCGCCGTAGGCGGTGCCGTCGGCCTCGGGGCGGTTCTTGAGGAACTCCTCGCGCTCGTGCGCAGTATAGAGGAACGTGGCGAGCGCCACCGTCGCGTGCTGGTCGGCCGCGCCGCCGAACTGCTCCTGGAGCATCTTCGCGGCGTCGGCCAGCGCGTGCTTCATGGTGTACGACTTTTCCGCGGGCTTCTGCGGGGGCATGGGGACGCCATGAGACCCGGCTGGTTTATGGACCTGCTGGGACGCTCGGCGGTCCCCGCCGGAAAAACCCCCTTGGTTCCGGTGCGGATCGGGACCTCCGGTGGAGCGTGGTGCTGCGAAAACAACGGTGGCGGAGAGGCTGCCGCTCCAACGGAAAAGAGGGGCTTCAGCTGCCTTCGGCCCTTCCATCGGAAACGAAGGTCTCCGGGGCTGCCTTGGCGCCCCGCGCGAAACCCGACAAGGCGACGTCGTGGATAAACTGTGCGGGGGGCCTCAGCGCCGCATCCATTCCCGCTGCTCCTCGCTGGGCGTCAGCGTTCGCACGGTGGGCGAAGGCTCCACCTCGCGCGGGTCGGCGTGCGAGCCGAACGCGCGGTCGAAGAGCGGAAGAAGACGAGGAGACCCGCGACGACGAGCCGCCCCCAGCGGGCGGCGGGCCCGAACGTGATCGCGAGCGCGCCGGTAGCCCATGCGCGACCCCGGCCAGGCGCGGACCTTGGCGTTTTCGGCCCGCGCGGCCGCCTCCGGCGGGGAAAATCCCGAATCACGAAGACCCGGATCACGACGAGGAAGTCGTGATCCGGGTCT
>JAXDQU010000024.1:0-12588 GCA_034667685.1 Thermoplasmata archaeon | reverse complement strand
CGGAAGAGGAAGCGGAATCGGAAGAGGCCGGCCTCTTCCGATTCCGCTTCCTCTTCCGCTTCCGCGCGCCGCAGGGAGCGAAGCTTTTCAAGGAAGGGCAACATGCGCGCTCGATCGGGCTTGCCTGGACCGAAGCGTTTCTCCGACATGCCTGTCTCGGCCGACGTCCTCGACGCGCTCGCCGCCATGGGCTTCGAGGAGCCCACGCGCATCCAGCGCGAGGCGATCCCGGCGGCGCTCGCGGGGCGCGACATCATCGGCCAGGCGCAGACCGGCACGGGGAAGACGGCCGCCTTCGGCATCCCGATGATCGAGGCCTGCGACCCCAAGCTCAAGAAGGTCCAGGCGCTCGTGCTCGTCCCGACGCGCGAGCTGGCCGAGCAGGTGGCCGGCGAGGTCAACGAGATCGGCCAGTTCAAGGGCGTCCACGCCGTGCCCGTGTACGGCGGCGCGTCGTTCACGCCGCAGATCCGCGCCTTCCAGGAAGGCACGTCCATCATCGTGGGCACGCCCGGGCGCATCATGGACCACATGCGGCGCGGCAACCTGCGCCTCGACGCGGTGAAGCTCTTCGCCCTCGACGAGGCCGACCGCATGCTCGACATGGGCTTCATCGAGGACATCCAGTGGGTCATGGAGCGCCTGCCGCCGCGCGTGCAGGTCATGCTCTTCAGCGCCACGATGCCCTCGGCCATCGTCAACCTCACCGAGTCGTTCATGCGGAATCCGGAGACCATCGTGGTCTCCGAGGACAAGCTCACCGTCGACAGCATCGAGCAGGTCTACTACACGGTGGGCTACCGCAACAAGCTCTGGGCGCTCTACCGCGTGCTCGAAGCCGAGCGCCCCGAGCTGGCGTTCGTGTTCTGCCGCACCAAGTTCGAGTGCGACAAGGTCGTCCACCAGCTCAAGGCGCACGGCTTCCGGGCCGAGGCGCTCCACGGCGACATGGCGCAGAAGGCGCGCAACAAGGTCCTCGACCAGGCGCGCGACGGCCAGGTGCGCATCGTCGTGGCGACCGACGTCCTCGCGCGCGGCATCGACGTGAGCCATTGCAGCCACGTCATCAATTATGATATCCCCGAGGACCCGGAATGGTACGTGCACCGCATCGGGCGCACGGGCCGCATGGGGAAGCTCGGCAAGGCCATCACGTTCGTGACGCGCGAAGAGGGCCGCGCGCTGCTCGACCTGGGCGACATCGCGGGCGGCGAGCTCCGCCTGGAGGACGTGCCCGAGATCGAGGAGAAGGACCGCGTCAAGAAGGTCCTCGACTGGAAGGAGCTCTCCGACAACACGGGCATGGTGCTCTTCGAGCTCGACGTGGGCAAGCAGAGCGGCCTCAAGATGGTGCAGATCTTCAAGGCCATCAACCAGGCGTGCGGCTTCGACGAGACGACGCTGGGCCAGGTCAAGATGCAGGACGCGCACACGACCGTCGAGGTCCCCTGGCAGGTCGCGGGCCGATTCTGGGGCCGCTACGAGAAGGGGACGCTCCTCGACCACAAGGTCAAGGCGCAGGTCGTCGCGCGCAAGGAAAAGGCGTGAGCCCGCCGCGCCTTGGAAACGGCTCGCGCCATCTGCTTATGCTCGTCCAGCGGCGCTCGCCTCGCCCATGCAGCGCCTTGCGCCGGTCCTTGCGACGCTCCTGCTCCTCGTGCTCCCCAGCCTCGCGGGCGCGCTCAATCCCACGCAGGGCGGCTCGCCCTCGACGCCCGTCGTCCTCGCGGCGCGCCAGGTCTACGGCTCGGGGCAGCAGAGCGTCGTGCCCGCGGCGGACCCGGCGTTCGCGGCGGCGTTCCCGCGCCTCCAGCTCTACCTCGTGACGGAGACGTCGCTCACGCCGCCGGCCAGCCACGCGATGGCGTGGGACCCGACGCTCGCCGTCGCGTACGACACCACGACGCAGTTCAACCGCATCCTGGCCGCCAGCGGCGCGACCATCGGCACGAGCGGCGCGGCGATCCTCTACGCCAAGGCGTACGCGGCGGTGGCGAACGCGGAGCTCGACGCGTCGCGCAGCGTCGTGGGCGCGGCCGACTCGGCCTCGCTGGGCCAGACGGTCCAGGACCCCGCGGCGACGGGCGGCGTGGGGGGCTGGAGCGTGACGCTGAGCACGTGGTCGGCCACCAACGGCGTGCTGGCCGACTGGACGATCGCGTCGAGCGCGACGAGCTTGACGCAGGCCTCGTGGCGCGTGCGCGCGATCGGCGCGGGCGCCTTCGGCCTCGACCTGGAGGCGCGCGACCTGCGCGCCGGGATGCGCTTCACCGACTCGCTCACCGCGACGAGCGCGACCCTCTCGGGCACGATCGAGTCCGGCTCGGGCGCCGCGCCCCTCTCGATCCCGGCGGACGTCGCCGCCGTCACGGGGCCCGTGGTCGCCACCGCCTCCGACGCAGACGGCACGACGTGGGTCGCCCGCTACGAAACCGGCTACGACGTGACCAACGACGTCACCGCCCTCGCGCAGTCCGCCGTGGCCGCCGGCGTCGCGGCCTACGACCGCCAGGTGGACCGCAACCCGAACGCGTGCGCCACGCGCGCGAACCCGAACCCCAACTGGGGGCTCGCCTCCAAGGACGCCGACTGCGCGCAGAACGTCGTCGTCTCCGGCGCATACACGCTCTCGTGCGGCGCCTGCCGCGTGGCGATCGCCTCGCAGACGGAGATCCACATGACGCCCGCGATCAAGGAATACCTCGCGGCCACGGGGACGTGGACGGACCCCGTGAAGTACCCGCGCGACGTGGTCGTCAAGCTCGTCATCGCGCACGAGCACTTCCACGCGCTGGAATCGTACGCCAACGGCGTCTCGCAGGGGATCGCGCAGGAGGAGTGGTGGGTGGAGGGCATGGCGCGCTTCGAGGAGACGGTCATGAACCCCGTCCTCAACGACGACCCGACCGCCACGTGGTACGGCACGAGCTTCGACCTCGCCAACAAGCACGGCGGCGTCAACTACTACCAGCTCCACCCGGACCAGAGCCTCTGCACGCAGTCGTACGCGCTCGCCGAATACTGGGGCTACCTCTACTGGAAGGAGGGCGGCCTGGGCACGGTGCTCGCGGCGCTGCGCGGCATCAACGCCTCGCTGACCTGCCCCGACCGCGTCGCGGGCATCCTCGATGGCGCGCTGGCCAGCGTCGGCTCGCCGCACACGTTCAACGACACGCTGCGCGCCTTCGCGACGCACGTCTACGCGCGCGACTACGCGTGGGGCGACGAGAACGGCAACAACCTCACCTGGTGGGGCCGCTACATGCTCCCGGTCGCGGAGGACGCGCAGGTCGCTGGCTCCGTCTCGCGCAGCGTGGGCGCCTACGCCATGGACTTCGTGAACGTCACCGGCGCCGCCAGCGTCACGGTCAGCCCATGCGGCGATCCCGGCTGGAGCTATCAATTCCTGGCCACGGCGTCCGACGGGACGCTCCGCGCGATCCCGGTGACGGGCTGCGGCGCGGTGTCGCTCCCCGCGGCCAGCGTCGTGGCGTTCAACGCCGTTCGCACCTCCGGCGCCGCCGCCAGCTACACGCTCACCGTGAGCCCCATCTAAGGAGGGATTCGCATCCGCACCATCGTCGCCTGCCTCGTCGTCTTCGCCCTTGCCGCCCCCGCCATTCCCGCCGAACCCTCGCCCACCGCGCCCGCCGCCTCCGCCGTCGTGGCGGCCGCGTCGAGCCTCTACGGATCGGGCGTGCTCGCCGTCACGGGCGCCTCCGACCCGTACTTCGCCGCCGCGTTCCCCGCGTTCTCGCTCTACGCCGTCGAGCAGTCGGGCCACGTGCTCGCGTTCCGCCACTACATGGCCTATGACGCCACGCTGGGCCGCGCGTACGACGTCACGAAGGACGCGCGCTCGCTGGGCATCCTCGTCGCGACCGGCCCGGACGCGATCCGATACGGCGAGGCGCTGGCCGAAGCCGCCAACCCCGAGGTGCAGCCGGGGCGCTCCGTCGTCGCCTCCGCCGACTCGGGCTGGCTGGGCGCGCTCGTGCCCGACCCCTCCTCGAGCGGCAAGCTGGGCATCTGGACCGCCTCGTTCGACACGTGGTCGCGCGCGGGCGGCGTGCTGGAGTCGTGGACCGTCACCTTCGGCGGGGGCGGCGTGCCCACGCGCGCGGAGTGGAGCGTCGTCGCGACGGGGCTGGGCCCCCTGGTCCCCGACGACGAGAGCGGCTGGCTCGCGGCGGGCGACCACGTCGTCGACGCGTGGACCTCGACGAGCGCGACCGTCGCGGCGGACCGGTCGGGGGCGCCCATGCTCACGCCGCCGCAGTTCGACGCGCAGACGTTCAGCGTGGTGGACGCCGTCTCCGACTGGGACGGCTCCGTCTGGCGCCTCCTCTTCCCCGCCGGCGACCTCGTCAACGCCACGCCCGACGACCTCGCGCGCGGCGAGGCGCTCCTGCACGGCGCGAGCGACGCGTACAACCTCTCGGTCGCCTCGGCGCCGGGCTGCTCCAGTCTTGCCAACCCCAACGCCAGCTGGGGCTACGCGTCTCCCGACCTGGACTGCAACCGCGAGGTCGTCTTCCAGCTCGGCAACGGCGTCTGCCTGGCGTGCTCGCCGCAAGGGACCGAAGCGCGCATCGTCGTGGCCTCCAACGAGGTCGGCGACCGCGCGAGGCACGCCTACGCGTCGGCGTCCGACCCCGCCACCGTGGCGGCGCGCATCGTCGCGGCCCACGAGCACTACCACAACCTGCAGTGGGGCGCCTCGCGCTTCGTCGAGAAGGGCGCGCCCGTCGACGAGTCGCAGGCCGTCCTCGCCCAGACGCTCTACGACCCGGCCGACTCGTACCTGCCCGGCTCGGGCGTCTACGCGCACGACTCGCCCACCTTCGCGCAGAACCCCTCAGTGGGCTTCTGCAACGACCAGTACGGGGCCTGGATCCTCTGGGGACTCATGTACGCGGAGGTCGGCCACGCGGGCCTGCGCGCGTTCCTCGCCGCGCTCCCGCAAGGGGACACGGGCGGCTGCGACCCCGCGACGGTGGAGCGCGCCTTCGACGCCGCGCTGACGCCCACGGGCACGACGAGCCTCGACTTCCTGGCGACCTACGCGCAGGACCTCTACGAGCACCAGGTCTCGTGGTCGGGCCGCAACTGGGACGCGCCCGGCTACGTCCGCGCGCCCCTCGAGCATGCCGCCGGCGTGGGCAACGCGACGTGGACGCTCCCGGCGCTCGCGGCGACGTACCTTTCGCTCCCCCTCGACGCGGGCCACCAGGTCGCCTGCGGCGTGGGCGACGGAGGGTGGACCGCCGTGCTGCTGGTCAACCAGACCGGCCTCGTCACGCCCACGCGCGTCGCGTGCGGCGGCGCGTCCGCGTCCTACTCTCCCGCGGGCGCCAGCGAGGTCGTGCTCGCGCTCGTCCACGCGGGCGCCGCGAGCGGGTCGGACTGGGTGCGCGTGGCTTAGAGCTCCAGGTTCCACATCTCGTCGCCGACGTGGTGCAATGCCTTCACGGCCTTGCCCTTCGGCCCGCGCGGCATCTGCGCGCCCGGGATCAGCGCCTCGCCCACGCCCAGCGGGACCTTGTTCTTCTCGTCGCGGATCCACACCAGGTCGCCGGGCTGGATCGACGGGTCGGCCTCGGTGATGCCGGGCGCCATGACGTCCGCGCCGTTGTTGACGAACTTCACCGCGCCCATGTCCACCGTGACGAACGCCTTCGTGGGCTTCTTCTGCATGAGGAGGCGGCACGTCGGGGCGATCCGCTCGGGCTCGCGGCGGATGAAGGCGATCACGCGCGCGTTGTGGATCAGCACGTCGAAGTCGCCCGCGTCCGCGCGCTCGACGCTGGGCGGGAACGGATCCTCGATGCCGAAGGCGGCGCTGATGCTCTCGATGAGGCGCGCGGCGTCCTTCTCGCGCATGCGGGCGCGGTGGCGAAGGCGGATGTCGGGCACGCGCTCCGCAACTGGGGCTTCCGGGAAAAGGCAATCGGGCTCTCCATCGGGACTCCGGGCTCTGGACTCCGGAGCCCTGAGCCCGGAGTCCAGAGCCCGGAGTCCCGCGCATGGCGAAATCTGGCGCGGAGCGCGGGCCGGCTGCCACAAGGCTTTAGATTCAGCCGCGGAGGTCAGGGCCGTGCGCGCGCTCACCCTGGGCCTCCTGGCCATCCTGGTCGCCGGCTGCGTGAGCGCCCCGCGCGCCCCGCCCGTCGCGCCGCAGTCCGCCTCCGGGTTCGCCGACGCCATCGGCGAGCCCATCGAGATGAAGCACAACCACACGGACGCCTCGCTGCACACGGCCAAGTACGGCATCTCGCTGGTCAACTGGAGCCCGCTGATCCCGCAGGAGATCGGCAAGGAAGGCTTCGCCGGCCTCCGCATCGTGGGCGATCTTGCCTACATCGGGACCGACGGCGACCACGCGGGCTTCCTCATCGTCAACGTCAGCGACCCGGCCCACCCGCGCCTCGTCGCGCAGTACAGCACGCCGGGCGGCGCGAGCCAGGAAGCGGTCCCCACGCCGGAAGGCGATTACGTCTTCATGAACCTCCAGCGCCAGCCGGGCGCGATGGACGTCGTGGGCAATCCGACCGCGGGCGACGGGCTGGGCATCCAGATCGTGGACGTGCGCGACAAGGCGCACCCGAAGCTCGCGGCGTTCGTCCCCGTCGAGGTGCTCGGCAGCCACGTCATGTTCTACACGGAGTGGCAGGGCAATCGCTATCTCATCTACAACGGCCAGCCCGACCGCCAGGCGTTGCCCACGGGCGGCGTCTACACGCCTCCGCCGGGTAACAACGTCAAGATCGCGCAGCTCGTGGAGACGCCCGCGGGGCCGACGCTCCTCACCGTGGGCACGTTCGCGCTGCCCGCGAGCTTCACCGCCGTCGAGCCCGACGGCTGCTTCCCCCACGACCAGTGGGCGCAGGAGCATCCGCTGACGCACCAGCTCCTCCTCTACGTCGCCTACTGGGACTGCGGCGCGGTCATTGTTGATATCACCAACCCGGCGAACCCGACGCTGCTGCACGTGGACGACGTGATGGCGCCCAGCACGCGCAACGACATCCACTTCTTCCGCCCCGACCCCACGAGCCGGAGCGGCAAGGTGATCGCGTGGAGCGGCCCCGAGATCTCGCTATCACCCGGCGAACCCGGCTACCTGCGTGCGTACGACGTGACGGACCCGACCGCGTTCAAGCAGATCGGCAACTGGCGCCTGCCGGGATTCGTCGAGAACAGCGAGCCGTTCCTGATGAGCCCCCACAATTTTGCGTTCGCGGGCGACCTCATGGCCGTCGCGCACTACCACGCGGGCGTCTGGGTGCTCAACGTCAGCGACCCCGCCAAGCCGTACGCCGTCGCCTTCTACGAGCCGCACGGCAACGAGACGAGCCCCTTCCAGGGGCAGATCTGGCGCAAGACGCCCAACTTCCCCGAGGCGTACTTCCCCAACGTCTACGACGCCAAGTGGTTCACGAGCCCCACGGACGGGCAGACGTACCTCCTGGTCAGCGAACGCGGCTCCGGGCTGTACGTGCTGAAGCTGGACGACGCGCTGACGCCGATGCTATCGTGACGCACGTTCACGTTCTCGTTCACGGGCGTCGTTCAACGTTCACGTCGCACGTTTCCCGTTTCACGTGCAACGTGCAACGACAACGTGAACGTTGAACGAACGCCGAGAACGTGAACGAGAACGTGAACGTACGACGCCGGGGGCGCGCTACGGATACTCGAGATGGTAGAGCCCGCGCCAGTTCCTCGCGTTGCGCAGCCAGCGCGCGAACTCGGCCCTCGTCTTTTGATAGCCCGCGGGCGTCGCGGCCAGGAACTCGGCCTCCAGCTTGGCGAGGTCGGCGGCGGTCAGCTTGGCGTCGGCCTGCGAGGACATCAGGACGGCGACGAGCTTGTCGCCCTCGCGGAAGAGCCAGGTCTGCAATCAGCTCGCCACGAAGCGCTCGACGAGGTTCACGACGACCTCGGCGCCCTGGCCCTGGCCCGAGACGGTGAGCGTCCAGGCGCTCGGCTCGGGGGCGCTGATCGTCGTCTGGAACGTCATCGCGAGGCTGCTCGCGGGGTCGACGCCGACGCTGTTCGCGCTGCCGGTGAGCGGGATGGTCTTGGTCGTGCTGGCGCCCTTCAGCTCCAGCGAGAGGTCGCCCATGCCGCCGGGGCCCAGCGCGAGGTAGGGGCCGTTGCCCGTGTCGTTGAGGTGCACCGTGACGAGCAGCGTGACGATCTTCTCGTCGAGCGAGATGGTGGCCTTCTCGCTGTCGCCCTGCGGGGTGAGCGGGATCTTGATGGGGGGCAGCGTCTCGTCGGGGCGTGGGCCCGCCTTGGCCTCCATGTAGGCGTAGTAGCGCGCGGCCTGCGCGGCGGTGCAGCCGGGCATGTCCATGCCGCCCATGCAGTTGCCCGGATCGGTGGGCATGTCGCCCGCCGTGGCGTTGTTGGACGCGGTCGCGTTGGCGCCGCCGGCCGAGGCCGTGGCGTTGGCCGTCGCGTTCGGCGTCGGGGCGGCAGCCTCCTCGAAGGTCGGCGTCTGGTCGGGCGGCGGCGTCAGGTCGTCCCCCGACTTGGAGGCGCAGCCGGCCAGCAGGACGGACAGGGCAGCCAGGAGGGTGAGGACGATGGCGCGGGCCATGGCAAAGGCTGGGACAGGGTGGGGGGATATGGGCCTTGTGGCGCGCCCACTCCCCTCCCGGAGGTCGGTTGCGATGGGTTGCAGGGCCTACAGGGCCGGGATCGTGTAGGGGTTGTACGACCAGGTGCACGCGCCGCTGCCGAGGAGGTCGGTGCAGACGTCGAGCGAGCACGCGTCGCCCGCCGTGGAGAGGGGCTGGTCGCAGTGGTTGTGCACCGACACGTACGAGATGCCGACGACCTGGCCCACGAACGGGAGGCCCACGGCGGCGCCCTTGGTCCACGCCTCGCAGTCCGCGTACTCGACGTCATGCACGTGCTGGTCGACGCTCTCGAACGCCCCGGCGCAGGTGGCGCCCGCGCTGTCCGCGGACGCATGGGGGAAGGCGAGCAGCGCGAGGGCGAGGCTGACGAGCAGGATGATGGTCTTCATGGGGAAACGCTCCAAGCCGATTCCTTCGGCGCGGAGATCCAAGGCTTCGCGGCGTCGTCAAGCCGGGCAGGAAAGATTCTGCCTCCGCGCTCAGGCAGCTTCGAAGATGCGGTTGACCATCCACTGGGGATCGTACGGAACCATGTCGCCGTACTCCTGCCCGACGCCCAGGAAGAGGATCGGCTTGCCGACCGCTTTCGCGATGGAGAGCGCGGCGCCGCCCTTGGCGTCGGTGTCGACCTTGGTGAGGATGACGGCGTCGATGCCGACCGCCTTGTCGAACTGGATGGCCTGCTCGACGGCGTCGTTGCCCGCCAGCGAGTCGCCCACGAAGACGATGAGGTCGGGCTTGGCGACGCGCTTGATCTTCTTCATCTCGTCCATCAGGTTCGTGTTGGTCTGCATGCGGCCCGCGGTGTCGAGGAGCACCACGTCCTTCATGCGGCCCTTGGCGTGCTCGATGGCGTCGAACGCGACGGCGGCCGGGTCGCCGCCCGCGTTGGTCTTGATGAGCGTGACGCCGACCTTCTCGGCGTGCTTCTCCAGTTGCTGGATCGCGCCGGCGCGGAACGTGTCGCCCGCGGCCATCACGGTCGTGTAGCCGTTCTCCTTGAGACGGAAGGCGACGCGGCCGATGCTCGTCGTCTTGCCCGTGCCGTTGACGCCCACGAACATGATGACGACGGGCTTCTTCTCCAGCGTCTTCTCCAGCACGAACGTGTCGAAGTCGAGCGGCTTGACGGAGAGCGTCTCCAGGAGCGATTCGCGCAGCGCGTTCTCCACCGCCGCGGGCACGTCCTCGGGACCCGAGACGCGCACGGCCGCGAGCCTCTCCTTCAGCGTCTCCTTGATCGCCTCGACGACCGTCATCGCGACGTCCGCCTCCAGGAGTGATAGCTCCAGGTCCCAGAGGAGGTCGTCGATCTTGTCGAGCTGGATCGCCTTGCCCGCCTTCGGCGAGGGCTCGGGCTGGCGCTGGGGCGCCGCGGGCTGAGGCTGAGGCTGAGGCTGAGGCTGAGGCTTGGGCGCGGGGGCCGCGGGCTGCGGCTTGGGCGCGGGCGGCTGCACGACGGGCGCGGCGGGGGCGGGCGCCACGAGCTTCGGCGCCGGGGCGGGCGGCGGCGTGGCGACGGGCTTCGGCGCGGGGGGCTGGACGATGGGCGCGGCAGGCTTCGCGACCGGCGCCGGCGGCGCAGATGCTGGAGCAGGGGCCGGCTTCGGCGCGGGCGCGGGCGGAGGCGTGGGCTTGGCCGCAGGCGCGGGAGCCGGCGCGGGCTTCGCTGGCTCCGCCGGACTGCGGTCCGGCGTTGCCCTCCCTGGCGGTGCGGGCTTGGCCTTCTCGGCCGCAAGCTCCGCCTCGATCTCGGCTTCGAGCGCCGCGATCTCGGCGTCCATCTCGTCGTCGACAGACTTCTTCGGGGCGGGCTTCGCGGCGGGCTTGGACTCGACGACCTCGAACTTCTTGGGCGGCGCGGCGGGCCCGGACGGCGCGTCCTCCAGCGTCGTCTCCTCGGCGACCTTGCCGGTGAAGCTCTTGAGCGCTTTCTTGAGGTTGTCGAACATGCCCATGCGAGATCAGCCGCCGTAGACCTGCTCCATCACGGCGTTGATGCGGGCCAGCTCGTCGCCCACGCGCGCGGCGTCCTGCGCCAGGGCGTCGGCCGTCTTCTCCAATTGCTCGCCGCGGGCGCGCAGGCGGGCCGCGGCCTCGGGCGTGGGAAGCTCGGCGTGGACGCCGGAGCCCAGGCTCGCCAGCGAGGTGGCCGGGTCGCGCAGCGTGGCGTGCGCGAACGCGCCGGCGCCCAGCGGCACGAGGATCTCGTCGCCCGCGCGCGCCTTCTCCAAGTTCTCCAGCGTAAGCTGCGAGCGGCGCGTCTCGAGGAGCACCTCGCCCACGTACTCGCGCTGGGCCTCGAGCGCCGCGAGCTGCTGGCGCAGCGTGTCGCCGCGCACGAGGAGCTGCTGGATCTCCTGCTCCGAGGGACCCCGGGGCTGCTGCGGCTGCGCGGCCACCTTACTTCACCAGCGAGAGCTTCTTCTCGACGGCGGGGTCCGTGATCTGGTCGGGCTTGATCTCCGTGACCTTCTCGATCCAGACCTGGTGGCGGTTGACGCGGTGGCGGCTGCCCAGCGTCGCGAAGATGGTGTCGCGCGCGCCGTGGTCGTCGGCGCCGATGACCTCGAGCGTGAAGGGGGCGTTCATGATGTGCCCCATGCGGAACTTGCCTTGGACGCGGAAGACTTTCATCGGGGCGGCGATGACGGCTGGGACATAAAAGGGCTGGGGCTGCCGCTCACGTGGGGAGGCGTGGGGAGGCTGAGGGAGGCGAAGGGAGGCTGGGGGAGGCGGGGGGCGTGCAACACCCTTCGCCTCCCTTCGTCTCCCTCAGCCTCCCCACGCCTCCCTCAGCCTCCCAAGTTTCATGGTGCGGTTTCCTTTTCGGCGCCCGTCCCATGTCCCGCGTCCTCGCCCTCGCGCTTGCCCTGGCCCTCGCCCTCGTCGTCCCGGCGGCGCTGGCGCAGGCCGACCCGACGCAGCCGCCCGCCGGCGCGCCCCGCATCGTGTTGGGCACCACGGGGCTGAACCTCACGCACTTCGTGGGGCCCGACGCGGCGACGATGAACGCCACGGCGGACGCGGGCGGCAGCGGCATCCTCTGGGTGGGCGTCCAGGGGCTCTCGGGCAACCGGAGCGTCGTCGTCAACCTCACGAGCAGCTCGCTGCGCTTCGACAACGCGACGCTGACGATCGAGGCGGCGGGCAACGACACGTGGAGCTATCGGGCCGCGAACTTCGTCGCGCCCGCCGACGGCGGCAACGCGAGCTATCAATTGTCGGTCGTCGCGCTCGACAACGGCACGCAGGTCGCGCAGGCGAGCGCCACGGGCTCCGTCGCGGTGCAGGCCGTCGTCGCGCCGGCTCCGGCGCCCGGCGTGCCCACGTCGTGGTACGTCGGCGGCGGGCTCGCGGCGCTGGTCGTCCTGGGCGCCGTCGTGGTGGGCCTGCGCCAGCGCAGCGTGCGGCGCAAGATGAACGAGGGCCCCAAGCGCAGCCAGGTCATGCGCGAGATGGAGATGGAGAAGGAGCTCCAGCGCGCGCAGCAGAAGGACCCGGAGCGCGCGGCCGAGATCAAGGCCGAGATCCGCCAGCAGGAGCAGGTGCGCGAGCAGCGCCGCGAGCTGCAGATCCTGGAGGCCAAGCGCGCGGACGTCCTGAAGACGATGGACCTCCTGCGCAAGCGCCACGAGGCCGGCGGCCTCACCAAGCTCCAGTACGACACCATGCTCGCCAAGCGCCAGGCCGACCTCGAGCGCATCGAGCGCGAGATCGCCGAGATGGAAGCCCAGGACGCGGGCGGCGGCTCTGCCGCGGCGTGATTCCACCCGCGTTCGCGAGGCCCGCCCCGCCGCCGTCCAGCTTCGGGGATTGCCGAGTGGCGTTGCTTGCCGCGGGGCCGGGCCACCATCGACCCCCCAACCCCCCTGATCCCAGGGGGGCTACGACGGGCGCTCCTCGCTGCGCTCGTCGCGCTGATTGCCCTGCTATC
>JAXDQU010000023.1:0-35339 GCA_034667685.1 Thermoplasmata archaeon | reverse complement strand
TCCGGAGCCCTGAGTCCTCAGTCCAGAGCCCCGAGCCCGTCGTCTTTCCCAACGCTCTTCCCCGAAGGCCGTATTCCGCTCCGCATGGCCGAGTCGCGCGTGATGCGCAACCGCCCGCACATTCCCGAGCGGGTCGTGGAGCTCGACGACCAGGCGCACTACAGCGACAACTCGCGCATCAAGAGCCTCTCGGACGGCGTGTTCAGCATCGCGATGACGCTGCTGGCCTTCTCGCTCCTCTCGAGCATGCCCGAGCGCGCCGAGACGCCCGCCCAGTTCTGGGGCACGTTCTCCACGCCGCTGCTGGTGTACGCCATGAGCTTCGTGCTGCTGGGCTCCTACTGGGTCGCGCACGCCATCGTGTTCCACTACATCGTGCGCAGCGACCGCCCGCTCATGGTCACCACCGTCGTCTACCTGCTCTTCGTGAGCCTCGTGCCGTTCACGACGACGTACCTGGGCAAGTTCTCCGGCGACCGGCTGGCGATCGCGCTCTACTGCGTCGACCTGATCCTCTGCGGCCTGGCGCTCCTCCAGATGCTGCTCTACGCGACGCGCGACCCGCTCATGATCAACCCCGTCTTCGACCGCCGCATCTTCCGGGGCACGAGCGTCGCCTTCGCCGTGGCGCCGATCCTCTTCGCCCTCGCGCTCGCCGTCGCGATGGTCAGCCCCGCGGCGGGCTTCGTCATCTGCGTCGCGGTGCCCATCCTGACGTTCTTCCCGAACCCGTTCTGGGGGCGCCTCTACCGGCGCTTCTACCGCGGCGCGGCCGACGAGAGCACCTGACGCGGCGCCCGCCACAAGCGTGAAGCCCCCCTCGCGCATCCCTGCGCCCCATGCGCAGGCTCGTCTTGGGCATCGCAGGCGCGTTCCTCGTGGGCGTCCTCCTGGGCCTGGCCGTGCTGGCGCTGCTCGCCGACGCGCCCGTCGCGCCCGCCGCCACGCTCGCCACCGCGGCCCTCGCGCCGGCGCCCACGGCCGCGCCCGCGCCGGCCGCCCCCTACGCGCTCGCCAACGGCACGCTCTCGCTGGGCCTGCCCAACGTCGGTCCCGTGAACGCCACGGCCTCGCTCGACGCCGACCTCCCGGCGAACCTCAGCGCGGTGCGCGTGCTCGTCACGCCCCTCTCGGGCGCCAGCGTCGGCCTGCGCGCCACCGGCCCGGGCGCGTGCTCCTACTCGTTCGGCGACGTCGCGGCGCAAGGCCAGACGCTCGCGTTCGACTGCGTCCCCGCGCCGCACGGCCACCAGCGCGTCTCCTTCTCGCAGCAGAGCGGCGAGATCCGCTTCCAGGTGCTCGTGCTGGGCGTCCCGGCTCGGCCTTCGTGAAGCCTTATGCCCGGCGAGGCCGTGCAAGCCACCCGGAGCGGCAAGACGTGGTCGAGACCTGCCCGGCCTGCGGCGAACGCGCGGTCGTCTTCGTGATCGCGAACAAGTGGCGCTGCAAGAAGTGCGGGAAATACTTCGACTGGACGCAGATCAAGGGGACGAAGAAGAGCTGAGGAGCGCTCAGTACCCCTGGATCGCGCCCTGCCGCCGCGCGCGGTCCACGAGCGCGCGATAGGCCAGGTTCCCCGCGACGACCGTGGCCACGGTGAAGCCCACGAGGATGGCGAAGGCCACCGGCTGGTCCGCGATGCCCCGTCCGTCCACCGCGATGCCCCGAAGCAGGTCCAGCGCGTACGTCACCGGGATCGCGCGGGACGCCGCCTGCATCCAGCCCGGCAGGAGCTGCAGCGGGACGAAGATCCCGGCCAGCGCGATGAAGAGCAGCTTGACGACGGCGTCCGCGGGGCCGAGCTGCTTGTAGAGCACGGCGAGCCCGCCGAAGAGGAGCCCGAGCCCCCACATGCAAAGCATGCAGACGAACGTCACCGCGAGGAAGTTGAGGGCCAGCGCGGGGTCGACCAGGTGGAGGCTGCCCGCGGGGAGCGCGAAGCCGAGAAGGACCAGGATCGCGGCCTGCGAAAGGATGCTGACCCCCACGTTGCTGTAGAGATAGCAGAACGGGAGCGCGCGCACGCCGTCGGGCGTCGGGACGATGGACTCGAAGGTGCCCGACCACTGCTCCTGGCGCACGCCGTTGGCGGTGACCTCACAGGAGCGCCAGAAGAGCGGCCACGAGACCACGCCCACGATCAGGAGCAAGGCCGCGTCGGGCGGAAGCCCCGCGCCGTGGAGGAGCTGGGCGGGCCCGACCAGCGCGTCGAGGACGGGCTTGCCCACCAGCCAGATCAGGGCCAGGCCCAGCGCGACGTACACGGCGAAGGCCACGATCTGCATGCGGTAGCTCACCATCGTGAGCCAGTTGCGCCGCATCATGGCGTTCCCGATGCGCAGGACGCTCCGCCCCCCGCCGAGGGCGTAGACGAGCCCCGCGCCCAGCGCGATGACGGCCAGGGGCGCGAGCCAGCGCCGCGCGCCCCCGGGGAGGAGGAAGGCGACGACGAGCAGCGCCGCGGCCAGCGCCGCGCCCGCGGCCTGCGGCGCGCGGGGCTTCACCGGCGCGCCTCCACGAGGGTGAACTCGACGCGGGGGCGCGCGGGCGGCCCGGCGGGAAGGGTCTGGAGGCGCCCCTCGGTGATGGCGACGAACGCGTCGACCAGCGTGGGGCCCGTGGAGGCGACGGAAGCGATCCCGACGCGCTCGGCGCGCGCCCACGCCAGGACCTCGCCCAGCGCCGCGTCGACGTCGCCGCACTGGAGGCGCAGCGAGGAGCGGCCCGTCAGCTCCGCGCGCGACACGGTGCCGCGCCCCGGAAGCTCGGCGTAGGACGCGGGGACCACGCCCTCCAGCGCGACCTCCACGACGCGGGCCTGCTGGACGAGGCGCGCCAGCTCGGTGGGCGCCGCGACCGCCGCCAGGCGTCCTTCCCGCACCACGAGGACGCGGTCGCAGAGCGCGGCGGCCTCCTCGAGCCGGTGCGTGGTGTAGACGATGGTGACGCCGCCCGCGGCGAGCCGGCGCAGCGTCTCGGCCAGCTCGTGGCTGCTGCGGACGTCGAGGCCCGCGGTGGGCTCGTCGAGGACGAGGAGGTCGGGGCGCGGCAGGAGCGCGCGCGCCAGGGCCAGGCGGTGCTTCAGGCCCGTCGAGTACTCCTGGAAGAGCTTGTCGGCGTGCTCGCGCAGCCCGAGCATCGCGAGCAGCTCGTCGATGCGCCGCTCCGCCTCGCGCCGGTCCAGGCGGAAGAACGCCGCGGCGTACGCCAGGTTCTGCCGGCCCGTCAGGCGCCACGCGAAGGCGCGCTCCGACTCCGCGAGGCACACGCCCAGCCTCAGCCGCACCTGCTGCTCGCCCGCGGGGAGCGCGTGCCCCAGCACGTCCAGGCGTCCCGCCTGCGGGAGGAGGATGGTGCTGATCATCTTGATGAGCGTCGTCTTGCCGGCGCCGTTGGGGCCGAGGATGCCGAAGACCTCGCCCCGCCGCACGTGGAAGGAGATGTCCTCGAGCGCGGGCGGCGCCTCGGGGCGCGCGCTGCGATAGCGGAAGGAGAGGTCCTCCGCGCGGATGACGACGTCGTCGTGGGACGCCAGCCTCGTGCCTCCTCGCGAAAGGTCACCCTCGCGAGTCCTCATAATGGCTTGGCCCGCACGGACGCGCCCCCCGCGCGCCGCAAGTTACATGCTCGACCCTGCGCTTCGCGGCAAGCGCGGCCGCTCCGCGGCCGACACCATGAATGGAGGCTTCAGACCATGACGAAGCTCAGTGCGAACCAGATTCTGACGATGGACAAGACCAGCCCTACCGCCGTCTTCGGCCGCGCGTCGCGCCCCGCCGAGGCGGTCTCCCCCACGTGCCCCACCCACCAGTGCTCGCAGGGGACGGGCATCTGTCCGCCGCCCATCAGCGGCACGGGCCAGTCGTGCACCTGCACGATCTTCTTCTGCTGATCCGTCCGTCCACCCCGCGCGGCGGGGCCCTCTTCTCTTTCTACGGTCGTCCCAGCCATGCAAAGGTTCTCGACGGGTTGGGCCCTTGGCACCGCCGCGAGGAGGCAGAGCCGTGCCCAAGCCGGCATTCGAGCTGCACGCAGCCAACGTCATCCCCTACCTCATGGCGCGCGGCGTCCTGGGTGGCATGGAGGTCCTGGACGCGCCGGACCTCGAGGTCGAGGACCGCTCGCGCCGCAACCGCAACCTGCGCATCACGTTCGGCGACGGGACCGGCCTCCTGGTCAAGCAGGCCAAGTCGGCGGAGGGGGACGCCACCGCCCGCGAGGCCATGATCCTCCGGTCGCTCGAGCAGGACCATCGCTTCGCGCGCGCTTGGCCCAGCCTGCCCGCGCTCGTGGACTTCGACCCCGAGCAGCGCGTCATCGTCACGCGGCTGATCCACCCCGCGACCACGCTCACCAAGTACCACCTGAACCTGGGCGATGTCCAGTTCTCCGCGTCGGCGGGGCTCATCACCGGCGCCCTGCTGGGCGACCTCCACGGCGCGCGCGGCCCGGTCGCCGCCTCCGCCCCGCGCCCCGACCCCGCAGCCGAGCGTCCCCTCGCGCTGCGCATGATGACCGCCGCGCTCGAAGCCGGGGTGAGCTCGCGCGAGGTGACGCACGAGTTCCTCGACGCGCTGGAGGAGACGGGCGTCCTCGCCCTCCTGCCGGCCCTCACGTCGCTCTGGCAGGAGCGCGACGACCTTGTGCACGGCGACATCCGCTGGGACAACGTCCTCGTGACGCCCGCCGACGACGAGCGCGAGTTCGCGACGCGCCTCATCGACTGGGAGCTGGCCCTCGTGGGCGACCAGGCCTACGACGTGGCCTGTTACCTCGCGGAGTACGCGCGGTTCTCCCTCGTCGTGGCCGGCGCGCGCAACCTCGTCGCCGCCCAGGACGTCCACGAGACGCTGCGCGCGATCCGTCCCGCGGAGAATGCCCGCGCCTTCCTCGACGCGTACGCGGCCGCGCGCGGGCTCACGCCCGCCCAGCGCCGCGAGCACGAGCGCCGCGCCGCGCGCTACGTCCCCACGATCCTCGCGATGATCGCCTGGGAGCAGTCCTCCATCCGCATGATGCGCCCCGGCGAGCGGACGAACCTCATGGGCGAGGTCGCGCTGGCGTGGTGCCGCGACGCCGTGCGCGACCCCGCGGCCTGGATGCGCGGCGCGCTCGGCGTCGCGCTGGAGTGACCCATGCACGCCTCGATCTCCTCGCTGCTGCGCGTCGTCGCGCTCCAGGACGACCACGTGGCCATCGCCGAGGCGCCCGTCCCCCACGCGGCCCCCGACGACCCCCGCCCCTTCGCGGAGCGGCTCGCGGATCACCTCTACCGGCGCGCGTACTGCACCGCGTTCCAGACGATCCCCGGCGCGCCCACCGCGCGGGACCCGCTGGCCAACGAGCGCCTCTTCCTTCGCCTGAAGGCGGAGTTCGACCAGAGCGCGAGCTGGCAGCCCGGATTCCCGCTCCCCGGCCGCGGCGGCCACGCGTTCCTCGTGAACGGCGAGGTGCTGCGCCCCGCGCCCGACGAGATCCGCCGCGAAGGCGACGCGGTGCTCGTGCGCCGCCGCGCGCTCACGGCCGGCGTCTCGCCGGGCTGGTTCTTCCTCTTCGGCAGCGACGGGGGCCCGCGCCCGGGGGAAGGCGTGGTCCGCGTCTACCTGAACGCCTCGGCGCAGGGCGTGACCGACGTCGTGCGCGCCACGTGGGGCGCGCTGCGCAACGCGGGGGCCGAGTTCACGATGAAATGCCTCTCCGATCCCGTCGCGTACACGCGCGCCGACGCCGTGGTCGTGTACGTCCCGAGGAGCAGCTGGAAGCCCGCGCGGGAGGCGATCCTCGCGGCCTCGCGCGACGTTCGGCGCCACCTGCGCCCCTGGCAGCCGCTCTTCACCTTCCCGCTGGCGCACGGCACGGGGCTCGCGCTCAGCCCGCGCAGCCACGAGAGCTTCGGCATCGTCACGTGCCGCGCGCTCGCCGCCGGCATCGACCGCGCCCGCGCCACGGGCGAGGATCTGCCCGCCGCCCTCGCCGCGAGCTTCGCCGCCGCCAACCTGTCCATCGAGGCGCCCTACCTGTGCGACTCGCAGGGCCCTGACCCGTTCCAGGAGGGCGCGCCATGACGGGCGCCCGCGACGAGGTCGCGCACCTGGCCGGGCTCCTCGTGGGCTCCGCCATCTGGGCGCGCGGCGAGTGCACGTGGGTCGGCCCCGTCGTCCCCGAGGTGGGCACGTCGAGCCTCCCCTTCGCCTCCAGCCGGGCCCTGGGCCCCTGGATCTACGACGGCGCCGCCGGCGTCGCGCTCTTCCTCTCGGACGTCGCGATCGCCCTGCGCGACCCCGACGCGGAGCGCACGGCCATCGCCGCCGCGACCTACGCCCTGCGCGTGGCCCGCGCCCGCGTGCGCGCCGGGAACGCCATGCTGCATTGGGGATTCTACGCCGGGAACGTCGGAACCTGCTGGGCGGCCCACCGCATCGCCGACGCGCACGGCGCGGCCGACCTGCGGCGCAACGCCATCGGCCTGCTCGACGAGGTGCGATCGAAATCCGTCCCGTGGGAGCGCGACGACCTCATCACCGGCCGCGCCGGGACGCTGCTCGCGCTCACCGACCTCGCGCACCGCGGCCACGAAGGCTCGGCGCGCCTGGCCGGCGAGGTGGGCGACGCGCTCGTGGCGGACGCGCGCGTGCGCGGCGAGACGGCCTCGTGGTCCAACGGCGGCGGGGACAACCTCATGCACCTCACGGGGCTGAGCCACGGCAACGCCGGGATCGCGCTCGCGCTCGACCAGCTCGGCCGCCTCACCGGCGAGGCGCGTTACGAGGAGACGGCGCGCGCCGCGGTGGCCTACGAGCGCGAGCACTTCGACGAGGAGCAGCAGAACTGGCGCGACCTGCGAGCCCTGCGCCCCGGCGCGCGGCGGATCTGCGCCACGGCCTGGTGCCACGGCGCGCCCGGCATCGGCCTCGCCCGCGCGCGCATGTCGGTCCGCGACGCCAGGACGCAGGCCGAGGTGCGCGTCGCGCTGCGCACCACGCTCGACGCGCTCCAGCGCTTCGGCGACGCGCCCGGCTCCGACCTCACGCTCTGCCACGGCGGGCTGGGCCTGGCCGACTGTGCCTTCGAGATGGCGCGCGACCTGGGCGACGAGCGCGCGCTGGCCGCCGTGCGCCGCTGGGTGGACGAGCAGGTGGAGCGCTTCGCAGGACAGGACGCGGACGTGGCCGGGCTCTCCGGATGGCCCACGGGCGTCTTCTACCACCCCAGCCTCTCGCTCCTGACGGGCATCGCCGGTATCGGGCACGCGCTGCTGCGCGTCTCGGAGCCCACGATCCCCACGCTCCTGGCGCCGAGGGCCCTCGCGTAGCCGCGCGCAGCTTTATCGTGGCGGACGCCTCAGCGCGCCGCGTGACCCTCCTCGCGCCGCCCCTGAAGGCCAAGGCGCTCCTGCTCCTGAGCGGCGGCATCGACTCGCCCGTCGCGGGCAAGCTCCTCCAGGAGCAGGGCGTGGAGCTGGAGGCCGTGCACTTCTCGCTGGAGCCGTTCACCGACGCGGGCGGCGAGGAGAAGGCGAAGGCGCTCGCCAAGGCGCTGGGCCTGGCGCGCCTGCACGTGGTCCCCGCGGGGCCGCTCTTCGGCGAGCTGGTGAAGCGCGCGGACGACCGGCTCTACTTCGTGCTATCGAAACGCCTCATGGCGCGCATCGCCGGCGCGTTGGCGCCCCAGCTTGGCTGCGTGGCGATCGCCACGGGCGAGAACCTCGGCCAGGTGAGCAGCCAGACGTTGACCAACCTGGCGAGCATCGACCGCGCCGCGCCCCTGCCCGTGCTGCGCCCGCTGCTCGCCTACGACAAGGTGGACATCATCGACCTGGCGCGCGGCTGGGGGACGTACGAGATCAGCAAGGGCCCCGAGCTGTGCGACGTGCTGGGCCCCTCCAACCCGAGCACCGGCGCGGCCTACGAGCGCGTGCAGAAGGAGGAGGGGCGTGTCGAGATCGAGGACCTGGTGCGGCGCGGGCTCGAAGGGCTGCGCGTCGTCGGGCTCTGACCGTCCGATCCGGCAACCCTTAAATGAAGAGGGGCCGAGTCCTCGCCGTCCATGAACGGCTGGCTCGTCTTCCTCGGCCTCGTCGTGGCGTACGCGCTGCTCGTGCTGTTCCTGCGCACGCGCGGCCCGCTCAAGGGGGGCTTCGAGCTCAATGGGCCGTTCCTATTCTGGCGCACGCAGTTCGGCAAGAAGGCGATCCAGAAGGTCGCGACGCCGCGCCGCTTCTGGGAGATCGTCGCCGACGTGGGCATCGTCGTGACGTGGATCGTGGGCGTGCTCGTCTTCGTGCTGCTCGTGGCGAGCCTGTGGCAGTACGTGAGCGCGCCGCGCCAGGCCGCCGCCAACGCGCCGGCGCCCGAGTTCCTGCTGGGCATCCCGGGCGTCAACCCGCTCATCCCGGTGGGCTACGGCCTCGTGGCGCTGCTCGTCGCGCTCGTGATCCACGAGGGGAGCCACGGCGTCATGGCGTACGTGGGCCGCATGCGCGTCAAGGCGCTGGGCCTGCTCGTGCTGGTCATCCCGGTGGGCGCGTTCGTGGAGCCCGACGAGGAGGACCTGCTGCGCGCCACGACCCGCGAGAAGAACCGCGTGTTCGCCGCGGGGCCCACGAGCAACCTCGTCCTCGCGCTCGTCGCGGGCTCGCTGCTCGCGTTCGCGTTCCTGGGCTCGCTCACGTTCGTCAACGACGGCCACGGCGTGGTCGTGGGCAGCGTCGAGCCCGGCAGCGGCGCGGAGGCCGCGGGGCTGCGTCCGGGCGACGTCCTGACCAAGGTCAACGGCGTTGATATCACCACGCGCGACGACTACACGACGGTGATGAACGGCACGCACGCGGGCCAGGCCATCCAGGTCGCGTTCCTGCGCGACGGGAAGGCGCTCAGCGCGACGCCGATCCTCACGGACAAGTATGACTACGTGCAGAAGGCGCAGCCCTCGGCCAACACGCCCGACAACAAGGGCAAGGGATTCCTCGGCGTGGCGGGCATCGACGTGGGCACGCTCGCGCAGCGCGCCGACTGGCTCCGTCACCCCTTCGGCAGCCTCCTGGCGTTCGGCTTCTACGTGGGCTATCCGTTCTTCGTCTTCGGCAGCGGCATCGACCTCATGGCGCCGCCGTTCAACGCGCTCTACACCATCCACGGGCCGTTGGCCGCGCTGGGCGCGCCGGTGTTCTTCGGCATCGCCACGCTGCTCTACTGGATCGTGTGGATCAACCTCATGCTCGGCACGTTCAACGCGCTGCCCGCGGGTCCGCTGGACGGCGGCCAGATGTTCCGCGCCACGCTCTCGGACCGCCTCATGCGCCGCGCGGGCGTCGACAAGGCGCGCCTGAGCGTGGAGCGCGAGGAGATGGGCGTGCTCAAGGTCAAGGGCAAGGACGAGGAGACGCAGGCCAAGCTCGACCTCGTGCAGCGGCAGGTGCGCCGCACGACGACCGGCATCGGCCTCTTCATCCTCGCGCTGATCCTGCTGCCCATCGTGGTGCCGCCGCTCATTCGGCTCGTGGGCTGACGCCAGACCTCACTCACACGAAGGCCGATCGCCGAAGCCTCCGAAATCCGGACTCTGTGAGGTTGCGCCGCCTCCGGCGGGGAGCAGCCCGAATCACGAAGACCCGAATCACGACGAAAAGGCGGGATTCGGGTCTTCGTGATTCGGGCTGTTTCCGCGCGGAGCGCGCCCACGACACCCCACACGGGCAGCTTCGGAGGCTTCGCTCTTCGGCCTTCGTGCGATCGGGCGCGTTGCGCCGCAACAACTCTTATCGGCCCCACGCGAGGTGCCGCGAGCATGCGCGCCACGGCCGCGTTCGTCCTCGTCGTCCTGCTGAGCGCCGGATGCCTCGCCACGCCCGGCACCTCGCCCGCGAACAGCCCGGCGACGAGCGCGGTGGGCGGCGACTGCCTGGGCGCGGTGGGCGGCCTCGACCTCCAGAACGCCACGATCGGCCAGCTCGAAGGCGCGCTGGCGAACCGGACGATCACGAGCGTGCAGCTCGTCGACGCCTACGAGGCGCGCATCCACGCCTTCGACGACAAGACCAACGCGGTCCAGACGCTCGACCCGCACGCGCGCGACCTCGCCGCGCAGATGGACGCCGAGCGCGCCGCGGGCCACCTGCGCGGGCCGCTGCACGGCATCCCGATCCTCGTGAAGGACAACGTCGGCACCAACTGGATGCCCACGACCGCGGGCTCGATCGCGCTCGCCAACAACACGCCGCCGAAGAACGCGACGCTCACCGACAAGCTCGCCGCCGCGGGCGCCATCGTGCTGGGCAAGGCCAAGATGAGCGAGTTCGCGCAGTGGATCTCGCTCAACAACCCCAACGGCTACAGCAGCCTGGGCGGCCAGGTGCACAACGCCTACAATGGCGGCGACCCCAGCGGGAGCAGCAGCGGAAGCGGCGTCGCGGGCAGCATGGCGTACGCCGCCGCCACCATCGGCACCGAGACGCAGGGCAGCATCCTCGGGCCCTCGGACGCCAATTCGCTCGTGGGCGTGAAGCCCACGCTGGGCCTCGTGAGCCGCGCGGGCGTCATCCCGCTCGCCGCCGACTTCGACACGCCCGGCCCCATGGCGCGGAACGTGGAGGACGCGGCGCGCGTGCTCAACGCCATCGCGGGGCCCGACCCGGAGGACGCCGCCACCGCCGCGAGCGCGTCCCACGTCACGGACTTCACGGCCGGCCTCACGCTCGACGCGCTCAAGGGCAAGCGCGTGGGCTACGACGCCAACTACCAGTCGGACGCCATCTTCGCGAAGGCGCTCGACGATATCAAAAAGGCGGGCGCGACGCTCGTGCCCATCCAGAGCAGCGCGGGCGCGCCCAACGCGGGGACGACCGGCGCCGACCAGTGGGGCACGAGCGAGCTGGGCGTGATCCCCAACGAGTTCAAGCAGGGCATCAACGACTACCTCGCCCACGAGGCGGGGCCCGGCCTGCCGGTGAAGACGCTCGCCGACATCATCGCGTACAACAGCCAGCACCCGGACCAGGTGAAGTACGGCCAGGACCTGCTCCAGGCCAGCGACGCGACGCCGGGCGACCCCACGCTCTCGATGGCGACGGGTCTCGCCGCGCAGAAGGCCGCGCAGCAGTACGACGACGGCCTCTTCGCCAAGGACTCGCTCGACGTCATCGTCGGGCCCTCGCTCTCCTACTACCAGACGGGCGCCGAAGCGGGCTATCCCACGGTCATCGTGCCCGCGGGCTACAACGGCCACAATCCGGAGGGCGTCAGCTTCTTCGGGCCCGCGTGGAGCGAGGCCAAGCTCCTGGGCTACGCCTACGCCTACGAGCAGCAGAGCCACCGCAGGCTCCCGCCGACCACCGTGACGCCCGGCCTCCTCGACGGCGTGTGCAAGGCTGGAGCGCCGGTCCCCGCGGACGGGAGCGTCACGCCGGCCTTCGCGCGCCCGTGACGGCCCCGAGATGCCGCGCCCCGGCTGGACCGATACGGGGAGAAGCGTCCAGCGGGCCGGAGGCGAAGCCTCGCCGAACCAAAACAGGACGCGACTAGTTGTCCTTCTGCTTGAGGCCCATCTGGTCGTAGATGGGGACGAGCTCCTGCCAGCGCGAGCCGGGTTGCGGCTTGAAGCCGTCGCCGGTCAGGCGCGCGTTCTGGAAGTACCGGGGGCTGAAGGCCTTCAGGCCGACGAAGGGGTTGTGGTCCAGGAAGCCCCAGAGGGTCACGTTGCCGTTCTCGTCCTGGGTCACGATCTCGGGCCGGATGTTGCGGTTGTTGTAGACCAGCCGCGTCTCGGGGTTCTTGTACGAGATGTACACGCAGCGGTGCTCCACGGCTGCCTTGACCCAGAGTTCCTCGATGCTGAGCGTCATTGATGCATCCCGCGCTGCGAATGCTCCGCGGCGGGTTAAGAAGCATGCGATTTGGAAACGACGTCCGGACGAGCCGACGCTGAAGGGAAGCGGGGGAAGGTGGGGAAGACGGGAAGACGGGTCCCATGCAAGGCCCCCTTCTTCCCTCGCTTCCCGTCTTCCCCACCTTCCCCCGCTTCCCTTCGCCTTCCGAATCTTTAAGTGGCCCATCGCGGGTGCGGCGGCCGAAGGTAGTTCCATGGCGAAGTGGACGAAGAACCACATGCTCGAGATCGGCCTCATCGTCGGCGTCATCGGGCTGGTCCTGACGGTCCTGGCGTACCTGGACATCTTCGTCACGCCCACGCCCAGCGCGCTCACGAGCTACGATTCGCTCGTCCACCGCACCGAGGGCAACTACAACACGCTCCTCTCGATCGCGGGCCCGATCCTGCTCATCATCGGCGGCTTCTACTTCGGCGAGCAGCTCGTCCTGCGCCGGCGCTTCGAGAAGATGCTGGACACGCCCAAGCGCAGCGAGTTCTCGGCCCGCCGCAAGGACCTCGAGGACCTCGCGAGGCGCCTGCCCGACAAGTTCGGCGACCGCATCTCGGCGAAGGAATCCGAGTTCGGCGCCACGTCGCGCCGCTCGGCCTGAGCCATGGACAGCACCAACCCGCGCGCGGGCGAGCCGCTGCCCGAGTCGCGCTTCGGCGTCGTGCTCGTCGAGCCGCAGTACGGCGGGAACGTGGGGCACGTCGCCCGCTGCATGCTCAACTTCGGCGTCTCCGAGCTCGTCCTCGTGAACGCGCAGGTCGACCCGGAGGGCGAGATGGCGCAGCGCGCCGTCCACGCGCAGGACGTGCTGCGGAACGCGCGCACCGTCGCGACGCTCGCGGAGGCGAAGGCGCATTTTGATATCCTCGTGGGCTTCGCGTCGCGCATCAGCACGCTCAACAAGGCGCACCGGCGCATGTCGGAGGGCGTGGAGCCCATCGCGCGCCGCGTGCACGCGATGGGCGGGCGCGTCGGGCTCGTCTTCGGCCGCGAGGACTTCGGCCTCTCCAACGAGGACGTGGAGATCTGCGACCTCCTGTGCAACATCCCGACGCGCCAGCAGTACCGCAGCATGAACCTCAGCCACGCGGTGGCGGTGGCGCTCTACGAGTTCCAGCGCGAGGCGCACCCGCGCGTGCCCCACGTCTCGATGGCGAAGCCCCACGAGAAGGAGGTGCTCTTCGCGACGTGGCGCCACCTCAACAACGTCGTCGAGTTCCCCACGCACCGCGTCGAGCAGAGCGAGCTGATGCTGCGCCGCCTCCTGGGCCGCGCGGGGCTGACCTCGTGGGAATACCACCGCCTCATGGGCACGCTCGGACGCGCGCTGCGCGGGCTGCGCCAGTGGCCCCCGCCGGGCGTGGGGAGCGGCACGTGGGACCCCGAGAAGTTCGACAAGTTCGAGGACGGCGACGAGCCGCCGAAGTAGGCGCTACACCAGCTCCGCGAGGCGGTCCTGCAGCCGCGTGCGGCGCCGGCGCGTCTCGATCGCGGCCTCGCTCTCCGGATCGATGCGCGCGAGCACCCAGCGCGGCGGATGGTAGGCGAGGACGACCGCGCCGGCGGCGAGGAGCCCCAGGAGCGTGACGGCGACGAACTCCGCCGCGCCGCCCGAGGAGGCGCCCACGAAGCCGCCCACGACCCACGCGAGCAGCGAGCTGGAGACCAGCGCGATGCGGTAGCGCTGGAGCGGCTCGCGGACGCGGACGAAGAGGCTCGCGTAGGCCAGGATCGAGGCCACCAGCGGGATCGCGAAGAAGGCGTAGACGCCCTGGAGGAGCCGCGGATCGGCGGGCGGCGCGAGCCCGGAGGCCCAGGCAGAGACGACGACGCCGGTGGGATGGTCGATCCACGTCTCGGCGTAGAAGGCGAGCGCCGCGAGCGCGCCGTAGATCGCGGTCAGGCGGAAGAGCGCGCGCGAAGGGCCGCCGTAGAGGTAGAGCACGTACGTGGAGAATCCCCAGGCGCAGAGGGCGAGGAGCGCGACGCCCACGATCCGCGCGGCGAGGTGGAGCGCGTAGGGGGCGAAGCCGACGAACGCGAGCAGGTCGAGCGCGCCCAGCATGCCCAGGTAGGCGCCCAGTCCCCACCACCACGCGACGATGGCGCGCGTGGCGACGCCGGCGCCCGGCTCGTGGGAGCCCCGGGCGCGCAGCACGTTCCCGACGAACGCGAAGCTCGCGAGCGTCGCAAGCTGGACGAGGCCCTCGACCGCCAGCGTCCAGGAGGCCATACGCCGCGCTATCGCTCCTCTTCTACCTGAACCTTGAGAACCGCGCGCGGCAGCTCCAGCCCCTTCAGGCTGAAGAGCTGCATGCCCTCCGGGTTCGTCATCTCGAACGTGCCGCAATGCGTGCAGATGTCGAGCCGGCCCCGGCCGTTGGCGAGCGCGCTCGTCGCGGACCCGCACCGAGGGCAGGCGGTCGACCGCGTGGGCGCGAGGCCCAGGAGAGCGTCCGGCACGGCGCGGAGCGGGTCGGGCATGCGGGTGCTTCGGCGCTTGGTGGGTATGTTGGTTTCGCCGCGCCGGTCCCGTCACTCTTCCGGTTCGGAGTGCTTATCCGGCATCCTCGGCATGCCGCGCCGTCATGGCGGGCGCCAAGGCCTCGGCCCCCGGGAAGGTGATCCTCTTCGGGGAGCACGCCGTGGTCTACGGCGAGCCGGCCATCGCGGTCGCGCTCTCGCTGCGCACCGAGGTCGCCATCCAGGAGAAGGGGGACCAGCACCGCGTCAACGGCGCGCCGCTGGCGCCCTACCACCACGCGTACATCAAGGACGCCGTGGAGGCGCTCTGGAAGGGCGGACCCCTCGACATCCGCACCGACAGCCGCGTCCCCTCCGCCTCCGGCCTGGGCAGCAGCGCCGCGCTCTCCGTCGCCACGACGGCCGCGCTCCTTCAGCTGAAGGGGGAGTTCGGCGAGGAGCGCTGCGCGCGCGAGGCGTACGCGGCGGAGGTCTCCGCGCAGAAGGGGCGCGGCAGCCCCACCGACACGAGCACCGTCACGCACGGCCACGCGGTCCTCGTGGACAAGGAGAAGGGGCCGGGCTTCCTCTGGGAGATCGCCCGCAACGAGCGGCGCTGGTTCCTGCACCACGTCGAGATCCCGCCGCTCACGCTCGTGGTGGGCAACACGATGCAGCGCGGCCGCACCGCCGACGAGGTCGCCAAGGTCGGGAAGTTCGTGAAGAAGACGGGCTTCGCGCGCGAGGTGATCCGCGACCTGGGGCGCATCAGCCGCGACGCGGTGGAGCTCATGCAGGGGCACGAGAAGCTGGCGCTGGGCGTCGCGATGGACGAGGCGCACGACCTGCTCACCATCCTGGGCGTCTCCACGCCGAAGCTCGACGACCTCTGCCACGCCGCGCGCCAGCACGCCTACGGCGCGAAGCTCACCGGCTCCGGCGGCGGGGGGAGCATGATCGCGCTCACCGACGAGCCCGAGGCGTGCGCGGCCGCGATCGCCAAGCGCGGCGGCGTGCCGCTCGTCGTCCACCTGGGCGCCCCGGGGGTGCAGCCATCCTCCTGGTGAAGCTGGGCGGCAGCGTCGTCACCGACAAGGCCGCCTACCGCGCGCCGCGCCTCGACGTGCTCTCGCGCCTCGCGCAGGAATCGGCCACGACGCGCGAGCCGCTCATCGTGGTGCACGGCGCGGGCTCCTACGGCCACGTCCTCGCCAAGCAGTTCGACCTCGCGCGCGGCCGCGATGAGGATGCGCGCCGCGACGCCGCGTTCGCGCAGGTGCACGCCGACGTGCGCGAGCTTTCGGTGCTCGTGCTGGAGGCGCTGCGCGACGCGGGCCTGCCGGCGCTGGCGCACTCGACCTACGACCTGGCGCGCCTCCACGAGGGAAAGCTGCTCTCGTTCGCCCACGTCGCGGTCGCCGACACCCTCGCCGCGGGCTTCATCCCGGTGCTATCAGGCGACGGCGTGCTCGACGCCTCGCGCGGCTGGGGCATCCTGAGCGGCGACGTCATCATGGCCGAGCTGGCCCGCGCGTTCCGGCCGCAGCGCGCCGTGTTCGTCACGGACGTGGATGGCATCTTCGACCGCTGGCCCGAGGGGCGGCTGCTCCCGCGCATCGGGCCGCACGACCACGTCGGGGCCGCCGGCGCGAAGAACGACGTCACGGGCGGCATGGTCGGCAAGCTCGCGCGCGCCCGCGAGGTGGCGAAGGCGGGCGTCGAGGTCGTGGTCGTCAACGGGCTCGTTCCGGGGCGGCTCGCCGACGCGCTGGCGGGCAAGGCCACGCTCGGAACGATCGTCACGGCCTAGTCCGTCTCGGAGACAAGCGCGTCGAGCGCCGTCCGCACCCCAATGGTCTCGGCCAGCGCGCGCAACCGCGCCATGTCAAGACGGCCGGCCTGGCGCACGAGGATCGAGCGCGCGTCCTGGATGTCCTGGGGCGAGCCGAATTTCAGCTTGAACGCGATGGCCTCTTCGGGCGCGATCACGACGAGCCTCCCGTCCTCGAATGGCACGATGCGGGCGCGCGCGATCTCGCCGCGCTCGAGGTCGCTCTTCACCATCTTGCAGTCGACGTGGAAGCCGGTCGCATCGTCGAAGATGCTCACGTGGCCGCCATCCCGCCGCGCGTCCTCGAGGTCGCGCGGATCGACTACGAGGCCCTCGCGGGCGAGCGCCTCGACGAAGGGTCCGAACGCCGTGGGAGCCACGATGATCGCGTCGACGTCCGACGTCGCGCGCGGCTGGCCCCAGGCCAGGACCGCGACGCCGCCGACGTAGGCATAGGCCACGCCCGCCTTGGCGCATGCGCGGTCGAACGCGAGCGCCGTCCGCTCAACGCCCGCCACGGTCCGCGGCCTCCGCAAGCTTGCGGGCGAACGCCATGAGGCTGAATCCCATCGCGAGCGTCTGCTCGGGGGGCACGTCCCGAAGCTGCTCGGCCTCCCGCCGCTTCTTCGCGGCGCGCTCGCGCGGGTCCACGGATGAGGATGCCCTCTTCGCTTCCTTAAGGGTCTCGGCACGTTGAAGCGGCCCGCGCGGCTTGGCGCGCCTGCAATGGGCGAGCCCGAGCAGACGCGCAGCCGCAAGCAGGAGCACGTGGACATCATCCTGCGCGAGGACGTCCGCGCGCGGCGCAACGCCTGGGATGATATCAGGCTGCTCCACGACGCGGCGCCCGACGTCGACCTGCCCGCCGTGGACCTGCGCGCGCGCTTCCTGCACGCGCAGCTGGAGGCGCCGATCATGGTCGCCTCGATGACCGGCGGCTACCCCGACGCGGAGCGCATCAACGGCAACCTCGCCGCCGCGGCCGCCGCGCACGGCCTGGCGATGGGCGTGGGCTCGCAGCGCGCGGCCTTGCTATCACCGGAGGCCCGGCGCACGTTCACCGTGGTGCGCGACCACGACCTGCCGTTCCTGTGCGCGAACATCGGCGCGCCGCAGCTGATCCCGCAGGGGCAGCGCGCGGCGCTCTCCCGCGCGCAGATCGACGAGCTGGTGAAGATGCTCGACGCGGACGCGCTGATCGTGCACCTCAACCCGCTCCAGGAGGCCGTGCAGCCCGAGGGCGACCTCGCCAGCCGGGGCGTGCGCGCCGCGATCCGCGACCTCGCGCAGGACCTGGGCGTCCCCGTCATCGCCAAGGAGACCGGCGCGGGGCTCTCGCGCGGCACGGCGCAGGCGCTCGCGCAGGCGGGCGTCGCCGCGCTCGACGTCGGAGGGCTCTCGGGCACCACGTTCGCCGCGGTCGAGGCGTTCCGCGCGCAGGCCGAGGGGCGCGTCGACCGCGAGCGCGTGGGCGCGCTCTTCCGCGACTGGGGCATCCCCACGCCCGCCTCCGTGCTGGAGGCGCAGGTCGGGCTCCCGATCGTCGCGACGGGCGGCCTGCGCAGCGGGCTTGACGCGGCGCGCGCGCTCGGGCTGGGCGCGACGCTGGCGGGCTTCGCGAGCGCGTTCCTGCGCGCGGCCAACGCGAGCCCGGAGGCCGCAATCGCGTTCGGCGGGCAGCTGAAGCTGGAGCTGCGCACGGCATGCTTCCTCGCTGGCGTGCCCCGCGCCGCGGACCTGGCGCACGCGCCGCTCCTCGTCGAGGGCGAGACGCGCGCCACGCTCGCGGACCTGGGGCACGACCCCGCCGCGCTGGCGCGCCGGGCTTCAAGAGGACATCCGCAATCTTGAAACCGAACTCGCCCCTGGTGCGGATGATGTCGCGCTCCCTTCTCCTCGCCCTCGTGGCGGGGGCCATCCTCCTCGCGGGCTGCACGGGCAACAACGGTGGCACGCCCGGCTCGCAGACGCCTCCCGGCTCCACGCTCACCGCGGATTCGGCGCAGGCGATGCTCGCGAGCGCCCTCCAGTCGCCCCCCGACCGGTTCCACGTCGCCATCCAGTTCTGGAAGGGCACGGACCTCGTGGCCACCTCCAACGCGACGTACCTCAACGACACGAAGGAGGCCTACCTCGAGGTCGGCGGCGGTCTCGTGGGCCGCCTCTCGCCCACCGGGTCGCTCCCCTTCTCGTCGCTCACGGTCTACAAGGGCCCCAACGGCATCGTCGCCTCGGGCCCCTCGACCTCGCTCGTCCTGCCCCCGGAGAACGCGTCGGGCCAGTCGTCGCTCCTGCTCAACCAGGCGCGCGGCAGCGGCCTCGCGCCGTTCCTCTCGGGCGGCTCCGCGCTCGCGTACCTCGAAGGCGACCAGGTGAAGGTGCAGAGCGTCGAGCCCACGACCTGCGCGGGCCAGTCCGCCGTGCGCGTCACGTTCAACCACACGGTGCAGAGCCAGTCCAACGTGGCCGTGGCCGACCTGCTCACGACGCAGCCCCCGCGCCTCTGCCACCTGGAGACGACGATGCCCACCCGGGCCAACGCGCAGGCCGACCCCACGTCCGGCGCCTCCGTGCGCGCGGACTTCCTCTACGACAGCCAGGTGCCCGCGATCCCCGCGGCGGCCAAGGACGCGCTGGGCCTCCTCTACGAGAAGAGCGGCGCCACGAACACCTCGCACCAGGTCTGGACGTTCAAGGGCGCCCCCGTGCGCTCGCTCTCCGACGTCTCGATCGAGGTCAAGCAGCCCTCGGACTCCTCGTCGGGCCCGGCCGGCTTCTCGTTCCCGGACTACCCGACGATGACGACGGCGTGGAGCATGACGCTCGACCAGAGCCCGAAGACGCAGGACGGCCTCACGCTGGCGTTCGCGGACAACGACCACGACGGCAAGGTCTCGGCCGGCGACACGCTCACGATCGACAACGCCAACGGCGACCTGCCCCCGATCGTCCTCAAGGACCTCAAGACGGGGACCTACGTCGTGCCCGGCCCGGGCCTCGCGCTGGGCCTGGGCGTCCTGGCGTTGGCGGCGCTGCTCGCGCGGGGCCGCCGCGCCTGAGGCCGCCAACTTTCGTCCCACGTGCGCCGAAACTACGAAACCTTCTTCCGGCGCTGCCGCTTGCGAGGCAGCATGCGCGACATCATCGCGGGCGAGATGGAGGGGCCGTCGCTCTTCAAGGACGCCGGCAAGCTCTCCTACGATTACGTCCCCGAGCGGCTCCCGGGCCGCGAGGAGGAGATCGCGAAGCTCGCCCGGCAGTTCCGGCCCTTGCTGCAGGGCGGCGCCGCGCAGCACGTCCTCATCACGGGCCCCGTGGGCAGCGGCAAGACCGCGCTCTCCCGCGCCTTCTGCCGCGACCTGAAGTCCGTCGCGCGCGCGCAGAACGTCAACATCGAGTTCACCGACGTCAACTGCCGCCGCCGCAGCACGGAAGGCGCCGCGCTGCTGAAGATCCTCACGCACTTCGACGAGCGCTTCCCCGACCGCGGCTTCAGCAACGCCGAGATGCTGGAGATCCTCAAGAAGCGCCTGGAGCGCGCCGAGGCGCACCTCATCGTGATCCTCGACGAGGTGGACATCCTCCTCAAGAAGAGCGGCTCCGACCTGATCTACAACCTCACCCGCTTCAACGAGGAGAGCGGCAAGGCGAAGTTCAGCGTGAGCCTCATCATGGTCAGCCAGCAGGACGCGCGCACGCTGCTCGACGAGGCCGCGCAGTCCACCTTCAAGCGCACCGGCACGCTGCAATTGGAGCGCTACGACGCGGACCAGCTCAAGGGCATCATCCACCAGCGCGTCGACCTCGCCTTCCACAAACACGCCTTCCCCGAGGAGCTGGAGGAGTTGGCGGCGGACACGGCCGCGCCCTACGGCGACGCGCGCTACGCGATCGAATTGCTCCAGAAGTCGGGCCAGCTCGCCGAGGACGTGGGCCGCGACCACGTCGACCCGGAGGACATCCGCGCCGCCGCCGCGGAGAGCCACCCCTTCGTCACCGAGACGAAGCTCATGGAATTGGAGAAGCACAAGGCCATCGCGCTCCTGGGCATCGCGCGCGTCCTCAAGAAGGGGGGCGCGTTCGCGACGACGGGAGAGGCCGAAGAGCGCTATCAATTGGCCTGCGAGGAGCTCGGCGAGAAGGCGCGCGCCCACACGCAGTTCTGGACCTTCCTCAAGGACCTCGACTCGCTGGGATTCATCCACACCAAGCGCAGCGGCAAGGGCGTCGTGGGCACGACGACGCTGATCTCGCTCCCCGACATCCCCGCGCGCGTGCTGGAGGAGAAGCTGGTGGAGATCCTCAGAGGCGGGGCGTAGCTGACCCGCTTCCTCCTCCCCTGCCACGAAGGCCTGGAGCAGGTCGTCGCGCAGGACGCGCTCGCCCTCGGCGCGAAGTCGGCCGAGCCGCTCGTGGGCCGCGCGCTCGTCGAGGGCGATGCTGACCTGCTCTACGCGCTCAACCTCGCGCACCCCACCGCGACGCGCGTCCATCTCGTGCTCGCGGAGGGCGAGGTCCACGCGCCCGAGGACGTGGCGCGGCTGGCGCGCGAGGTCGACTGGACGCGCGTGTTCGCGCCCGACCTCTCGTTCGCGGTGGAGTGCCTGCGCGTGGGCGAGCACGCGTGGACGAGCCAGGACGTCAAGCGCGCGGCGGGCGCCGCGATCCAGCAGGCCACCGGCGCGCGCGTGCGGCTCAACCGGCCCGACGTGGAGGTGCACGTCGAGGTCCGCGGGGCGCACGCGTTCGTGGCGGTGAACGCGAGCGGCGCGTCGCTCCACGAGCGGCCGTGGCGCGTCTACCAGCATCCGGCCACGCTCAACGCGTGCATCGCGAGCGCGCTGGTGGCCTGGTCGGGCTGGCTGGAGCAAGGCGGCCTCCTGCTCGATCCCACGTGCGGCTCGGGCACGATTCCCATCGAGGCGGACTTCCGCGCGCGGCGCCGGGCCGTGAACCTCGCGCGGCAGGACTGGGCCTTCGCGCGGCTGCGGCTCCACGACGAAGAACGGTATCAATCGGCGCGCGATGCGCTCGCTTGCGAGGCGCTGGACGAAGGCCCGCCGATCGTGGGCCACGAGCGGAACGCGAGGCACCTGAACGGCGCGCGGCAGAACGGCGCGCGGGCGGCGGCGCGCATCGCATGGCGCGAGGGCGACGTGGCGGACCTCGCGCGGCCCGAGGGGCTCTCGACGGTGGTCGCGAACCCGCCCTGGGGGCTGCGCGTCGAGAGCCGGCAGGGGAGCGACCGCGTCGGCGCGATGCTGCGCGCGAAGCTCGCGGAGTGGCGCCCCGCGACGGCGGTCCTTCTCGTGGGCGACCGGCGATTCGAGCAGTACGATCCGCGGCCCGTCGAGGCGCGCGGGCTCGCGTACGGGAGCACCTACTGCCGCGCGTTGACCTACTCGCTTGGCTGAGCCTTGGGCGGCTTCGCGCCGAACTGCGCCGCGGCGTGCCAGAGCAGCGGATCCGCCGAGCCTTGGCGCCGGCGGTCGAGCCAGAAGCCCGCGATGACCAGCCCGAGGAGCGCGACGTCGATCGCCATCTCGGTGGGGCTCCCGAAGACGACGTAGTGGCGCGCGATCACGAAGTCCTGGAACATGTGCAGGCCCCAGAAGATCGCGGGGACGAGGCTGCGGAAGACGAACACCGCGGGCACGACGAGGATCAGCGCGAGCGGCGTGTGCATGAAGCCCTGCCACGAGGCGCCCCAGTGGACGATCGTCGCGCCGCGCAGGCTCGCCGAGAGGCCGCCGTGCGCAAGGACGTAGCTGCGCAGCTGGAGCAGGTGGTCCAGGTCGATCGCCACGCCGAAGCCCAGGGCGAGCGCCCAGTCGCGCGGCGTGAGCCGGCGCCACTGCGTCAGGACGAGCCCCAGCAGCAGCGCGGCAAGCAGGTGGCTCGTGACCATCATGCGGGCCATCTCCACCGCCCTGGGATTTAAGGGCTCCCTCGGCGGGGCTCAGCTCCGGGACCCCAGGGCGGCGGTTCCGTCGTCGCCCCCGGAGAAGCGCCCGGTGACGAGCGGCACGAGCGCGGGAACGTACAGGGCGAGCCCGACGACCAGCAGGAGCGTGTCGTAGGGCCAGAGCCAGCCGGTCGGCGCAGCCACGAGGGCCGACCCGGCAAGCGCGCCACCGACGAGGAGAAGGATGACGCGCCACGTCCAGAACCGGGGCGAATCGGTCCGGTGGGCCACGAGCGCGGACGCGGTGCCGACCGCCAGGAACAACGCCGCGGGGATGAAGGAGAGCCAGAAGGGGGCCAGGAGCGAGGGGCCGGATTGGCCGTAGGTCGGCGGGCCCGCTCCGGAGATCATATCGCTCCGGCTTCCGCCGATCCGCTCCCGCATGAGCGCTTGATAGGCGAGGATCGCGCCCGCCAAGACCGCCACGACCGCCCCCAGGTGCCCAACGACCCTCCCGACGGTCCGGTCTCTTGGCATGGTCGTCATCCGAGGAAGGCGCCCAGGGTTCAAGCCTGTTATGGTGGTGGATTGTGTCAGGGGTTCGAAGTGTAAGCGCTGCAATCCGTCCAGTAATCCCACGGCAGGTCGCCGGACTGGCTGCAATAGACCCCTGCGTACCACGATTGTCCTGCATGCCAAGCGGCCGTGCTCACGAAATCCGTGTGGGCGTCCGCGGGTGGGATGAAGGAATGGAAGTCCGCATAGCCCCAGGAGTTGATGGGGCTCCCGTCATGCTGGCCCCAGGCGCTTCCATATGCGCGGTCGCACTGGAATGAGCCGTACCAGCTACACTGGGTGGTTACCCAGTTCCCGGACATGCTGGAGTCGCAGGAGTTCCATTCGAAGTTCATCGTCTCGTCGGTGTAGGTCGTGCTTCCTCCCGCAGTGTTGAACGTCAAGACGCCGATGACCTGCCCCGCCCGCCCCACGGGATCGCACGGAGTCTTGACGTTGCCCGATCCCCCGGCTGGAGCGTTGGGGTGGTTGTCAGGGGACGGCGGTTGCCGCGAGTGGACCACGGTGCCATTGTCGAGGACGTAGGTGACGCTCTCGACAACGCCCACGCAGCCGACGTGCCGGACCGACACAGAAGCTTCCCTCACGTCGGGACCCGAGGGAACGAAGATGGTCGTCGCGCCGTGGCAGGTTTCCGTCGTCGGGTCGGGAACAAGCGCGTCCGAGATGGAGGGCACGTCCTCGGCTGCGGCAGTCACCCTCGCTTGCGCTTCCGCAAGCGCAACCGTCGTGACAAGAAGGATCGTGATCGTCGACAGCGCCCGGAGGTGCATGGGTCTCGCGGCCCACAAGGGCGCGCGAGAGGTCGTTATTTTCGTAGAACCTTCGCGTGAACTCCGTTGGCTGTTATCCGGTCTGCGCCGCCCACATGCCGTTCAACCCCTTCTGCGTGCGCCAGTAGACGATCCAGGACGTGACGAGGTTCACGTACGGGATCAGCAGGAACGCCAGCATGAGGCCGGGGCTGAGGGCGGAGACGACGCCGCGCCGGCGCTCGTCCTCGCGGATCGCCTCCCAGACGCGCCAGCCCCCCACGAGGAGGAAGATGGCCGCGGCGAGGCCGATGGCGCCGCCCGCGAGGATCACGAGCCCGCCCAGCGCGGTGGCCGCCTCGTCGTCGGGCGCGAGCGTGTCGGCGCCCGCGTTCCGCACGGCGACGGGCACGAGCACGACGAGCGCGAGGACGAGCGCGACGGCGGCCGCGACGGCGAGCCAGACGCCGGTGCGGACCCGCGGATGCGCGCGCTCGGGCCGGCCGGTGAAGGCGTCGACCTCCTGCGAGACGCGCCAGAGCCAGACGAGCGCGTAGATGCCCAGCGTGATGAAGACGAGGAGCGGCACGAGCCACGGCTCCAGCGTGCGGCCCACCGGGCGCGGGCCGCGCGGCTCCACGGGCTGGACCCAGGCGGGCGCGACGGAGGCCGGGGCGCTCGCCAGCGCGCCGCAGGAGGTGCAGAACGAGACGCCCGGCGCGAGCGGGGCGCCGCAGCGCGCGCAGAAGCTCACTTCTTCACCTTGGCAAGCGCCGCGTCGACGTCCGCGACGAGGTCCGCGGCGTCCTCGATGCCAAGCGCGAGGCGCACCGTGCCCGGCACGATGCCCGCGCGGTCGAGGACCTCCTGGGGCTGGTTGCGGTGGCTCTGCTGGAGCGGCAGGCTGCACAGGCTCTCGACGCCGCCGAGGCTCGCGGCATTGCGCACGACGCGCAGGCCGTCGAGGAACGTCTTCGCGTCCTCGAAGCTCGCCAGGTCGAATGATAGCAGGCCGCCGTGCCCGCCGGGCATCTGGCGGCGCGCGAGCGCGTGCTGCGGGTGCGACGGGAGCCCCGGGTAGTGGACGCGCCGGACGGCCCGGTGGCGCGCGAGGTGCTCGGCCACGGTCTGCGCGTTGTGGTTCGCGGCGCGCACGCGCAGCGGCAGCGTCCGCAGGCCGCGCTCCAGGAGGAACGCCGCGTGCGGGTCGAGGACGGGACCGAGCAGCTTGTGGACGCCGCGCATGCGGGCGACGTGGTCGCGCGAGCCGCAGAGCGCGCCCGCGCTGATGTCGCTGTGTCCGCCCAGGTACTTCGTCGCGCTGTGCATCACGACGTCGATCCCCAGCGCGTGCGGGCGGCTGTTGATCGGGCTCGCGAACGTGCTGTCCACCATGCTCACGGCGCCCGCCGCGCGCGCCAGCTCGGCGGCCTGCGCGAGGTCCGCGAGGCGGAGCGTCGGGTTCGTGGGCGTCTCCAGGTAGACGAGGTCGGCCTTCTCCCGCAGCGCGGCGCGCAGCGCGTCCACGTCGGCCGTGGGCACGTAGTCGATCCGGATGCCGAAGCGGCTTGATAGCATCCTGAAGAGGTTGATCGTGCCCCCGTAGAGGTCGCCCGTGGAGACGATGCGGCCCCCCGCGCCCACGAACGCCATGACGCCCGCGGCGATGGCCGCCATGCCGGAGCCCGAGACGAGCGCGTCCTGCGTCCCCTCCAGCGCGGCCAGGCGCGACTCGACGCTCGTGGTCGAGGGGTTCGAGTAGCGCGTGTAGACGTCGCCCTCGCGGCGCCCCTCGTAGACGTCGTCGACCTCCTGCGCGCTCGCGAGCACGAAGGTCGAGGTCTGGTGGATCGGCGTGACCAGCGGGCCCGCCTTCGGCGCATCGCGGCCATGCACGCTCGTGGTCTGCTCGCCTGGCATCAGGAGCCGCAGCCCGACCCCGCCGCATGAAGGCGACGCTCCCGGGATCGTGCCATCGCTCCTGCCTGCATGCCTGCCGACAAAGCCAAGCCGTCCCTCGCCACCCTGCCGGGCATGGCGAAGAACCTGCAGACCGTCGCGCGCCGCGCGCTGACGCCGTGCGCGGGCGACGAGGCGTTCCGCTTCGCCGACGGGACCAGCGCGCGCGACCTCGCCGACCTGCACCACGCCGTGGGCGCCAAGACGGGGCACCTCGTCGCGCACCACCGCGCCGACTACGCGGCGTGGGTCGAGCGAACGCTGGGCGACCCCGCGCTCGCGCGCCGCATCGACCGGCTCGCGCGCCGCCCGTTGCGCGACCTCGAGGCGTTCCGCGGCGAGCTGCAGGCCGTCCTGACCGACCGGCTCGGCAAGCTGAGGCAGCGCGTCCTCTAGAACGTGTCCTTTGCAAGAAACGGGCCACCGCATTCATGGCGAGAGAACCACGTGATACGCGGCGGACCGCGCCTCTTCGTTCTGTTCAACAGAAACCACAAGCGAAGACACGACTCGGGCTTCCAGAGGTGTCCTGATCTCGCCGCACTCCTCCGCGTACTGCGCAAGAATCGATGCATCCCATGCATCGCCTGCCGTGCGGACGCTTGTGGGCGACATCAACTGGCTCGAATTGGCCTGCGCAGAGCCTGCTGCTGATAGGACTCCGCTTGCATAGAGCCGCCCTTCGAGCGCTGCCTCGAACTGAGCTTCAGGAAAGCTCAAGTTCCCGGCTTCTCGCGCAACCCACGGGTATAGCTCGAAGCCCAGGAACTTGAACCAGGAAAGTTCCGGCGGCGAAGACAAGGGCGGACTAGCGCTCTCTGGGAGCGAGTCGGGAGGCGTGTAGACGAAGAGTGCCGACTCATTCTTGCGCCCCGTCGTATTCATAAGTGTCTCAGCATCCAGAAGCCTTCGCTCGATTCTCCCAAGCTCAACACCGACGATTTCTCGATTGTTCGGTATGTCGAGGTTTCTCCCCATCTCAAACGCGACGTTGTGCAGAAGGTAGTACTTGGACTCGATCGCGAGCATTTCGGCCAGCGCAAGCTGGTCTGTATCGGTCTTGTCACCATCACGTTGCTGCGCCAAGCGGGTGAGGAGGGCTGCGATCTCTTCGGATGTCGAGTTCGCATGTTCCCGAACTGCTGTTTGGCTCATGTATCGGAACCCTTCAGACGTCGCGTATGTCATCGCGAAGGCCTCGCGGAGTGATTCGAGCCCGAGCGACGCGTTCCCTTCGGAGATCTGAGCCTCCGCGGTTCTAAGCATGGCACGAGCCTGCTCATGATCAGAATCGTTGTTGTGCTCAAGGGAGGAGGAAGGAAAGGCCTGCCTCTCGGCCGTTAGGACATCCCCGGCAACGCCAGCATGGATTGCGGGGTCGAATACGCCAATGGGACACGCTTCTGTGGCAACCTCGGTGGCCCGTGTTTCATGGTGTTCTGGCGCGATCGAGGTGCACCCTGGGATCGCCACAATCGCGACGAGCAGGACGACGCAGATTCTATCCATGAGTAATCAGCACTTCGACATCAGTTTCGATCCAGTGCTCCCATTCTTGAACGAGGTCCGGGAAGCCCTGGAAGATATAGAAGTCATCGACCTCAGCTTTGAGCCCCGCATGGATCTCGTAGTACCCCGTCATGGCCGACGCGAATTGCAACTCGTGGAGAGTGCCGTACGAATGAGACCCTTCGTCTACGTAGCTCCAGTAGACATAGTCCTCAGGCGCGCGATTCGCGCTCTCCCCTAGAGTCCCATACGTTGTCGTGTAATCGGACTGGCACGTCAGCACACAGTCGATGATGTCGATAAGCGGTTGAACGTACCATGCATCCGCTGCAGCCCCAGCATAGGACGCAAGACGGCTGATCGTGTCCAGAATTCGTTGATCTTGCGCAGATCCGTCTGAATCCTTGCTCTCTTTCGAGATCTGACTGCAGCACGAATACCACCGATCAGGACAGCCCTGGGGGCCGTTCCCCAGGTACGCCGCAGCGTTGCATCCGGGCACGTAGTTGCTCCCCGACCACTCATCGGTATTGACTTGGTAGATTCCCGCTTGTGGATTCTTTGCAGAATAGCAAATCTCCTGCGCAGGCCCGCCGAAGAAGTCGCGATTCACGATGTCGCAGCCTGCACCGTAGTCCGCGATGCCAACACTGAACTGATAGGTTGAACCCCCGAGGGAACTCCGCCCATAGAAGTTGTATCCGTATCGCCAGGCATTGTCCCGCTGTTCCGCATTCACGCCGCCGCAGTACATGACCGCCCCCTGCGCTTGGCTAGTCATGTAGATGTAGTCGTCGTGGAGGGGCGCGTTCCAATCCGCGGAGTAGTCGTTGCTGTAGTAATACGGCGACCAAGTCTGCCCGACGCAGGACGGGCCATTGGGATTGATGGCGACGTTCGTCCCCGTGTTCACGAATGTGTCAACAACTGCGTGGTTTGTCGCGTTTCTGAAGAGCCAGGTCCCAGTCGTCTTCGGGGTGACGTTGAGGAAGAGATAGTAGAATCCATTCAGGAGGGTCGTGTGCCAGTGCTGGCCTTGCTGGACGTATGCCGTTCCATTTGGCGCAATGAGTTCCAGTCCCGCCAGCTCCGGCGCACCCACAATGAAGGTGGAATTCGCCGTGCTGAGGTCGCCAAACTGGATGTGTGCGGGCGTAGTGGTCAAATTCAATGTGACGATGGCGCCCGTGGCGCTCCGGATCGGAGTTTGGTTTGGAATATTCTCGGCCTGAGCCCCGGGCATGCTCATGCTGAGGACGGGAATCAGTAAAGCGGAGGCTACGAGCAGGGTCATGGATCGCTGGCAAGCGGAAGGAATAGAACCGCCCCCCAGCCACCGCAATGGAGCCGGGATTCAAGAGCTCTGCGTCCGGGATAACCACCCGAGCCATCTTCGCGACGGATAGCCGCCCCATGCTTCGGCATCCGTGCTCTTCGTATTCTCACCGCGCCGCTCGTCCACGCCGAGCCGTACACGGGCCCGCTCGCCATGACCAACTGCGCGGGCGGGCTCCACACGAGCTCGACGTGCATCCGGATCCCCGCGGGCGCCACCAGCATCACGCCCTTCGTGACCGACGCCGCGCTGGGCGCCGAGGCGGGCGCGATCCAGTTCGTGACGAACGTTGGCGGGACGCCCCCGAGCGTCGTCTTCTGCCCCGGCGACTCCTTCGCGATCCCCGCGGGCGCGACGAAGGTCATCGTCTCCGTCGCCACGCCCGACGCGCAGTTCAACACCTGCGGCCTCGTGGCGGCGGGCGTCTCCGGCGACGTGGGCGCGACGTTCTCCTAACCCGCTCGTCTTGTTTCCTGTTCCAGCCACGGAGGACACAGAGGTCACCGAGGACGAAGAACGGAGCCTCTGTGGCCCTCTGTGTCCTCTGTGGCTGGCGGGAACGGCGCGCGCTCAGCGCTTCAGGGATTCCTGGAGCTCGGCGTACTCGCGCTCCAGGTGCCACGGCACGTCCGCGTACACTTCCTTCACGAGCGAATCCGTCGGCGGCGCGGCCGTCGCCTCGCTCTGCCGGATCGCCTCGCTGATGGCCTCGGTCAGCTCCGCCGTGAGCGCGGCGTCCTTCTCGTCGTCCCACGCGCCGCGCTGCTGGAGGTAGCGCGCGAAGCGCGCGACCGGATCGCGCCGGGCCCACGCCGCGACCTCGGCGTCGCTGCGGTACCGGGTGGGGTCGTCGCTGCTGCTGTGCCCCTGCATGCGGTACGTGACGGCCTCGACCAGCGTGGGGCCCTCGCCGCGGCGGGCGCGCGCGACGGCCTCGGCGGTGGCGACGTGGACGCCCAGGATATCATTTCCGTCGAGCCTGACGCCGGGGAATCCATAGGCGCGCGCCTTCACGGCGACCGAGCCGCTCGCGGTCTGGTGCGCGAAGGGGACGCTGATGGCCCACTGGTTGTTGTTGCAGAAGAAGACGACCGGAGCCTTCCAGACGCCGGCGAAGTTGAGCGCGGTGTGGAAGTCGTTCTCGCTGCTGGCGCCGTCGCCCAGGTAGCCCATGGCGACCTGGCCCGTCTTCTTGAGCTTGGCGCCGTAGGCCATGCCCGCCGCGTGCGGGAGCTGGGTCGCCATGCAGGAGGACCACGTGACGAAGTTGGCGCGCCGGTCGCTGAAGTGCATCGGCATGCTGCGGCCCAGCTCGACGGAGCCGCCGTTGCCGAACATGTGGTCGAAGTAGGCCTTCAGCGGGAAGCCGCGCATGAGAAGCGCGCCCCCCTGGCGGAGCGCTGGGAAGATCCAGTCGTCGTCGCGCAGCGCGCTGGCCGAGCCGATGACGGCCGCCTCCTCGCCCGTCGAGGAGCCGAAGAAGGCCAGACGCCCCTGGCGCTGGAGGATCATGCACCGGTCGTCCAGAAGACGGGTCAGGCGCATCGCGCGGTACATCTTGACGAGCTGCGCGTCGGGGAGGTTGGGGTCGCGCGCCTTGTCGACGGTCCCGTCCTCCCGGAGGATGGGGGCCCGCTCGTCCACGCCCTGCATCGGGGCGAGGAATGAACCACCCGCTTAAGGAGATTGGGCGCTGCCCCCTGGTTTGCCGCCGTGACCTTATATAATCGGTTCCGGAGAGCCAGGGGCGAGGTCGTTCGGTTGGCGAATCGGGTGGCTGGGCCGTGCACGCCGCGCGTCTATGCGTGGCTGCGGGCCCGCTTCTGGCGCGGCGATGATCGCGCGTCCGGCTCCCTCGTCTCCTTCGTCGTGGGGGCGGCCGTCTTCCTCATCGGCGCGACGTACCTGCTGCATTTCGCCATGCAGCCTCCCGGCGCGCAGCAGGACGCGCTCACCACGGCCGACCTGAAGTCGACCAGCGACCACACCATGCAGGTCCTCCTGGGCGGCGCCGGCGTGCCCTCCACCTGGAGCGACACCACCTCGGGCGTGGACGGCGTCTCGCAGCTCGGGCTCCTCCAGGGGGGCTCGACCTCGCGCGTCGACGCGGCCAAGTTCGACGCCCTCACCCACGGGTCGAGCAGCGCCGCGAGCAGCAACGGCTACGTCGACTACCCGGAGGCGAAGGCCGCGCTGGGCCTGACGGGGTACGAGTTCCACCTGCGCGGCTCGCCGGTGATCTCCAGCTCCTCGGACCACGGCGTCGTGGGCATGAGCACGTTCCACGTCGCGTACGTGGGCCAGTTCACCGGCGGCCAGTTCTCCAGCGCCGCCGTCACGGAGTCCGACTCGCTCGCGAGCCTCCCGATCGACTACAACCCGGCGCTCCACGACGCGACCACCGCGCCCACCGGCGACAAGTACGAGGACGACTCCACCTTCCTGCGCACGAACCTCGTGCCCAACCTCGGCATCGGCGTCACGCAGACGCTCGTCGCCAACGGCCAGGGCACGCCCAAGGACGACTTCACCGTCGTCAACGGCACCGCCGTCTCGCCCGTCACGGGGAGCACGACGCGCGCGCTGGCGATCAGCGACGGCGGCACCGCCTCGAAGTCGAGCCTGGGCTACACGAAGGGGCGCGAGATGCGCGCCGTCGTGGGCATCGCGGACTTCGCCAGCGTCCCCGTCACGACGACGATGACGTGGACCGAGCTGGTCAACACGAGCGGCGACCAGGGCGACTACGGCTTCGTCGAGCTCAGCTCCGACAACGGCGCCACGTGGCACGCGATCACCAACGGGCTCAACGCGCGCTCCACCGACACCTCGGGCGGCGTCTCCAACTGGACGACGCACACCATCACCATCGACGCGACCAACTGCCCCTCCTGCCTGGGCGCCGTGGCCGTCGAGGTCGCGTTCCACTGGGTGGCGGACACCGACAGCACGACCGGCAAGGGCTGGATCATCGACGACGTCTCGATCGGGAGCACCGGCTTCAGCCAGAATTTCGAGAAGCCGGTCTACGACATGCTCGTCATCGGCTCCAGCGTCGCGCAGAACGCGCTCACCGACAACGCCGTGAAGAGCGCCATCGGCAACTACGTCAACGTCTACGGCGGCCGCCTGATGGTGCTCGGCGGCGAGCAGAACGTGCAGTGGCTCCAGCCGCTCATGCACGTGGGCATCTCGGGCTCCTCGTCCTCGGTCGCCACGCCCGACACGACCAACCCGCTCCTCTCGGTGCCCAACGAGCTCGACTGGTCGAGCTACTCCAACAACAACAAGGTCTGGGACTTCAGCGGCGGGAGCGACAACGGCCTCTTCACCGGCGTCGTGCAGACGACCGCGGGCCAGGACATCCTCGCGCTCTCCAACACGGGCGCGTTCGGCGCGTACGGCAAGAACGGCTCCGTCATCCTCACCACGTACCTGCCCTACACGATGAGCGCGGACCAGCGCGCGTCGTTCTTCGCCAACACGCTCACGTACGGCAAGTACCGCGCGCTGTATTTCGACCTCGGACCCACCGTGCCCACCGGCGTCCCCGTCGCGGTCTCCACGCGCACCGCGGTCATCGACATGACGACCGACGGCTCGGGCATCTACGTGGAGATCTCCATCACGATGTACATCTGGCAGGGCGCGACGCCAGCTTCGAGCAGCAGCGTGAGCGCGACGACCGCCGTGCCCGGCGCCCCGCGCGCGCTCAACGTCACGCCCTGGAACGGCGCGGCCCACGTCTACTGGCAATGGCCCACGTCGAACGGCACGACCAGCGACGGCAAGAACAGCGGGTACGACCTCTGGCGCAGCACCTCGAGCGGCGCCGAGACGCTCCTCGCGCACGTCGCGAACACCGTGTTCGACTACAACGACACGGGCCTGACCAACGGCCAGACGTACTACTACAACCTCAGCACGAGCAACTCCTACGGCAGGAGCTCCAGCAGCATCGAGATCTCCGCCACGCCCTCCACGACGCCCTCCGCCGCCACGGGCTTCACCGCGACGGGCGGCGTGGGCGCCGTCGTCCTCGCCTGGACCGCGCCCTCCACTGGCGGAAGCGCGCTGACGCTCTACAACGTCTACCGCGGCGCGACGTCCAACTCCCTCTCGCTCCTGGCCTCCTTCCCCGCCGCGAGCAACACCACGTGGACCGACGTGCTCGGCACGGGCGTCTCGTACTACTACGCGGTGAGCGCGCAGAACGCCAACGGCGAGTCCGCCCTCACCACCGCCAGCGCGGCGGGCGCCTTCGCCCTGCCCACGGCGCCCGTGCTCGCGGGCGTGGGCAACGCGGCGCTTCGCCAGATCACGCTCACGTGGACCAACGCCACCGTCTCCGCGGGCGACAGCGTGACCGCGTTCCGCATCTACGAGGGCTCCAGCGCCGGCGCCGAGACGCTCCTGGGCACCAACGGCGGCAACCTCTCGTGGACCGACGCGAACATCGCCAACGGCTCGGCGCGCTACTACTACGTGGCGGCGGTCTCGTCGAGCGGGGAGGGCTCGCACTCCAACGAGGTCAGCGTGACGAACTACGGCGTCGCGACCGCCCCCACGAGCCTCGCGGTCGCCCCCACGGCCGGCGTGGGCGGCTCGCTGACGCTGACGTGGGTCGGCCCCTCCAGCTGGGGCACGGGCGCCTCCGGCTCGGGCTTCCTCATCTTCCGCGGCACCAGCAGCGGCAGCCTCACGCAGATCGCCGCCACGACGAACGCGAACAACGTCTCGTTCGAGGACGACAACGTCGGGGGCACCAGCACGACGCGCTACTACAGCGTGGCCGGCTACGGCACGGGCGGCGTGGGCGCCAACTCGTCGGTCGCCAGCGGCAGCACGTGGGGCGCGCCCACCGCGCCGGCGCTCACGGCCACGGCCAACGCCAACGCGCGCACGATCGCGCTCACCTGGACCGCCTCGGTGCCCACCGGCGGCGACTCCATCAGCAGCTACAAGGTCTACGAGGGATCGACCTCGGGCGGCGAGTCGCTCATCTACACGACGAGCGGCAACGCCAGCTTCACCTACAACAACGCGGTCAACGGCACGACGTACTACTTCTACGTCGTGGGCGTCGCAAGCGGCGGCGGCGCCTCGGCCAACAGCAACGAGGCCAGCGCCACGCCCAAGGGCCTCGCCGTCGCGCCCACGAACCTCGTGGTCAGCGTCACGTCGAACACCGCCAAGTCGCTCACGCTCACGTGGGTCCCGCCCGTCAACTGGGGCGCGGGCGCCACGGGCCAGGGCTTCCTGATCTTCCGCGGCACGAACAGCAGCAACCTCGTGCAGATCGCGGCCACGACGAACAGCCTGAACACCAGCTTCGTGGACAGCAACGTCGGCGCCGACGGCGCCACGCGCTACTACCAGGTGGCGGGCTGGAGCGACGCGGGTGTCGGCGCCAACACCTCGGTCGCCAGCGGCACCACCGCCAGCGTGCCCAGCGCGCCGACCATCGTCTCGGTGCTCGCGACGTGCGGCTCGAAGTGCCTCGCCATCACGTGGACCGCCGGCAGCTCGCCTTCGATGACCGTGCTCAACTTCACGGTCTACCGCAGCAGCGGCGCGGGCGCCTCGGGCCATGAGGCGACCTACGCGCTCTCGAACACCGGCAGCGGCACGACGCTCACGCTCTCCGACAACAGCGGCATGAGCACGAGCACCACGTACTACTACAAGATCACGGAGTGGAACGCGGTGGGCCAGAGCCTCCTGTCGGTCGAGGCGAGCGGGACGACGCTCCCGGTGTAGGGGCCCTCAGCCCCAGCCTTAGCCTCAGCCCCAGCCTGTAGCCTCGACTCCTCCAGCCACAGAGGCGACTTTTCTCGTTCCTCTGTGCTCCTCTGTGTCCTCTGTGGCTGGAGGGACAGAGGCTGAGGCTAAGGCTGAGGCTAGGGCTAGGGGATGAGGCTGAGGCCCACCAAAAAGGACCCTGGGCCCCGCGGACCCGACGCGAACGGACTTGCCCCCGTGGCGCGAAGCGCACCCCGTGATCAGCGCGTTCGCCAGGATGCTCGGCCAGAAGGAGACGCTGCTGCGGGTGGACGAGACGCCCGAAGGCGTGAAGCTCCACACGAGGACGCCCGAAGGCGCGGAGATCGAACGGCAGGACGCCGCCGGCCCGCCGGAGCGCTTCGTGCAGAGCGTTCAGGACGAGGCGGGCACGGTCCACGTCAGCCCGCTCGTGGACGCGCTGCGCGACTGGCTCGCAAGGCTGCGCCAATCCCCGAAATGATCTGGTCCCTTCCACATCTGCACGACAAACGACTATCCTCCTTCGCCCGAGGACATGACCATGCCCCTTCCGCCCGTCGACCTGCTCTCGCTCAGCGGCATGGGTGTCGTGGGCTTCTTCTCGCTCTGGAAGCTGGGCATCGCCCCCCGCCTCGCGCGCCGTCGCGCCTCGCGCCCCACGGGCGCGTGAGCCCCCCTTCCCTCGCGCGCGCATGCCTCGATCCCGGGAGCCGCGGGGCGGTCCGTCCAAAGCATTAAAAAGGGGAATGCCATCCCCGACTCGTTCCCCAGGGGGTTTCCCCTTGGGATTGCTCATCGTTTGAGGATCATCCCATGAAGAGGAGCTCCCGGGTCTGGAAGAAGAAGGGCAACCAGCGCTGGAAGTGGCGGAAGAAGAAGATGCGCCGAAGGAGGCGCGCCGCCAAGCTGCGCCGTGGCCTGTAAGCAGGCTGCGGCGCCTCTGGCGCCTTGGGGGTCGCCTCGACGCGGCCCCGACACCCCGCCCCCCGGGCGGGGCTCTCACACCGGGGGCATGGTCTAACCAGGCATGACGGCAGGCTCCAGTTACGAGCCAAATGACGATCACCAGGTCTGCTGAGCGAACCAACCCCGGCCGGGGTCTGGCGAGCGGTGACGGTTGACTGGAGCGCAGAACGCGCAATCGTAGAAGAGACCTGCTTGTCTGGGTTCAAAGCCTACCTGATTCGAACAGGTTGGGTGAAATTCCCAGTGCCCCCACCTTTCTTGGACGAGCGGAAGCTCCGTCCGGCCGTTCACGTTCACGGCGTATGTTTTCGTTTCACGTGCGACGTGGAACGACAACGTGAACGTGGAACGTGAGTCGTGAACGAGAACGGATCGGAGCTAGATCTGGATAGATCTAGCTCAGA
>JAXDQU010000022.1:0-9664 GCA_034667685.1 Thermoplasmata archaeon | reverse complement strand
TCCCTCGCTTCCCGTCTTCCCTTCAGTTTCGGCGTCCCGCGTGCGGCGATTCCCGGATGAATCTCTCGACCCGTACCAGCACATAGAGGGTACAGTACCGGCATGCGCTCCGGCCTGGGAAGCCCAGCCTGGGCGCGTGGGCGGACGCGAACGTGGGAGCGGTACTTCTCCTCGTGAACCGAGGAGACCTGAATGACAACCGAGACCGCACCCCCAACCGACCGGGCGACGTACCTGAGGACCCGCAAGCTCGCCAGCGTGCAGCTCTACTTTCCGACGCTCGCCGTCAAGACGCGGTACATGGCAATGGCGGGAGAGCAGCACTTCCCCAGCTTCAATCAGTTTCTACTCCACATGCTCAGCCAGGCGACCAGCGGGAACGTCTACCCCGCGGGCTACGTTCCCGGGCTGGAGAAGGAGATCGAGAAGCTGCGCGGCTGGGTCCGCCAGAAGGACGACCAACTCCACGAGCTCCAACAGGAACGCGCGACGCTCCTGCGCCAAGTCGCTGACCTTCGCCTTGTAGCGCAGACCGTCGCTACGCCGGGGGTGCGCGCGTGATCGACCCGCGCAGTCGCCAGCGCCTCCAGATCGTGCCCGTCGAGGTCACCGAGACGCCCACGCGCACGAACGCGGAGTTCGTCAGGGCGTGGGCGCGTGCCTCTGAGGGCAAGATCGCCGCCAAGACGGTACAGCAGTACCACGGCGTGATCCGCGACCTGGTCGCCTACATGGTAGACGACGCGGGCCGTGAGATACCCGTTGCCCGCTGGACAAAGCCCCAGATGTGGGGCTACCTCCACTTCGTGGAGGCCAACTACTGTGCGCGCTTCAAGGGCATCATCTTCGACTACGAGGGCGCCCGCTGCCTGAGCAACGTCTGGACCGGTCGCCTGCCCCATGCCGAGGCCGCCCAGAAACACTGCACCGGCTGTCAGTTGTTCAAGCGCCAGCCGCTGACGGCGCGCCTCAACGCCATCTGCAAGTTCTTCCGCTTCCTCGCACGCATCGGCGCGGTCCCCGTCAATTTCCTGCCCGACATTCGCGCCGAGGTCGCGGAGGACAAGGACGTACGGGAGACCGGCGAGAAGCGCCGCAACCCGTCCTTGGAGGAGGTCCGCCTCCTCGTGAATGGAACCGTCCATATCCGCGACCGCGCCCTCTACGCCGCCGGCGCCAAGTGGTGGGGGCGAATCAATGAGATCCTGCGCTTGGATCGCTACGCAAGCTTCGGCCTCCCGACACCCAAGGGCCTGCCCGTCGCACCCGGTTTCGCCCGCGGCTTCGCCAAGCACCCCGAAGTCAAGAACTTCGAGGAGGGCGGCGATCTCGTCTACCTCCCGGAGCGCATCACGCCAGAGGGCCGGCGCCTCCCCGACAAGCGGCGCGGGAACCGCTGGTTCGTCATCGACGCCGAACTCCGCCCAATCCTTGAGCAGTACATCGCCTGGTGGGAGCTCCACGTCGAACGCGACGCCAACGGCACACCAACCCACTCCAGCCTCTGGATCGGCGAAAGGGGCCGCCCCCTCCAGCAAAAGGACGTGGCCGACCGCCACCTCTTCCCCGACGCCGAACGCTTGGGCCTCATGGTGCCCGGCGACCGGCAGGACCCCCTGCGCCGCTGGACCTACCACTGCTTCCGCCACTTCGGCCAGCGCCTCAACCAGAACCACAAAGTCCCCGACCTGTGGAACCACCACTTCCGCGGCGACGTCCTCGGCGACGCGCGGGACAACTACAACGAGCCCGAGCCCCTGGAGGTCCGCGAAGCGTACCTGAGCATGATCCCGCCCCTGGGCTTCTCGCCCCTCCCCGACGCCGCGCGCCTGGAGACGCACACGCAGGACCCGCACCGCGCGCTGGTCCTCGTGCTCCGTCAGGCTGTGGACAAGGGCCCATCAGAGTGGAGCCGCGTCGTCCGAGTCCTCGCCGCCGGCGAGGAGACCGTCTTTGTACCGAAGTTCTACGGGCCGAGCGTTCTCCAGCTCCTCCGGCAGCGCGAGCCGACGAAGGGATGGCGGGCCATCGGCAACCGCCAGAACAAGAGCCTCGCGCGCTCCTACCTCCTGGGCATCATAGACCGCGCGTTGGGTGCTACCAGCGCCTGAGAAGGCACCCTTGGAGGCGGACTTGAACCCGCAAAGGCTGGTCAATCGTCCCTTGCTATCCTTCATCACTTTCCGAGAGCGATTGCTTTGGGCGTGCCCACGCGCCCGGGCAACGACCGGAAGTGATACTTATCACCCCCGAAGCGGACAGCAGCTTCCACGGGCGAACGCCTCCCCCACCCGCCCCCGGTTCCCGGGGGCGGGTGGTCGCCCGCGGAAGTGGCTTGGATGCCAAGACCTGCACACCAAATCCTCCTGTATGACGCGGAGTGGGTGCCCATTCAGCAGGCGTGCATCGAGTTCGACCGCATGGGCATCCGGCGCGGACAGGGTCGCAAGACCTTCCCCCACGACGTGATCCATGCGCTCTTGGCCGAACGCGAGTGCATCCTGCTGGGCCCCGACGAACAGCCCATGAACGACCACCAGCGCCAGCGCGTCGACCTGATCTTCACGGCCTTGCGCGCGAAGATTCGGGCCGGCGTGCTCACCTCCCCGGCGGACTACGAGCTCGCCGTCGACGCGCGGCGTGTCGCACCCGATCCGCTCTGGCGCGAAGCCGTCCGGCGTGAGGGTCGCTCGCCTGGTGATCCTGTCACTGAGGGAGGCGCCGGGCGATGATCCCTGAGCCCGATTGGGAAGCCTTCGGCCGCGCGCTAAGTCGTCTCGTGGAGACTGATCGGCTGCTGGGGCCGGGCGAGGCAGCGTCGTTGAAGGTCATCGCGCGGGAAGCGCACCGCAAGGAATCATGAATTCGTGCATTCCAGCACCTTTTTCCATGTCATCTCAAGTAACCCGCTGTGAGCGGGAGAAGAACATGGGAAGTTGCGCGGTCGGTCGCGCTGCTGGCCGTGATGCTCCTGATGTACGTGGGGATCACAGTCATCAGGGACACCGTAGGCGCCGACGCGGCGGGTGCCGCCGGTGTGATCATCATCGGACTGCTGGCCATAGCAGCTGCGGTTGCCGTTTACGAGGCGCTCGACCCCGGGCTCGTCATCTGGGATGAGCCGGCACCGCCTCTACAGAAGCGTTGGAGGCGGGAGTTGAAGGTGCGCGGCGTCAAGTTTGCCGCTCGCGCTGGCGTAGTCGTCTATGTGGGGGGCCTCACCCTTTTTGTGGGGTACTTCCTAGTCCTGATAGTCGGGGCGGCGCTGCCCCCGACGGTCGCGTTTGTCTTCCGCGACGCTCAGCCACAAGTAGCGGCCGCGATTGTCGGCACGTTCGGGCTCGTGATGGTAACAATCCTCACCATCTTTGGTGGCCGACTTCTTGAAAGTCGTCGTGCGGCGCGGGAGCGTCAAGCACGAGACCAAGCACCAGTCTATGGCAGACTCGTGAGGATGGTTCGGGGCCTCCGATTGGGCGACCAGATGGATGGACCGGATTGGGTAGACCTACGTGATTCCCTTGTCGTCGTAGGCTCCAACAAAGTATTGGAAAAATTCTCTGAGGTGGCAACGAAGGCAAGGAAGCGCCCTGAGGAACATGTCCGTAGCGCTGAGCGTGACCTTAGAGAGGCAAAGATCCAGCTTTTCGCTGCATTGAGGAGCGATTTGGGGTTCTGGCGCGGGAAGATCATCATGCCTCTTGTTTGGCGGGATATCACCGACGACGTGCCTCCCGAGATATAGGCCCGGCACCTATAGTGCTTGGCGACCAGCCCGGTGCGCCGTGTAGATCGCGTAGTCCCAGCCGCGCTCCTTCGCCTTCGATCCGTCGAGGCGACGGAGGAAGCGTGCGGCGTCAACGGGCGCCCAGCCGCCCTCCCACAAGCAGCGCGCGATGGCGAAGTCCGCCCCGCTCCGGTCGAACCCGGGCGGGATCGCGCCGCTCTTGAGGATCGCGTACTTCTCGCGCAGCTTCGGCGCCTGCGCCATGATGCGCTCGTCCGCCTCCTCGATCATCGCGGAGTCCAGCGGCTCCGCCGGCTCCTTCTCCAGCGCCTCGGCGGCCGGCTTCGTGGCCGGCTTGGGCGCGGCCGTGGCGCTCGCCGAGGCCCCCGGCCCCGCCCGCTTGTTGGTCGTCGTGTTGGACGTGTTGAGTAGCACGTCCACGTCGATGAGCGAGCAGAGCGGCGCGATGCAGCGGGGCATCTCCAGGTGGTGGTACTGGAAGCCGGTCGCGTGGATCGAGGGCGGCGCGACGACCAAGCTCCCCTCGCCCAGGATCGTGAAGCCGGGCTCGGGCGTCTGCGTCACGACGCCGACGTGGCGCGCGTAGACGTGGAAGCCGCGCCTGGTCACGGTCACGATGGTGTGCCGGGCCAGCTCGCACGGGCTCAAGAGCATCCAGCGCCGCAGCAACGCCTCCTGGTCGAAGTCCAGGACCACGAGGTCCCCGCTGACTCGCCCCGTTCGGATGCCCACGTTGGCGTCCAAGGGCACGTTGGTCCAGTCGAGGGCGCTGGGCACCTGCCAGCCGCGCTTCACGGGCCGCTTCTCGCGCGGGCGCAACGCGACGGTGGAGAGCCCCAGGCCTTCGTAGAGGACCAGGTGCTCCTCGCGGGTCAAGCTCATGCCTTGTCCCTCCAGCGGTAGAGCCACGGAATGTAGCGACGCCGGCCATCGCGCTCCACGCACTTCTTCCCCCAGCCGGCGTGCTCCCCCTCGTGCCCGCGCTCTCGCGCGCACCGCGCCCACGAGTCCCACGCCCACCAGTAGCGCGAGAGGCACCCGAACGCCGCAGGCTCGACCTCCTTGACGGGCTCGACGGGCGCGGGCGGCCCCGGCAGGAGGCCCCAGCGGATCGCGCAGCGAGCACAGAGCCGCCAGAAGTCCAACCCACTGATGCGGGCCTTCCCGCTCCAGCCCTCCCCGTCGGGCACGCTGCGGGCACACCCGTTGCAGTAGCCGGGACGCTGCCAGAGAGGCACCTCCGGCTCCTGCGGAGGAAGCGGAGGCGGGCGCGCGTCCCGCCAAGCCCCGTCTCCGAAGGCGCTCATGGCTCACCTCGACGCACACCCGCGAAGTCGAACCCGAACGCCTCCAGCGTCGCCGCCTCGCGCACGCGCCTTGGCGCCGTCATCGCCGCTGGGGCCGCTGCTGCGGCATCCTCGGCAAGGGCGGCCTTGGCTTCATCCATCGTGCGGTAGCCCTGCGAAGCCCCAAAGTCCGCGAGGGACGGCGACGCCTCATGCTCTGCGCGCCTCTGGGGCAACGTCCGCCAGTCGGGTTGCGTCCACTTGTTGGCGTGCCGCCACGTTGCCGCGTGGCCGAGGTCCACGGCAAGGCTGTTGGCGTGGATCACCCGGAAGGGCGCTGGCCTGTGGCCGTGCTTGATGCGCCAGAAGTTGACCAGGTGAAGGTTCAGGATCGTCGTGCGGACCATCCGCATGTCGAGGTCCACCGCCTTGTAGACGACGCGCCCCTCGTCATGGGGCGCGTCCTGGTCCATCGCCGCCATGCAGAAGCGCCCCGTCCCGCACGCCGGGTCGAGGTACTGCCTCCACTCGCCCTCCGGCACCGGCTCGTTCGAGCTTGTCATGGCGGTCATCATGCGGACGAGGTTCCACGGCGTGAGGAACTGCCCCAAGCGGTCGGTGAGGACACCTGCGTGCTCCTCCATCAAGCGCCCCAGGTCATCCTCCAGCGCGGGGTTCGTCATCCACGCGCGCACCCACGCCTCGGCCAACTGCAAGGGGTCCTCCGGGTCCTGGTCCTTGCACCAGTCGGCCTTCAACGCCTCCAGGCGGAACCAGTCGGCCAAGAAGTCCAACAAGGACTCGTAGGCCCAGCCGGGTCCGCGGTTCCCCTTGTGGAGGAACCAGTTGTAGAGCTTCAACAACTCCCGGAAGCTGCCTGATGCAGCCCGAGAGCTACCGCTCGCTGCGACTTGCTTCTTCACCAGAATCCGCTCCTCAGAACTCCAACCGCGCCTGACGCGGACCCTTCGCCTCGGGCGCGGGCTTCTCCACCGGAGCCTCCGCAGCGATGGACGTCATCACGAGCGGCGAGGCCACCACGGCGGCCTTGGCCGGCGCCTCGACGCTCGCGGGACCCCGGAAGAAGCTCGTCATGGGCAGCGCCTCGTGCGCGTTCACGATGATGCGCGCCCGCTCCTTCTCGGCCCGCGTGCCCGCGTCGTAGTGGAGCACGTAGTACGCCTCCCCCAAGCGGCGCGTCCACTCCTCGCGCCAACGGTCGCCCCGCACCCACTCGTCGTAGGCCGGCTTCGCGTGCAACGGCGGCCCGCCGAGGACCGCACGCACGGCATCCCCCAGGCGACGCCGGCTGGGATGCGTGTGGTCGTGCGACGGGTCGAACGTCTCAGGCCAGAGCGCGCGAACGCAATACTGGCCGACCACAGCACGACACGCCGGGCACGCGAACGCCAGTTCCGGGCGCGTGCGAATCGTCGCAATCTGGCGGAAGCACTCGACGCGCTGCGGGCACGTCGAGGCGCGCAGGCAGGGCTCGCCAGCCTTCGCGCCGCATCCGCGAAGGCTCTTGTAGCCCGCGGGCATCGAGCACGGGATCGCCTCGGGACTCGCGGGCACTACGAGGAACGGCAAGAGGCGCGGCTCCCGCAGGACTGCGCGCGCCGCATCGACCAGCGCCACGATCCCACCGTATTCCTCCGGCATCATGCCGAACGGCCTCCAGCCAGCGCCTCTTCGTCGTCGACGAGGTCCACCGGGTAGAGCGTCGTCGCGCCCGACTCGTTCAAGCGCAGCACGCGCGCCGGATGGAACGCGCGGTAGTCGTCGGGCTCCAGGAGCCAGCGCGAGCGGGTCATGCGGACCCGCCCCGTGGCCCAGCGCTCGCGGCGACTGCTCTCCCCGCACACCATCACCCACGCGGCGCCCATCGGAGTCGTCACGGACGCCGCGGCGTCCTCCTGCGCCTCGGCCACGCACGCGCCGAAGCGGCAGTAGCCGCGCGAGCGCGTCTCCTCCGCGCGCAGGACACAGTGGCAGTAACGACAGCGCGGAGCGCTCACGGCGTTCCCCCCGGCAGCGTGCGCCCGCAGGCGTAGCACCAGTCCCGCTCCTGCTGCACGAAACGCCCCAGCCCGCCCACGAGCGGGCCCAGGTCGTGCATGATGCGCCGCCGCAACTCCAGTTCGGCCTCGCCCTTGCTCGCCGCTCCGAAAACCCAGCGCTCGTCTCCGACGCGCGCCTCCCAGGCCCAGCGATAGCCCAGCTCGTCCTCGTCCAGGGGACTCACCCGCCAGAGGCGGTACGTGAACCCAGGGAAGTTCATCTCCCATTCCGGCGTCGGTCGCCGCCCATCCCGCGACAGAACGCGGTCGAACCGCAGCGGCAGGATCGCGGGCTCCCTCAACGCTGGACACCCCCAGTCCCGTCCGCAGGCGCCAGGAGAACGCCCATTTGCTCGTGCAGATCGCGTACCACGGCCCACTCGTGGTGAAAGCAGGCCACGGCCATGCGACACGCCAGCCCGTGAACCTTCTCCATGCGCTCCGTCGCCGTTCCCCGAGGATCGTCCCGCGGGCTGCGGATCACGCGCTCGCCTCCGTGAGCTCGGGCTGCGACTCGGGCGGCGTCGCGCGCTCGCCCAAGACGTACCGAGCCGCCTTCTCGGCGACCTGCGCGGCGACGACCACCAGCCGCGGGTCGTCCTGCAACGCGCGCAACCAGCCCTTCAGGTACGCCGCGCTGTTCGCGTACCCCGGCTCCAGCCCCGCGTGCGCCAGGAGCATCGCCCCGCCCATTTCGGCGACCAACTCCTCCTGTGAGTAGTTCGGCGACCCGAAGGCGCCAAGCTGCGTGAGCGTCGTGCGATTCAGGCGCTGCTTCGCGCCCGTGCTGTGGATCGCTTCGTGGAACAGAACCTGGTAGTACGCCTCCGTGCTCTCGAACCACTCGCGCGGAGGCATCTGGATCGCGTCGAGCCCGATCGCGTAGAACGCCTGGTCGCCGCGATGGAACAGCGCCGGCTTCCCAGCGTAGCCCTCCCAGACCCCTCCCAGACGCGCTCCGCGCGGTCGTCCTCCGCCGCGCCCGCGGCCACGGGCAACTCCGGCAGCACGAGGCCGTCGATCTGCTCGACGTTCCAGACATAATACTGCTTGAACACGAGGCTGCGATGATCCTCTTCCTCGCCCTTGTCGTTCTTCCGCTTGACGATCCGCGGCTCCCAGAAGACCACCATCGTGCCCTTCTCGCCCTTGCGAACGCGCCCGCCCAGCTGGTTGGCCTGCTTGATGGTCAACCAGAGCGGGCGCGCGTACCCGCCGCGCATCGCGCTGAGCGCGGTGAGGAACACGTTGATGCCGCGGTACTCGCGCCCGCTGATGAGGTTGCGGTGCGCGCCCATCGTCGTCCACGGCTTCCGCCAAGGGACGACGCCCTCCTCCAGGGCCTCGATCATCTTCGCCGTCACTTCGGCGTAAATGTCTCGCCTCAGATGCTCGCCCCCCGCAGATGGTGCGCGTGGATCTTCATCGCCAGTGAGGGTGGGTCCCCCGGTCCCAAGACGATGGGGCCGGGCTTCGCTCCGGCGGGCAGGATCGTCTTCCCGCACTCCTCGCACGCGAAGGCGGGAACGCCCTCGCGCAAGTAGCCCGCGAGCCGCAGGTCCGCCCGGCAGCAGCTCGTGGCGTGCTCGACGAAGAAGAGACCTTGGCACGCGCCCGAGCAGAACGCCTCGAAGACGTCGATGGGCGACTCGCACCAGAAGCAAGAGTTCAGGCGCCCCACCTCCGCGAGACCAGGGACACCGCGCGACGCGCCGCCTGGTCGTCCCAGCGCTTGACGAATTGCCCGCTGCCCGGACACCGCTCGCGCATGATGCGGTGCTCCGGGAAGTGGCCGTCCGCGTCGACTTGGCGCCGCTGCGCGCAGACGCGGCACGCGCGCCACTCGGGCGCCTCCGCGACGTGCTGCCCCTGCATCAACGGCCACCCCGCGGGAGCTTGCCCTTCGCCGCGAGCCTCGCGCGCACAGCGTCGAGGTCCTGCTGCCAGCGCGGGCGCGTGTCCTGCTCGATCCAGCGCTCCGCCATCGCATCGTAGACGAACCTGCGGAAGCGGCGCTCGTCCGCGTCCCACTCCTGGAAGGTCCGCCTGCCGATCCCGTAGGAGCCGCTGGTCCGAATCCCCACGTCCTTCATGGGGTCGCACCCGTCGCGCAGCGCCTCGTGCTTCGCCTTGAGCGCATCCAGGCGCTCCACCGTGTTCCCGACCGCGAGGTGGAACACGCCGAGGTCCTGCCGCGACTCGATCTTGCTTACGCTCTTGGAAACCATGTTGCTTTACAACCTGGCCGACTCGTTTCGGCCATGCGGCCGTCCCCGCAGCGGAGCGATGATACCTCGCCACGACCCGCTGATACCGCGTTCCACCTATGCGGCCGAAGCGAAGCGAAGGCCCGCCGCTGATATCGCGTCTCGCCTACGGCGAGGTTTCATCTGCGACGCGAGGAACGACGTATGGACGACACGTATCCAAGCCTGATGCTATCGTCTCTGCGCGGCGCAATGGCCGCGCCCGCGGACTGGGGCGGAGCCCGAGGAGGGTCCCCCTCCTCGGCAGGCGCGAGGTCCCCTCGCGCCAGCTCGCCGAGCCGCAGCGAGGCACGGGGTCCAGGG
>JAXDQU010000021.1:0-110653 GCA_034667685.1 Thermoplasmata archaeon | reverse complement strand
GCGCACCTGTGCCCAGGCACAGGTGCGCGTTCAGATGCCCCTAAGCCACGATCTCCATGCGCAGCCCCCTCGCGTCGCGCTCGCCGCCCAGCACGAGCGCCTCGCCGCGCGCCAGGCGGTCCGCGCTCCATGCGAGCGCGCAGGCGTCGAGGAGGTCGTCGCGGCGCGTGCCGGAGGGGCGCTCGGGGATCGGCGCGTCCGCGAGGCGCAGGGCGCGGTCCCGTTCGCGCAGGCCTTCGGGCGTGCGTTTGGCGTGGCGCATCGGGCCGCCGCCCATCCGCGCGAACGCCAGCTCGGGGTGCGCCTCGCGGACGCGCCGCTGGCGGGCGGGCGTGATCCAGGCGTCCACCTCGCGGATACGCGGCAGCAGGTGATAGCATTGCTTGGAGATGCCCAGCGCGGGCGACCAGGCCGTGGCATCCAGCGCGCGGCGGGCGGGGGGCGCGAAGACGCTGGCGCGGCGCGGCCCGAGGAGCTTGCGCGCCGCCTTGTCGCACGGGCGGTCTCCCTCCGCGAGGCCGATGGGCATGTCGATCAGGACGGGCCGCGGCGCGCCGCGGAGCACGGTGGCAAGGTCGCCCACGACGCAGCGCCCCTTGGAGACCGCGATCCAGCCGCCGGGGCAGCCGTCGATGCCCGTCATCGTCGCCGTCCGATCCACGTGGCGACGAGGGCGTAGTCGCGCCGGTTCGACGCCTGGCGAAGCTCGGGCAGGTGCGTCTGGATCGAAGGGCCGACGCGGAAGCGCCTGGCGAGGCCTTCGGGCGGGCGCATGGCGCCGGGCGGCCGGTTCTCGCTCTGCGCGTCGATGCGGCAGTGGACGACGAAGAGGCCGCCCTTCCGCAGGTGGCGCGCCACGCCGCGGACGTACGCGTCCTCTTCGCCCTCCGCGAGGTTGTTGAGCAGCAGGTTGTCGAGCGCGACGTCGAACGTCTCGCGCCCGAGGACGCCGTCGAGGTCGGCGGCTTCGCCTTCGAGGAGGCGCACGCGCGATGCGAGGCCCCGCTTGGTGACGCGCAGGCGGGCGCGCCGCAGCTCCTCGCGGTCGCGCTCGACGCCCGTGAGCGAGCGGAAGCCCCACTCGGCGAGGAGGGCAAGCTCGCGCGCGTCGCCGCAGCCCACCTCCAGCACGCGGTCCGTGGGGCGCACCTCGTCCAGCGCGAGGAGCGCGGCGAGCGTGGGGCTGACGCCGGGCCTTCCGCGGTACATCAGGCGACGCCCCGCTTGGGGCAGAGGTCGGCAAGATAGCATTCGGCGCAGCGCGGCCTCTTCGCGTCGCAGAAGCTTCGGCCCAGCTGGATGAAGTGGTAGGGGACCTCGACCCACTTCTCCTCGGGGTAGAGGCGCGCGAGGTCCTCCTCGACGCCCTCGGGGTCCTGCGCGCGGGTGAGGCCGAGGCGGCGCGCGATGCGGCCCACGTGCGTGTCGACGCAGACGCCTTCGCTCCGGCCCCAGACGTTGCCTTGCACGACGTTGGCCGTCTTGCGCGCGACACCCGGCAAGCTCGTGAGGTCGGCCATGCCGCGCGGGACCTCGCCGCCGAAGCGATCGACGAGCATGCGGGCGCACGCCTGGACGTTCTTCGCCTTCGCGCGGTAGAAGCCCGTGCGGTAGATCACGCGCTCGACCTCGACGCGCGGCGCGTCGGCGAGCGAGGCCGGGTCGGGCCAGCGCGCGAAGAGGTCGGGCGTGACCTTGTTCACCATCGCGTCGGTGCACTGCGCGCTGAGGATCACCGCGATGAGCAGCTGGAACGGGCTCTCGTGGTCGAGGAAGCAGTAGCGCGGCTCGTGCGCCCGCTCCATGCGCGCGAGGGCCTCCGGCGCGCGCAGCTTCGCTCCCGCGGGCAGGCTCACGCCGCGCGCACGACGTCCTTGGGATTTACGCCTTTCTTGGGGCAGAGGTCCGCGAGGAGGCAGTCGGGACACTTGGGGCGCGGCGCGCGGCAGATGGCGCGGCCGTGCGCGATGAGGCAGAAGTTGACGTCCGGGTAGTCGGCGGGCGCGAAGACGCGGTTGAGGTCGCGCTCCACGTCCTCGGGCTCGGTCTGGTCCGTGAGGCCGAGGCGGAAGCTGACGCGCTTGACGTGCGTGTCGACGCCCACGCCGGTGGAAGCGCCGAAGAGGTGGCCCTGCACGACGTTGGCGGTCTTGCGGCCCACACCCGGCAAGCTCGTGAGGGCGTCGAGGTCGCGCGGGACCTGGCCGCCGAACTCGTCGAGGAGCTTCTGCGCGCACGCGACGATGCGCTGGGACTTGCCGTGGGAGAAGTTCACGCGCCGGATCGCGGCGAGCACGTCGTCGGGGTCGGCCTTCGCGAGCTTCTGCGGCGTCGGCCACCGCTTGAACAACGCGGGCGTGACCTTGTTGACGAGCGCGTCGGGCGTCTGCGCCGAGAGGATCACCGCCACGAGCAGCTGGAAGTCCGAGCCGTGGTCGAGGAAGCTGTAGCGCGGCCCGTACTCGCGCTCCAGGCGGGCGAGCGCCGCCGGACCGCGCGCCTTGCCCCCGCGAGGGATCGCCACGCGCGTCGAGCGTGCGGGACGCGGATCGCTTTTGCGGCATGAGCGCCATGCCCGGAGCGTGCGTCCGCGCGCCGTGATCTTCGACGCCTTCGGCACCATCGTGCACCCGGAGCCCGGCTGGGAGGCGCTGCGCCCCGAATGCCTCGCGGTCGTCCACGGCACCTGGACCGGCCGTCACGTCCCGCTCCCGCAGTTCCTGGCCGCGTACGAGGCCGCGCGCGCGGACCAGCACGCGGCGCTGGACGGCGGCTGGCGCGAGTTCGACTTCCCCGCGCGCTTCCGCCACGCGCTGGTGCGATGCGGCGTCCCGCCCGCCGAGGCCGAGCCGTGGGGCCCCGTCGCCAGCGAACGCTATCACCGCTTCCAGCAGGCGCTCGTGCACGCCTACGACCAGGCCGCCAAGGTGCTGCCCGACCTCAGGGCCGACGGCTATCGCCTCGCGCTCGTCTCCAACTACAACCACGGCGGCGTGCTGCGCGAGGCGCTGGCGCGGCTCGACCTGCTGCCCAGCTTCGACGCCGTCGTCGTCTCGGGCGAGGTGGGCGTGCTCAAGCCGCACCCGCGCATCTTCCGCGCCGCCACCGACGCGCTGGGCGTGGCGCCCCACGAGGCCGTCATGGTGGGCAACGACGTGGACGCCGACGTGCGCGGCGCGAAGGAGGCCGGGCTGCGCGCCGTCTGGACGCCCTACCCGCGCGAGGCGCCGCGCGCCCCCGCCCCGCCAGAAGCGGACGCCGTCGCCGAGCACCTCATCGACCTGCCCGCGATCCTCCGGCGCCTCGAATAGGGAAAACCGCTATCCCGCGGCGGGCGATTCGCGCCGCCGATGAGCGACTGGCCGATCGTCGTCAAGAAGGGCCGCACGAACGTGGGCGTGGTGCTCGTGCATGATATCACGGGCCTCGATCCGGTCAACCTCAGCTTCGCCGACAGGCTCCAGCAGGAGGGCTTCTGGGTCGCCGCGATCGACATGTTCCGCGGCCACCAGGCCAAGGACCTCCAGGAAGGCATGGCGCTGCGCCAGAAGCTGACGACCGAGGACCTCACCCAGGCGATGCGCTTCGCCCACGAGAGGCTGAAGGCCGAGATCGGCCCGAACGCGATCGTCGGCAGCATGGGCTTCTGCATGGGCGGCGGCATCGCGCTCCACGGCGCCTGCCATGCGGACTACGCGTTCTGCATCGACTGGTACGGCATGATCAACGACGTGAACGACGTCGCGCACCTGAAGGGCCCGCTGCTCCTGATCCTCGCCTCGGAGGACGACCGCATCAACCCGTGGGCCTACGCGCAGCTCCTGCCCAAGCTGGACGAGCAGAAGAAGCGCGTCCACGTCGAGCTCTACCCGGCCGTCGTGCACCCCTTCCACCGCCCCGACTGGATCACGTCGCCCTTCAGCGGCGTGAAGTCGTACGACGAGAAGGCCGCGAACGACGCATGGGCGCACAGCGTGGCGTTCATCCGGGGCTTCCAGAAGCCCTAGGGCAGCACCTGCGCCCCATCGACCCACACGTAGAGCGTCGTGCCCGGCCCGATCGCGGCGCCCGTCGTGTCGAGCGCCATCTGGCAGTCGCGGTCCTGGCAGGTCGAGATGGTCTCGGTGACGCCCGTGAACGCGCCCGTGGAGACGACGGTCTGCGAGACGACGCTCACGTCGTTGACGCACACCGCCTGCGCGCCGCTCGTGATGCCCGTGTCGATCGCGACCGCGTCGATCACGGGGCGCAGCTCCAGGAGGATGAGGTCGCCGTTGTCGTCGTTGCACGGCGTGGGCGGCGTCGCGGCCGCGGTCGGGAAGACGAAGGCGGTCAGGAGCAGGAGGAGCGGGATCGCGCGCTGCATTCGCACCGGGGACCACGGTCGCGTGCAAAACGCTGTTGGGCTCACCGCCCCGAAAGCCGCGCCCACACCTCGGCCGCTTTCCTCACGCTCGGCTCGCCCTCGGCCAGCATCGCGGCGACGACCTCGTCGATCCGCGCGGCGGGGACGCCGGCCTGCATCGCGAGGTTGAACGCGTGGAGCCGCATGTGGCCGCGCTGGATGCCCTCGGCCGCGAGCGCGCGCAGGGCGGCGAGGTTCTGTGCGAGGCCCACCGACGCCGCGACCTCCGCCAATTCGCCGGCGGACTTGACGCCCAGGATCTTCAGCGCGGCCTGCGCGGCCGGGTGCAGCCGGGTCACGCCGCCCACCGTGCCGAGCGCGAGCGGGAGCTCGATCTCGCCGTGCAGGTGCCCGTCCTCGCCGATCCAGTAGCGCGTCAGCGAGCGGTAGCGGCCCGTGCGGGCAGCCCAGGCGTGCGCGCCCGCCTCCACCGCGCGCCAGTCGTTGCCCGTCGCGAGCGCGACCGCGTCGACGCCGTTCATGACGCCCTTGTTGTGGGTAGCGGCGCGGTACGGATCGGCGTCGGCGAACGCCCACGCGCGCACGACGTCCGCGGCCACGTCGGGACCGCCCAGCTCGTCGACGTCGAAGACGGCCTGCGCGCGCACGGTGCGCTCGTCGGCGAGGTTCGTCAGGATGCGCAGCAGCGGCCGGCCGCCCGTGACCTGCGCGAGGTGGTCCGCGCACGCCTCCGCCACGCCGTTGACCGCGTTGGCGCCCATCGCGTCGCGCACGTCAACCAGGAGATGCACCACGAGGCATTTGCCCGCGGCCGTGTCCACGCTGCGCACGTGGAAGCCGCGATAGCCTCCGCCGCGCGCCTCCAGCGAGCCGGTCGCGCCGCGCGCCAGCTCCGCGAGCGTGCCCGCGGTGGCGTAGAGGTTGCGCTGCGCCAGCGCGAAGTCGGGCACGTCGACGAGCTGCACCTGCGCCGTCATGATGGGCGCCGTGGCGCGCGCCGTGAACCCGCCGCGCTTGCGGGCGATCTTCGCGCCGTGGCTCGCCGCCGCGACGACGCTGCTCTCCTCGATCGCCATGGGCACGAGCACGTCGCGCCCGTTGACGACGAAGTTGGTCGCCACGCCGATGGGGATGCCGATCGCGCCCACGGCGTTCTCGACGAGCCCGTCACGCAGCGCGTGCGGCAGCGGATCGTCGAGCGCCGCGAGGTCCGCCTCCGCGAGGCCGGTCTCGCGCGCGACGAGGGCACGCCTCTCCTTGGCGCTGAGCTTGTGGAACCCGGGCAGCCGGGACGTCACGAAGGGCGATCCCGGCTTGGACCGCATAAGGGCTTGGCGCGGCCCTCAGCGCTGGGGGACGCCCTTGCCCACCTGCCGCTGCGCGGAGCCGGGCGTCGGAATCACGCCGAGCTGCTGGAGCATCTTGCCGCTGTCGAGCAGCACGAGGTCCTTCGTGATCTTGCCGTCGGACCCCAGCGTCAGGAACTCGGAGACCAGGACGGTGACGCGCTTGTTCGTCGCGGGGATCGTCTCGCCCCCGCCGATCCGGAGGTCGCCCGTGTGGCGCCCCTTGCACTCGTAGAGCACGGCCGCCTGGCGCTCCTGCACGGCGCTCTGGACGACGCGCATCTCCATCTCGCTGAATGCGTCGAACCACCCGCGCGCGTTCTCGCGGGCCTTGTCCTTGCCGTGGATCGGCTGCCCGCCGAGCGGGTCCTGCTGCTCGACGTTGTCGGCGTGGTGCTTCACCGCGCCGTCGAGGTCCTTGGCGTTCCACGCCGTCTCGAAGTCCTTCACGTAGCGGGTCGGGTCGAAGGTCGGGGTCGCCATGTCGGGCACCGGCCCCGCAACGCCGCGTGGCATGCATCCCGGTGTCGCCTCGGCTGGCGAGCGCCCCGCAGATGTCAGGCGCAACCCATGACCCAACCCTTATGGCCGCTTTCCCACGTCCCGCTCGCGTGCCCGTCATCCGGTTCGACATCGCGGAGCTCGAGCGCCTCCTGCGCAAGCCCGTGCCGCGCCCTGAGCTGGCGAAGACCATCCCGCTCCTGGGCGCCGACGTCGAGGACGCCACCGGCGAGACGTGGGCCGTCGAGTTCTTCCCCAACCGCCCCGACCTCTACACCGTCGAAGGCATCGCCCGCGCGCTGCGCGCCTGGTACGGCGTCGAGCCCGGCCTGAGGCGCTACGAGGTCCGCAAGGGCACGCAGAGCGTCCGCGTCGATCCCTCGGTCGAGAAGGTGCGCCCGCACATCGTCGCCGCCTTCGTGCGCGGCGTCACCATCACGCAGGCGCGCCTCGACGCCCTCATCGACCTCCAGGAGGACCTCCACTGGGGCCTGGGCGCCCGCCGCCGCCGCGTCGCCATCGGCATCCACGACGCCAAGCCCCTCGCGCCCCCCTTCCGCTATCAGACGGTCGCCCTCGACGCGATCCGCTTCGTGCCCTTGGCCGACCCGCGCGAGATGACGCCGCGCCAGATCCTCGCCGACCACGAGAAGGGCAAGGCCTACGCCCACCTCCTCGAAGGGCACCTCCACGTCCCCATCATCCTCGACGCGAAGGACGGCGTCGTCTCGCTCCCCCCGCTCATCAACGCCCAGCGCACGGCCGTCACGACCGCGACCCACGACGTCTTCGTCGACGTCACCGGCACCGACCGCTGGGCCGTCGAGCGCGCGCTCAACATGATCGTCACCGCCCTCGCCGAAGCCGGCGGCCACATCGAAAGCGTCGAGATCCAGACCCACCAAGGCGCCCGCGCCACGCCCGACCTCACGCCCGAGACGCGCGAGCTCTCCGTCGCCGCCACCAACCGCCGCCTGGGCACCGACCTCGACGCGGCCGGCGTCGCCACCCGCCTCGAACGCCTCGGCCACGGCGCCCGCCCCCTCGACCCCGAGCGCGTCCACGTCGAAGTCCCCGCCTACCGCGCCGACGTCCTCCACCCCGCCGACCTCATGGAAGACGTCGCCATCGGCCACGGCATCAACGCCTTCGCCCCCCTCCCGCTGCGCAGCGTCACCGCCGGCGCCCAGCTCCCCGAAAGCGAGACCAGCGAGCGCGCCCGCACCAGCCTCACCGGACTCGGCTTCCTCGAGACGCTCAGCCTCACCCTCTCCAACCCGCGCGCCCAGTACGAGCAGATGCGCCGCCCGCCCACGCGCCACGTCGACGTGAAGAACCCCGCCACCGAGGACTTCACCATGCTGCGCGTCGCGCTCCTGCCCTCGCTCCTGGAGATCCTCAAGAAGAACGCCCACCGCGACCTCCCCCAACGCCTCTTCGAGGTCGGCATGGTCACGCACGTCGACGCCCACGGCCACGTCCGGCGGGAAGGGCCCGGCACCAGCCGGGAGGGCCCCGCCGGAGAGGCCGAACGCGAGTTCGGCCGAATCGTCAACGAACGCCGCATCGCCGGCGTCCTGATCCAAGGCCGCTCCAACTTCAGCGAGATGAAAGGCATCGTCCAAGCCCTCGCCCGCGACCTCAAGTGGAACCTCACCATCGAGAAGGTCGACGACCCCGCCTTCGTCGAAGGACGCTGCGCCGGCATCCCCGAACGCGGCGTCTTCGGCGAGATCCACCCCGCCGTGCTAGACGCCTTCGGCCTCTCGCACCCCGTCAGCGCGTTCGAGCTGCACCTCGCGCGCGGGCCGGGCGAAGAGACGCGCGGGGCGCGCTGATCGACCCGGCGCCTCCTGCGTGCACCCGGCGCCGGGCTGGGCGAGGTCCAGCCAGGTGCTGCGCTCTATAGCAACGCTGGTGAACGTGGCGCCACCCGGCGCCGCGTGGCGCAAGACAGCGCCGGGTGGGCGCGAGCGGCGCCGGGTCGCGCAAAGCGGCGCCGCGTGTGGCCACGCGCTGCCGCCTGACGCGAAATCCTTTTCTACCCCCTGACCCTACGAGCACGTGCATCATTGTGCCACCCACAATGGCGCAGCGTCGTGCGCTCCATGAAGATCGACATTGGCAACGGCAAGGTCCTCGGGACCAAGCGCGTCAGCCCCAACGGCCAGATCTCCGGTTTCACCGAGTATGCGGGTCAGGAGGTCCTTGTGATCCTTCCGGGCGAGCAGACCGACGTGAAGCTGGGCGCGAAGGATCTGGTGCGCGAGATCCAGGTCGCCACGAACGAGCACATGAAGGTCGCGTTCCAGCAGTACAAGGACCTGAAGCGTCGTTTCGAGACGCCGGAGCGGGCCACGAAGGAGTTCTTGGCGAAGAACGCGCCGCGCTCCTTCCAGGGCCTCTACGAGAAGGTCGAGTTCTGGGTCGGCGAGCAGATCGACCGCGTCGAGGAGAAGGTCGAGATCGCGCTTTCCGACGAGAAGCCTGCGTCCCCGTCCAAGTCCACCGAGTGATCCCCATGACCGCCCCCACCGCCACCGTTCCGCCTGCCCGCAAGACCAGCCCTGCCGACCTCGTCCACGCGACGGAGGCCAACGAGTGGGGCCAGATCGTGAACCTGGAGCCGCACGCGCAGTATTTCGTGGTGCGCCGCCCGACCGCGCAGGTGACGCGCGAGGTCAGCAACCAGATGCTGGAGGATCTGAAGGCGCTCGTCGCCGCGCAGCGCGAGGTGGCGGAGAAGCAGGTCGCGGAGATCAACGAGAAGGTCTTGCCGCGCGCGCTCGACACGTACCAGAAGGCGCGTGGCGAGCTGGAGAAGCGGATGGATCAGCTCACGCGCGAGTTCGAGGCGCGCGTGGAGAAGCTGGAGGCCGAGTTCGGCGAGCGCGCGCCCAGCTTCCTGCGGCGCGAGAAGCGCGAGGAGGGCACGACGACGGCGTCGGGCGAGCCGGCGGCGGGCAGCGCGCCTGGCGAGCTCCCGATGGGCAACGACAACGGCGGCTCGTCCACCGCGGACGAGAAGCCCGCGTCGCGCAAGAAGTCGGGCAAGAAGAGCGAGTAGAGAAACCTTTGAACGGGGCCGATCCATCTTCGGCCCGCCATGGCGGACGAGCGCGCGTCGAGCGACGTAGCCGCGTCCGCCGCTGAGGAGAAGCAGCGGAAGATCTCGAAGCTGCAGCGGACGGTCGAGATCAGCCGCGTGCTCTATGAGAACGATTTCTTCCGCATGATGCGCGACGTGGCGCGGGCGGAGCGCGTGCCCGGCGACGTGGTGGGCACGATGGAGCTCGTCGTCCCGGCGGATGCGCCGCGCCGGGTGCGTCGGATGCTGGAGCAGCTGGGTCCGACGTTCATCAAGATCGGGCAGCTGCTCGGCACGCGTCCGGATCTCGTCTCGAAGCCGTTCCTCGACGAGTTCCGCCACCTCTACGACCGCACGACGGCCTCGCCGTTCCCGGCGATCAAGGCGCTTATCGAGTCGGAGCTGGGGCGGCCGATGAAGGAGCTCTTCGAGGAGTTCGACGAGGTGCCCATCGCCTCGGCGTCGGTGGGGCAGGTGCATTTCGCGACGCTGCGCGGGGGCGAGCGCGTGGCGGTGAAGGTGCAGCATCCGGGGATCGAGGAGCGGGTGCGCGTCGACTTCGAGATCATGGAGCCGATGGTGCGCTTCGTGGAGAACCTGTTCGCGGCGAGCCGCGTCTGGCAGCCGCGCGAGCACCTCCTGGAGGTCCAGCAGATGCTCTACCGCGAGCTGGACTACCGGAACGAGGCGAAGAACGTCCAGCGGATCCGCGATGCGTTCGAGGACGACGCGACGGTGAAGATCCCGCAGGTCTACTGGCACGCCTCGTCGCGCCGCGTGCTGACGCTGGAGCGCATCGAGGGCGTCAAGTTCAGCGACTTCGACAATCCGGAGCTCAAGGCGCTCGACGGGAAGCGCCTGGCGCGGATCATCACGTACGCGATGGCGAAGCAGATCTTCGAGGTCCGCTTCTTCCATGCCGATCCTTCGCCGGGGAACCTGATGGCGATGGGGAGCGACCAGGTCGCGTTCCTCGATTGGGGCGCGGTCGGCTCGGTCAGCCGCCGCCGGTCGGAGCGCATCCTGGCGCTGATCCTGGGCTTCGTGCGCAGCGACCTGGACGGCGTGGCGCAGGCGCTGCTCGACATCTGCCGGCACGGCAACGACGTGGACATGGGCGAGCTGATGCGCGACATGGAGCGCATCATGGACTACCACGAGCGCGAGCGGGCCAGCGTGGGCGATCCGGTCGTGCTGGAGATGATCCTCGACGTGGCGAACAAGCACAACATGCTGCTTCCGCCCGACTTCATGCTCATCACGCGGGCGCTCTTCCAGTTCGAGGGGCTCTGCAAGAAGCTCGATCCGCGCTACGAGCTGGTGGACGTGCTGGAGCCCTACGTCTTCCAGTACCTGCGCAAGGAGGCGTTCAGCGTCGGGGACTCGGGGGAGAAAATGCTATCTGGCGCGCTGGAGGCGCTGGACGCCGCGCGCCACTTCCCCGCGCGCGTCAACAAGGTCCTGCGCATGCTGGAGAACAACGAGGTCCGCGTGCGCGTCGACATGGACCACCGCGGCCAGCGGCTGGAGCGCGAGGAGCGGCGCAACCTGCGCAATACGTTCACGGCGCTCGTGGCGGCGCTCGTGCTGGGCATCGCGTGGATCATGGCGGCGGGCAACAGCGCGGCGCTCGTGCCGTTCCTCTTCACCGCGGTGCTCTTCGTCCTGATCTGGGCGTTCTTCTTCCTCTACTGGACGGACTGAGGATGCACCCGCAGGCGATGCGCGTCCACCAGGTCCACCCGGCGAAGCTCGCCACCGACCTCATCAGCGCGCTCGCGGCGCTGCTCCTGTTCTGGGCGCAGCATCTTGTCTGGGGGACGGTCCTCTTGCTCGCGCCCCCGTTCGTCGCGACGGCGCTCGTGCTGCGCTTCGGCGACCTCGACCGCGTGGGCGCGACGCGGCTGGGCGCGGCCGCGGCGGATCGGATGATCCCGCTCTGGCAGGGCGTGCGTCTCGCGGGGATGCTCGTCGCGGTGATCGGCGCGTGGCTCCACGTGCCCCTGGAGATCGGCGTCGGGCTGCTCCTCGTCGCGGCGGGGTGGGCCACCACCTTGCAGAAGACGCTCGCCTGATGGCACACGAAGGCCGACGACCGAAGCCTCCGAAGTCGCCTCTGCCGTGGGCGCGCTTCGCGCGGAAAGCGCCGAATCTCAGAATCACGGAATCTCGGCCAAGCCACTCGATTCGGAGATTCGGAGATTCCGAGATTCCATTTTTCCCGCTGGAGGCGGCGCAGGCCAGCATGAGGGGGCGTCGGAGGCTTCGGCCGTCGGCCTTCGTGTGGATGGAAAAGCCTACGCACCCCAGTGCCTGAGGCGTCGCTTCTCCGCCAGCGCCGGCGTCGCGACGGTCAAGAGGCCCGTCGCCTCACGGCCCACGAACGTGAGGCTGATGCGCAGCGGCCCGCGGCGGAGCACGGCCTCGACGCACTCCTCGTCGCTGTTGATCGACTCGACCTCGTAGCCTGCCGCCAAAAGCTGGCGGAGCTCCCCGACCTTGTCTTGCCTCATGCTGGTCAGCCTGACGAGTAGGTTGCTTGCCTGGTTGAAAAGGTGGGACGGGGCGGGAGCGACGTGGCACGAGGGGTTTATCAGCCCTCGAGGGCCGGAGGCGTCCGGGCCAGGCGGACGATGGCCCCGGCGGCGTCCGGGTCGGCGAAGCGCTGCTCGTAGAGCGCGGCCCCCTCGGCCGACAGCTCGGGGAACGAGGCGCGCAGCGCCGCGCGGAGCGCATCCTCGGCCGCGATCCCCCGCGCGGTCGCCTCGCGGTACGCGGCGCCGAAGCGGTCGGCGTCGGCGGCCGTGCACCCCATCTGGGCGGCCAGCTGCAACGTGCTGATCGCGTACGCCCGCATCCGCCCCTGCTCGCCTTGCGGAAGCTTAGCCTCGCCGCCGGCTGCAACCGGGGCGGGTCAACCAATCGTTGTTGCGTCAGCCCGACGTTTGGCCAGGCTGCACACGCTCGCCCGTGAGGGTGGCGCCCGGCTTCACGCGCGCGCCGCGGCCCAGCACGCAGTCCGCGACCTTGGCGCCGGCCCCGATCACCGCGTCGGGCGCGAGGATGGTGCCGGTCACGCGCGCCTGGTCCTCGACGCGCGCGCCGTCGTAGAGGATGCAGTCCTCGACGTGCGCGCTGCCTTCGACCGCCGCGCCCGGGTAGAGGTCGGTGCGGGCGACGCGCGCCTGCGGCGAGACCTTCGCCCCTTCGCGCAGCGTGCCGCCGTGGTGCTTCTGGCCCAAGGCGAGGCTCGCCTTGAGCAGGTCGGCGGGGCGCCCCACGTCCATCCAGAAGCCTTCGAGCGGCACGCCCTGCAGACGGCGGCCCGACTCCAGGAGCTTCGGGAAGAGCTGCTTGCTGAAGTCGAACGTCTGCCCCTGCGGCACCTCGCGGAGCGCCTCGGGCGAGAGGACGTAGATGCCGGCGTTGACGAGGTTGCTGAAGACCTCCTCGGCCTTCGGCTTCTCCTTGAAGCGGACGATGCGCCCCGTCTCGTCGAGACCCACGATGCCGAACTCGGTGGGGTTGTCGACGGTGGTGAGCGCCATCGTCGCGACGGCGCCGCTGCGCTTGTGCGCGTCGACCAGCGCGCGGACGTTGACGTCGGCGATGACGTCGCCCGAGAGGACGATCACGGTGTCGTCGCCCAGGAGCGGCGCGCACTTGGCGACGCCGCCCGCGGTGCCCATGGCCTCGTCCTCGACGCTGTAGAAGATGCGCGCCTTCAGACGCGCGCCGCCCGCGAGGTGCTGGATGAGACGCTCGGGCTTGTAGAACGTGGTGACGATGATGTCCTGGACGCCCGCCGCCACGAGCGCGTCGAGCGCGTACTCGATGGCGGGCTTGCCGGCCACGCGGAGGAAGGGCTTCGGCACGTCGAGCGTGAGCGGCCGCAGGCGCGTCCCCTCGCCCCCGGCCATGACCACGGCTTTCATCGGGCGCGCTACGGGCGGGGGCGGCAAGAATGTTGCCGCTACGCCGGACGGGCCTGGGCCGCCCGCCACGCCGCGTTCAGCTCGGACTGCGTGCGGTGGAGCACGACGAACCACAGGACGAGGCCCGCCAGCGAGAGGAGGCCGCCCACGGGGCTGAGCGGATTGAAGGGCGCCGCGGGGGAGGCGAGGGCCGCGCCGGCGACGGTCACGAGCGTGCCGGCCACGGAGACCAGCGACATCGCCGTGAGCGCGCCCAGGTTCAGCGGGGGCCGGCCGTGGGCACGGGCGTCGTCCGCGAGGATCGCCCAGACGCGGCGCAGCGCGAGCGTGACGAGGACGACGGCGAGCGCGCTCACGAGGGACGCGTACGAGACCCACGCGGGGATGGCCACGGCGCCGCCGTTGGCGCGGCGGATCGCGGCGGGCGCGCTGTAGGCGATCGCGACGGTGGCGCTGACCACGAGGCCGAGGATGGCGGCCACGATGCCCACCCTCGCGAGGTTGCGCGACTCGCCCGGGCGGTTGGCGTAGGCGTCGACCTCGCCCGTGACGCGCCAGAGCCAGACGTAGAAGTAGACCGTGAGCGTGACCGCGGAGAGCACGAGCACCTGCGAGGGCTCCTGGATGCGGCCCGGCGCGGGACGCTGCGGCTGCTCGGGCGCCATGCTGTAGGCGGTCGAGGGCGAGGCGGCGTCGGCGAGGATCGGCTTGCCGCACGTCGCGCAGAACGCGGCGCCCTCGGGGACCGTGGCGCCGCAATGGGGACAGAAGGCCATGCGCGCGCGACGGTTGACGCATGCATCGCCCTTTCGAAGCGCGTTCGTCGGCCTCCGCCGGTGCAAGCTTCATGAGCAGGGGGGCCTCGTCGAGGCGCGTGACCTCGCGGGCCAAGCTCGTCGCCGCGTTCGCCGCCGTGTACGTGATCTGGGGCTCGACGTACCTCGCGATCCGCTTCGCCGTCGCCGACGTGCCGCCTTTCCTCATGGCCTCGTCGCGCTGGCTCCTCGCGGGGCTCGTGCTCCATGCGTGGCGCCGCGCGGCGGGCGACGCGAGGCCGACGCTCGCCGAGTGGCGCAACGCGGCGATCGTGGGCGCGCTCCTCATCGTGGGCGGCAACGGCCTCGTCTCGCTCGCCGAGCAGACCGTCGAGTCTCACCTGGCCGCGCTGCTCATCGCCATCGTCCCGGTGCACATCGCGCTCCTCACGTGGGGCTCGGGCGGCGCGCGGCCCGGCTGGCGGGTCGCGGTGGGCATCGCGCTCGGGCTCGCGGGGGTCGCGGCGCTCGTGGCGCCCGGCTTCGTCGCCTCGGGCGGCGCGGCCTCGGGCTGGGGCCTCGCGATCATCCTCCTGGCGAGCTTCCTCTGGAGCGCGGGCAGCCTCTTCGCCCGCCGCGCCAAGCTCCCCGCGAGCGCGCTCCTGGGCGCGGCGATGGAGATGCTCGCGGGCGGCGCGCTCCTAGCGCTTCTCGGCCTGGCGCGCGGCGAGGCGTCGCAACTCCAGGTCGCGGCCATCGGCCCGCGCGCGTGGCTCTCGCTGGGCTTCCTCGTGGTCTTCGGCAGCATCGTCGCCTACAGCGCCTACGTCTGGCTGCTGAAGGTCTCGCGCCCCGAGCTCGTCGCCACGTACGCGTTCGTGAACCCCATCGTCGCGGTGGCGCTGGGCGTGCTGCTCGCGGGCGAGGCCGTCGGGCCCATGACGCTCGTGGCGACCGCGCTGATCGTCGCCGCCGTCGCCCTCGTCGTGACCGCGCCCGCCGCCCCGCCGCGCGTCGAGGAATCTCGCATCAGCTAAACGCTGTGAAACCGATCGGCGCGCATGCAGGATTGGCGCCGCCCCGCCGCGGCCTTGCTCGCCACGATGCTCTTCGCCGGCGCGCTGCGCGCCTTCGTCTCGGGCGTCTACAACGGCAACCTCAACGCGCTGGGCCTCACGTGGACCGCCGCGCTTCCGCTCCTGCTGGTGCTGCCCGTGGCGCTGCGCGGCGAGGCGCGCCCCTGGCTGCGCGCCGGCGCCGTGGCGCTCGCGCTGGGCCGCATCGCGCTGCCGTGGGTCCCCGCGGGCAACGCCTACCTCGTCGTCTCGGGCCTCGCGACGCTCGCCGCCCTCGTGACGCTCGCGGCGCTCCTCTCTGGTGCCGATACGCTCGTCGCGTGCGGCATCGTCGCGGGCTTCGCGGCCGACGTCGCGCTCGTCGCGTGGGGGCGCTCGTGGGACGCCACGCTCGCGAGCCCGGTCCTCGTGGCGCCCCTGGCGGTCCTTCTCGTCGCGCTCGCGTGGCCGCTCCGGCCCGCTCCGGCAGGCGAAGCGCCCCGCCTCCGGTTCGCCGCGCTCGGGCTTGGCGCGTGGCTCTTCCTGGAGACCGCGATCCTCGCCAACCCGTTCGGCCTCGCGCGCTGGAACGAGGCTGATCTCAAGCTCGTGCTCGTCGCCGACGCGCTGGGCCTCGCGGCGGGCGCGCTCCTGGCCCCGCGGCTGGCCCCCCGCGCGCCGCTCCTGGCGCTCAATGGCGCTGCGCTCCTCTTCGCCTTCGACCACGCGCTCCTCCACAGCTCGCTGGTCCCGCTGGGCGCGTTCCTCGCGCAGCTCGCGATGGGCGCCGACCTCGTCGCGCTCGTGGGCCCGCTCGCGTCGCGCCCCTTCGCCGCCAGCGCGCGCACGATGGGCCTGACCGCGCTCGTCATGATCCTCCTCCAGTTCTTCGCCGTGTTCGGGTTCGTCTTCGCCTACGTGCCCGGAAGCGCGCTCTGGAAGGGCGACCAGGCCTGGGTCGCGCCGCTCGCGGTCCTCCTCGTGGCGATCCCCGCCCTCCTCGCCGCGCCGCGCCTCGCCGCCCGGCTGCCCACGCCGCGCGCCGGGCCGATCGTGGCCGCGCTCCTCGTGGTCCTCGCGGTGGCGCCCCTCGCGCTGCCCGTGGCGGCGGTGCCCGAGACGCAGTCGCCGACGCTGCGCGTGATGACGTTCAACCTGCACCAGGGGTTCGACAACGCGGGCGCGCTCGATCCGGGGATCTTCGTGAAGATCGTCGGCGATGCGAAGCCCGACGTGCTCGTGGCGCAGGAGTACGACGCGACGCGCATGTCGAGCGGCAACCTGGACCTCTTGCGCATCCTCGCGGACCGGCTGGGCTATCACGTCGTCTACGGCCCGGCCACCTCGGCCGAAGGGTTCGCCGGCGCGGTGCTATCACGCGCGCCCGTGCAGGAGACGAGCTGGTTCGCGCTCCCCACGACGAAGGACAACCGCTACGTCACCGAGACGCGCCTCACCGTGGCCGGGCGCGACGTCTGGCTCTACGGCGTCCACTTCGGCCTCGGCATCAACGACCGCGCCGCGCAGATCGACGCGCTCCTCGCCCGCGCCGCCACGCGGAACGGACCGCGCCTCCTGGTGGGCGACTTCAACTCGTGCCCCACGACGTGCGAGGACGAGGACGGCGGCCACGTCTACGGCACGCTCGCGGCCTCGCCCTTCCGCGACGCATGGGTCGCCAGCGGCCACGGCGCCAACGACACCGCCGGGAACACGTACGCCAGCTTCGACCCGCAGGAGCGCATCGACCAGGTCTGGATGAGCGCCGAATGGGACGCCCGGTCCGTGGACGTGATCCGCAGTGCGGACGTCGTGGCGGCCAGCGACCACGCGCCGGTCCTCGCGACCCTGAACCTGTCTCGTTAGCCGGGCTGTCCGTCCGCGGCCGGAGGACGCTCCGCCAAGTGCTCCAACGTCCAAGACCGAGCAGCATGAGCGCCACCCACCCTCGCATCCTGCTGGTCGACGACGAGCCGCAGATCCTTGCCGCCCTGGGCGCCGTGATCCGCCGCGCGATGCCCGAGGTCAGCGTCGACATGGCGCGCGACGCCGCCGAAGCCATGGCCCTCGTCGGCCGCCACGAGTACGACCTGACCGTCTCCGACTACCGCATGCCCGGCGAGGACGGCATCGCGTTCCTCGAGCACGTCCGCGCCAAGCGGCCCACCACCGTGCGCATCCTCCTCACCGCCTACCCCGAGCAGGACGCCGCCATCCGCGGCATCAACGACGCGCGCGTCGACCGCTTCCTCACGAAGCCGATCTCCACCGCCGCCTTCGTCGAAGCGCTGCGCGGCGCCCTCGACGAACGGCGCGCCGACGCGAACCGCGCCGCGGCCTTCGCGCGCGGGCTCAACGCGCTCAACGAGGAGCTGCGCCGCGCCCGACAAGGACCGCCGGCCTAGGCGGCCGCGCCCCGACATCAGGACCGCGGCCGCTTGCGGCGCAGGCTCAGCTCCTCGCGCAGCCGGCGCCGCTCCGCCTCCAGCGCGTGCAACCGCGCGGCCGTCGAGAAGCGCTGCTGCGGCCCCTCCGCGCGCAGGTGCGCCGCCCACGCGACGGCCACCGCCAGCTCGGCGCCGACCCACGCGCGACCCTGGACCAAGGCGGGATGCATGCGACGCGAGGAGCGTACGAGAGCATCCGCTCGTCGTCTTTCTGGAACGCAGGATGGAATGGGCGCTTGCCTTCAGGCGCTCCCGACCCGGTGGATCAGGCCCAACCTGCCCGTGATCGGGTCAACGCTCGCGGCATACGTCTTGCCTGAGATGGTCCAGGTGACGGTGGCGCTGGCGACGTGGCACCCGTGGGTCCGCACCATCACGGAAACGGTCTCGGCCGCGGGATGGGACCCCGTGCCGATGCTTCCGGCGCCGGAGCAGGACGCCACGCCGCGCGGCGCGAAGGTCGACTGGACGACGGGCGAGGGAACGAACGAGAGCGTGGTGGGATCGATGGCGGGCTGCGAGGCCGCCGCGTGGGTGGGAAACGCGGGCAGAAGCAGGCCGACGAAGGCGAGGGCGATCACGCAACGGCCACGGCCAGCGGGGCTCATCGTGCGACGAGTAACAAGAGACAGCAAGAAGGCATCGGTCGTGAAAAGAATGATCCACTCATTCTGATCGATTCGACGTGGGCTCATCCGGATTTCAGCCGAATCGCGCTGCGGCGCGACCGGGCGCTGCGCGCCCTTTCGGCTTCATCCGGATGACCGGCGCCGCTGCGCGGCTCCTGCCCATGCTCGCGCCAGCTTCGCTGGCGCAATCATGGGCTCATCCGGATTCGAACCGGAGATCTGCGCTGTGTGAAAGCGCCGTCATAACCAGCTAGACCATGAGCCCGGGGCTGGGATGGGCCCATCCAGGGGGCGCTATATGACGATTTCGGGGTCGAATCTGGGGCAGCGAGAGGCTTCGACATCTACAAGGCTCCCACCATGAGCTTCGCGCCCGGCCGGCATGGCGAACCTCAAGCGCGTGCTCTGGCACCTCCTCGGGGGCACCCGCGGCGGGCCGATGCGCATCCGCATCCTCGCGCTGCTGCGCGACCGGCCGTACAACACGAACCAGGTCAGCGCGATGCTGAAGATCGACTACAAGACCGCCGAGCACCACCTGCGCGTGCTCACCGAGAACCGCATCGTGTCGCCCGCCGGCGCGAAGTACGGCGCCGTCTACATCCTGACGCCCGACATGGAGGAGAGCTTGCCCGACTTTGACCTCATCGCCGCGCGCATCCTGAAGGACGAGGAGGGCCGGACGCCGTGAGCGCCATCGAGGCGATCGACCTCGCGCTCGCGGGCGCGAACTGCCTCCTGGCGCTCGCCCTGGGCGCCGTCTACTGGCGCAACCACCGCCAGCTCCGCTCCCCCTTCACGCTGGGCCTCCTGCTCTTCGCGGCGTTCCTTCTCGTGAACAACGCGATGGTCCTCTACGACGCCTGGACCATGATGATGCTCGGCGGCAACGCGTGGCTGGCGCTCGTGCGCGAAGGCCTGCAGACGGCGGCGAGCGTGGCGCTTCTCGTGGCGACGCTGCGTTGAGGGGCATCTGAGCGCGCACCTGATCCCAAGGTCAGGTGCGCGCTCAGATGCTCCCGTCGCGCGCCGCCCGCGCGCACGCGCACGTCCGCGGCGCGCGCACCCGCCCGGCGGCTTCGCGCGCGGCGCGCAGGGCTTCGTGGTGGAGCTTGGCGGCCGCGTCGCGGATCTGCGTGGCGCTCACGCGCGCGCCGCCGACGCCCGCGGCGGGGTTGGTGACGAGGCAGAGGCTCGCGTAGCAGAGGCCGCGCTCGCGGGCGAGGGCGGCTTCGGGCGCGCCGGTCATGCCCACCACGTCGCCGCCCAGCGTCCGCAGCGCGCGCACCTCGGCGGGCGTCTCCAGGCGCGGGCCTTCGGTGGCGGCGTAGACGCCGCGCGGGATGGCGCTTGGCGCGGCTGCGGTCAGAAGGGCGCGCAGGTCGGCGCAGTAGGGCTCATCGAAGGCGACGTGGACCGGCATGTCGTCGAAGAAGCTCTGGCGCGAGCGCATGTCGAGCTGGTCGTGCGGGACGAGGAGCGCGCCGGTGGGGATCGCGTCGTGGAGCGCGCCCACGCTGTTGAGCGCGAGGACGGCGTCCACCTTGCACCGGGCCAGCGCCTCGACATTGGCCTTGTGGTTGACGCGGTGCGCGGGCAGGCGCTGCGTGCCGTGGCGCGGGAGAAGGATGATATCACGGTCGCGCAGGACCTCGACGTCGCCGAAGGGCGTCTCGACGAGGATGCGCTCGAGGTCGCCGAAGGCGGCGCCGGTGCCGCCGAGGATGGCGACGCGGGCCACTCAGTCGTCCTCGTCGGCGCCGCCGGCCAGGTCGCTCTGGCGCCAGGCCTGCACGACGTCGGCGATGCGCTTCTGGAGCTCCATCTTGCGGGCGCGGACGTCCTCGCGGACCTTGGCGAGGGGCTTGTGGTGCGTCACGAGCGTCTCGCTGTCGGCGAGGAAGCTGTTGAGCGTGGCGAGCGGGTCCTCCCACGCGGCGACCTGGTCGACGGCCTTGACCTTGGTCTTCAGGGCCTCGTCGGCCATCTCGATGAAGTCCTTGCCGTAGGCGACCATCGCCTCGGCCATCTCGGCGGGCGGCAGGTCCTCGGGAAGGTCGCCGCCCTCCTGCTGCGCGAGGAACTCCATGCTCTTCTTCTCGAGCTTCTGCTTCATCGTGCGCAGGTTGTCGCGCAGCGACTTCACGTCGTGGTTCCCGTTGAGGTCTTCGGTGTCGGCGAGGAACGTGTCGATGGCCTCCACCTGGTTGTCGATGAAGTACAGCTGGTCCTCGCGGAGGATCTTCCGGTCCATCTCTTCCTCCGCGTTCTTCACGAACAGCTGGCCATCGGCCAAGGCGCGCTGCGCTTCCAGGGACACCACCTTGCGATTGTCGGGGGAGTCGCGCGGGGCGGGCATGAATCTTCCCCTCCGACGCCGCCCGGCAAAGTCTCATTCGAGCCGCGTGGGTTGGCGCAAGCGCGGGCCCCTAGCTTAGTCTGGTACGCTGGCCGACTGCGGTCGGCCGCGCCTCGCTCGCTGCGCTCGCTCGGGAGCGCCGGGCTCATAACCCATGACCGAGTTCGGCGGCGTGCGGGCCCCTAGCTTAGTCTGGTAGAGCGCCGGGCTCATAACCCGTTGGTCACCCGTTCAAATCGGGTGGGGCCCACATGCCAACGCGCAGTGGAACGGCTGCGCCGCAGCGTGCCCGACCGGACGTTCACAAACTATATGGACGACGGCCGGTCTGGCTCGGACGATGCGCGACCAAGCGATCCTCAAGACCTTGGACGAGCTCGACCGGTGGCGTCGCCGCCAGGACGAGCTGCGCGCCGAGCTTGCGAAGGTCGAGCGCCAGGTGCTCTACTACGAGGCGCTGGCGAAGGACATGAAGAAGGAAGTGCGCCCGGCCCGCCTCTCGGACCTGCTGCGCACGATGCTGAAGCTCTAGGCCGCGTCCGCGTCTTCCTCGATCAGCTTCATGATCGCTTCCGCAGGCTGGCCGTTGGCCGCGTCGAGCGCGTCGCGCGCCTGCTTCTCGCTGACCTTCGCCTGCTCCATGACGAGCTTGACGTCCTCGTCGCTGTAGCCGATCTTCACCGGCTCGGCGGGGGCGCGAGGGCGGATGGTCGGCTCGCCGGCCAGCTGCCACGTGACCTGCCCCTGCGCGGTCATCTTGCTGACCTCGGCGTCGGCGAAGACGTACTCCTTGTCCTTCGTCCGGATGACGACCTCCTCGACGTCCTCGATGTCCTCCATCTTGATGCCCATCTGGCGCATCATCGCCTGGAGACGCTTCGGGTCGACGCCGCGACCGCCCATGCCGGGGAACATTGCTCGACGAGAAGGGGGTCCGGGCTTGAGGCTTCCGGAACCGAGTCCGATGCCGATCGTCGCCTCTTCCGATTCCGATTCCGATTCCTCTTCCGAGTCCCGTTCGGAATCGGAAGAGGAATCGGAATCGGACTCGGGGAAGAGGAATCGGAATCGGACTCGGGTTTCCTCGCGCAACGTCCATACCGCGGTTGGCCGGTCGTGGCGCGTGATCCCGCTCCCGGAGGTCCGCGTCCTGGACCTGAACGCCGAGGCGCTGGGCGTGCCCACCGCGCAGCTCATGGAGAACGCGGGGCGCGCGTTGGCCGAGCACTGCGCGCCGCTCGCGCAACAGGCCGGCGTGCTCGTCCTCGCGGGGCCGGGCAACAACGGGGGCGACGGGCTCGTGGCGGCGCGGCACCTCGCGGCGCAGCGCATCGCGGTCGAGGTCGTCACGCCCGTCTCGCCCGGCGGGTGGCGGACGGCGCTGGCGCGCGGCGCGTTCGGCCAGCTTCCGCCGCAGGTCCCGGTGAAGTTCAACGCGACGGCCGCCGACGTCGAGCGTGCGCTCGCGCGCGGGCCGGTCGTGCTCGACGCGCTCCTGGGCGCGGGCCTCTCGGGCGAGCTGCGCGAGCCGTACCGCGGCATCGTCGAGGTGCTATCACGGACGAAGGCGCGCGTCGTCGCGGTGGACGTGCCCACGGGCTTCGGCGGCGCGACGACCTACGTCCCGCGCGAGACGGTCACGTTCCATGATATCAAGGACGGGATGAGCGAGGCGACGTGCGGGCGCGTCCGCGTCGTGGACATCGGCATCCCGCGCGACGCGGCGCGCTACACGGGGCCGGGCGAGTACCTGCTCTATCCGCAGGGACGGTGGGAGCAGCACAAGGGCGAGGGCGGCATCGTGCTCGTCATTGGCGGGGGCCCCTACACGGGCGCGCCGGCGGTGTGCGCGATGGCGGCGCTGCGGGCGGGCGCGGACCTCGCGATCGTGCTCACGCCGCAGCGCGCCTGGCAGGTCGTGGCGTCCTACTCGCCCAACGTGGTCGTGCGGCCGCTCAACGGCGACGACCTCAACTTCGACGACCCCGCCAACCGCGTCACGCTCAACACGTGGCTCAAGAAGGCCGACAGCGTCGTCGTGGGGCCCGGCGCGGGGCTCTTCGGCCAGGCGCAGAAGGCCGTCCACCATGCGCTCGAACGCGCGGCGCGCGAGGGGCTCCCGGTGGTGGTCGACGCGGACGCGCTCACCGCCCTCGCGGAGCGCAAGGATCTCGTCGGGCCGCGCACCGTGCTCACGCCCCACGCGCGCGAGTTCCGCACGCTCACCGGCCGCGACGCGCCCACCGATCCGGACGGGCGCGAGAAGGCGGCGCTCGGGGCGGCGCGGGAGCTGGGCGGCACGTGGCTCCTCAAGGGGCCCATCGACGCGATCGCGGAGGGCGAGCGCGTGAAGCTCAACGCCACGGGCCACCCCGCCATGAGCGTGGGCGGCACGGGCGACGCGCTCTCGGGCGTGGTGGCCGCGCTCCTCGCCAAGGGCATGGCGCCCTTCGACGCCGCGCGCGTCGGGGCGCGCCTCACGGGCGAGGCCGGGGAGCGGGCGGCGGCGCAGAGGTCGTGGGGCCTGGTGGCGACCGACGTGGTGGAGGCGATCCCGGCGGTGCTCGCCAGCGTGCTCCCGCCGGCGCCGCGGCATCCCTAGCACCACTCTTTCCCGGTGGCCCTCTGAAAAACGCTGCATCCAATAAGTCTATAAGACCACCTTGGGAGTGTCGTCGCGTCCCCGTTGCGGGATTCCAAAACCGAGGCTCTAAATACGCCCCCGAAAGGTGGGTCGTCCGCCTCGTTGGAGAGGTTACAGCCATGCGCATCAAGACCATCCTGAACATCCTGCTCGTCGCGAGCCTCGTGCTCGGCGCGCTCGCCGTCTTCGTCCCCGACGCCAGCGCGCAGAAGACGGGCCAGCTCACGTTCTCGCCCGTCTCGTTCGCGGACCCGATCAAGCCCCTCCGCCCCGCGGTGTGCCAGACCTCCACGGTCACCATCACGGCCTCGGCGGACTCCTACTCGGGCCTCATCGGCGTGCCCGTCACGTTCTCGGTCACCAAGCAGCCCGCGTGGGCCACCGTCGTCCTCTCCCCGACGACGGCCATCTTCCCGATCCAGGCCGGCGCCGGCGCCGCCAGCCCGACCTTCTCGGGCACGACGCCGCTCCAGATCTGCATCTCGACGACCGACCAGGCGCCCGCGTTCAGCAACGACCAGGTCGCCGTCTCCGGCACCACGACCGGCCAGTCCGGCGGCGCCGTCACCGGCGGCACCGCGTTCCAGATCGGCGCGGACTACTTCAGCATCATCGACGTGAACCTCCAGGAGGCCGTCAAGGTGGACCGCCCCCAGACCCCCGTCGTCTTCCCCGTGAAGATCACGAACCTGGGCAACGCGAACACGAAGGTCACCATCACGCCCGACACGGTCACCGGCGACCTCACGGCGCCCGCGCCCCAGCCCTCGATCCTGCAGTCCAAGCAGGCCGGCGGCTCGCAGATCAGCCAGGACATCCAGCTGACGGTGCAGACGCCCTACCACAACGGCTACCTCAACCAGGTCGGCACGGTCACGTACAAGGTCACCTCGGCGTACGCGCTGGACCCCAAGCTGACGGGCGACTCGTCCGTCATCTCGGTCGTCCTCACGACGCGCGGCTTCTACGTGCCCGGCTTCGAGCCCGGCGTGCTCTTCGCCGCGCTCGCGGGCGTCGCCCTGGTCATCGGCATCCGCCGCCGCAAGGCGTGAGCCGAGGGACCCGCGATGTCTCCGCGCGCCCCGGCGCTTCGCATGGCCGCCGGGGCCGTGCTCCTTCTTCTCCTGCTCGTCTCGCCCCTGGCGAGCGCGCAGAGCCCCTTGCCCGTGGACCCGCAGTCGTCGGTGTTCAAGTTCGCCGTCTCCTGCTCGCAGAGCTACGCCATCGTCACGGCGCCGCCTGGCGCGGGCGACGCGCTCTGCACCGTCGTCGACCTCACCTACGACGCCGTGGGCACGTCGGGCTCGTCGCCCGTGGGGCCCCCGCACGTCGTGTCGCTGCGCGTCGCGCCGGTGGGCCTTCCCAACGAGACGCTGGGCTGGCAGGCCTACCCCACCGTGCCCTTCGTGCAGCTCGCCGGCACGGGCTCCGCCAACTTCGGCGTGCACATCACCGTGCTCCCGCTCATCCAGACCGCCGTGTTCCGCTTCGACCTCCTGGCGAACTACACGGCCGAGAACGGGCAGACTCAGAACCAGACCGTCCACCTCGTCGCGCAGGTCAACCCCTACGCGCAGGGCTTCGTCGAGATGGACCAGCGCAGCCTCTCGCAGAAGGCCTCGCAGAACCAGGAGGTGACGTACACGCTGGACGTGCGCAACGACGGCGTCTACCCCGACTACTTCCACGTGCGCGTCGTGTCCAACGACCCCACGTTCGAGATCGCGCAGCCCGCGGGCGTCTACGTCCCGCCCCACCAGACCAAGCAGCTCACCTTCACCGTCCTCACGCCGAAGGGCACGCTCTACGAGCTGGGCCACAGCGCCGCGTTCACGGCCACCGTCACGAGCACCTTCAGCCCCGCGACGTACACCGCCGTGGGCATCCTCCGCGTCACGGGCTTCTACCTCCCCGTCTCGTGGATCCCGATGGCGCTCCTGGGCGTCGTCAGCGCCACCATCGTCGCGCGTCGGGCGCGCGAGACCGCCGCGGCGAGGCGCATGGAGCGCGGCGCGCCCGAGCGCGTGCAGCCCACGCCGCGCCAGGCCGTCCTGCTCGCGGAGCTGAAGCGCACCGACCCCGAGGCGTACGCGCAGCGCAAGGCGCAGCTCGACGCGCTCTACGCGCAGCGCCGGGGCGAGTACAAGTCCATCAGCAAGGAGCGCCGCGCGCGCGACCGCGAGGAGTCGAAGCTCGCCGCCGCCGAGTTCCGCGCCGCGCGCAAGCGCCAGGCGGCCGAGCGCAAGGCGCTGCGCACGCAGGCCGCGCGCGAGCGCAAGGAGGCCAGGATCCTCGAGGCGCGCGAGGCGAAGGAGCGCAAGGCCAAGGAGAAGGAGCTCAAGCGCGCGCGCAGCAGGCTCGGGAAGCAGCAGGCCAAGCTCGCGAAGAAGGAGGCCAAGGCCGCCAAGAAGCAGGCGAAGCTCGACGCGAAGGCCGCGAAGCAGGCGGCCCGCGCGGCGAAGAAGGCGGCGAAGAAGAAGGGAGAATAGCGCGTGCGTGCGCTCCCTCTCGCGCTCGCGGCGCTCCTGACGCTTCCCGGCTGCATCACGCCCACCGACCTCATCATCGCCGCCTCCGCGCCCAAGTCCGCCAGCGGGATGACGATCTTCCTCGCCGCGGACAAGAGCGTGCTCGCGCGCCTCTCCGGCGGGAACGCGGAGTACGTCATCTACTACGGCGACCAGATCGCCTACCCTCCGGCGGGCAAGGGCGGGACGTTCGAGGTGAGCGGGCGCACCGGCAACGTGTTCGTCCCCTACGACCACTTCGTCGTGGGCAACGGCGAGTACGACGTGCTCGTGCGCTACGCGGGCGTCGAGGCGCGCTCGCGCGTGCACGTCGACAAGTGGGTCAGCTACGTCTACCTGCACCCCTTCGACCGCGGCGACCACGTCACCGTCGAGGCCGCGCTCCAGTCCGCCAGCGGCGGCAACGCCGAGGACCGCGTGCTCGCGGAGGGCGAGCTGGTGCTGACGCTGAAGTACCACGGCAAGGACGGCACCGGCGACGTCAACGTCGCGCAGTTCTCCGTCGAGACGAGCCACGGCAACACGGCCACCGACTTCGACGTCGACAAGGCGCGCTTCGACCAGGGCACCGGCTGGTACTCCTTCGAGGCCGTCTTCCACAACCACGAGGCGGTCGACAACGTGCAGGTGCCGCCCGACCCCGCGATGTCCAACTCCCAGCCCCCGTTCAACTGGATCTCGATCCCATGAAAGCCCCCGCCCTTGCCCTCGCCCTCTTCCTCGCCCTCCCTTTGCTATCGGGCTGCGTGGGCCAGGGCAACGGCGCGCGCGACTCGGACGGCGACGGCCTCCCCGACGACCAGGAGACGGCGCCCAACCTGATCAGCATCGTCTACGCCAACGGCACCGTCGAGCCGCGCGCCGCCACGAGCGATCCGCACCACGCCGACACCGACGGCGACGGCCTCTCCGACACCAGCGAGTACGGCTTCAAGACCGACCCGCGCGACGTCGACACGGACCATGACGGGCTGCTCGACGGCCACAACGTGACGCTGGCGCCCGACTCCGACGCGGCGAAGGCGTGGCGCGCCCGCGGCGTCGTCGAGCTTCCGCCGGGGAGCGGCAAGTTCGTGGGCGAGATGGACGCGACGCCCGCGTGCTCGCTCTCCGCCGTGCGCGGCTCGACCGACGGCGACAAGCTCTCCGACGGCGAGGAGGTCCTCGGCTGGAACGCGACCCTGCGCGGCGTCCCGCTCCACGTCACGTCCGACCCGTGCGTCCCCGACACCGACCGCGACGGGCTCTCCGACGACGCCGAGAAGACGCTGGGCACCGACCCGCGCAGCGCCGACACGGACCGCGACGGCGTCCCCGACGGGAACGACGCGGACCCGCTCTGGGACCTCGGCCTGCGCGTCGAGAACGTCACCGTCTCGGGCAACGGCACCGCGGTCCGCCTCGATCTCAACGACGGCTTCGCGGTCGGCCAGGCGAGCCCCGGCCACGCGGCCGACCTCGGCGTCAACGACAGCACGCCGCGGCGCGGCTCGCTGGGCGCGATCCTGATCCTCTCCGCGCGCGACGGGGCCGACGGCCGCACGCTGGACTTCTTCGACGACCCGCGCGGCGCGTACCTCCGCCTCGACCTCGTGGCCGGCACCACCGCGCGTGGCGAGGGCCCGCCGGCGACCACGCGCCACGTCTCCTTCACCGGGCCCGATGGCGCGCTCGGCTTCGACTGGGTCGTCACGCGGACGTGAGGCATGGCGAAGAAGGTCGGCGCGGTCAAGCACGTCCGCGCGCGCCGCAGCGCGCGCACACGCGGGGGGCTCGGGGGGCGGAGCCCCCCGACGTTAAGCAAGAAGCTCCCCTTGCATGGTATCCTCAAGACGAAGACGTCAGGGGGCTCTGCCCCCTGAAACCCCCGCGGAGTCGCCGCGCTGCGGCGCGGCGAGACGGCTCCAAGCCGAAGGCACCGGGCGCGAAAGCGGCAGTGACGGCGACGCTCCTCGCCGCCACGCTCTGGGGCACGAGCTTCAGCGTCAACGACCGCGGGCTCGCCTACGTCGGGCCCGGCTGGTTCGTCGTGCTGCGCTTCGCCGTGGGCGGGCTCGTCGTCGCCGCCGTCGCGCTTGTCCTGCGCCGCCTCGACCTGCGCCTGCCGCGCGATCCCTTCATCTGGGCGCTCGCCGCCGCCAACGCGACCGGCTTCCTCCTGCAATACTACGGCCAGACGCTCACGACACCCGCGCGCACCGCGCTCTTCGTGAACACGAGCGCCTTCGCCGTCGCGCTCGTGGAGCGCTACGTCCTGCGCAAGCGCCTGGGCTGGGCGCGCGTCGCGGCGATCCTCGCGGGCTGCGCGGGCGCCGTCGTGCTCATCGTGGGCGAGGACCCCTCGCGCCTCCGCGGCGGCCAGCTCGTGGGCGACCTGCTGGAGCTCGGCGCGGGCCTCGCGTGGAGCGTCTACTTCGTCCTGAACGACCGCGCCATCGCGACGCGCGACCCCGTCGCCGTCACCGCGTGGACGTTCCTCCTCTCCAGCCTCCTCGCGCTGCCCGTGCTCCTCCTCGACCCGCAGCCGCTCGCGTGGAGCGCGCCGGGCGCCGCGGCCGTCCTCTATGCGGGCGTCGTCACCACGGCCGCCGCCTACGGGCTCTGGACGTACGGGCTGCGCGGCATCCGCCCCAGCGCCAGCGCCCTCCTGCTGCTCTGGGAGATCCTCGTGGCGAGCCTCGTCTCGCTCGCGATCAAGCGCGAGACGTTCGGCGCCGTGGAGCTCGTGGGCGCGGCGCTGCTGCTCTGCGCCGTCGTGGCGATGGGGCTGATCGCGGCGCGGGAGCCGTCTGTCCCCGATCGGGAACATATATGAATAAATGGGAACATTGTCCTCTCCATGACGGCCTCTGCGCCGCTCGATGACGTCATCGGCGGCAAGACCAGCGTGCGCGTCCTGCGCGTGCTCAGCCTCTTCCCCGAGAAGGAGTTCACCGGGCGCCAGCTCGCGCAGATGGCCGGCGGCGCGCCCTCGAAGGTCATCCAGGAGCTTGGCCGGCTGCGCGAGGCGGGGATCGTCACGCGCCAGACCCACGGCCGCACCCATGCCTGGCGCGCGAACCGCGAGCACGTGGTGTTTCGCCTCCTGAGACCCGCGTTCGAAGCCGAGCGCGACCTGCCCGGCGTCATGCTCGCCACGCTGAGGAAGGGCGTGCGGGACGAGCGCGTCACGCGCGCCATCCTCTTCGGCTCGTTCGCGCGCGGCGACGAGACCGCGCGAAGCGACGTGGACCTCCTGGTCCTCACCCGGCGCGCCTCGGACGTGGAGGACGTGCGCAAGCGCCTGGATCACCTGGCGATCCGGCTGGGCGAGAGGTTCGGCGCGCAGCTTTCGGCGATCGTGCACCCCGAGTCCGACCTGCCCCGGCTGCGCAAGACTGCGCTCCTGGGCAACGTCCGCGCCGAGGGGCGCGTGCTCCGGGGCGACATGCCGTGACCAAGACGCGGAAGCTTGCCCCCGCCCGCCACGCGGTCTATCTCAAGAAGGCCGCCGAGTTCGAGCGGAGCATGGGGGACGCCGCCCTGCGCGAGGACTGGAACGCCGTCGGGCTCAACGCGGTCCACGCTGTCATCAGCGCGGCCGATGCCATGACCGCGTTCTACCTGGGGGAGCGCTCGGTGGGCGGTTCGCACCTCGACGTGATCGCCCTCCTGCGGCAGCTTCCCCTCGACGACGCGAAGGAGCGGGCGCAGCAGGCTGCGCAGGTGATCCACGAGAAGAACGTCGTCGAGTACGAGGACGTGGACTTCGACGAGAAGTCGGCCGCGCGCATTGAGAAGCAGGCGGTGCGGTTCCTCGAATGGGCCCGCCTCAAGCTCCGCGCGTAGAACCAATTCCATGACCTCTGTCGCAGTGCCTTGCTTGGGTCCCGGCTTCGCTTGCCGCCATCACGCCAAGACGCCAACACGCGGCGTGTTGGCGTCTTGGCGTGATGGCGGCCACGCGGAAGATGAAAAGAAAAAGATCCCACAACAAATGAAGGAGGTTGCGAAACCGGTTCTAGATCGTGTACGCGCTCTGGAGGATCAGCAGCGCGAGCGCCACGATCATCGCCCACATGCCCACGAAGGCGAGCTTGCTCCAGTGCCACACCTTGCGGCCGTCGAGCGGCCCGATGGGCAGCATGTTGAACGCGGCGAGGATGCCGTTGAGCAGCACGATGACCTCGAGGAGGTTGCCGAAGTCGCGCGAGACGCGGATGGGGCCGACGACGGGCTCGAGGAGCAGCGCGCCGTAGCCCAGCACGAGGTTGAGGATGGGCCCCACGACGCTGATGATGCCCTCGTTGCGCGCGGCGTCGCGCAGCTCGGCGGTGGCGAAGGCGACCTCGCTCGCGTCGCCGTGGAGGCGCGCCTCGCGCAGCTCGTAGAGCGCCTGGTCGCGCCCCTTGCCGTAGATCTGCACGGCGCCGGGGACCAGCGCGAGGAAGCCAATGCCGGCGGTCAGGATGAAGCCGACCACGAGCCCCTTGATGCTCGCGCGGAACTCGGCCCACATGTCCTTGCGCTGCGCGACGATCTTGTGCGCGATCTCGTGGAGCACGAAGGCCGGGAGCACGACGATGGCGCTGAAGAAGAGCAGGCGCGGCGCGTCGCTGAAGTCGAAGCCCGGCGGCAGGACGAAGGCGCCGCCGGTGCGGATGCCCAGGACGAGCGCGAAGGCGAGCGTGAGCACCGTGGAGCCCAGCGCGAGGTGCCCGATCTCCTCCCAGGAGAAGAAGATGCGCGGCCCATGCTCGTCGTCGCGCACCGCCATCGTGCCGCGAGCCGCGTTAGGGCCTGTAAAACTTGTGAACCCAGACGACGCCCACGACGCCCAGCCCGATGACGCCCAGCGAGACCGGGATCACGTAGTCGGCGTTGGAGGGGGTGACGAGGCCCTCCTGGGGCGCGCCGCCCTCGTCGCAGCGCTTCTGGTAGTCCGCGACGGTGGGGCCGCCGACCTGCTTGTCGGCGACGGGCGCGGGAATCTGCATGCCGCCGCACTTGCCGTCGCCGCTGGCCTGGCCGAGGTCCACCGCGTCGCCGTTGATCGAGCCGGTGCCCAGGACGCCGCTGGTGGCGCCGCCCCCGCCGCTGGAGGTGGGCGGGGCGATCTCCTTGGCGAACTTGAGCGTGCCCTTCATGCCCAGGCTGCCGTGGGGGACGCAGAAGTAGATGGACGACTCGCCCTCGTGGCCGCTCTGGAACGTGTAGGTGACGACGTCGGCGGGCGAGGCGAGGTACGCGCTCCCCTTCTTGTCGTCGCCCACGGCGAAGTTGTGCGTGACGTCGCCCGAGTTCTTCACGGTGACCGTGATGGTCGTGTCGGGCGCCACGGTGATGGTCGGGTTGTGCTGCGTCTGGCCTTCGAGCGTCCAGAAGTAGGAGTCGCCCTCGGCGTGCGCGACGATGGTGAACGAGGTCGGCGCGGGCGTGGGGGCCGGCGCGCTCGCGTTGCCGCCCGCCGCGGCGCCGCCCGTGGAGGCGCCCGCGACGGTGATCTTGCCGCCCATGCCCAGGCTCTTGTGCGGCACGCAGAAGTACGTCGTGTCGGAGCTGGGCATCGTGAACGTGTACGTCGTCTGGTCACCCTGGCCGTTCACGTAGGGGCTGCCCTTCGCGTCGGGCGCCACGGCGAAGTTGTGCGTCTGGTCGCTCTCGTCGACGACGGTGACCGTCACCTGCGTGCCGGGCGCGAAGGAGAGCGTCGGGTTGCGCTGCGCGTCCGAGCCCTGCGTCCAGTAGTAGGTGTCGCCCTCGACGTGCGCGTGCATCGTCACGGACGCCGCGGTAGGCCCACTGCTGGTCGCCGTGGCGTTGCCGGTGGCCGTGCTGTTGTCCGTCGCGTTCTGCGCGAAGGCCGCGCCCGCGAGAAGAACAGGCAGGAAGGCCAGGACCAGGAGGGCGCGCACGCGGCGGGAATTGGGAGGCCCCCCTTAAAGTTGACCCTGGAGCTCGGCGCGCCCTCAGTGGACGAAGGGGAGCCCGGTGCGGAACACGATGGGAAGGAGCAGCAGCCCGACGTCCGCGAAGAGCTGCGAGAGGCTCGCCACGAGCAGCACGTGCGTGAGCTTGTTGCGGTAGAGGTCGCGCATCGCCTGGAGGTGGCTGATGCCCTGGAAGTCCTTCATCGTGGGCTTGTTCATCTTGGCCTGGACGAGCCCCGGGAAGATGCCCGAGCCCACGAAGGGATGGATGATCTTGGTGGGCGCGGCGACGAAGGCCGTCAGGATCGCGAGCGGGTTCGCGGCGGCGGCGAGGGCGCCCAGCGCGCACATGCCGCCCATGACGATGACGTACTCCTTGAGGTGGCGCGTGAAGTCGCTGAAGTCGCCCGTCGTCACGCCCTTGTAGAAGCTGAACGCGAAGTAGCCTGCGATGACGAGCGACAGGAGGATCGTGACGACGAGCCCCCACGGGAAGCGCTTTGGGATGACCTCGAGCGGCTTCGTGTCGGGGATGGTGTCGGGCGCGCGCAGGTACTTCTCGACGCCGGCCAGGTGGCCCGCGCCCAGCACGGCGACGACGTGGCCGTCCTTCGCGGCCTCGCGGATGTGCGCGGCGAGGTAGGCGTCGCGCTCGTGGATCAGCACGTCGGCGACGGTGGGCGCCATGGCGGAGAGCTCGCCCATCATCGCGGTGAGGACGTCCTCCTGCAGGATCTCCTCGACGTCGATCTCCTCGTCGTCGCCCGCGCCCGCGAGCGACTTGATCAGCTCCCACGCGAGGCGGATGCGCTCGCCGAAGCCCATCTTGGCGTACGCGCGGCGCAGCGTGACGCCGATGTCGCGGTCGACGAGCGCGAGCTTCGCGCCGCTGGCCTCGGCCGCGTGGATCGCGGCGACCATCTCGGCGCCCGGCTCGACGCCGTACTTGGCGCCCATGCGGCGTTGATAGCTCGCGAGGAGGCTCTGCGCGAGGATGAAGGAGGACTTGCCGCTGCGCAGGAGGTCCGTGATCGGCGTCTCCTCGAAGCGCTTCTTGTCCACGATCGCGCGCTTGCGGTTCTCGTCGAGCTCGACGGCGACGACGGCCGGCTTCACGCGCGCCACGACGTCGCGCACCTCGGCCACGCTCTCGGCCGAGACGTGGGCCGTGCCGACCAGCGTGATGCCCGGGAGCTCGACCTGCATGCGAACAGCCGCGCGACCACGACCGCGGGGATAAGGATTTGGACCCTTGGATTCCAGGCTGAACCGACAGCCCCGGCGCGCTCCGCGCGGGGAATCCCGAATCACGAATCTCGAATCACGAGGATCTGCTGTTCGTGATTCGGAGATTCGTGATTCGGGATTTCCTCCGCCGGAGGCGGCCCATGCGAAGCTTGGCTCCGGGGGCCGCTCGGGCGTCTTGGGAAGGAGGGACCCTACTTCTGGCGACGGGACGCCAGCAGCGCGGCGCCCACGAACGCGAGACCGACGCCGAGCACCTGCGTGCCGGGCGACTTCTTCGCCGGCTCGGCCGCGCCCGCGACCTTGACGCTGCCCTTCATGTCGGGGTGGATCGTGCAGGCGTAGTCCATGTTGGCGCTGCCCGAGTTGAACGTGCAGGTCTGGGGGCCGTCGCTGTTCGACTTGCCGTTGCCGCCGCAGACGGCGTTCGAGCCGACCTTGAGCGTGTGGGGGACGTCGTCCGCGCTCGACCAGGTGATGGTGATCTGCGTGTTGGCCGGGACGTTGAGGTCGGGGTTCGGGCTGCCGGCGCCGTCGAGGTACCACGCGTAGGAGCCGCCGTTGGCCTTGCCCACGAGGTTGAACGTGGTCTGGCTCGACTGGGCGTGGACCGGGACGGCCGCGAGGACGAGACCGGAGAGGAGCAGGAGGAAGCCGAAGGCCTTCATGCGTGGCGCGCACGCCGAGCGGCTGGGAAAAAGGTTCCGTCACTACCGTCCGATCGTGGCTGGGCGTGTGACCCTCCGAGAAAACCCGAGGGACCCGAGCACCCGACTACCCGAGTTGGTCCGTCGGGTTCTCGGGTCGTCGGGTTTTGGACGGGTCGCGCTTCCCGCACGCAGGAAACCGGTGCGCTATTCCTCTTCGCGCTTGGCCCGCTCTTCGAGGCCGAGCACGTTGAGCACCTGCTTGCGCACGGCGTCGCGGGCGAGCCGGAGAAGCGCCTCCTTCTCGTCCACGTCGCCGAAGATGCCCAGCCGGATCTGGCCGCCCGCCATCTTGGCGTGGCCCCCGGCGTTCTGCTTGCCGAACGCCTTCTCCAGCGCCTCGCCCAAGTTCACGCGCACGTCGTTGGTGCGCGCGCTGATGTGGATGACGTCCTCGACGATGCCGAACGCGATCACCGTGTTCACGCCTTCCAGCTTCAGGAGGAAGTCGGCGGCCTGCGGCAGCGTGTCGCGGTCGCGGATGAAGTCCACGCTCGTGAGGATGAACGAGCCGTACTGCTCGCGGTTGCGGATCGCCTTGCCCAGCGTGTCCACCGTCTCGGCGGCCATGGGCGGCGTCTCGATCTTCTCCAGCAGTTCCGGATCGGCGTGCTGCGAGAGGAAGGTGGCCGCCTCCATGTCGGCGGGCGTCACGTCGCGCGAGAAGGACTTCGTGTCGGTCCGGATGCCGTACAGGAGCGCGACGGCGAGCTTCGCGTCGACGGGGACGCCCAGCTGCTTGAGGTACTGCGTGAGGATCGTGCTCGTGGCGCCGATCTCCTGGCGCACGTCGTGGAAGCGCGCGCGGATGTCCGCCTCCTCGACGAGGTGGTGGTCGAACACGATGTCCGGCGTGACGTCGAGCGGGAGCACGTTGTTCTTCCCGGGCAGCGAGGCCTCGACGAGCGCCACGCAGTCGTGCTGCGCCACGATGTCGTGGACGTCGTCGCGCGGGCCCACCTGCACGAGCTGGATCTCCAGGAGATTCACGAAGGCGCGGTTCTCCTGGTGGCCGATCGCGCCGCCGTAGTAGAGCGTGGACTTCGCGCCGAAGTGCTCGCAGATGGCCTTGAGCGCCAGGCCGCTGCCCAGCGCGTCGGGGTCCGGGTTGCTCTGGAGGAAGATGGCGACCGACTTGGCGGCCTGGATGATGGCGATGAGCGCGCCGCCCGTCCTGCGCACCTCGAACTCGGAGAGCTCGCGCAGCACGCTGCGGGCGATGACGTCGCTGGGCGTGATGACGCGGTCCGCGCCCGCCTTCTCGAACGCCTCGGCCGAGACCGGGTCGATCGCGCGCACGATCACGAAGGCGTGCGCGTACTCGCGCTTGAGGTGCTTCAGGCCCGAGAGGTTGGCCTCCATGTTGCTGCTCAGGAGCAGGAACGCGCTCGCGCGCTCGAACTCGGGGCGGAAGGCCTCCAGGTTCTCCATGTCGCCCGTGACGGCGGTGTACCCGGCGTCGCGCAGGTCCTCGACGCGCTTCTTGGAGCGGTCGATGACGAGGAGGTCCTCGTCGCGCGACTTGAGCAGGCGCGCGGCGTTGAAGCCGACGGACCCGCAGCCGAGGATGACGTACATGGGGGCGCTGGCCTCGTGGCGGGTCGCCCACGGGTCGTCCTCCGGAAGAGCCTTTCGGGAGCCGATCCAGGGCTCCGGGCTGTGGGCTCAGGGCTCAGGACTCGCCGGGAGTCCAGAGTCCAGAGCCCGGAGCCCGGAGTCCCGACGGCCGAGCGCCTGCCTCGGCGGGAACCACCTCAGCCCGCTCGCGACGGCGTGGCGCTCCCTCGCCAGCTGCCGCAGATGATAGCGCGCCGTCGTGCGGTCGAGCGCGAGCGCCCGCGCGGCCTCGGTGGTGGTCAGGCCCGGCCGTTCGAGGAGCAGCGCGCGGACGCGGTCGCGGGTGGACACGTGCTCCGAGGAGCCTGCGAGGGTGATATCAGATTGTGAACGCGCCTTCTCCAGCCACAGAGGACACGGAGGTCACGGAGGACGGAGAAAAGCCGCCTCTGTGTCCTCCGTGTCCTCTGTGGCTGGCAGTCGGAACCATCAGACCTGCAAGCCCGGAGCGGCCACGGGCAACGCGATCGTCCCGTCGTCCACGAGCACGACCCAGTCGAACATGGGGACCATCTGCGCCTCGAAGCTGCGCGCGAGGAGCGCCTCGCCCTCGGCCGTCTCGGCGGGCGTCAGCTCCTGGCCGATGCCCTGGATGCCCAGGAGCGAGTAACGCGTCATGTTGTCGAGCGTGTCCTTGGGGCTGTGGATGATGGCGAAGACGTCGGGCACGCGGCTCGTGAAGAGGAAGAAGCTCGGGATGCCGTGCGCGGCGAAGGGCGTGTGGTCGCTCTGCGCGTTGACGCCCGCGCCGCCCAGGCCCAGCGTGCCGGTGGCCTGGTTCTTCGCCCAGTCCTCCATGATGAGCTTGGCGCCGGTGCGGGCGTAGGTCTTCTCGATCATGGCCGCGTCGGCGTGGAGCGCGTCGGCGACGGGGCCGTCGGGCGCGGCGGTCACGACGATGGGCGCGGGCTCGGGCTTGGGCGCGGGGTACGCGAGCGCCACGACGTCGAAGTTCACGTAGCCGTCGATCTGCGGGACCATCTGCGGGTGCGCGGCGAGCCACGCGGCGCTGCCCACGGTGCCGTCCTCCTCGCCGCCCCACTCGGCGAAGACGATGCTGTGCTCGGTGGTGAGGTTGGCGAACGCCTCCGCCATCGCGAGCGTGGCGACCGCGCCCGCCGTGTTGTCGAACGCGCCTTCCGTCGTCCCCTCGACGACGTCGAAGTGGCCGCCGAAGACGAGATAGCGATCCGCCTTCGTCGTGCCCATCTTGTAACCGAGCACGCTCTCCGCGCTGCCGGGGCCCGGCTGGTCGCCCAGGGGGATCTTCTGGTCGTCGCCGGGGTACGCGTTGACCTCGACGGTGTAGTTGAGCTTCTTGAAGAAGTCGGCGAAGTAGGCCTCGGCCTTGGCGTAGTTGGGCATGCCGGGCGTGCGGTGCGGGAACTGCGCGCGCTGCACCTTCTCCAGCGCGATGGCCTCCTCGCCCGAGGCGAGGTGGTGCCCCTCGTCGAACGCGAGGTCGAGCGGCGCCGTCTTCCCGTCGGCGGAGAGCGTGGGCACCGGCAGGCCCGTCACGTTCCAGGGCGGGAGGAAGCGCACGGCCTTGCCGGGCGTCACGTCCACCGCGCCCTTGGCGGGGTGAAGCTCCCCCTTCTCGTCCTGGACGAGGTAGCCTTCGGGGAACGTGACCTGCGCGGCGCTCCCCTCGGCCAGGAGGATGCGCGAGATGCCGGCCGCGTGCGCCTCGACGTGCACGCGCGTGGCGCCCAGCGTCACGTCCTGCCCCGCGGCGGGGCCCGGTGCGGGCGTCGAGCCCGGCACGGTGGAGACGCAGCCCGCGAGGAGGGCGAGGACGAAGGCGAGGGCAAGGGCGCGCACGGCCCCCCGAGCCGGGCGCGGCGTATTTGGCGCTTCTTGCAGCAGGGGTTTGCAGCAACGCCTTTAAGGAGCCCTCCCGCTCGCGCGACCCGGGACTCTGCCGTGTCACGCGCCGCGCTCCTGGTCCTTGCGCTTCTCCTGGCCGCGCCGCTGGCGTCCCTGGTCCCCGCCGCGTCGGCCTGCGCGACCTCGGGCGTCTCGCTCGGCGGCGTCCCCTGCGGCCGCATCTACCCCGTCATCACGATCACGTCCGCAGGCCCGTCGATGACGAACCTGACGGCGAACAAGACCGTGCAGATCCACGCCAAGGTCGACTGGAGCTTCCGCATGCTCGGCGACGGCTACGCCCCCGTCGCGCCCACCGACCCCATCCAGATCACGTTCGAGTTCCCGCGCAAGCCCGCGTGGGTCGACATGAAGGTCCAGCCCGACGCGCTCACCGTGAACACGCAGAACCCCACGAGCGTGCAGCCGGACCCCACCAACGCCGCGGGTCCCGAGGCGATGTACGACCAGCAGTTCGACGTCACGGTGAGCATCACGCTCGTCGACCGCGCCGTGCTGCGCGACGGCTACGACTACGCCAAGCTCCTCGTCTTCGCCAAGAGCAGCGAGAACAGCCTCTACCAGTCGGGCTACGGCATCAAGGAGTTCCGCGTCGCGCCCGAGAACCCGCTCCACGACGGCGACCTGACGCCCGACGTGTACGCGGTCACGCCCGTCGCCAACTTCACCGCGGCCCCCGCCACCGGACAGGCCGCCGGCGAGAAGGTCACGCTCACGCCGCCCGCCAAGACGAGCTTCTGGGTCCCGCAGGTCTTCAGCGCGCAGATCGACCCCGCGCCCGCGGGCAAGGTCGTCGCCGCGCTCCACGACGAGGCGGGCGACCTCGTCTACGCCACGCAGCCGATGGACGCCGCCGGCGGCAAGGTGCAGTTCACCGCCACGCTCGCGCGGCCCGGCCTCACCACCGCGACGTTCACGCTCCTCCCCGACGCCAAGGGCGCGACGCCGCCCGTCACGATCCCGGTGAGCTTCGTCGCGGGCGACGTCAAGCCCGAGGGGTTCAGCTTCCCCAAGGACTACGCCGTCGTCGACCAGGGCCTGGTGCCCGCGCCCGGCGGCAGCGCCGACGCGCTCAACGCGCTCAACCAGTTCCAGCGCGACGTGCCCTTCTTCGTCTTCGACAGCGCGCAGGCCGTGACCGCCACGCTGACGCTGGAGACGCCCGGCCAGTCGCTCGACCGCGGCGCCGCGAGCCTCAACATGCAGCTCCTCGACCCCGAGGGCAAGGTCCTCCAGACCGCGTCGGTCGACCCCGTGCAGACGCCCTCCAAGCCGCTCCGCGTGGGCAGCGTCCCCGTCGAGGGCTGGTACACCATCCGCGTGCAGGGCGCCGGCGTCCCGGCGGGCAGCGCGTGGGACACGAAGATCGAGGTCGCCTACGCCACCGCGCCGCAGACGCGCAACCACGCCGACGGCGCGCCCGACTGGACGGCCCAGACGCTCACCGGCGCGGGGCACAACGTCACGCTCCCCTTCGCGGCGCTGGCGCCCTGGAAGCCGGGCGACGTCACGCCCAAGCTGGAAGGCATGGCCAACGCGCGCTATGATATCACGGTCTTCGGCCCGCAGGGCGCGCTCGCCTACGCCTCGGGCCTGCGCGGCGGCACGGCGAGCTTCTCCGCGCCGGAGGCCGGCGTCTACCGCGCCTTCGTCTACGTCGAGCCCACGCTCCCCGGCCTCGCCTTCTCCCCGACCGTGCGCGCGTTCACCTTCGGAGTGGGCGCGAACACGACGACCGTCGCGCAGACCTACGAGATCCACGACGCGCTGGAGATCCCGCAGGCGCCCGCCGGCGCGATCGTCGGCGTCTACGCCTTCCCCGCCGCGGCCGGCGCGCCCGCCCCCACGCTGACGCTGGCCTCCGACCAGCCCGGCGTCACGCTCACCACCGAGACCCAGGACGCGAACGGCACCAAGGTCTACGTCGTCCACGCGACGAACCCCGGCCCCGCCGCCACCGGCGCGGCGACCGCCAAGCTCCAGTTCGCCGCCGCGCAGACGCTCGTGGGCCCGCTGGCGCTCGCGGGCGCGCCCGCCGGCAAGGGCGTCGCGGGGCTCGGCGTCGCCGCCACCCTCCTCGCACTCCTGGGCGCGGCGGCGGTGGGCATCGCGGTGGCGCTCGTCCGCAAGACCTAGCCCTGGGCCGTGGGCTCTGCCGCGCGGTTCTTCGGCTCGCGCGCCTCACCGCGCTTCGCTTGCCGCCAACACGCGACCACGCCAACACGCGAGGTGATGGCGTCATGGCGTGTTGGCGGCAAGCGAAGCGCAGTCAAGCCGGTCAAGACTGCCGCGGCCCAGAACGCGCCCGGGATCGGGTGCACACCCGCGGCACCACAATCCTGAAGGGCCGGGTCCGGAGGTCCCATGCGATGCGCGCCTTCCTGGCCTTCGCCCTCGTCGGGCTCCTCCTCGTCGCGGGCTGTCTCTCGGCCTCGAAGCAGCCGCCCGCCGCGGCGCTGGGCGCGACGCCTGCCACGACCGCGGGCCTGCCCTTCCCGCCCGCCTCCGCGTTTGATATCAACACGCCGGAGGGCAAGCCGCTCGACTGGAGCCACCCCGTCGAGAAGGGGACCTACGCCGTGCTGCCCGCGAAGGTCGTGAAGGTGCCCAGCTTCGACGGGGTGAAGCTCGCGCTGGGCATCTACCTCCCCGACGTGCCCAACGGCACCAAGGTCCCCGTGCTCATGGACGTCGGCCCCTACTACGGCGAGCTGGACGACGACGTCGGCACGCCCGCGCACGTGCGGCTGGGCAAGTTCCTCATCGACAACCTCGTGCCGCACGGCTACGCGGTCGTGCAGGCCAGTGTGCGCGGCACGGGCCAGAGCGAGGGGTGCAACGACTACCTGGGCGCCACCGAGCAGCACGACATCGACGTGCTCCTGACGTACCTGGGCGAAGCTCCGTGGTCGAGCGGCGCGGTCGCCGTCATCGGCAAGTCGTACGACGGAACCACCGCGTGGGAGGCCGCGACGACGGGCAACAAGTACCTCAAGACGATCGTGCCCATCGAGGGCATCGACAGCATGCAGCAGCTCCACTTCCGCAACGGGTCGGCGGAGACGCGCAGCCTGATCCTGGGCGAGTCGTACTACAGCTACGGCGCGACGCAGGGCATGGGCTCGACGCCCGACGACCCGCAGACCGCGGCGCGCGTCGCCTGCCCCGATCCGTTCAGCGGCCCCTTCCACGCGCCCGAGGGCGCGTACGGCTACGCGACCGGCGGCGGCCAGACCAGCACGCCGCTCGACATGGGCCCGCAGGCGGACTACTGGACGGCCCGCGACTACCGCGACCGCGCGCTGAAGAATTTCCACGGCTCGCTCTTCTACATCCACGGCTTCCAGGACTGGAACGTGAAGCCCTCGCAGGGCATCGACATCTACAACCAGTTCCCCGGCGCCAAGAAGATGCTCGTGGGCGAGTGGGCGCACGTGCACGCCGACCGCGCCAGCGAGCACCCCAACGTGCGCATGGACTGGGCCGAGATGCTGCTGCGCTGGTTCGACCAGGAGCTGAAGGGCGCGAAGACCGACACGGGCCCCGCGGTGCAGGTCGAGGACACGCACGGCCACTGGACCACCGAGCCGGAGAACGCCTACCCGCCGCTCGACGCGACGCCGCTCGTGCTCCACCCCGAGGCCGACGGCAAGCTCGTCGCGAAGGCGCAGGAGGGCAGCGACATGCTCTACGCGCCCACGGCCGGCGCCGGCGCGCCCGCCTCGCTCCCGGGCACGAAGAACGTCCTCTCGTTCGTGACCGACCCGCTCCCCAACGGCACGCGCATCGAAGGCCTGCCGACGCTCCACGTCACGGTCACGCCCACCTCGTCGGGCGGCCTGCTGTGGGCCGAGCTGCACGAGGTGCTATCAAACGGCACCGACCTCTGGATCGGCCGCGCGCAGATGGACCTCCGCTACGCGGATGGCGGCATGGAGCCGCAGACCGTCACGCCCGGCCAGCCGATCGTCGCCAAGATGGAGTTCTACCCCCTGGACGCGCACATCCTGCCCGGCTCGCGCATCCGCCTCGCGCTCACCCAGGAGCAGGGCGGCAGCGACGTGCTCCCCAGCGCGCAGACCGCGCCCGTCACCGTGACCTACGGCGACAAGGCGACCACGTTCACGCTGCCCACCGTCGTCCGCGATGGCACCCCGACGCGCTGGGACACGGACCTGTGGCTCCCGACGATCCTCGGGGCGGGCGGGGCGACGACGGACTGAGCCCGATGGCCCTTTGGCGCTACATGACCCAGCGGCCGGACGGCTCGCGCGAGACCAACGTCCTCGCGGCCGGCAACGGCGAGGCGGCGCGGGCGGAGCGCAACGCCGCGGCGAAGGGGGCGCGGCTCGTCGAGGGGCCCACGCTCGTCCGATAGGGATTCGGGAACGCCTTCATCCCCGCGCGAAGGGATGGAGCGCCATGCGGGCCGTCCTCGTCCTCGCCGTGCTCCTCCTCGCCAGCCTGTGCGTCCCGCCGGGCGGCGCCGTCACCACGCCCAAGCCGCTGCGCATCGCGCTGGTGGACACGGGCATCGACGCGGCGCACCCCGAGTTCGCGCCCGGGCAGGTCGTGGCGTGGAAGGACTTCACGCCCGAGGCGAGCCCGACGCCCAAGGACGGCTTCGGCCACGGCACGGGCACCGCGAGCCTCGTGGCGGGCCTCGACGTGGGCGGGTGCGGCGGGCTGCGCAAGCTCTCCTTCGCGCCGGGCGCCTCGCTCGTCATCGCGCGCGTGGGCAACGACGCGGGCAGCATCGTCGGAAGCATCGACGACGCGATCCGCTGGGCCGTGGCGCAGGACGCCGACGTCATCAGCATCAGCATCGGCACGAGCGTCCCGCTGCCCAGCTCGCCCGACCCCGCGATCCGCGACGCCCGCGCGGCCGGCGTGCTCGTGGTCGTCTCCGCGGGCAACGGACTGCTCAACTACGGCACCGCGCCCTACCCCTCGTGGCTCTCGTCCTTCGCCGACGACCCCAACGTCCTCTCGGTGGGCGGCGGCAACCGCGGCGGCGGCACCGTGGGTTCGACCACCGGCAACACGGACCCCGACGTCACGAGCTGGAGCGACAACGTCTGCATCGCGAAGGCCAACACGGCGGGCTACGTCCAGGAGAGCGGCACGAGCTTCGCGGCGCCCCTCGTCGCGGGCATGGCGGGCAAGGCCATCGAGATCGCGCGCGCCAACGGCCAGCCCGCGGACCGCGACCACGTCTACGACCTGATCCTCTTCAGCGCGAGCAACAGCGTCACGAGCCCCTACGCGCGCGAAGGCATGGGCTTCCTGCTCAACGCGCAGTGGCCCGCCCTCCAGGCGCACGCGGCGGCCGGCACGCTCCCCGATTACGACGCGCAGGGCGCCTGGGCCGTGGCCGACCACCAGTACCACGACCAAGCCGTCATGAAGCTCCGCGGCATCTAGCCGCCGGCCAGAAGCGAGGTCCCCGCGCGCGGCCATCCGCGCCCCATGCCCGGACACAACCCGCACCGCCCCGAAGGAAAGATCGGCGACATGGAGCACGCGCGCCGCGCGAGCGTCCAGGACGAGCGAGCTGCCGCCGACGAGACGCAGGCGCCGCCACCCACGCAGTACCCGGCCGAGGAGCAGATCGGCGGCTCGCGGCCGGGCGTTCCTTCGCGCGTGAAGGACGCCATCGCGCGGCGCGAGGACGACGACACGGGCTGATCTGCGCGCCTCTGCACGAGGGCCGACGGCCGAACCCTCCGAAGCTGCCCTCTGGTTGTGGACGCGCTCCGCACGGAAAACAACGGAATCTCCGAATCGCGGAATCTCCGCCAAGACTTTCTTGCGGGGATTCCGAGATTCGGAGATTCCGTCTTTCCCCGCCGGAGGCGGCCCAAGCCAACGTGCAAAAGCGTCGGAGGCTTCGACCGCCGGCTTTCGTGCAAGAAGCTCAGGCGCCGCGCTCGCCGAAGATCGCCCGCCCCACGCGCACCATCGTCGCGCCCTCCTCCAGCGCCGCCTCGAAGTCCTCGCTCATCCCCATCGACAATTCGACGAGGAACGGCCAGCGTGGCAGCAGCTCGTCGCGCAGCGCGCGCAGGCGCCGGAAGTGGGGCTGCGGGTCCTCGCCGCGCGGCGGGAGCAGCATGAGGCCCACGGCGGGGACGCCGGCGTGCGAGAGGGCGAGCAGCGTCTCCTCGATGCGCTCGGGCGCGACGCCGTTGCGTCCGGTGCCGAAGTCGACCTGCACGAGGACGGGGTGGTCGCGCAGGAGCGGCGCGAGCTCGTCGCGGTCGAAGCTGTGGATCAGCGCGCCCGTCTCCAGGAGGACCTTGAGCTTGTTGCGCTGGAGGTTGCCCAGGAAGTGCCAGCGCGCGTCGGGCGGCAGCGCCTGCGCCTTGGCGCGCAGCTCGTCGACGCGGTTCTCGCCGAAGTCGCGCTGGCCCAGGGCGTAGAGTTCCTGGAGCGCAGAGACGGGATGGCTCTTGCCCACGGCAACGAGGCGGGCGCGGCCGTCCACGCGGCGCGCGACGTCCTGATATCGTTCCGCGAGGCTCATGCCATTTTCGCGAGCTTCACGCTCTCGTCCCAGAGCCGCTGGCGCGCCGCGGGGTCGCTGCCCATGCCGGGGGTGGCGATCTCCTTGCGGTTGGCGAACATCTTGCCCGTCACGCCTTCGACCTCGGAGGAGGTGGCGAGCCAGAGCACGGTGTCCGCGCCGACCTCGGCGGGCTTGCCGAGCATGTTCGTGACCCAGCGGAAGAAGCCGCCCACGTCGTTCAGGAGGACGGTGTTCTTCACGAGGCCGGGGTGGAGCGTGTTGACCGTGACGCCCTTGCCCTTCAGGCGCTCGGCCATCGCTTGCGTGAAGAGCACGCGCGCGAGCATCGTCCGGGGCGTCGAGCGCATGAACGAGTACTTGCCCTTGGCCGTCTGGAGGTCGTCGAAGTCGAGCTTGGTCCCGCCGTAGCGCGACGAGACGTTGACGACGCGCGAGGGGGCGCCGCGCTTCAGCGCGTCCTGGAGCAGGTTCGTGAGCAGGAAGTAGGCCATGTAGTTCGTCGCGAACGTCTCCTCCAGGCCGTCGGGCGTGACGTGGCGCTCCTTGCGGAAGACGCCGGCGGCGTTCACGAGGACGTGGAGCTTGTCGTGGCGCTGCAGGAACGCGGAGGCCGCCTCGCGGATCGACGCCTGGGAGGAGAGGTCGCACGCGAGGACCTCGACCGAGGCGCCCGGGACGGCGGCCTTGAGGTCGCGGGTCGCTTCGTCGCCGCGCTTCGCGTTGCGCACCACGAGCACGACGTGGTAGCCGTCGCGCGCGAGGCCGGTCGCCGTCGCCTTGCCGATGCCGGACGCCGCGCCCGTGACGAGGGCGGTCTTGCCGTTGGAGGGCATGGGCCCGCATCGCCCCGACGAGGTTTAAGCGAGCTTGGCGAGCCTGGCCGCGCCGGCCTCCAGCGTGGGCATGCTCTTGGCGAAGTGGAATCGGATGTGGTTCCGGCCGAGCGCCTTGCGCGAGAAGAACGAGGAGGCCGGGACGCCCGCCAGGCCCACGTCCTTGACGAGCCACATGGCGAACCCGCGGTCGTCCATGTCCTTCTGGGGAGCCAGCGCGCGGAAGTCGGCCATGACGTAGTACGCGCCCTCGGGCTTCTCCACCTGGAACCCGGCCTTGCGCAGCGCGCCCACGAGGAACTCGCGCTTCGCGCCATAGTCCTTCGCGAGCTGCTCGTAGTAGGCCGGCGGGAGCGCCAGCGCCTTGGCGACGCCCATCTGCAAGGGGTGCGGCGCGCCCACGGTGAGGAAGTCGTGCGTGCGGCGCACGGCCTGGATCACCTCGGGGCGCGCGACGACCCACGCGACGCGCCAGCCGGTCATGCTGTACGTCTTCGACGCGCCGCTGACCATGATGACGACGTCGCGCAGGCCGGGCAGGCCGATGGGCGCCACGTGCTTGCGGTCGTCATAGAGGATGTGCTCGTAGATCTCGTCGGTGACGAGGAACGCGCGGTGCTGGCGGCAAAGGTCGCCGATGAGCGTCAGCTCCTCCTTCGTGAACACGGTGCCGGCGGGGTTCGCGGGCGTGTTGACGATGATCGCCTTCGTCCTGCTCGTGAACGCGGCCTTCAATTCCTCGGGGTCGAAGCGGAAGCCGCGCTCGGGCCGGAGCGGCACGAAGCGGAGCGACGCGCCTGAGAGCACCGCGTCGGGCCCGTAGTTCTCGTAGAAGGGCTCGAAGACGATGACCTCGTCGCCCGGGTCCACGATCGCGAGCATGATCGCCATCATCGCCTCGGTGGCGCCGCACGTGACGACGATCTCGGTCTCGGGGTCCACGTCCACGGCGTTGAACCACTTCATCTTCTGCGCGATGGCCTGGCGCAGCGGCGGCGCGCCCCACGTGATCGCGTACTGGTTGAACGGGCCGTCGAGCGCCTCCTTCGCGGCGGCGACGACCTCCGCGGGCGGATTCCAGTCCGGGAAGCCCTGCGCGAGGTTGACCGCACCGTGCGCGTTCGCGTGGCGCGTCATCTCGCGGATCACGCTCTCGGGGAAGAGGCCGGCGCGCTGCGAGAGGCGCGGGGCCAGGTCGGACGTCATGCGGCGCGGATCGGGCGGGGGCCCCATGAGCCATTCGGCCGCGTCTTGCGGGAAGGGCGCCCTCCCCGTCCTGGCGCGCGGAGCGTGACGTGGCCGCCCTCGGGCGTGAGCTTCAGCGCCTCACGCTCCAGGCGGCGGCAGCAGGACCCTTCGGGCCCACCGAAAGCGGTCTACTTCTCGTCCGGGACCTTGTACCCCTTCTTGCGGGCCTCGCTCATCGCCGCAGCGACGGCCTGGTCCTGGGGCATGCCCTTGTCCTCGACGTGGTGCTTGATCTCCTTCTCCAGGAAGTCGCGCCCCTTCTCGCCGTAGCCGCTCTTGCTCTCGCGCTCGGTCATGCGCCCCCGGGGGCCGCTCATGGTAGGTCGGCCTTCTGGCCGGATCCTCGGACGAGCGCGTCGAGCGCCTCGGCGTGCCCGGGCGCGCTGGCGCGGGCGCTCGCCCGGAAGGATGCGAGCGCGTCGGACGCGACGCCGCGATCCTCGTAGCGCCGCGCCTGGAGCGCCATCTCCACCTTGTCCATCGCGTGGACGAAGCGCGCCTCGGGCGTCGCGTCGCGCGCCAGCTCATCGAACGCATCGAGGACCCGCGCACGGAGGGCCGAAGGCGCTCCGCGCAGCATCTCCTCCAGACCAGCGCGCTCCACCGCCAGCTTCGCCTCGCGGCTCGCGTACTCGCCCGGCACCAGGTCGCCCACCGCCGCCTCGCAGACGTCGTGCAGCAGCGCCAGCTCCACGGCCCGCGCGCGGTCGACGCCCGGCGCGGGCGCCAGGAGCGCCAGCATCGCGACGCCCCACGCATGGTCCGCCACGCTCTCGGGGCGCGCGACGCCGGCCCGCAGCCAACCGCGGCGCGGCCGGTCCTTGATCCCCTCGGCGCGCAGCAGGAAGGCGAGCAGGCCCTCGTCCATGCGCACCCGAGCCCCAGCCTCCGCCTTAGCCTTAGCCCGAGCCTTCAGCCTCAGCCTCAGCCTCAGCCCTAGCCTGTTGCCCTGACTCCTCCAGCCACAGAGGACACAGAGGTCACAGAGGCGATTTTTTTTTCTCGTTCCTCCGTGACCTCTGTGTCCTCTGTGGCTGAAAGGATGGAGGCTGAGGCTGAGGCTGAGGCTGAGGCTGAGGCTGAGGCTGAGGCTTGGGCTCGAAGAGGGCTCGGGAATCTCAACGGAAACCCTGAAACGGCCCGGGGCGGGTCGCCGCGCGATGGCCGAGGCCCCCGCGTGGCTGCGCCGACCGATCGTCTGGGAGATCCCGCTGCTGGTCGTCCTGGCGCTCTTCATGCTCTGGATCCGCACGCTGGGCCATGACATCCTGTTCAGCGGCGGGGGCATCCCGCTGGGCCAGGACCCGGACGACATCTACCACTTCCGCGAGACGGTGGGCGCCGTGCGCGCGTTCCCCGCGATCCCGCGCTTCGACCCGTGGACGTTCTACCCGCACGGCACGACCACCGGGCAGTTCGGCACGCTCTACGACTGGCTCGTGGCGGCGTTCGTCGTGCTCTTCGACGGCGGGAAGGGCGCGCCCGACTTGATCATCGCGCGCGACCTGGCGTGGGCGCCGCCGATCATCGGCTCGCTGCTCATCATCCCGTTCTACTACCTGGCGCGCCGCCTGATGGGACGGCCCGGCGCCATCGTCGCCACGCTGACGCTCGCGGTCCTGCCGGGCGACTTCCTCTACCGCAGCATCATCGGCTCGACCGACCACGACGGCCCGCAGGACCTCGCCGCGATCCTCGCCATGCTCGGCCTCCTCATCGCCGTCGAGCGCATGCACGCCGCGCGCGACGCGCTGCGGGCCCGCGACTGGCGCGCGCTGCGCCTGCCGCTGCTCTGGACGCTCGTGGGCGGCGTCGCGTTCGCGGCGAACCTCTACGTGTGGCCCCCGGGCATCCTCTTCGTCGCCATCGCCGCGGTCTGGCTGGGCGTCGTCGTGCTGCTCAAGGAGGCGCAGGGGCAGGACGCGCTGGGCTACGCCGCGGGCGGCGCGCTCGTGCTCGCGATCACCGGCGCGCTGATGGTCCCCGTCATCGAGTCGACGTACCTGGGCGAGTTCACGACGTACGGCATCCTCCACCCGCTGGCGTGCTTCGCGAGCGCGATCGGCGTCCTGGTGATCTACGTCGCCTCGCGGCGCGCGCGCGACGCGGGCTGGCCGCGCTGGGCCGTCCCCGCCGGATTCGCCGGCATCTTCGTGGCGGCCGTCGTCGCGATCTTCACGATCCCCTCGAACTTCCTGGGCAGCATCCGCTGGGGCTTGAGCTGGGTCTCCGGCATCGGCGTGACGCGCACGACGCTCACCATCAGCGAGGCGCGCAGCGCGGAGTTCTTCTGCGACCCGACGCGGACCCAGAGCTGCCTCGCGGCGAACTACGGCCCGCTCACGTACCTGGGCGTGGTCATCCTCGCGCTGCTCCTGCTCTGGACCCTCTGGAAGCGGCGGCCGGCCGACGTGCTGCTCCTCGTCTGGAGCGCGCTCATCTTCCAGGCCACCGCGACGCAGGCGCACTTCGCGCACTACCTCGCCATCAGCCTCGCGCTGCTCACCGGCTGGCTCGCCGCGCGCATCGGCGAGGCCGTGGGCCTGACGCCGTCCGAGGACGAGGCGGCCACGAAGGCGGCCGGCAAGCCCGCGCGCGGACGCAAGGCCAAGGCGGCCAGCGCGCGCAGCACCGGCGTGACGCCCCTGCGCGCCCTCTGCGTCGCCGCGGTGCTCCTTCTCGTGCTTCCGGGCAACGTGTTCGCCTCCAACGGCGCGGTGCCCGGCTGGCAGGTGGCGGCGGCCGCCGCGAGCCCGGGCGACCTGTGGAAGTGGCAGCCCGCGCTCGAATGGATGCGCGACAACACGCCCGATGCTGGCGTCGACCTGGGCAAGGTCTACCCGACGCCGCCCCTGGGCGCGCTGCCCGACTATCCACCCAACGCCTACGGCGTGCTATCATGGTGGGACTACGGCTTCTGGATCGAGACGCTCGCCGAGCGCCCGCCCGTCGCGAACCCCTTCCAGCAGGCCGCGCCCTTCGCGTCCATCTGGTTCACCGAGCGCGACCCCGCGCAGGCCGAGAAGCTGCTCACCGACTGGGAGCAGGGCAAGCCGCCCGTGCGCTACGTGTTCATCGACGACGAGATGGCGACCGGCAAGTTCGGCGCGATCACCGTCTGGGCCCACACGAACAACGCGAGCCGCGACCAGTGGGCCGACGGCGGGTTCGTCACGCAGAAAAGCTATCAGATGGCGGATGGCACCAGCAAACAGCTCTACACGCCCGGCCCCGAGTACACCGAGAGCATGATGGGCCGGCTCTACGACCAGGACGGCGCGGACCTCTCGCACTACCGCCTCGTCTGGGAGGACCCGGGCTACAACCTCATGGGCGACGTGGTGGACCAGAACGGCCAGGTGCGCTGCTTCCACGACATCGTGCGGAGTGGGAGCTGCCCCGTGAACATCGATCCCGTCGCCGCGTCGCGCTATCAGCCCGGCACGGTGCTCAGCGTCGCCTCCGACACCAACGCCTACGACCTCAACGTGCAGTCGCGCCTGAAGCTCTTCGAGCGCGTGGCGGGCGCGCACCTCACCGGCACGGCGACGCCGGGCGCGCGCGTCACGGCCGCGATCAACCTCCAGGTGCGCCAGCCGGGCAACGTCACGCGCCCCTTCCAGGCGCACGTCTCGACCACGGCGGGCCCCGACGGCGCGTTCGACCTCGTGTTCCCCTACGGCACGGTGGGCTTCCTCGACGCGAAGCACGGCGGCACGAACACGATCGTCGTGCCCACCTCGCAGGTGCTCGTGGACGCCGGCGGGGGCCACCAGGCGCTCGTGGACGTCCCCGACGACGCGGTGCTGCACGGCGGGAACGTCGCGGTGCGGCTCGCCTGATCAGTATTGCTCGAAAGGAATATGCCTGATGAGCGATAATAGGGGGCTGTGGCCGATCTCTTCGAGATCCTGGCGGACCCGACCCGCAGGCGCCTGATCCGGGCGATGCGCGACGGGGAACGCTCCGTCAACGACCTCGTCGACGAGGTCGACATCAACCAGCCGGGCGTCTCCAAGCAGCTCCGCATCCTGCACGAGGCCGGGTTCGTGAGCGTGCGGCAGGAGGCGCAGCGGCGCTACTACGCCCTGCGGCCCGAGCCGTTCCGCGAGCTGGTGGACTGGATGGACGACTACCGCGCAATCTGGGACGCGCGCTTCGACAAGCTCGCGGCCCACCTCGAGAAGCAGAGAAGGAACGTGAAGTGACATGCAGATCGCGCAACCCCGACCCGGAAGCCAGACGCTCCACCTCGAACGCGTCTTCGACGCCACGCCCCAGCAGGTCTGGGACGCGTTCACGCGCGCCGAGGCGTTCGCGCAGTGGATCAACCCGTTCGGCGAGGCGAAGGTGCACGAGCTCGACGCGCGCGTGGGCGGCAAGGTCCGCTTCACCATGTACGCGCCCGACGGCACGCCCCTCCCGGAGGAGACGCTCTGGTTCGTCAAGCTCGACCCTCCGCGCGAGCTGGTGCAGTACCAGGACAACAAGGGGCGCAGCGACGTCTTCGCGGACCACCCGATGACGATCACGGTGAGGCTGGAGGCCGTCGGCCCCAGCACGAAGATGACGCTCACGCAGACCGGCCTGCCCGCCGCGGTGCCGCTCGACATGGCCAGGCAGGGCTTCACGGCCGCCTCCGACAAGATCGCGCGCCTCGTGGAGCGCAAGCCGCACGCCAAGGCGCTACGCCTGGAGCGCGCGTTCGACGCGACGCCGCAGGAGCTTTGGGACGCGTGGGTCGATCCCGCGCAGTACGCGAAGTGGTTCAACCCCGCGCCCGGCATGGACCTCGTGATCCACGAGTACGACGTCCGCGTGGGCGGCCGCGTGCGCTTCGACATGCCGCAGCCCGGCGGCAACCGCAACCCGCAGGAGGGCGTCTTCCACGTCCTCGCGCCGCCCACGCACCTTGTTACCGGCAGCCCCGACAAGTCGTTCCTGCTCGACGTGCGCATCGTGCCCGAGGGCAAGCGCACGCGCCTCATCGTCGAGGTGACCGGCGTGCCGCCCGAGTACCACCAGATGGCGACCGTCGGGTGGGGCCAAGGCTTCGACAAGCTCGCGAAACTCCTCGCGAAGTGACCGCGCCTGCGGCGGGCCGACCCCGAGGCGCCCGTGGCACCCGAGGGGACCCGCGCCTTCCCCACCTCGGGTTGACTCGGGTGCCTCGGGAACGGCCGCGCAGCGCGCCGCTGGGACGATCCGACTACGGGTACGCCCGGCTCGGCGTGCGCGGGAAGGGCGTCGCGTCCCGGATGTGCTCCAGCTTCCCGAGCCACGTCGTCACGCGCTCGGTGCCAAGGCCGAAGCCCGCGTGCGGCACGCTGCCGTAGCGCCGCAGGTCGAAGTACCACTCGTAGGCCTTGAGATCAAGCGGCGTGCCGTCGCGCTTCGCCTGGGCGACGAGGCGCTGCTCCATCCACGCGACGTCCGTGCTGCGCTGCGAGCCGCCGATGATCTCGCCGTAGCCTTCGGGCGCGATGAGGTCGGCGTTGGCGACCGTGCCGTCGCCGTTGTCGTGCATGTAGAACGCCTTCATGTCGGCGGGCCAGTTCATGACGAAGACGGGCTTCTCCTCGCCCTCGACCAGCGCGCGCTCGTCGGGCGCGCCCAGGTCCTCGCCCCACTCGATGCCCTCGCGGCGGCGCCCCTTGGCGTCGCGGCCGCGGTCGTAGTCCTTCTTGCGGAGGATCTGGATCGCCTCGTCGTACGTGTAGCGCTTGAACGGCGTCGTGACCTTCTTCAGGTCGGCCGGCTCGCGGCCCAGCGCGACGAGCTGCTCCTGCGCGGTGTCGGCGACGCGGCGCGCGACGTAGGAGACGAGCTGCTCCTGGATCTCCATGTTGCCCTTGTTGTCCATCCACGCCTCCTCGGCCTCGAGGTGCTGGAACTCGGTCAAGTGCTTCCGGGTGCGGCTCTTCTCGGCGCGGAAGCTGGGCAGCAGGCAGTAGACGCGCTCCATGCCGTAGATGAGCGCCTCCAGGTAGAGCTGCGAGGACTGCGAGAGGAACGCCTTCTGGCCGAAGTAGTCGAACTCGAAGACCTCGCTGCCCCCCTCGCAGTTGTTCGTCGTGATGACGCTGGGCGTGGTCTCGTAGAAGCCGTGCTCGTCGAACCACTCGCGGAACGCCTTGAGCGTCTTGGCGCGCAGGATCATGGCGTTCGTCAGGTGGCGGCTGCGCAGGAACAGGTGGCGCTTGTCGAGCAGCGTCTCCTGCGCGTCGGCGTCCACCGTGCTCTCGTAGATGGGGAAGTCGTGCGAGGCGCCCACGAGGTGGAACTGGTCGACGCCCAGCTCGAAGCCGCCCGGCGCGCGCTCGTCCGCCTTGACCGTGCCGACCAGCTCGACCGAGGCCTCGATGCTGCCCTTCAGCGCTTCCTCGAATGACGCATCGTCCGCGACTCCCTTCTTCGTCGTCGTCTGGATCGTGCCCGTCGCGTCGCGCAGCGTGGCGAAGACGATCTTGCCGCTCGTGCGGTAGCGGTGGATCCAGCCGCGCAGGTGCACCTTCTGGCCCGTGTGCTGGCCGGCGAGGATGCTGCGGATCGAGACGAAGGGCGGGCTCACGGGGGCAGGACACGAGCCTTCGGCCTTAAAGGCTCCCGGCGCCGGTGCAAGCCGGTGCGCCTGAAGCCCATCGACCGCCATCTGCTGCGCGAGCTGCTGCGCTGGCAGGGCAACCAGCCCGAGGGCGCGCTGCGGCTCCCCGTCCGCGACCTGGCGAAGCGCACGGGCGCGCACCCGAACACGGTCCGCGCGCGCCTGGTCGCGCTGGGGAAAGGCGGCGTGCTCGAAGGCGCGTACTTCGAGCCCTGGCCGCGCCTCGTCGGCCTCGTCCACGCGGGCTGGATGGTGTCCGGCTTCCGGGGCCGCGAGACGGAGAGCCGGCTTGCTTCGTTCCCCGAGGTCGCCAACGCCGTCGTGGGCCTCGACTGGGCGTTCCTCCACGTCTGGACGACCGACGACGCGGCGGCCCAGGGCGTCGCCGCGCGGTTCGCGCGCGAGGTCGGCGCCGCGCGCCTGGAGCGCCACTTCACCTCGTCCGATTTCCCACCGGCGCCGGCCGACGCGATCGAGGCGACGCCGCTGGACCTGCGCATCGCGCTGGCCTTGCGCGCCCCGGCCGGCGCGAGCCTCGCCGGCATCGCGCGCGCGGCCGGCGCCACCACGCGTACGGTGGAGCGGCGCGCCAAGCGCCTCTTCGAGGCGCGCGCGGGCGGGATGTTCCCGCGCCTCCGTCCCGCGCGCATCGAAGGCGCGATCGTCGCGCACCTGCGTCTCGCCGTCGGGGACGCTCGCGGTCCGGGCTCGCTGGCCGCGGCGTTCCCCGAGCGCCTCGCCGGCCCGTGGGGAAACGGAGTGAACGCGGGCGTCGCCATCCTCGTCGAGAACCTGGACGAGGCGGACCGCGCGGCCGCGAGCGTCGAGGGACGCCCCGGCGTGGAGCGCGTCGAGGTGCTCCTCTACCGCGACGTCCTTTACAACGAGGCGCACGAGCCATGGCTGGCCGCGCACGTGTCGCGCCGTCACAACCCGCCGATGCGCGCCGGCATATCCCCGTCGCGCGCTCGTCGGGCGCGATGACTCGCGCGTTCCTGCGGTTCGGCTTCGTCTCCGGCGTGCTCATGCTCCTCGCCGTGATCTCATTCGGCATCCTTGGCGCGACGCTCGTCGCCGGCCAGCCGCTCGCGGCCAACGCGCCCGAGCCGGCGGTGCGCGCGTACTTCGCGCACGCGGCGCTGGCGCCCCTGGCCATGTGGCAATTCCCCGCCGCGCTCCTGGGCGCCGCGTTCACGGCGGCCCTCGCGGAGCGCCTTGCCGGGACGGAGGGCGCGCCCTGGGCGCGGCTCGCCTTCGGCCTCTTCCTCGCCCTCGCCGCGCTCTTCGTGGCGTGCGCGGCGCTCACCGCGCCGCTCGTCGACGCCGCGATGGCCGGCGCGCCCATCATGGCGACGTACCGGCTCTACGACGTGCTCTACAACAGCGGCGCCGACGCGCTCGAAGGCGGCGCGGCGCTGCTCTTCGGCGTCGCCCTCCTGGCGGCGCGCGAGGCGCGAGTCGCGGGTTGGCTTGGCGTCGCGGCGGGCGTCGCCCACGTGCCGCTCGTCCTGGAGGGAACGCTGGGGCTGCCCAGCGCCGTGCGCCTCCTGGGCATGCTCGTGTTCGTCGCGTGGGCCGTGGCGACGCTCGCGTGGCTGCGCCGCGCGGCCTACGCGAAGGGCGCGGACGCCGCCGCCGGCCCACGGGGCCACGCGCGCGGGACCTGACGCCCCGGGAACCTTAGGCCTTCGCGATCTCGCGCCGCATGTCCGCCTCGTAGCCTTCCCACATCTTGACCAGCTCGGCGCGGATCTTCGGCTTGACCAGCCGCATCAGCACGCGCGTCATGGGCTTCTCGTGCGTGAAGCGGTAGTGCAGCGCGAGGCGCGAGCCGGTCCCGGAGGGCGTCAGCTTGTACGTGGTCCAGCTTCCCGTGCGCGGGCCGGCGACCACGCGCGCCTCCCAGGCGTCGGGCGGGTGGAGCCGGACCTCCGTGGTCGCGGGGTTGCGGCGGCCCAGCACCTCGGTCTCGCCTTCGTAGACGCTCCGGGTCGCGCTGCGCTCGACGACCTTGCGGCGCGCGACGACCGCTCCGGCGCGCTGGGCGTCATCGTCCTGGAAGTCGGTGAGCCACGCGAAGGCCTGCGGGACCGGCATCGGGATCTCGCGCGTGATCTTGACGTTCACGGGGCGGGGCATGTGGCGCACATCCTCCGAAGGTCGGATAAGCTCCGCCTCCAGCCACGGAGGACACAGCGGACACGCAGGAACGAGAAGAACCGTCCTCTGTGACCTCTGTGTCCTCCGTGGCGGGAGTGGGGCGAGAAGATCTGATATCAGGAGAGCTTCTTGCCTGCGGCCAATTCTTCGAAGGCGGCGCGGATGCGACCCATCCCCTCGCGGATCGTGCCCTCGTCGGTCGAGTACGAGAGGCGGATGTGGCCCGCGCCCAGCGAGCCGAACGCGGAGCCGGGCGTCACGACGACGTTGCGGCGCTTGAGCAGATGGAGCGCCAGCTCGTTGCAGTCCACGTCGTGCTCGTAGGAGCAGAACGCGTAGAAGGCGCCCTCGGGCTTCACGATGTCGAGGCCGGGGACCTCCTTGACCAGCTTCACGATGAGGTCGCGGCGCTCCTTGAACGTCTGGACCATGCCGTGCACGAAGTCCTGCGGACCCTCCAGCGCGGCGAGGCACGCGTACTGCGTGGGCGTCGCGGGGCAGGCCACCAGGTGGTAGTTCATGCGCTTGATCGGCTCGGCGAGCGCGGGGTCGGCGACGATGTAGCCGATGCGCCAGCCGGTCATCGCGTACGCCTTGCTGAACGTGTTGAGGTAGACCGTGCTCTCGTACTTGCCCAGGAAGCTGGCGTGCGGGCGGTCGTACGTGATCGTGTCGTACGCCTCGTCGGTGATCAGGAGCAGGCCGTGCTCGCGCGCGAACTCGACGATGTAGTCGACGTCCTTCTCGCGCAGGCACGCGCCGGTCGGGTTGGAGGGCGAGTTGACGATGATGGCCTTGGTCTTCGGCGTCACGAGCGCGCGCAGGTCGTCCACGCGCGGCCGGTAGTGGAACTCCTTGCGCAGCGGGTAGTAGACCGGCACGCCGCCCACGAGCACCGTGTGCGGACGGTAGAGCACGAAGCCCGGGTTGGGCATGAGCACCTCGTCGCCCGGGTCGATGAACGAGGCGATGGTCGCGTACAGCCCCGAGGTCGAGCCGGTCGTCACGATGACGTGGCTCGCGTCGATGCCCGGAAGCCGGTGGCGCTCCTTCTGCGCGATGGCGGCGCGCAGCTCCGGGATGCCGCTGCTGGGGCCGTAGTTGTTCTTGCCCTCGCGCATCGCGCGGTGGTAGGCGTCGATGACGTAGCCCGGGGGCTGGAAGTCAGGCTCCCCGATGCCGAAGTTGATGGCGTCCTTCCCCGCCATCTCGAACATCTTGCGGATCCCCGAGAGGGGCAGGTCGCGCATCCGGCGGGCCTGGTCGACCATTGGGGCGCCACCCCCGCTTCGGGTCATGAGCCTATCGTGGTTCCGCGTGACACGCCTTCTCTCGCGGAGCCCTATCTCTCCGTCATTTGATCGGCTCGGGAAGGCGCCTCGTTTGATATCATGGTGCTCCCGCTGGGGCTTTGCCCCAGACCCCAAACACCACCGAATCCACGAATCCGCGTCGCGATGATTCGTGGATTCGGTGGTGTTTGGGGTCTGGGGCGAAGCCCCAGCGGGAACGACGAACCGTTAAGCGGAAGCCCCAGCATCGCGCCGCGATGGCCCGCGCCGACCTCGTGGTCAAGGGCACGCTCTTCCAGCCGGATGGCACGCTCGCCCGGGGCGCGTTCAGCGTCCGCGAGGGCCGGATCGCCGCGATGCGCGAGGAGCCCGCGCTCCGGACGCTGGACTTCGGCGAGCGGCTCGTCGCGCCCGGCGCCGTGGACGCGCACGTCCACTTCCGCGACCCGGGCCACCCGCAGAAGGAGGACTTCGGCAGCGGCACCGCGGCGGCGGCGCTGGGCGGCGTGACCACCGTCATGGACATGCCCAACACCGTGCCGCCCGTCTTCACGCGCGAGGCGTTCGACGGCAAGCTCGCCATCGCGGCCGCCAAGGCGCACGTCGACTTCGGCCTCTACTGCGGCCTGGACGAGCGTGGCGAGGCGCTCGACGTCCTGCCCTTCGCGAGCGCGATGAAGGTCTACCTCGGCGCCACCACCGGGCACCTGCTCGTGCGCGACCACGGCCTTGTGCGCCGCGCGCTCGTGGAGGCGGCGAAGCGCGGCCGCACCGTCGCGTTCCACGCCGAGAGCCAAGCCTGCCTGGAGCGCCACGCGCACCTCGTCGACGCGACGTTCCCCAGCCACGCCGCGTCGCGCCCGCCCGAATGCGAGGCCGAGGCGATCCAGTCCCTCGTGGAGGCGGCGGCCGGCACCGGCGCGCGCGTGCACATCGCGCACCTCTCCACCGCCGCGGGGCTCGAGGCGATGCGTGGCACGCCGTTCAGCGCCGAGGTCTGCCCGCACCATCTGCTCCTGACGGAGCAGAGGCTCTCCCAGGGCGGCCGCTTCAAGATGAACCCGCCCCTGCGCGCGCAGGAGGACGCCGAGGCGCTCTGGCGCGCCCTGGGCGACGGGCGCATCGCGGCCATCGCCAGCGACCACGCGCCGCACACGCCCGCCGAGAAGGACGTCCCCTCGCAGGCCGGCTGCCCCTCCGGCGTGCCCGGCGTGCAGACCCTCCTTCCGGTCCTGCTCCCCTTCGCGAAGCGGGGCCGGATCGCGCTGCCGCGCCTCCTCGACGCGAGCGTCGCGGGCGCGCGCCTCTTCGGCATCCCGCGCAAGGGAATGCTATCGCCGGGCCACGACGCCGACTTCGCGGTGTACGACCTGGCCGCCGAGCGCCCGGTCCGCGCCTCCGAGATGGCGAGCCGCGCCGGCTGGACGCCCTTCGAGGGGATGCCGGCCGTCTTCCCCACGCACGTCGCGCTGCGCGGATCGCTCGTGGTCGAGGAAGGCAGGCTCGTGGGCCCTGCGGGCGCGGGCCGCTTCGTCGCGCCGGAGGCGCCGCGGGGATGACGCAGCGCTACCTCCCGCTCTCGCTGGAGAGCGTGAAGAGCATCGGCGACAACGTGTTCGGCTTCTCGATGACGCTGCTCGCCGTCGCCCCCTTCGCGCCCACCGGCCAGATGGGCGACGTGCTGGAGAACCTGCGCGGCCAGTGGCCGGCGTTCTTCGCCTACGTCACGACGTTCGGCCTGCTGGGCACGCTCTGGTACGCGTTCCACGTCGACCTGCGCTACGTGCGCAGGATGGACCGCAACCTCGCGCTGCTCAACCTGCCGCTTCTCTTCGTCGCGACGCTGCAGCCCTTCGCCGCGCGCCTCTTCGGCCAGAACCTCGGCACGCCTCTGGGCGTCATGGTCCCCGCGCTCTCGGCGCTGGTCTACTTCCTCTGCCTCTGGGCGCGCTGGAGCTACGTGACCGCGGGCCGCCGCCTCGTGGGGCCCGACCTCTCCGACGCGGCGATCCGCGCGACGCACTACGCGATCCTCAGCCTCGTGGCGATCAGCCTGCTCTCGGTCGCGGCCGCCTTCGTCACGCCCTGGCTCTCGCTCGCGCTCTTCTTCGTGGGCGGCGCCGCGTTCTACGTCAGCGCCTTCTCGCGCCGCGTCTGGCCGGGTGCGGTGGCTGCCATGCCTGCTGAAGAGATCGTGGCGGCGCCCGACGCCGAATGATCACGCCAGGCACGTCTGCATGGGCTCCCCGCGCAGCGCGGCCAGCGCCTTCGCCTCGTCGTAGCCGAAGGGCAGCAGCAGCGACGCGACGCCGCGCGCGAGCAGCGTTTCGTAGGCCTCGATATCATAATGGTCGGGAGGCCCGAGCCGCTTCTCGCGCACGCGCTGCGCCGGGTCGCGGCTCGCGGCGTCGGTGATGACGAAGCGCACGCGATCGCCCGGCGCGACGACCTCCCCCTGGGCCGCGAGCTGCCTGAGCGCCGCGTGGCCGTGGTTCATCTGCGTGCGCCCCTCGAGGCCGCGCGTGACGCGCAGGTCGATCCAGAGCTCCTCGGGCCCGCACGCGCCCGCGCGCACGCGCCGCGCGAAGCCCCTCGCCGTCTCCAGCGCCTCCGGGATGCGCGCGCGGAACTGCGGCGCGTCGTCGGCCTTCGCCAGGACCTCCAGCATGTCGTGCTGCATCCAGGCCAGGACGGGCGGGCACGAGTCCTGCCGGTACTCGACGCCGCGCACCTTCATCGCGCCCCCGGCGATGTCGTCGAGGGGCTGCCCCGCCTGGCTGCGCCCCAGCACGCGCGGGGCCTTGTCGAAGCAGCCGTAGAAGCGGTTCGGCGCGCCGATCCGCGGAGCGCCCTGGGCGTCGTGCGAGCGCGTGGGCAGGAAGACGATCCACTTGTAGCGCCCCTGCGGCTCGAAGGGGATGCCGACCTCGGCCTCGACCCGCGCCGCGAGCTGCTCCGCGGAGCAGCTCGCGGTCCCGACCTTCTGCAGCCAGAGCGAGTCGACGATGCCGTGCAGGAACTCGTAGCCCGCGTCATGCGCGATCTCCTTGGCCCGGAGCAGCGCCTCGCGCGACCACGCGCAGGTGGCCTCGTGCGCCTCGATGCAGCCGAAGCGCGCGTTCTTGTAGCCCTGATAGCCGAACGCGACGACGTTGAGCCACTTGAGCGCGTCCACGCGCCCCTTGTATTCGTGGAAGAGCGCCTCGTCCGTTGCGGCGTTGCGCATCTTCTTGATGTCCATGCGCCGCTTGACCAGGCTCTTGAGCACCTGCGGCACGACGGCGGGCTTGTCGCAGACGTGGTAGCCGATCTGCGGCACGAAGCGCTCGGGCGGCAGCTTCTCCGGGTCGCAGCACGCGCACAGGATCGCCTCGGAGCCCAGGTTGTGGTTCGCGATGAGCGCGGGGTAGAGCGACCCGAAGTCCAGCTCGATGACATCGTCGTAGAGGCCCACGCGCGGGTCGAAGATGTAGCCGCCCCGGTCCGCGCGCACCAGGCTGCGCAGCGTCTTGGGCTTCTCGGGCATGTTCTTCTTCCACGGGATCAGGCGCCCCTGGCGCTTCGCGAAGTCGATCTCGATGGCCGTGACCGCCGTGCCGGCCTCCAGGCGCGCCAGCTCCGAGACGGGGATGCCCGAGAGGCGCGAGAGGTCGATGACGCCCGCCAGCCTCGACTCGCCGAAGAAGAAGCTCTCGCGCAGGTCCACGTGCATGCGCCCCGCGAGCGGGTACGTGGGCGCGCTGTAGCGGATGTGGCCGTACTGGAAGAAGCTCCGCGCCTTGCGCGTGGGCGGCTGCGCCACCTCGCCCTCCCCGCGCGCGAGCGTCCAGCCCGCGAGGCCCAACGCCTGGGCGCGCGCCGCAAGATGCCGCAGCCCCCAGCGGTCGCCGCCCCACGTGTAGAGCACGTCCGGATCGCGCTCGCGCACGAGGCGCATCGTCTCGCGCAGCACGTCCTCCTCGTCGCCTTCGAGCGCGACGTCGTCCGGATGGGGCACGAGCTCGCCCTCCTTGTCGAAGCTCCCGGCCCCCGGCCCGAGGACCACGCGCGTCACCGGATCCTCCGGCTCGACGCGCGCCCCGCGCCGCCGCGCCTCCACGCGCAGGCTCGCCTCCGAGAGTGGCGGGCGCACGTACTCCAGGTCCCACGCCTTGTCCAGCGCCGTGATATCATCCTGGGCGCCGGCCCGCACGCGCGCGAAGGGGAAGAGACCGCGATCGAAGAAGAAGCGCTGGCTGGCGCGCAGGTCCACGTCGTAGAGGTCCAGGTCGCGGTGCCCGCCGCGCGCGTCCACCATCTTCGCGACGGCCATCAGGCGCTTCGTGTCGCGCACCGGCACCTTCAGCACGCGCCGCCGCCCGCCCAAACCCAGCCTGCGCACCTCGAAGGAGAGCGCGCCCACGCCCGGCAGCAGCGGCAACGTCGTCGTGAGCTCGTCGAGCGCGGGCTGCGGCCCCGCCACGTAGAACGCCGGCGTGAACGGCGCGCGCCACGGCACGACCCTGCCCTCCGGCGTCTTGATCCACAGGACCATCTGCGCCTTCGTCGGGTCCGGCGTCACGTCGAGGATGAAGCCGTCGATCATGCCCGCGTCCTCATCGCGCGGCGTCCGTGCCCACTCCCGCCACAGAGGACATGGAGGCCACAGAGGCGGCTTCTTTCGTTCCTCCGTGTCCTCTGTGGCTGGTGGAGACTGCGCCCAACCACGATCACGCCCGCAGGCCCCGCAACCGGTCGATCTCGCCCTGCATCTCCAGGATCATCCCGAGCAGCGCCGCCTGCATCGGATCCAACGGCGACTGGTTCGCCATCGCGCTGGCGTGCGCGCGCGCCTTCTGCCAGAGCGCGTCGAAGCGGCGCTGCTCCGCCTCCGTCAGGCCGCGGCGGTAATCCTGCCACTCGAGCTCCAGCGCGTCGAGGACGTGGCGCGACGTCGGAAGCGTGCGGCCCACTCAGGCCACCTCCAGCGTGGCTTGGCGGCTAGATCTGGCCAGATCTAGCTGGGACGGCGCGGCGCGCGGTGGCTCCCGCCCCTGCACCTCCGCGAGCAGCGCTTCGGCCCGCGCGCCGGTAGCTTGCGCGAGGGTGGCGATGACGGGGAAGTCGCGCGTCCGGGCCCAGGCGTCGAGGCGGCGCACGCTGCGGGTGAAGAGGGCGCGGGCTTCGTGGGGTTGAACGTCCTCGTCGAGGAACATCTCCAGGAGGCCGGTGGCGAGGGCGAGGCCCAGCGGGTGTTGGCGGCTGGCGAGGGGGAGCGCTTCTTCGAGGAGCGCGACGAGCTGGTGGACGGTGAAGGCGCGCGTGATCCAGACGCCGTCGGCCAGCTCGGTCTCCAGCCCTTTTGCGCGGGCTTGGGCGAGGAGGGCGTAGGCGTCGAGGCGGTTGTCGCCGCTTACCAGGAAGGCGTCGCGGCCGGTGGCGATGGTGTCCAGCAGGAGGCGCGATTCGAGGCCGCTTAGCCAGCGCGGCGGGGCGACGACGAGGGTGAGCCGTCCGGGCTCGGCCCATTCCTGGGCGGAGAGGCCGATGCGTAGCCGTCCCGAGCCCTCTTTCGAGCCCCAGCCCGAGCCCTGCTGCCACGCGCAAGCAGGGCTCGGGCTGGGGCTCGAAAGAGGGCTGGGGGCCGTGAGGGGCGCAACCGCGTCACCGAGCATGGGACTCCGGCAGGCGGCCAGGCGAAAGAGCCTCAGGGAGTGGGGTCATTGAAAGAAAGCCTCCACATTTGGCCTCCCCACCTCTCCGCTTGGCCGGGTTTGTGACCCCACCAGAAACCCGAGAACCCGATTCCTTGGCTCGGGTTCTCGGGTTTTCGGGTCCTCGGGTTTCTGGTGGGGTCACGCCAGGGGGCCGACGCCCCGCAAATCCTCAAGCCGGAGACGCCCCGTCGTTCCTGTCGGATGCTCAAGGTCGACCTCGCCACGGTGCCGGAGGAGCCGGGCGTCTATCTCTTCAAGGACGACCAGGGCACCATCCTGTACGTCGGGAAGGCGGGCAGCCTCCGGACGCGCCTGTCGAGCTACCGGCACGGCAACCTCGACCCGCGCAAGGAGGTCATGCTGGAGAAGGCGGCGAACGTCGAGCTGATCCTGACGACCTCCGAGAAGGAGGCGCTGCTCCTCGAAAGCTCGCTGATCAAGGCGAACCACCCGCGCTACAACGTCACGCTCACCGACGACAAGCGCTACCCGTTCATCCTGCTCTCGGACCACCCGTTCCCGCGAGCGCGCATCGTGCGCGACACCAAGGCGCGCGGGCGGCTCTTCGGGCCGTTTCCCAACGCGGGCGCGGCATGGCGGACGCTGAAGACGATGCAGGAGGTGTTCCGCCTGCGCGACTGCAAGGAGCTGCTGCCGGGCGGCTGCCTGAGCTATCAAATGCGGCTCTGCTGGGCGCCGTGCATGACCGACCTGGAGGAGCGCCGCCGCAAGACCGCGGACCGGGGCCTCTCGGACGTCGATCCCATCGCGCGATATCAGGAGGCCTCGCAGCAGGCCGAGGCGTTCCTCAAGGGCGACATGGAACGCCTCACGAAGGAGCTGCAGCGCCAGATGGAGGATGCCGCGCAGCACGAGCAGTTCGAGCGCGCCGCGCAGCTCCGCGATCGCCTGACCGCGGTGACGACGACGCTCCAGCACCAGGCCATCTTCGCGGGCGGCAAGGAGGACCGCGACGTGTTCACCGTGCACCGCGAAGGCCCGGCGTGGACCGGCGTCGTCGTGCTGCTGCGGCGCGGCCAGGTCGCGGGCCAGGAGACGTTCTTCTTCCGGAACGCGCAGGCGCACGAGGTGCCCGAGGTGCTCGCGGAGTTCGTGCAGCGCTACTACGAGAACCTGCCCAGCGTGCCCCGCGAGGTCCTCGTTCCTGACCTGCCCGCGGGGTCGGAGAGCCTCGCGGCCTGGCTCGCGGAGAAGCGCGGCGGCCCGGTGGACATCCGCGTGCCGCAGAAGGGCGACCTGCGCGCGGTGCTCGACCACGCGCAGCGCAACGCCGAGTTCCGCCTCGGCCAGGAGCGCCTCAAGCGCGGCGAGGACGAGCACCGCAAGGAGCTGGCCGCGCTCCAGGCCGCGCTCAAGCTGCCCGCGCTCCCGCGGCGCATCGAGTGCTTTGATATCAGCCACCTGGGCGGCACCGGCGTCGTCGCCTCGATGAGCGTACTCGTGGACGGCCGCGCGACGCCCTCCGAGTACCGCCGCTTCAAGGTGAGCACCGAGCGCAACGACGACTTCGCCGCGATGGAGGAGGTGGTCCGCCGGCGCTACAGCCGCCTCCAGCGCGAGGGCGAGCCCCTTCCCGACCTCGTGCTCATCGACGGCGGCATGGGCCAATTGAACGCCGCGCGCAAGGCGCTCCACGAGCTGGGCCTCGACGCGCAGCCGCTCGCGAGCCTCGCCAAGAAGGAGGAGGAGGTCTACCTGCCCAACCTGCTCCGTCCGCTCAAGCTGGGCCGCGCGAGCGAGGCGCTGCTCCCCCTGATGCGCGTGCGCGACGAGGCGCACCGCTTCGCCGTGAGCTATCAAAGGGCGAGCCGCCGCAAGCAGCTCCGCGAGAGCGCGCTCGACGCCGTGCCCGGCCTCGGCCCCGCCAAGAAGCGCGCCCTGCTCGCGCACTTCGGCAGCGTGGACGACGTGCTGCGCGCCCGCGAGGAGGACCTCGCCCGCGTCCCCGGCATCGGGCCCAAGCTGGCCAAGGCCATCCTGGAGCCGGCGGCCGCCGCGAAGGAGGCCGAGCGGATCGCGCCGGCGGACGAGGCGTCGTGGAAACGGCGGAGGAATCCCGAGCCCGCTTTCGAGCCCGATTCCTAGCCCGATGAGCCGCGCAAACAGGGCTCGGAATCGGGCTCGAAAGCGGGCTCGGGTGAGAAACATTCTTCACCCCCACCCGCTGTCCGGCGCCAAACGCGGGGTTCTTTCGAATGGCGAGCGGCACGTGGAAGGCGGGCCTGGAAGGCGTCGTCGCGGGCAAGACGTCGCTCTCCATGGTGGACGGCCAGCAGGGGCGCCTCACGTACCGCGGGATCGACATCGGCGACCTGGCCCGCAACAGCGGCTTCGAGGAGGTCGCGCACCTGCTCTGGCAGGGCAAGCTCCCCACGCGCACCGAGCTGGCGCACACGAAGGAGCTGCTCGCCAAGGAGCGCGCCCTCGCCACGCCGGTGCTCGATGCGCTGCGCGTGCTCGCCGGCCGCGCCCCCCCGATGGACGCGCTGCGCACCAGCGTCTCCGCGCTCTCCACGTTCGATCCGGACGTCGAGAAGAACGACCCCGCGGGCAACATGCGCAAGGCGCACCGCATCACGGCCAAGACGGCGACGATCATCGCGGCGTACCACCGCCTCCGCGAGGGGCAGGAGCCCATCGCGCCCAAGGCGGACCTGACGCACGCGGCCAACTTCCTCTACATGCTCTCGGGCCAGGAGCCCGACGCGGAGATCGCGCGCGACTTCGACGTGGCGCTCGTCCTCCACGCCGACCACGGGTTCAACGCGAGCACGTTCAGCGCGCGTGTCACGGCCAGCACGCTCAGCGACATGCACAGCGCGATCACGAGCGCCATCGGCACGCTCAAGGGCCCGCTGCACGGCGGCGCCAACGAGGCCGTCATGCACATGCTCGAGGACATCGGCAACGCGGACAAGGCCGAGAAGTACATCGCCGAGAAGCTGAGCGCCAAGGAGAAGATCCCCGGCTTCGGCCACCGCATCTACAAGGTCCTCGACCCGCGCGCGCCGTATCTGAAGGAGATGAGCCACCGCCTCGGCCAGCGCGGCGGCAACCTCCAGTGGTACGACATGAGCACCAAGATCCAGGCCAAGGTCAAGGCCATGAAGGGGCTCGACGCCAACGTGGACTTCTACAGCGCGTCCACGTACCACAGCATGAACATCCCGACGGACCTGTTCACGCCCATCTTCGCCTTGAGCCGCGTGGCCGGCTGGAGCGCGCACGTCATGGAGCAGCTCTCCGACAACCGGCTCTTCCGCCCCGACGCCGAGTACGTCGGGCTGGATCGGGCCGAGTACGTGCCCATCGAGAAGCGCGGCTGACCCCAGCCTCAGCCTTAGTCTTAGCCTCAGCCTCCGCCCCAGCCCTTCCAGCCACAGAGGCGACTTTTCTCGTTCCTCCGTGACCTTTGTGTCCTCTGTGGCTGGAGGCGAGCAAGGCTGAGGCTAAGACTAAGGCCGAGGCTGGGGTTCGCGCCGCGTGGACCCCACCGCGTTCCTCGGCGCCCTCGTCGCCCTCGCGGCGGGCGTGTCGTGGGGCACGGGCGACTTCGTGGGCGGTCTCTCGACGCGCCGCGGCACCGTCTGGGCCACGGTCCTGATCTCGCTCGCCGGCGGCACGCTCGTGCTGGTCGCCATCGCGCTCGCGGCGGGCGAGGGGCTTCCGGGGGGCGCGGCGCTGGCGTGGACGCTGGGCAGCGCGGTGGCGAGCGTCGTGGGCCTGACCGCGCTCTACCAGGGATTGTCGATCGGGCGCATGGGCGCCGTCGCGCCGGTGGCCGCCGTCGTCACGGCGATGGTCCCGGTGGCGTACGGCGCGTTCACGCAGGGGGCGCCCGGCGCGCTCGCGTGGCTGGGCTTCGCGCTGGCGCTCGCGGGCGTGGCGCTCGTCTCCGCGCAGCCGGGCGAGGCGCGCGGCGTGGGCCTGGGCGCGCTGGCCGGGCTGGGCTTCGGCGGATTCCTCGTGTGCATCCACGAGGCGAGCGTCGCGGGGACGTGGTGGCCCCTCGCGGTCAGCCGCGGCGTCTCGGCGCTGCTCCTGGCGGTACTCGTGCTCGTGCTGCGTCGGCCGGTGCGCGGCGCGCGGGCCATCCTTCCGCTGGCGCTCCTGGCGATGGCGTGCGACGTCGGGGGCAACCTGCTCTACCTCGTCGCGCAGCGGCTCGGAAGGCTCGACGTCGCCGCGGTGCTCAGCTCGCTCTACCCGGCCTCGACCGTCGCGTGGGCCGCGCTGGTGCTCCACGAGCGGCTGCGCCCCTGGCAGTGGGCCGGCGTCGCCACCCTGCTGGTCTCCATCCCCCTGGTCTTGAGCTGATCGAGGAAAGGATCATGTGCCCCACGCGCAGAGGCGGGGGGGCTTGTGCGGGCCGGTGGTTCCGTGGGACTGGCTGGTGCTGGACGTCAGCTACGTCATGGTGCTCGTGGGCGGCGGCATGGTGCTTCGCGCCCGTGCGGCGATGCCCATGACGTGGCTGGCGTTCGCGCTGATCTCGGTGTGCGTGGGCGGCTTCCTCTTCGCCGCGACGGTGACCGCGGACCCCAGCACCGGCTACCTCGCCCCCGCGACGAGCAACGCCATTGATGCGATGCGGACGTGCTCCTGAGTCATGGACTGGGAAGCGCGCCTGCGCCGCGAGGGCATCGTGCAGCGCTTCCCGCGCCACACGCTGGTCTATCATCTCGGCCTGCGGCCTCCCGTGCCGCCCGAGTACGCCGTGGCGGGGCTCGTGGGCGTGACGTTCCGCCTGGGCGACCGGCCCGACGGCGCGCCGCTCTACGCAACCCTCCTCGACGTCGCCGCGGTGCTGCGGCTGGGCGCGCGCCTCGGGCTGGACGAAGGGCAGGCTGTCGCGATGGTCGACAGCCACGAGCGCGTCCACGTCGCGGTGCAGCTCGCGTACCCGGACGTGCGCGCCGTGCCGCCCGAGGTCGAGGAGGCGCACGTGCACGTCGTCGACGCCGCGTGGCTGGCGCTGCGCCACGAGGAAATCTCGCCCGGAGAAGTTGTGGCAGAGAAGATGTAGGGCAGCCGCACCAGGGTGGACGAAGGCGGGCCGCCCGTGGCCAGTCGTCCGGCGCGTGATATCAGGGTGCGTGTCCCACCGCTCCGCTTCCCCGCCAGCACGCCACGACGCCAACACGCCAACCGACGAGGCCTTGGCGTCGTGGCGTGCTGGCGGCGCCGCGAAGCGGCGAGCGGACCGCGGCTCACAGCGGGCGGTAGCAGACCTGCTGGACGCCGGCATCGACCCAGACCCAGCAGTACCAGCCGTCGGGCGTGATGCAGTTGAGGCCCGCGACGGCCGTCTGGCAGCGGGTGAAGTACGCGGGCGACTCGGGCGCGGCGGCGACGGCCAGCGGCGTGAGCGCGAGCGGCACGAGGACGAGCGCGAGGAGCAGGAGGGACCTGGTCATGCGCGTGGAGAGCGGACGTCCGAGACAAGACGCTTGCGCGCGCGGAGCCCGTCGGCTTCACCGGCGGGTCAGGCGCCAGCGCTGGCTCGACGCCTTCTTGCCGTAGCGGCGCTCGCCGGCCGCCTCCTCCTCGGCGCGCGCCTTGCTGCCCAGCGTCTTGCGCTCGGCGTCCAGCTCGTCGGCGGCCTCGTTGAGCGCGGTGCGCACGCCCACGTCGCGGCTCTCGCGCGCGCGGCGCCGGACGCGGATGGCCTCCTTGCGCAGGCGCTCCTCCTCCAGGCGCAGGCCGCGCAGGCGCGTCACCTCCTCGGGCTCGCCGCGCTCCGTCCAGCTTGGGTATTCGGCGCTGCGGCCCAGCAGCGGGAAGGCGCCGCGCCACCATGCCACCGCGAAGAGGACGACGCAGAGGCCGCCCAGCGTCAGCTCGATCACGGGCGCGCCGTCCTGGTTGCCCTGGAACCACCCCAGGCCGCCGGGGCCGCCGGGCAGGAAGCCGAGGATCGTGCCCGCGACGATGAGGATCGCGACGCTCGCCACGACCGAGAGGGCGGGGAGCGCGATCGGGTGGAAGGCGTCGAAGTAGCGCCGGCCCGGGAAGAGCGCGGCGAGAAGCAGGAACCCGGGCGCCAGGAAGAGCAGCACGAGGCCGCCCACGATGGTCAACGGGTTCACGTCCGGCGCGAACCCCCCGGCGGTATTTCAGCGCTGCGCCGCTCCAGCGCGACGCCTGATAGCACGAGCAGCATCCCGAGGAGCATGCCCCAGAGCCCGCTCCAGACGAGGCCGACGAGCGGCAGGACGGTGATGCTCAGCGAGACGGCGTCGACCGGGCCGGCGGGCGCCATGCTGCCGACGCTGTTGGCGCCGACCCAGCCGGCGGGCGTGTGGAAGGCGAGCGGCGTGACGTACACGTCCTCGGCGAGGGCGCGGCGGACCTCCAGCGCGCCGGCGTAGTGGTTGCCCGCCCAGCCGAAGCGCAGCGGGGTGCCGCCGCCGTCGTCGACGCGGATGGGGACGACGAGCGACTGGATGCCGCCCTCGGCGAGCGTGGGCTGCGCGCCCTGGAGCGCGAACGAGTGGCCGCCCGCCTGGAGGATGGCGTCGGGCGGCTCGGCGGCGAACACCTCGCGGTCCTGGCTGTACGTGCTCGCGGCGTAGCCCAGGAGCCCCACGAGCAGCGCGAAGTGGATGACGTAGATGCCCGTCTCGCGCAGGCGCGGGCCCAGCGCGCGGGCAGCGGCGGGCGGGGCGAAGCGGTCGCGCTGCATGGCGACGAGCCCCGCGCCTACGAGGCCCAGCACGAGGCCGACGCCGTAGCCCAGCGTGAGCGCGGCGGCGAGCGAGCCCGCGAGGGCCCATGCGAACGCGCGTCCGCGCCAGGCGAGGAAAGCGCCGGCGAGCCCCAGCGCCGCGAGCGCGACTCCGAGGAAACCGAGCGCGAGGCTGGCGCCTGGGGGGATGGCGAGGCGGAGGACCCACGTGGGCGGGTTGCCCCACATGACGAGGCCGAGCAGCGCGGCGGCGCCCGAGGAAAGGCCCGCGACCTTGAGGCGCGCGTCGCTTGCGGGGCCTTGCACCTGCGCGACCTTGAGCAGCGCGGCGGCGATGCCGGCGGCGAGGGGCGGGGCGGCGAGGGCGACGACGCGCGCCTGCGGGAAGAGGGCGAAGCCGGCGAGCCCCGCGGCGAGGCCCACACCCGCCAAAATCGTCGCGCCGCGCTTGCCCAGCGGCCCGAGGGCCAGCAGGAGCGTCAGCGCGCTCACGAGCGGGATGACGACGAGGGGGGCGCGTTCGTCGAAGAGGGCGCGGTCGCTGCCGTTGACGACCTGGAGGTCGAGGAGCAGCGCGACGGCGAGGCCGACCGCCAGGAGCACGACGGCCGTTGATAGCAAAGTCCGCGGGTCGAGCGCGAGCTTGCGGCGCCCCTCCTCGGCGTCGAGGAACGCGAGCGCGAGCGGGCCGCCCAGCAGCGCGAGCAGGAGGATCGCGGCGCCGTACGGGACGATCGCGCCCGCCTGGAGGACGAGCCCCCACGCGAAGGCGGGGTCGAGCGCCGCGATGCCCGCGAGCAGCAGGAGAAGGGCGGCCCACGCGCGCAGGAGGATGCCCTTCGCGTGGCTCCAGGCGAAGAGCGCGAAGCCTGATAGCACCGTCGCGGACAGGAGGCCCAGGAGCAGCCGGCTCTCGGGGTGGACGGCGAGGATCGCGAGCAGGCGCAGGCCCGCGTCGGGCTCGAAGCGGTTCGTCGGGTCGGTGAAGGCGTGGACGCTGACCCAGAGGCCGCTGCGCGTGGCGAACGTGGCGAAGAGCGTGAGCGCGTGCGCGCCGAAGGCGAGCGTGGGCGCCGCGAGCGGGTGGTCGCCGCGGTCGCGCAGCGCCTTGCCCGCGTGGAGGAACGCGGTGAGCGCGAGCCAGGGCAGGAGGTTCGAGACCTCGACGGGGTCCCACGCCCAGTATCCGCCGAACGATAGCACGTAGTAGGCCCAGAGCGCGCCCAGGCCGAGGCCGAGCGTCGCGAAGAGCCACGCCACGCGCGCCCAGGCGTAGGCGCTCGGGGCGACGCCGCGCACATCCTGGCGCCACCAGCCCGCGAGCATGTACGCGGCGGGCACGGCCATGAGCGCGTAGCCCAGGAACTGCACGGGCGGGTGGATGACCATGAGCGGCGTGAGCAGCACGTCGGCGAGGCCGCGGCCCGCGGGCGCGAAGACGACCTGCGCGGGGTCGGCGGCGTCGAACGCGCCCGCGAGCAGGTTCACGAGCGCGAGGCCGCCGCTCATGGCGAGGAGGAAGCCGCCCGCGACGCGGTCCTTGCGCAGCACGGGCACGAGGAAGGCGGCGAGCGCGGCGTTCCACAGGAGCAGCGTGCCCTCCTCGCCGCCCCAGAGCCCCGCGAGCTTGTAGGACCACGGATAGCTGGCGTTCGTGTGGTCCCAGACGTAGGCATAGGAGAGGTCGGTGCCGAGGAACGCGAGGAGCATCACCGCGAAGGCCAGGAGCACGGCGCTCGCGTGCGCGGCGGCCAGCGCGCGGCGCCAGCGGGCAGGTGATAGCATCGCGGCGAGCGCGAGGAGCGCGGCGAGCGCCAGCAGGATCGCGCCCAGCGTCACGCCGCGCGCCTCCGGACAAGGAGGAGGAGGGCGCCGGCGCCGAGCGCGAGGCCGGCGACGGTCCACGGCGTGGGCGGCTGGAGATAGCGCGCGCCGCTCTCCTGGGGCGCGGTGCGCGCGGCGAGGAGCGCCAGCGCCTGGTCGCTCGGGCCGCACGGCTCGCACCACGTCGCGGTGACGTGCTCCAGGAGGACCGCCTTCTCGACCTGGCGCGTGGGCGCACCCTGCCTGACGGACCACGAGGCGGCGTTGACGACCTCGCCCGCCTGGCGCGGGCCGACCGCGTCGAGCGCGCGGACCGTGACGACCACGCCGACCTTCTGCGCGTCCGCGGCGCCCAGCGGGAGCGTCACGTCGAAGGACGCCGACTGGCCCGCGCTGAGGTTCGCCGCGAGGGGGGCGCTCGCGTTCCGGGCCGCGAAGCGGTGGCCGGCATCGTCCTCCACGAGCACCACGCGCGTCTCGGTCGCGCCGAGCGCCTCGGTGGCGGTCACGTTGACGCGCACGAGGAGCGCGCCGGGCTGCGCCGCGCCCTCCACGTCGATCGTCGCGCCCGCGCCGGTCGCGCCGCGCAGGGCGAGGAGGCGCTGGAATTCCTGCAGGTGCGCGACGCTGCTGTCGGGGTTGCCTCCCGGCGCGGGGTCGGCGTCCTCGACGGCGTCCGCGCGCGTCGCGGGCATCCGGTCGCCGGGCAGGCCGGGCAGCGGCGCGACGCCGGGCGCGCTGAACGGATCGGCGTCGGGCTTCCCCGCCTCCGGGTCGGGCCAAACGTGGTAGTTCACGATGACGGGCGTCTGCGCGGCCGCGAGCGGGGCGAGCAGGAGGAATCCCACGAGCGCCGCGCGCAGCACGGGTGGCCCACTCGCGGCCGCGCCATAAGGGTTGACGCGGCGACGCGCAGGTATATATTTCCGGCCGCTTGTAATGACCGCATCATGACCGTGGAGAGCCGGAAAGTCCAGAAGGTCGGCACGTCGACCCTGAGCGTCAGCCTCCCGAAAGAGTGGGCCGAGCGCACCGGCATCGAGAAGGGCGACATCCTGCTCTTCGAGGACCTGCGCGACGGGAGCCTGCGCATCGCCCCCTCGAAGCTGGGCGGCCCGAAGATCCGGGACGCGGTGTACGTCGTGAACGCCGACCTCGCCACAGACAAGGGCATGCTGGGGCGCATCGTCGTGGGCAACTACGTCATCGGCCGCAGCCACCTCGTCATCCGGAGCAAGACGCGCATCAAGAGCGAGCAGATCCGCGAGGTGCGCGACGCGGCCTCCAACCTCACGGGCATGGGCATCATGCTGGAGACGCCCGACACGATCGAGCTGCAGTGCAGCATCGACGCCGCGCGCTTCCCGATGGAGACGGTCATCAAGCGCCTCTACACCATCGGCGCGACGATGCAGAAGGAGGCCATCGAGGCGCTCGTCACGCGCGACGCGCGCCTGGCCGAGGACGCGCGCGGCCGCGAGGACGAGGCCGACAAGGTCTACTGGCTCGCGCTCCGGCTCCTCCTCACCGCGCAGGTGGACCCGCAGGTCGCCGAGCAGATCGGCATCGTCGACCAGCTTCCCATCGTGGGCAACCGCCTCATCTGCAAGAACCTGGAGCACGTCGCGGACTACGCCGACAACATCGCCAAGAGCGTGCTCGACATCCTGGAGCAGAAGGCCACGCTCGAAGCGCCGCTGCTCAAGCGCATCCAGCGCGTCAGCGACCTCTCCGCCAAGATCGTGCAGGACGGCCTCGCGTGCATCTTCACCCACGACCTGAAGCTCGCCAACAAGGCGCTCGAAGCCCAGGCCGAGGTCGAGCGCGTCGAGGAGGAGATCCTCACGGACATCCTGAAGCGCCACGAGGACCCCGCGCTCGTCGCGAGCCTGCGCAGCCTCGCGTGGTCCATCCGCCGCATCGCGGAGTACGGCAGCGAGATCGCGGTGATCGGGATCAATCGCTACCTGGAGCGCGAGTCGGCGATCTGCAAGCGGGCCGAAGAGGGCGCGCTGCACAAGCTCGGTTGAGTGGCGCTCCTTTCCCGACACCGCGCATCCGAGGCATCCGCGGATGACGCGGATTCTCGGTGTTGGGAAAGAGGCGCCGGCAAACGACCTTTTGCGACCGGAGCGCCTCGAAACGAAATTCGCCTAGGCCGGCTCCGCGTCCTCGATGTCGCCGGCGGCGCCCGTCGCGCTGCGCTTTCCCTCCGCGTCGGGGATGCGCGTGAACCACGCCGTGCGCGCGAGGCCGAAGCCCAGGAAGAGCGCCGTGTAGTGGAAGAGCGAGATCAGCTCCGCGAAGTGGAAGAAGTACCCGAAGAGGAACGACTCCCACGCCACGGCGCCCGCGAGGATGCCCCAGCGGGCGCGCCTGCTGGGCAGGGTCGCCGCGAGCGCGCCCGCGATGGCGAACACGGCGGTGCTGTCGCCCATGTACGGGCGCGTGACGCTGTGGAGCACGACGGCGTTATCCGGCAGCAGCCACCACGCGGGGAGGAGGATCGCCAGCGTCACGAGGAAGACCGACGCGAGGCCGCCCACCCCGAAGACGAACGCCGTGCGCTTCCAGCCGTGGCGCACCTCGAACGCCGGCACCGCGAGCATGAAGATGGCCGTGACGTAGCTGTACTGCACGGCGTCGTTGTTGAACAGCAGCGCGAGGGGCGAGCGCAGCGCGGCCCACGGGTGCGCGTAGAAGTCCGTCGGCGTGAAGCCCACGGCGTGCTGGACGTCCAGCGGCAGGATGCCCACCGCGCCGTTCTTGACCATCACGACGACGCTGACGAGCGCCAGCCACGCCACGCTGAACCAGGGGAACGGCCAGCCTCGCACGCGAGCGCCACGCGCGGCAGGCCTCATCAAAGCTGCTTTGCGCCCGCGGTGGGTTGCGCGGCGCATGATCGTCCGCCACGCGCGCCCCGAGGACCTCCCCGCCATCGTCGGCCTCACGCGCGAGCTGGCCGTCTTCGAGAAGATGGAGGGCCCGCCCGCCGACGCCGCCCCGCGGCTGCGCGAGGACGCGTTCGGCGCAAGGCCGCGCGTCGAGCTGCTCGTCGCGGAGCTGGAGGGCAAGGTCGTCGCGTACGCGGCGTTCTTCGAGACGTACTCGACGTTCCGCGCGAGGCCGGTGCTCTACCTGGAGGACCTGTTCGTCACGGCCTCCGCGCGCCGCCACGGGATCGCCCGCGCCCTCGTCGCGACGCTCGCCCGCGAGACGATGCGCCGCGGCTGCGCGCGCATGGCCTGGGTCGTGCTCGACTGGAACGCCGACGCGCACCGCTTCTACGAGGCGCTCGGCGCGCGCCGCCAGCCGTGGATCCCCTACGAGCTGGGGGGAAAGGAGCTGGAGGACCTCGCGTCCCCGGGCGATGGCCACGCGCTCGACGATCGGGACGCGAGCTGACGCAGCCGACTAACACGAAGAGCACCAAGCCACGAAGAGCACGAAGCTTCTGGGACTTCGTGCCTTCGTGGCTTGGTGCTCTTCGTGTTGAGCCCGCGCTGAGCAAGGAAAGAGAAAAGAAAATGGGCGCCGGGCGCCCCGGGGGCGAGAGCTTACGCCGTCTGGTCGGTGGCGACGGTGGCGACCTTGCCGTCGTCGCCGACCTTCCAGACGCTGTAGAACCCGCTCTGGGGCTCGTGCTTGTCACTGAACTGGAAGTCGTGCGCGTAGCCCTGGTAGTCCAGGTCCTGGCCGGCCTTGGCGAGCGCGGCGCAGGCGGCCCACTCGGTGCACTTCTGGCCCGGCGGGTTGGCGACGGCGAGCAGGTTCGCCTTGATGTCGGCGCCCTTCGCGCTGTTCGCCTTCAGGGCCGCGAGCGCGATGTACATCACGGCGTCGTAGCTCTCGGCGCTGTACTGCGAGGGGTCGTGGCCGTAGGCGGCGTTGAACTTCGTGTTGAAGACCGACGAGTTGCCCGACTGCGGGTTGGTGCCCTTCGCGCCGGCGGCGAGCCAGTGGCCCGCGGAGTCCTGGCCGGCCTGCGTGGGGAGGCCCTTCTTGGAGTCGGAGTCGTAGAGGCCCTCGCTGCCGTAGAGCTTGACCTTGCTCAGGCAGCCCTCCTTCTGCATCTCCTTGAGGATCAGCGCGCCCTCGGCGATGTAGCCGAAGATGACGACGGCCTGCGGGTTGCCGTTGCACGCCGCGGTGACCTGCGAGGAGAAGTCGGAGGCGCCGGTCTCGGCGTACTTCTGCGTGGTGACGACGCTGCCGCCCTTGGCGGTGAAGGCGGGCGTGAACGACGCCACGAGGCCCTGGCCGTAGGCGTTGTTGACCGCGATGATGGAGACGCTCGTCACGCTGTCGTTCTTCACGACGTTGGCGAGCACGGGGCCCTGGATCGCGTCGGAGGGCGAGATGCGCCAGAAGAAGCCGTTGCCCGAGTCCACGAGCGAGACCGCCGTGGCGGAGGGGGAGGCGACCACGACCTGGCCGTCGCCGGCCGCGCTGAGGATCGAGCTGGTGACGCCCGAGCAGCAGGGGCCCACGATGGCGGTGGCGCCGCCGCCCACGAGGCGCTGGAACGTGTTGGGCGCGTCCGCGCTGTTGGAGGTCTTGTCGTCCGCGACGTCCGCGGTGATGTGGACGCCCAGGTTCGCCGCGTTGATCTCCTTGACGGCCAGCAGCGCGCCGCCGCACATGTCGGGGCCGAGGCTGGAGAGGCCGCCGGTGAGCGGCATCATGATGCCCAGGTGCAGCTCGACCGCGCCGGGGACCGCGGCGCCCGCCGCGGGCGCGACGCACTGGTTGCCGCCCGAGGGCGTGGAGGGCGTCGTCGACGAGACCGTCGAGCTCGCGGGCGTCGAGGAGGTGCTCGTGGTGTTGTTGTTGGTGGCGCAGCCGGCGAGCACCGGCGCCGCCACGAGCGCGAGGACGGCGATGAAGAGCATTCGAGTCGAGACAGTCATGATCGCATCTCCTGGATGCCGATCGCGCAGACGCCGTGATAGAGGTTTGAGGATTGCGGGAGACCGCGAAGGTTCCGGTTTATAGTGCGATCATTTTTCGCGGAGGCGCCAGAGCAGACGGCTCCCGTCGAGCAGCGCCTCGACGCGCCCCGCCCGCTCCAGCGCGGAAAGATAGCCCCGGACCGTCGCGCGGTGGAGCGCGTGCAGCTCGACCGAGCGCGCGGTCGCCGGGAAGCGGTCGAGCAGCGCCGCGTGCAGGTCGTCCTCGCCCGCCGGCCCCCGCGCCAGCGCGCGCAGGAGGGTCTCCTCGGCCTCGCGCATCGCCTCGGCGTTCGCCCGCACCGCGCCCGCGAGGTCGTGCACGTAGCCGCCGTGGTAGGCGACGACGTGCGGGGGAGCGAGCTGCAGCAGGCGCTCGGTGCTCGCGCGCGCCGCGATCGGGTCGACGGCGAAGACGAGGCCGTATTTCGATAGCACGTCGGGCGGCAGCACCGCGTCGCCCACGAAGAGCACGCCGTCCACCTCCACGCCCATCTGGTGGACGCTGTGCCCCGGCAGGCTGCGGAACGCGAGCTGGAAGCCCGCGACGTCCTGCGTCCCCTCGCCAACGACGGCGTGGTCGACGCGGCTGGGCTGCGCCTGGAGGAACTTCCCTGAGAGCGCGTGGGGCGCGGCGGCGCCGAAGAGCGTCCACGGCTCCAGGTCGGGCCGCTCCACGAAGAAGTGCTCGTAGTGCGGCGCCACGACCCTCGCGCCCGTGCGCTTCACCGCGAACGCGTTCCCGCCGATGTGGTCGGCGTGCGCGTGCGTGTTCACGATGGCGCGGACGGTCTTGCCCTCGTTCGCCAGGGCGTTGACGACCTTGCGCACGAGGTTCTCGTCGAGCCCCGTGTCGATGAGCAGCGCGTCGTCGCCGCGCGTGGCCACGCCGATCGCGGTGGGCGCCTTCGCGTAGCGGACCGTGGGCGTGACCTGCTCGAACACGATGCTGCGAGCTTTCCCTTCGCGCTTGGGTGTATCGCCCTTGGCGGCCAGCCACGGAGGACACAGAGGACGAAGGAAGAACTGTCCTCTGTGACCTCTGTGTCCTCCGTGGCTGGAGGGGGAAGGACTCAAGACGTGCAAACGGGCAGCGGGCACGACTTCCCGAGGTCGTCCACCGACACGACGCGGATGACGAAGTTGAGGTTCTGCCCGTAGAGCGGGTGCTGCTCGTTGCCGGCGTAGGTGTAGGCGCGCTCCTTGGGGATGAGCGCGACGAGCGTGTCGCCCGCGACCATGCCGTTGCCGTCGCCCGCGTCGCGCAGGCGCGCGTCGAAACCCTCGATGACAGGGTGATAGCACGGCGGCGCCGCGCAGCCGGTGGAGTTGTACGGCTCGGGCGGGGGCGTGCCGCGCTGGCCGCCGACGTAGACCTTCAGCGGCGTGAGGTCGGGCGTGCCGTTGTCGAGGGGCGTCTGCTTGACGCCGGGCTGGTCCTTGACCGTGGGCTCGTTGGTCTCCAGCACGGTGCCGTTGTCGCCGAAGAGCACGTAGTAGACCTGCGCCCCGACGCCCGCGCGTGCCGGCTCGCGGCCGAGGTCCTTCACGTTGACCGTGACGGTCGCGCGCGTGTCGCCCACCATGACGTCGAAGGCGTGCGGCCCGTACGTGGCGTCCAGCGCGGGCGTCACGCGCGCCACGAGGAACGACGTCTTGCCGCCGCCCAGGTCGAGGCTCTTGGGGTGGGGCTCGAACGTCCAGCCCGCGGGCATGCCGTCCTGCTTCACGTCGTAGTGCTCCTTGAACGAGGACGTGCTGCGCAGGAAGAGCGCGACCTCGGTGGCGCGGCCGGGTTGCGCGTCGTTGAGCGGCAGGTAGGGCGCGACGTCCACCTGCGAGGCGCTGGCGCCGAAGCAGCCGGCGAGGAGGGCGGGGGCAGCGAGCAGGAGGGCCAACAGGGCGACCCGACGCATCACGAGCGGGGAGGCTACGGGCCCCTATGAAGGAAACGGGCGCTCAGCGTCGTGGGCCGCCGGACACGCCCCGACGAAGCTTCCTCGCGGTGCGCGCCATCACGTCGTCCTCGACCCATGTCTCGCGGAGGAGGCTGCCCAGCGCGAGGAGCGCGAACGGGAGGAACCACGCGCCGACCCCCAGGAAGAAGACCAAGGAGAAGATGAGGAGCGCGGCCGCACCGGGCCACATCAGCGCACGCGACCTCGCCCACACGCCCGCGAGGACGACCGCGCCGCACGCGCCGGGGAGGAGCGCCACGGGCGACCGCAGCCAGGCGACTCCTCCAGCGCCCGCGCCCTCGGTCCTGGAGGAGCCCGGGGTCCCGACGGCGACGAAGACAAGGGCGAGGAGGATGGCGGCGACCCCTGCGGCCGCCGTCACCCAGAGTGCAGGGCGCATCACTGGCAACCTTGGAGGTACTCATTCGTCACGCCGAACGAAATGGTTCCGGTCCAACTGTAGCTGCACGCCGTGTAGCCATCCCAGCGCCCCGTCTCCGAGTCGTAAAGCGAGTGGTAGTATTCGCTGTGGAAATTGCACGGCGAGATCGTGGTCGGGTCACAGTGGTAGTTCCCGTGGCCTTCCCGCACCGCGTAGTCGGGACCGTTGATCGTCCGGTCGAGATAGCAGGCGTCCACGACCCACGACCACCAGGGCTCCGTCGATCCCTGGCAGTTGCCGGACTGCGCGCTGATCCATGCCGTGCTGCCATCGTAGCAAAAATCAAGGTAGCCGTTCTTGTGGGTCAAGGAATCGCTGGGTCCGCCGCCGCCATACATGAAGACGTGCTCGTCGCTCGACTTGCAGGACGTGACGCGCGGGGCCACCCGACCCGAGGGTTGGCCATCTCCCGAGCGCGCGGCCGCGGCGTCCGACTCGTTGACCTCGGGCGACGCGCCCCCGAGCTTGCTGAGGATCGGATCGACCAGGCTCGCAGGGCCGTCGGCCAGCGCGCCCACCCACTGGGCCCGCAGATGCGCGTGGCATTCGGCGTCGGTGACGATGGCGGTCCACGTCGGCCGAGCGCCGGGCGCCTGCAGCACCGTGTGGCTGACCATGATGGCGCACCCCTGGGGCGCGGCTTTCGCTCAGGCTACCCTAACGGCCTTCGCGATCGCCTCGCCGCACTCGTGCGTCTTGGCGGAGCCGCCCAGGTCGTAGGTGAGCGCCTTGCCCTCGGCGACGACGTGCGCGACGGCGCGGTCGAGCGCGTGGGCGGCGTCGATCATCTTGCGGTCGCCGTGCTTGTGGCCGAGCCACTCGAGCATCATCTGCGCCGCGCCGACGGTGGCGATCGGGTTGCTGACCGACTGGCCGGCGTGCTTGGGCGCGCTGCCGTGGATGGGCTCGAACATCGCGTGCCTGTCGCCGATGTTGCCCGAGGCCGCCATGCCCATGCCGCCCTGGAGCACCGCCGCAAGGTCGGTCACGATGTCGCCGAGCATGTTGGACGCGACCGCGACGTCGTACCCTTCGGGGTTGCGGACGATCCACTGCGTGAAGGCGTCCACGTAGGCGTAGTCCTTCTCGACGGCGGGGAAGCCCTTGGCGACCTCGTCGTAGACGGCGCGGAAGAGCTGCGAGCCGCGCAGCACGTTGGCCTTGTCGATGCACGTGACGCGCTTCCTGCCGTCCTTGGGCGCGCCCTTGCCGCGCTGCATGGAGAGCTCGAACGCCTTGCGGCTGACGCGCTCGGCGCCCTTGCGCGTGATGATGTTCGTGTCGGTCGCGACCTCCGCGAGGCCTTCGAGCCCTTCGCCGTAGCCGCGCTTGAGCCAGCCGCGCGCGGGCGTGTAGAGGCCCTCCGTGTTCTCGCGGATGATGACGAAGTCGACGTTCTTCGGCTGCCAGACGTCCATGAACTGGTTGCCGATCTTGTGCTTGACGCCCGGGTACAGCTTGGTCGGGCGCACGTTGGCGTACAGGTCGAGCCCGAAGCGCAGCCCGAAGACGATGCCCGCGCCCGCGATGTCGCCCGAGGGGAGGTTCGCGCCGGGCCAGCCGACCGCGCCCAGCAGGATCGCGTCCGCCTCGTCGCGGCAGTAGGGGAACGCCTCGGGCTCCCACTCCTTGCCGGTCTTGAGGTAATACTCGCCGCCGCAGGCGTACTCCTGGTACGCGAGGTGGAGGCCGAAGCGCTCGGAGGCCGCGTCGAGGACGCGCTTGCCTTCCGCGAGCACTTCCTTGCCCACGCCGTCGCCGGGCAGGAGCGCGACCTTGTACTGCGCCTTCGTCATGGGGGCGGCGAACCCGGAGGGGGGTCATAAATCGTTGGGGCGGGGCCCCGCCGGCTCCGCATGCGACGACGCGGCGGGCGCGACGCGCGCGACGTGGACGGAGGGCCGCCCAGGGAGCACGCGATGCCAGCCGTCGACCAGGCGCGCTTCGTTGAAGTTCACGAGGACGCCGAGGTCGTGGCCCCCGAATTTCACGTAAGAACGCGCCTGGAGGAAGTGCTTCGGGTGCAGGCTCTCCACCGCCTTCAGTTCGACCGGCAACCTTTCCTCGACGACGAGGTCGACGCGGCTCCCTCTCAGGAGGATGCGGTCCTTGTATCGCAGGGGGAGGCGTGTCTCCTTGGACACGGAGAGCCCACGCTCTTCAAGCTCGAACACGAGGCAATCCTGGTAATCCGCCTCGCGGAGCCCGGGGCCCAGCGCTCGGTGGACTTCGAGCGAGGCGTCCATCACCATGCGCGCGAGCCGATTGGTCTCGTCCGAAACATCCCGAAGCCGCATCATCGCCGAGGGCATGCGTGAGGTTGGCTTGACTCTCCTCCGGGAATCGCCTCACCTCGCCGTCGCGGTCGTCGCGCCCGTCGCGTCGTCGCATGCGGAGCCCGCGAGCGGCCCGGACGAGGGGCAAACCCTTTATGACCCCCCCAAGGATGGCCACGCCAATCAGGAGTGTCCTGCGCATGACCGGCACCTGGAAGCCCGACCCCAACAAGAAGGTCATCAACTACCACGTCGAGGATGGCGTCGCCGTCATCGAGCTCGACGACCCGCCGGCCAACACGTACACGCACGAGATGATGCGCCAGCTCGACGAGGCCATCCTCAAGGCGCGCTTCGACGACCAGGTGCACGTCCTCCTGCTCACCGGCAAGGGCGAGAAGTTCTTCAGCGCCGGCGCGAACATCGGCATGCTCAACAGCGTCACGCCGGCCTGGAAGTACCAGTTCTGCCTCCACGCCAACGAGACGCTCAACCGCCTCATGCACACGCCCAAGCTCGTCATCGCGGCCCTCAACGGCCACACCGTGGGCGGCGGCCTCGAGATCGCCATGGCGGCGGACATCCGCATCGCGCGCAAGGACGCGGGCAAGATCGGCCTCCCCGAGGTCAACCTCGGCGTGCTCCCCGGCACCGGCGGCACGCAGCGCCTCGTCCGCCTCGTGGGCAAGCCCCTCGCCATCGAGATGATGGTCACGGGCCGCAACTTCACCTTCGAGGAGGCCGTCAAGCACGGCATCGTCAACGACATCCTCGAGGGCGACGCCAACACCTTCCGCAAGACGGTCATGGACTACGCCAAGCAGTACTGCCCGCCCAACAAGGCGAGCTTCGCGGTCGGCATGATCAAGCGCGCGGTGCAGACCGGCGCCGAGATCCCGCTCGAAGAGGCCCTCGCCCTGGAGCGCGAGCTGCAGGCCCAGCTCTTCGCGTCCAAGGATGCCAAGGAAGGCATCGCGGCGTACGTGGAAAAGAGGGTGCCGAACTTCTCCGGCCACTGAAGCTGGTCAGCTCCAGCTCGCCGCCGCCTGCAGCACGATGCGCCACTTGGCCGCGTCGTGCTCCGCCTCGGCGATGCGGCGCTCCACGGCGTCGGGCGCGTCGAAGCGCTCGCGCTCGGGGCGAAGCGCGTCGGTGGCGCGGAGGAAGTCCAGCACGGCGCGCTCGAAGCGGACGTCGGTGCGGGGCTCAGCGCCTCTTGCCCGACTTCTTCGTCGCCTTCTTGGCCGCCTTGGCTTTCTTTGCCGGCTTGCGCGTGGCCTTCTTCGGCGGCGACATGTCGGGGAACTTGTCGGTGACGTTGACGACGTAGCCGTCGGGGTCGACGACGTTGAAGCCGGACCCACCCCAGGGCTGCGCTTCGAGCGGCGTGTCGACCGTGACGCGCATGGCCTGCGCCTTCTCCCACGACTTCTTGGCGTTGGGCACGCCGATCGTGAAGAGGACGCCCTTGCCCAGCTCGCCGGAGGTCCACGCGCGCGTGTCGGCGGGCTGGTCGGGCGGGACGTTGTGCTTGTTCCAGATGATGATGCCCGACTCGCCGAAGTCGAGCATTCCGAACGTCATGCCTTCCGCGCCGGGCATGTCGGCGTCCTCCTCGGTCGCCTTGAGGCCGAGCCCCTTGTAGAACTCGACGGACTTCGAGACGTCGTTGACGTTGATCACGGGCCAGAGTCCTTTCGCCATGTGGAAACCCGGCGCCCCAATGCGCGCGGCGGGTAAGTCTCTTCCGCGCGCTCAGCGCCTCCGGCGAGCCAGCAGCGCGACGGCGGCGAGGCCCACGAGCACGAGCGCGACGCTCGGGCCCGGCACCTGCGCGGAGGGCGCTCGCTCGGGGGGCTCCTGCGCCTGGGGGCTTGCGAAGGCCGTGGGCGTCACGGGGGAGCCGGCGGGCGTGGCGGAGGCGGGGCGCGGGCCGGGGGACGCCGTGCTCGCGTCGGTCGCGCGGTAGGCGCTGCCCGACGAAGTGGAGTCGCTCGTGGCCGTGGGCGCGCCTTCCATGCGGCAGTCGCACGGGGGCGGCGACGTGGGTGCGGGCTCCAGCGCGAGCACGAGGCTCGTCTCGTCGGTCACGAAATGCCACGCGAGCCCGAGGTCGCGCAGCTTCGTCCCCGCGTCGGTGGGCGCGTCGCCCGCATCGAGCGCGTCCTGCAGCGCGCGCACCTGCTGGTAGGCCACGAGGCGCGGCAGCCACGTCGCGTCGGGCGCGGCCTGCGGCTCCACGGTCCACGAGCGCGGGCCGTCGGGCGCCACCGCGCGCACGGTCACGCTGCCCATGCCGAGCGCGGGGTCGAACGTGCCCACCACGAGGCGCTCGCTGCCGGCCAGGAGGACGGGCGCGTCGGCGGCGCGCGCGACGACGCCGGGGCCGTAGTCGATCGTGATATCACGCAGCGTGGGCGTGGCGAGCGTGGCGAGGAAGCGGCGCAGGTCCACCTCGGCGCCCGCGCCCTCGGGGACCTGGAGCGCGGCGCCCTGGTGCTGCATGGCGAGGGCGTGGAGGAGGCCGTAGTCGGCGTCGGCGCCGAACGCGACGGTGTAGACGGGCGCTCCGTTCGCGTCGAGGCGGCTCGCCAGGCCGAGGAGCGCCTCGTGGCTCGTGGCGCCCACGGTGGGCTGCCCGTCGGTCAGGAACGCGACCAGGGGCAGGCGCGTCTCGCTACGCAAGTCCGCGATCGGCGCGAATCCTTCCTTCAGCGCGGCCTCGATGTTCGTGCCGCCGCCGGCCAGGAGCGCGTCGATTTCCCGCTCGGCCGCTGCGCGTCCGGCGGCGTCCATCGCGCGCATGCCGCTCCACGGGCTCGACGCGCTGCTGCTGAAGATGACGAGGTGGAGCGTGTCGTCGGATTCCATGGCGCGGACGACCTGGTCGGCCGCGTCGCGCAGCTGCGCGATCTTCAGGCCCGACATGCTTCCGGAGACGTCGAGCACGAGCACCATGTCGACGGGCAGGCGCGCCGCGTCGGGGGGCGCGACGATGCGGTGCGCGAAGTAGCCGGTGCCGTTGAGGACGTAGGTGAGGAGCGAGCCGCCCGCCGCGTCGGCGCCCGCGAGCGCGTACGAGGCGGTGAACGGCGTGGACGCATCGCTGGAGCGCGGGCCCACGGCGCGGTCGAGCGTCCACGCGGCGCCCGCGCGCGAGGCCTGGGCGTCGGGCGTGCCCCACGCGGCCGCGATGCCCGCCGGGTCCGCGATCGCGACGTGGAACGTGGCGCCCGTGTCCTGGCCGAAGCCGGAGACCGGCGCCTCCATCGAAAGGTTGTAGACGCCGCGGTCCGCCACGAGGTGCTCCTCGTACGTCAGCACGGCGCGCACGCTCGTGCGGTCCGCGACGTTGATCAGGTACTCGTACGTCGCGCTGTGGCGCTGCTTCTCCACGAGCCCCGTCGTCTGGCCCTGGCTCTTCTGCTGCTCGTACTCGGTGCGCGCCGCGTCACGCGGGGCGATCTGCGCCTCGAACGTCTCGCCGTCGCGCGTGATGGTGAGGCCGGTGACGAGCGCGTCGTCGGGGACCTGCACGCGGAAGGGGAACTCGGGATCGCGCCCGCGGTTCGCGATGTCGGCGATCACGTGGACCGTCGCGTAGCCCCCCTTGACGTCGGCGTCGAGCGTCGTGTGGACCGTCCAGACGCCCGCGGGTGGCATCGTCGACTGGGCGTGGACGACCGGCGTGAGCGTCATGGCGAGCATCAGCAGGACCGCGAGGCGGGTCATGGAGCAGGCAGGGGCCGGGCGCGTCGATGACCCCACGGATTCGGGTTGGCGCGCGCCGAACACGGCGTTCGGCCGGAGCCGAACCCTTCCCAGGGGTTCATTCGCGCCCGCGTCCATCTAGTTCCGATGTCCTCCGAGCCGCTCCCGGGACCGGAAGACATCCCGCTTGACCCGGACCTGCTCCGGACGCTGGCGAGCGACTCGCGCCGCGACATCCTGCGCCTGCTCAAGCAGCGCCGCATGACGCTCACCGAGCTGGCGACCGCGCTCAACCTGGGCAAGGCCACCGTGCTGGAGCACCTCAAGAAGCTCCAGGACACGCAGCTCGTCGCGCGCCGCGACGACGAGCGGCTCTGGGTCTACTACGAGCTCACGCCGCGCGGCAAGCGCGTCGTCACGCCGGGCCGCACGCGCTTCTTCCTCGTGATGGGTCTCACCGCCGCCGCGGCGCTCCTTCTGGGCGTCGTGCTCGCGCTCGCCTTCACGCACGCGAGCGCCCCCGCGCGCGACCTCGGCTCCAAGTCGCTCGGCGAGCCCGCCCTCCTCCAGGCGCAGGGCAGCGAGGTCGTCTGGCGGCAGCTCTCGGAGAACGCGACGCTCGCCGTCTCGGAGGGCGGGCGACCCGTCCACGGCACGCTCTTCGTCGACGCGCAGCCCTTGGCCACCGACGAGCGGGGGACCGTCACGCTCGACGCCGCGGCCCTCGACGCGCTCCCCGCGGGCAACCACTCGCTATCATTCCTGCGCGCCACGGGCAACGCCCGCGAGCCGGTCGGCGGCTTCCTCGACGTCCGCCAGCCGCGCCTCGCGGTGACGCCGCTCCAGGTGCCCGTCGGGCGCGACACCGCCGTGGCGCTGAGCTTCGCCGACCCCGCGACGCCCCTCGATCCGTCCAGCCGCGTGCTCCATCCGGCCACGCCCGGCCCCGTGCCGGTGCAGGTCGGCCGCCTGGATCCGATCCAGGTCGAGGCGGTGCCGGACTACGCGCTCGCCTTCGCCTCCGACCGCAGCGGCAACCTGACGCTCACCGCGAAGGAGGCGGCGGGGGCACGCGTCAGCCTCGACGGCGCGCTCCTGGGGACGCTCGACGCGAACGGCACGCTCCGCTTCCCCGCCCCTTCGGATGGCCTGCACGCGCTCCTCGTCGAGGGTCCCGCCGGCGCGATGGCGCGCTCGATCCTCACGCGCGGCGGGGACGTGTCGGAGGCGCCCGTCGCCATCTCGCTCCAGGCGGCGGGCCCGCAGGCCGCGACGCTTCGCAACGAGGGTCCGGGCCACGCGACGCTCACGCTCGACACGCTGGCCGACGGGCGCGTGGTCGCCTCGCGCGAGATCGAGGTCCCCGCGAACGCCACGCTCCCCCTCTCGCCCGACACGGCGGGCGCCGCGCCGGGCGCGCACGCCATCGCGCTGGAGCTGCGCGCGCCGCCGCTCACGCCGATCGCGGGCACCAACGCCACGTCCACCGCCGGCTCCCCCGCGCCGCGGGAGACAAGCGACAGCGCCTCGACCTCGACGTCGACCTACGGCGTGCACGACGACGGCATCGTCGCGAGGCTGGCGCTGGGAAGCTTCGCGGTCGCGCCGCCGGTCGCCGCCTCGCCCGCGGCGGGCGTGGTCGCCTCCCCGCAGACGCCCGGCGCGGGCGTCGCGCTCCTCGTGGCCGCGGCGCTCGTGGCGGCGGTGCTCACGAGTCGTCGCCGGCGCTGAGGCTCGCCGACTCCACGAGGTCTTCGCCTCCGGCGAACACCTCCTGGATCCACGCGTACACGTCCTCCATGCCTTCGAGCGTCTCGCTGGAGACGGGCACGCCCGCGCTGAGGCCGCCCATCCCGTCGAGCACGCGGAACGCATCGCTGCTCATCTGGTTGACCATGTCCGCCTTCTCGTTGGCCAGGTCGTCCTCCAGCCGCGCGGAGTCGCTCGTCCAGCCGGCGAGGCGCTCCAGCTCCTCGGGCTTGAGCAGGTCGCGCTTCGGGATCACGTAGAGCATCGGGATGCCGAAGCGGAACTGCGTCGTGGCGCCCAGGAGCAGCAGCGAGACGAACGCGCTGGGCTTGCGCGCGAGGAACGGATCAAGCAGGAAGAGGATGCACGAGCGGCCCGGCGCCAGCAATTCCACCGTGACGCGCCCCGACTCGCGGAACACGAACAGCTCCGTCTGGCCCGGCGTGTCGGCCAGCACGTAGGGCGCGCGGTACTCGGAGAGCTGCTCCTTGACGTCGCCCAGGCGCAGCGCGAGGAGGTCGGCCGCCATGACCTGCGCGCCGTTCGGGCCCAATTGATAGCGATCCATGACCTCGGCGAGCTGGATCCACTCGCGGATGTCCACGTCGGGCGCGTAGGGCAGCGCCTCGGCGCCCGGATCGAGGTTGAGCGCGACGATCTCCTGGCCGTGCTCCTTCATCCAGCGCCCGAAGGCGGCGGTGAAGCGCGACTTGCCGCTGCCGGCCGTTCCGATGACGTACACGTGGACCGGCTCTTCGTCGGGCATCGGGCGGCGCTACGCTCGTCTCCTCTTTGAATCTTCGGTGGCGTGACCCGGAGAAAAACCCGAGAACCCGAGGACCCGCCGACCCGAGGCCAAGGACGTGCGGGTTCTCGGGTTTCGGGTCCGTCGGGTTCCCGCGAGGGTCACGATCCGGGCATGGGACGCGGAGACGCTGATCTCACGCCTCGCTCTGCCCAGCCCGCACGCGCCGCATGTGCTCGACGCGCTTCGCGACGAGCGCCGCGCTGCCCACGTCGCGGCGGTGGTAGAGGTGCGGCCCGGTGACGAGCGCGACGGCCTTCTCCGCCTTCGCCTCGGCCTCGGCCAGCGTGGCGCCGGTGGCGACGACACCGACGCTGCGGCTCGTGGTGGTCGTGGCCTCGACGCGCGCGCCCCGCGCGCCACCCGTCTGGTTCACGGCCGCGTAGTAGACGCGCGCGCCGAGCTTCTGGATCGCGCCCTCGTCCACCGCGAGCGGCTCGTTCGCCATGCTCTTGACGCCGTAGCCTTCGGGCACGACGTACTTGCAGACCGTCGCGTCGTGGGCGAAGCGGACGAGCGATGAGTCGAGCTTGCCTGCCGCCATCGCCTTGACGATCTCCAGGTAGCTGCTCTCCAGGAGCGTCAGCACGTTCATCGCCTCGGGGTCGCCGAAGCGCGCGTTGATCTCGATGACGCGCGGGCCCGTTCGTGATAGCATGAACTGGCCGTAGATGGTGCCCACGAACGGCCGGCCTTCCTTGGCGAGCGCCGCGAGGATGTGGTTGAGGATCACGACGCCTTGGTCGTACTCCTCCCGCGTCAGGAAAGGGAGCAGCCCCTTCTCGCCGGAGTACGCGCCCATGCCGCCGGTGTTCGGCCCCTCGTCGCCCTCGAAGGCGCGCTTGTGGTCCTGCACCGCGGGCATCGGCACCGCGTGACGCCCGTCGCAGAACGCCTGGAGCGAGAACTCCTCGCCCTCGACCTTCTCCTCGATGATGCACGCGCCCCCGGCGATGCATTCCTCGGCGTAGGCGAGCGCCTCGTCGAGGGTCTTCACGTGCTCGCCGCTGACCTTGACGCCCTTGCCGCCGGTGAGGCCGATGGGCTTCACGGCGACGGGCCACATCTCGGCCAACGTCTCGCGCACGCCTTGCATCGTGTGGAAGGTGCGGTACTTCACGCGGCCCGGGATGTGGTGGCGCTCCAGCAGGTCGCGCATGAACGCCTTGCTCCACTCGATCTCGGCCGCGTTCTTCGTCGGGCTCGCGACGTGGACGCCGGAGCCCCTCAGCGCGTCGGTGACGCCCGCCGCGAGGGCGGCGTCCGGCCCGACCACGGCGTACTCGACGTGCCAGTCGCGCGCCTTCTGCGCGATGCCGGCCGCGTCGGTGTCCTTCAGGATCGCGTGCTCCTTGGCGAGGCTCAGGATGCCGGGGTTCGCATTGGGCAGCGCGGCGAAGAGCGTCGCGCCGCTGCGCACGAGCGCCTCTGCGATGGCGTGCTCCCTCGCTCCGCCGCCCACGAGAAGGACGCGCGTCAGAGCTTCGCCTCCTTGAGCAGCTCGCTCGCGGTGACCAGCGACTCGAAGCCGACGCCCATGTCTGCGAAGGCCTTCGCGGCGCCCGCCTCGCGGTCGACCACCGTGACGACTTTCGTGACGCGCAGGCCCGCCTCGCGCAGGACCTTGACGGCCTCCGCGCTGCTGCCGCCGCTCGTGGTCACGTCCTCGACCACCACGACGTCCATGCCCGCCTCGTACACGCCTTCGAGCTGCGTGTTGGTGCCGTGCCCCTTGGGCTTCTTGCGCACCATGATGAACGGGATGCCGGAGGCGAGCGCGGCCGCGGCGGCGAGCGGGACGGCGCCAAGCTCCATGCCGGCGATGCGCGCCGCGCCCTTGGCGTGGGCGCCCAGCCCGTCGCCCATGAGCTTGAGGACCTTGGGGTCGGTGCTCGCGCGCTTGATATCGACGTAGTACTTCGACCTCGCGCCGCTGGCAAGGGTGAAGTCCCCGAATCGCACGGCGCCACAGGCGATCAGCGCGTCGCGCAGCTGGCTCATCGGGCGCGCGAGGCGCTGCCGGCCTTTGAAGGCTTCGCGCCCGCGCGGGGCGTCAGTCCTGCTCCTCCGCGGCCTGCGCGCGGCGGCCCAGCCAGACCGCGACGAGCGTGCCCGCGGCGATCCCGACGGGAAGCGCCAGGAGCTGGACGAGCGCGCCCGCCAGATACGCCCCGCCGCAGCCGAACGCGGCGAGCCCGGCGCACTCGGGGTTCGCGGGCCCGCGGACCGCGCGGCCCAGCGCGGCGAGCGCCACCGCCACGAGGGCGAGGACGATGCCCCAGAGCAGCAGCGCGCGCGGGCTCATGGACGCTCAGAGGAGCTTCACGCACTTGACGACGCTGCTTGCGTACGCGCAAAGCTGGTCGCCCGAAGCGTACGCGCCCGCGCACTGGTGCGAGACCGGGTTGGGGTCGATGAACGCCAGGTAGGGCGTGCACGCGCCGGTGGCCGAAGCCGCGGGGACGGCGAGCGCGCCGAACGCGAGCATGACGACGAGCAGGGGGAAGAGCTTCATGCGGGCGGGACAGCGCGCACGCTCCGCATCGCGGTTGCGCCTCCGCAGCGCGGGGGCTCCGTGGACTTGTCCTAGTGCGCCGGACCCGCGTGGACCGGCGCCGCGTCCTGCGGGACGCGTCGCGTGCACACGGGCTTCAGTGGGCGGGGCCCGCGTGCACCGTCCCGTCGGCGTGCGTGTGCGTCTCGCCGGTGGCGGCCGCCGCGGTCTCGGTCGTCGCATACTCCTCGACGAAGCGCGTCGTCTTCATGCCCGCGAAGGTGCGCAGGTCGGAGACGAGGCGGTACTTGGCGACGAACCAGCGCTGGTCGTACTTGCACGAGTCGGGCAGCGTGATGGTCACGCGGTCGCCCTGCGCGTCGATCTGGAAGCCGTCCGCGCGCCCCTGGCCGTAGGCGAGCTCGATGAAGCCCTTGACCTTCTCGACGGGGTCCGTGATCTCCTGCGTGATGGTGAACTTGTACGTGAGCGACTTGCCCGCGAGGGGCGGGTTGTAGTCCACGCGCACGCGGCCCGGGCTGACCGCGACGACGGTCGCCATCTTGCCCTGGTGCTGGAGGCGCATGCCCGGATACGGGTTGACCTCCTGCTTCTGGAACTCGCGCAGCGGGATCGTGTCGACCTTGTTGGGGTCCTTCTCGCCGAACGCCTTCGTGGGCGGGATGGTGACTTCCTGCGCCTCGCCCGTCTTGGCGGCCTGGAGCGCCTCGTCGAAGCCGGGGATGACGCGACCCGAGCCCACGAGCACGGGCAGCGGCTCGTAGACGATCTCCTCGCTGAACTTGTTGTGCGCCTTGGCGACGTCGCGCTTCGTCGTGTCGAAGAGCTCGCCGTCCTCCGTCCACGCTTCGTAGTCGACCTTCACCAGGGTGCCCGCGGCGACCATACGATGGCGGCGAAGCGGGACGGCCTATATGAAGGCTCGCGGTGCCTCAGCAGCGGACGACGCAGAACGATTCTTCGAGCCCCACGGCCCGCAGCCCGTTCGTCGCCACGAGGGAGTAGGCGTGGCGGCCCTCGCCGAGCGTCAGGTGGAATCCGTTGCCGCGCGCGAGGGTGGCGTTGTCCACGATCCAGAGGAGGTCCACGTCGTTCTGGGTCCACCTCGGGGGAACGGGCGGATGGTCCAGACCCAAGCGCACGTCGGTGCCCTCCGTGATCTCGTCACCGCGCGGACGGGGGAACGGCGCGGGGGCCGGCACGGCGAGGGAGACGTTCGTCGCGAAGTGGCCCGCGATCCGCCCATCCGCCGAGAGGTTTCCCGCGAGGGAGAGCCATTGCGTCGCGTCGGCCTGCGGGACGTCGTAGGTGGCCTCGGGCGTGACGAGGCGGAGGGGCATGGCGTGCGACCACGATCGCATCGGGTCGCGGAGTGCGACGATCGCAACAGCCGTTCCCTGGCCGGAGAGCGACGTGGTCGATGCGTCCAAGCCCTCGACGTGGACGTCCGTGATCGTGAGGTTCGACGGCACGTGGAGCGTGATCTCGACCGTGAGGGCCGAGCGGTTGACGAGGCCGAAACCCGACGCGTTGGAGCCGGGTGGAGACGCCCACGTCGCGTCAACGATCGTGGCCTGCGCGTCCGTCACGAGCGCAGAAAGGTCGGCGCTCTCCGCGGTTGACGAAGGTCCTTGCTGCGCGCACCCTGCGAACGTGACCAGGGCGAGAAGGGCAAGGAAGCAGGGGGCGCGCATCGCAGAGGTCACCACGCCGAGCCGCGTCCTCGTCAACACACCACGTTGTACGCCAGCCCGTCGTTCCCGCGCGCGGCGCTGATATCACCGGCGGGGTCGGCGACGATCTGCTGCCAGGTCGTGTCGTCGTTGTCGGTGGAGATGGGCACGCCGCCCACCGAGCGCTGGTTGGTGATCTGGGCGAGGCCGATGGTGGCGACCTCGGTCTTGGCGTTGGGGCACTGGAAGACCTCGCCGAAGATCTTCACCGCGGCGTTGGTGCTGAAGAAGCCGGAGGCGGCGGAGGCGGTGCCGTCGTAGACGAACCAGAAGGCCTGCGCGCCGTTGCCCAGGTGGCGCGTGCCGGTGGCGGGCCCGCCCTGGATCGCGATGCCCTGCGCCTGGGCGCGGTCCTTGATGCGCGCGGCGAGGTCGCCGCGCACGCCGTCCTCGCTGGGGCGCAGGAGCGTGCGCAGCGTCGTGACGGAGAGCGAGCCCTGATATCCCGGCCCGGAGCCCTGCGGGTGGTCGTAGACGAGCGTCTGGCTCTTGGCGGTGGGGCCGCCCTGCGCCGCGTCCTGCGAGGCGGTCTCGTTGCGCTCCCAGCCGTTGCCGCCGCGCCCTTCGAGGAGCCGGTCGGGCACGCGCGCGGCCGAGAGGTCGAGGCAGCCCGGCGCGAGGAGGGCCAGGCCCAGGCAGACCAGCAGCGCGCGGCGCACGCGGGGCGAGGGGGGCGCCGGGAAAGAACCTTTTCGGAAGATGCGCCTCGCGCGCCGCGTGATCGAGTTCGAGGTCAAGGCGCCCGTGCCCCCCGAGCGGCTGGAGGCGCTGCGCGCGGCGCTCGGACCTCCGCTGCGCGTCGAGGCGCACGCCGACGCCTACTTCGCGCACCCGGCGCGCGACTTCGCGCGGACCGACGAGGCGCTCCGGCTCTCTGACAGGGCGGGAAGGGCGGACCTCACCTACAAGGGCCCGAAGCTCGACGCGCGGACCAAGGCGCGCCGCGAGGTCGTCGTGCCGTTGGCCGACGCGGCGCCGATGCGCGGCGTGCTGGAGGCGCTGGGCTTCCGCGAGGTGCGCGTCGTGCGCAAGACGCGCGCGCTCTTCGACCACGCGGGCTTCGAGGTCGCGCTCGACGAGGTGCCTCCGCTCGGCTTCTTCGTCGAGCTGGAGCGCCAGCTTCCCGAAGGCGCGGGCCGCGCGCAGGCCGACACGGCCGGGCTGCGGCCCGGCCTATCAGCGCCATCGCGTGCGCGCGATGACGCTGAGCGCGACGCGATGGCGCTGCTGGCGCGCTGGGGACTCGCGCGCACCGAGCGGAAAAGCTATCTCGAGCTGCTCCTGGAGGCGGGCGCGTGAGGCTCGCCCTCGCCCTTGCCCTCGCCCTCGTCGCCGGCTGCGCCGCGCCTGCGCCCGTCGATCCGTACGCGAGGGCGCCCGACGGCACGGACGCGCACGCGGTCACGATCCCGCGCGAGCAGGTCTTCTCGTCGCCCCCCTTCGGCGCGCAGGGCCATGCCGCGCACGTCCGCGTGACGTGGAACGCGACCGCGCGCGTCGACGCGTGGATCGCCGCCGGCGCGCAGTGCTCCGCCTACGGCACGCACGGCTTCGCGCCGCTCGCCTCGCTTCTCAACAGCACGGGGGGCGCGATGGACGCCGATCTGCCCACGAACGAGTCGGGCTGCTTCCTCGTGGACAACGCCGACTTCGCGATGGGGCAGGCGCCCGCCGGGCCGGATGTCGACATGGGCTACGCCGTCTCGCTCTGGATCGTGAAGTAGGGCTCGGGGCTCTGGACTCCGGGCTCAAGGCTCCGGAGCCCCGAGCCCTGAGTCCAGAGTCCCGCAGGATTGAAGCGCGTCGTCCGCGGTCGCGCGCCCATGCCCCACAGCGCGCCCGCGCGCCCGATGTCCGAGAGCCGCGCCAGCATGGTGCGCCTCATGATGCCAAGCGAGGCCAACCCGCACGGCAACGTGCACGGCGGCGTCATCATGAAGTACGTCGACGAGGTCGCCGGCATCGTCGCGCACCGGCACGCGCGGCGCAACGTCGTCACCGCGCGGCTCGACCGCATGGACTTCCTGGAGCCGGTCTTCGTGGGCAATGCGCTGACCCTCGACGCGCGGCTCGCGTTCACCGGCCGCACCAGCATGGAGGTCATGGTGGACATCCGCGCCGAGAACCTGGACACGGGCGAGGTCGTCCACACGGGCACCGCGTGGCTGACCATGATCGCGATCAACGACCGCGGCCGTCCCGTGCCCGTCCCGCCCGTCCTGGCCGAGAGCGACGAGGAGAAGGCGCTCCTTTCCCTGGCGCGGGCGCGGTACGAGGCGCGCGTCGCGGAACGCAAGGCGATGAAGGGGTAGCCCGCTGCGCCGCTCGGCCAGAAGCGCACCTCTTAAGAGCCCCGCCCGGAGAACCTTCGCCCGGAGCGGAGCCTCCCGATGGGCCTGAGCGTCACGGCGAGCCACGTCATCTGGTTCGTGGCGATCGTGGGCCTCGCGGGCGCGGGCCTGGGCGCGTTCTTCGGCATCTCGGGCGCGCTGGAGCACGCGGAGGCCCAGCGGCGCGCGATCGACGCCGAGCGGCTCGACGGGCGGCTGGGCGGCGCGACGTTCTGCTACGACGCGAAGGCGCAGCGCGTCTTCGTCAACGCGACGAACGCCGGGAGCGTGCCGCTCGACCTGCTCAACGTCTCGTTCGTGATGGACGGCCAGGTGGCGACGGGCTTCGCGGCCTCCTCGCAGGACGGCGAGACGACGCTCCTCTGGGCGCCGGGCGAGTGGACCAACTTCACCAAGACGGGTGTCGCCAGCGAGCCCAGCACGCTCTCGCTCGCGACGGAGCACGGCGTCCTCGCGCGCGCCACGAAGGTGAGCTGCCCCTACCTCGCGAGCATCGTCGTGACGCCGGGCTCGGCGGACGTGACCGTGGGCGGCACGCGGCAGTTCAGCGCGGCCGGCTACGACCAGTTCGGCGCGTCGTACCCCGTCTCGTCGTTCGCGTGGACGACCAACGCGGGAAGCGTCGACGCGACCGGCCTGCTGACCGCGTCCACGACCGCCAGCACGGGCAAGTCGGTCATGGCGACGGTCGGCGCCGTCTCGGGCAGCGCCACGGTGGACCTCATCGCGGACGCACCGGCGAGCCTGACCATCAGCCCCTCCTCCGTCACGATCGCCGCGGGGAGCACGGAGGCGTTCAGCGCGACCGTGCTCGACCCGTATGGCAACGTGAACGCGACCGCGACCGTCTCGTGGGGCACGACCGCGGGCAGCCTCAGTGGCAGCACGCTCACCGCGCCGACCTCCGCGCCCACGAGCCTCACCGTCACCGCGACGAGCGGCAGCGCGTCGAACACCGCGAGCGTGAGCGTCCAGCCCGCCGCGCCCGCGAGCGTGAGCGTCAGCCCCGCGAGCGCCACCGTGCTCACGCGCGCGACGCAGCCGTTCAGCGCCACCGCGCTCGATGCCTACGGCAACACGAACACGACGGCGACGATCGCGTGGAGCGCGACGCGCGGCAGCGTCACGAGCGGCGGCCTCTACACGGCGCCCACGACCACCGGCAGCGACACCGTGACCGCGACCACGAACGGCCACTCTGGCAGCGCCACGGTCACCGTGCAGCAGAAGGTGCACGCCTCGAACGTCACGACGCTGCTCGCCGGCAACGTGCAGACCACGTTCGCGCGCGGCGACACGGTCACGGTGCGCGTCACGGTCGTGGACCAGAACGGCTTCGTCCTGGGCGGCGTGACCACGTTCTACAACGTGACGAGCCCGGTCCCCGCGACGACCGCCTTCTCGCCCGCGACGAACGCGGGCGGCATGTCGTTCGGCAACCTCACCATCCCCAACCCGTCGTCCAACCGCGGCGCGTGGACGATCGCGCTCTCCAACCTCCAGGGCGCCGACGCGAACACGATCTACGACGCGGCCGCCGCGGGCAACGTCGCCAGCCGCGCCTTCACCGTGAGCTGAGGGAGCGCGGCGCCCTCACCCGCGCGGAGGGAGCGGCTGTCACCCCCGACGGTAAGGAGGTGTCACACAATCTTTATGATGGCTTGGACCGCGCACAGCACCTGAGCAAGACTCGGATTCCCCGTGGGCCGTTGCCAATCCTGGCCCCGGGCGGGCGTTGCCCCCCGACCCCGAGCTTGAGAGAGACAGGTGTAGCCATGACGGTCAACCCCCAGCGCATCTCGCGCCTGCAGGAGCACGGACTGACGGAGTACGAGGCGCGCGCCTACCTCGCCCTTCTGGAGCTGGAGAACTCCGAGGCCTCGCCCATCGCGGACCTCGCGCGCGTCCCCCGCACCAAGATCTACCAGGCGCTCGACGGCCTCGAGGCCAAGAAGCTCCTCCAGGTCATCCCCGACCGCCCCAAGCGCTACCAGGTCGCCCCCATCGCGGCCTACATCGAGTCGCTGGAGGCGAACTACCGCGCCCGCGCCGACACGCTGGGCACCGCGAAGGACACGCTCGTCGAGGAGTTCGCCCCCAAGGGCCGCGTCCAGATGGAGCGCTCCGGCGGCTTCGTCGTCCTCAAGGGCCGCGCCAACATCAGCAGCAAGCTCTGCGAGCTCATGGCGCGCGCGAACGCCGACTTCGCGGTCGCCACCAGCGCGATGGGCGCGCACCGCCTGGCCTACCACCACGACCTCCTCGAGCAGGCCTCCGGCCGCGGCGCCACGGTGCGCGTCCTGGCGCCCGCGCAGGCCGAGAACGACGAGGCGATGGAGATCCTCAGCCGCCAGGGCGAGGCGCGCCACGCGCTCGTGGACCTGGGCGCCGTCACCCTCGCCTTCGTCGACGACAAGGAGGTCATGCTCGTGCACCACGTGCCCGACGACCGCCACTACTTCCAGGGCGCCGACGTCGCCCTCTGGAGCGACGACCCCGCGATCGTGCAGAGCCTCAAGGCGCTCTTCACGCTGGGCTGGGGCCTGAGCGTCCCCTACGCCGAGCGCCACACGGCCGCGGCCCGCAAGGCGGACCCGATCGTCGCCAGCATCGTCGAGAACCTCGGCCGCGAGGCGAAGCGCCTCGTCGTGACCGCCTAAGTCCAGAGTCCTGAGTCCAGAGTCCTGAGCCCCCAGCCCCGACGTGATCCCCATGCCCGCGCCCGACCTCCCGTGCCGCCTGAACGCGGCCTTCGTCACCCCCAGCGGTGGGAAGGCTGCGTCCCAGCCGGCCGGAGGGGCGGAGCGTCCTTCCTGCCGGAGGGAGTGCTGAATGCGGTTGCCGTCCCTCAGTCCGAAGCAGAAGGCCGGGCTCGCCGTAGCCCTGGCCCTCCTGCTCTGGATCCCGCAGGGCATCAGCACCGACACGCAGCCCGTCGTCACGGGCCACTCGACCTTCTACAACGGCGACACGTACGACCCCTGCCTCGCGAGCATCGCGGGCATCGTGCGAAGCCGCGTCATGTGGTTCAACGACCAGGTGCTCGTGGAGCGCTACCCGGGCAAGGGCACGTTCCTGTACGTGACGGAGCATGGGGCGGAAGACCCCAGGAACCTCGGGTATCTCTACTCCGATGGCGTCTCGTACAACTTCGTCGATCCGAACGGCGCCGCGTGGCACGTGGACGAGGTCTATCACTCGACCAGCACCCCGCAGCCCAACGTGCAGGTCGACCCGCAGGAAGCCACGGGCAGCGCGAAGAACGGCGACCCCCGCGTCAACGCCACGGTGGAGATCCACAACGGCGACAAGACGTACTACTGGATCGTCGAGCTCGCCGCCCAGCCCATCTACGACCAGTTCCCCGGCAGCGACCCGCACAGCTACTACAACTTCCTCGACATCGTGGACACCTGCAAGTTCCACAACTCGACCGAGACCTACGACGGGACCCGGATCCACGACCAGTCCACGAACGGCCCCAGCAACGGCCACGACGCGGGCGCGGCCACGCACTACCACAACGTGTTCAACGCCGACCTGTACCTGGGCGCGGCGCCCACCATCGTCCCGGGCGGCCTGAGCACGGACGGCGCGAACTACGCGACCGCCTGGGCCACGGGCGGCGACGCGCCCAACTCCGCGTCCCACGTCCAGCAGAACCCGCAGAACACGGTGGGCTCGCAGGCCCCGGGAGGCGGTTGAGATGACCGTCCAAGCCTGTTCCACCATGAACATCCCCCTTCCCATCGACCAGGCTGCGTTGCCGCGCAGCGGAGAGAACCCGAACGACCCGAGAGGTGTTGCCTGATGGCTACGAACGGAGATCGCATCGAGAAGATGATGGAGTACGGGCTCACGGAGTACGAAGCCCGCACGTACCTTGCCCTGCTCCAGCTGGGCGTGGCCAGTGCGCGCGACGTCGCCAACATGAGCCGCGTGCCCAGGACGAAGATCTACAGCGTCCTGGACGACCTTCACGCGAAGCAGCTCGCGGAGATCATCCCCGAGAGGCCGAAGAAGTATGGCGTCGTGCCCTTCGACGTGTACCTGCGCACCTTCGAGCGCGAGTACAAGACGAAGCTCGCCAAGATCGAGGAGGACAAGAAGTTCCTCATGGCGGCCTTCGCGTCCAAGGACGGCAGCGGCCCCGACAAGGCGGGCAGCTTCCAGGTCCTCAAGGGCCGCAAGAACGTCCTCAACCGCAAGTACGAGATGGTGGGCCGCGCGGCCTCGGAGATCCTCGAGATGGGGACCGAGTACAGCGCGGTGCGCATGGGCTACTACATGCCGCTGCTCAAGGAGCGCGCGCGGCTCGGGGCCCGGCTCCGCCTGCTCGTGCCGGTGACCGACGTGAACAAGGAGAACGTCGACGAGTTCGCGCAGGTGGGCGAGGTCAAGGCCAACCCGGCCAAGAGCCCCGGCAGCGTCATCCTCGTGGTGGACGACGCCGAGGTCCTCATCTGCCACTACGTGCCCGACGACGAGCACCTGTTCAAGGGCGAGGACATCGCCATCTGGTCGGACGACAAGGCGATCGTGCGCGACATGAAGGGCACGATCCTGGCCAACTGGGAGGGCGCCGCGCAGGCGGTCCCGGTCCCCGTCGTCCCCACCTCGAAGTCCATCCCCGTGCAGACGAGGGAGATCTGAGCAACCATGGCCATCCGCGAGCGCGTTTCCCCGCAGCTTTCCGGTTGTGGCGCCGCCGCAATCCAGGGTCGTGTCGCCCCGTTGAGTGACAACGGGTCGGTTATGGCTCTTCAAGTCGGCTGCGCAGCCCGAAGTGGAGGCGAACGCGTGAACCCCGTTGAGGCTGACTGCAGCATCGCCGCAGGGACCTCGCGGGTGAGCCACTTCAACACGCTATCTGAGGCAAACAGGAGGTTTCCTACATGGTGAACAAGCGAATGATCGCGGTGGCGGCCGTCTTGCTGCTCGCGGTCCCTGCGATGGGAGCGGCCGGTACGCTCTATCTGGGACCCCAGCCTGAGCAGCTCGTCGAAGGCCACACCGTCTTCACGGTGATCGAGAACGTGGGCAACAATACCACGGTGACCAACCAGGCGCAGTTCGCTGCGGCCGTCGCTGTCCTCGTTCGCGAGAACACGGCGAGCAACGTTCAGCTCAACCAGCGCTTCCCCGGCGTCCTGTGGTTCAACGACCAGTACCTCGTGAACCCCACGAACTCCACCCAGGATGCGGCGTCCGGCCACTACCGCTACCCCTGCGGTGGCGCCGTCCTCGCCGTCAACCAGGGCGACCCTGACCCCCGCGTCGTGATCACGAACTCGGCCGCGGCGTCCAGCACCCCGGTCGGCGGCATGATCTCCGACCCCGGCAACCCGTACGCCTGGATCGGCTCCGCGCCCGACTCCTCCACCGTCCTGGGCGCGACCGTCGGCTCCGACTACAAGGCGTCCTACCTCATCACGGACCCCAACGACCACGCGTGGATCATCGACAAGTACCAGTTCTACACCACGGACTCGCCGGGCACGCTCCAGACCAAGACCTACAACTACCCGGTCTGGGTCGTCAACATCGGCGGCGGCGCGGTCTTCCTGCCCGACGACGGCGTCGTGAACTGCTCGCCCTACGTCGACAGCCTGGACAACGCGTACAACACGGCCGTCGGCAACGCGCCCCCGGGCCCGTACCCCGACCAGCCCTCCACGCTGTACTACAACGAGGACTGCGCGATCAACCACGGCGTGACCGACGTCCCGCTCAACTCGATCAACAACCCGCAGGCCGACCAGCCCTGCGCCGGCGCGTACGAGCCGACCAACGCGGCCGACAACGGCGGCGCGAGCTACTGCTACGACGGCAACGCCTACGCGGGCGGCAGCTGCCAGGACAAGACGCTCTACCCGGTCCGCCAGTACAACGCCCTGCTCTACTTCAACCTGCAGGACCTGTACGTGAACGGCGCCCCGATCCAGCACGGCACCGCCAACGCGGACACGAACGGCTGCCAGACCGGGACGGAGTGGGCCTGCCCCAACGGCGACGACAACGCCGAGGGCAACAGCCACCCCTTCAACCCGAACTACGGCACGGGCACGGGCACGGGCACGTCGTACACGACCGACGGCAACAGCCACAACTCGGCGTCGAATCCCGGCAGCCAGGCGTGGACCTCGCAGGCTTGCCCCGCGTGGGCCGGCAGCCCGTCCACCCTCAACCACGGTGGCTCCGACGGCGCGGTCTGGAACTCGACCGCGGGCGCCTACGACGACCCCTCGGGTTGCAACATGGCGCACGCGACGAAGGAGATCAGCCTCTACTTCGACGGCAAGGGTCGCCCCTTCCCGCCGGTGAACCGCTGCTTCAGCGCGTCGTGCGGCGGCGTCCAGGACACCGAGGGCAGCAGCGCGCCCTTTGCCGGTCTCGGCAACGGCAGCGCGGCTCCCCCCGTGGCGCCCTCGCCCCCGTAAGGGTGCACAACAAACCCTAAGAACCCGGGGAGGGACGGTCCCTCCCCGGGCTTCCCCCCTTTCCTTTCATCCTTTGCTGGAGCTGACATCCGTGGCTGACGACGCGAGCTGGACCCCCTACGGCCTCGAGGCCATCCGGGTGCAGCACGCGCGCCGGCGCCGGCGCATCGCCGCGCTCGCGCTCATCGCCGCGGCGCTCCTCCTGCTGGTCATCTTCCGCCCCGGCACGACGGACCGCCTCTCGGTCTCCGTCAACGGCCAGGAGGTCGGGGGCGACCAGTTCAGCATCGACGTTCCCCAGGACCAGAAGCCGAAGGACGGGCCCGTGACGGTCTCGATCTCGCCCGGACGCGTCACGCTCGCGAGCGCCGACCAGGGCGCGAGCACCGCGCCGCAGGTCTCGCGCGCCAACGTGCCCGCGTTCAGCACGGCGCCCCCCATCCGCTGGTCCTACTACCTCCTCGTCTACGGCCCCTGGCTCCTCCTGGCGCTGGCGCTGTGGATGCTTGCGAAGCGTCGCGGCAAGCACGACGAGGTGAACTTCGGCGTGTACAAGGGCGCCATGCCCCTGGAGATGATCTCCGCGCACGCCCGCGACCAGGTCCACACGAAGCGCCACGCCAAGGTGAGCATCTTCGGCAAGCGTCGCGAGGACTATCTGCCCGACCACATCGCCAAGGCCGAGGAGGCCGAGGGATGATGGCGGCCACGTTCCATCTCCGGCGCGTCGCGTGGGAGCGCGCGCGCCGGATCGAGGCACAGGGAGGCAACGGAGTTGACCACAGGGAGGAGCTGGATCCGGGCGGCTGAGTGGCTCGTCATGCGCGCGCTGGGCGCGCGGGTGAGCGTGCTCTACAATCGCGTCCAGCGTGAGGGCTCGTTCGAGAACGAGACGCGCCGGCGCATCTTCGAGGAGGTCCGCGGGAAGCCGGGCCAGTCCATCGCGGAGATCGCGACCACGGTGGGCGTCAGCCACAGCACGGCAAGCTATCACTTGGAGCGGCTCAGCTCGTTCAACCTGCTCGCGTCGACGCAGGACGGCAACAAGATGCGTTACTTCGTGAACGGCGGCATGTTCACGGAGGAGGAGCGCCGCGTCCTGGCCGCGCTCTCCAACGGGGAGACGCGCAAGGTCCTCGCGGCCGTGCTCACGCGCCCCGGCTGCTACCGCGCCGAGCTGACGCAGCTCCTCGCCGTGTCGAGCCCCACCGTGAACTGGCACCTCGCGCGCCTGCTGGGCTCCGGCCTCGTCACCGAGGAGCCTCGTGGCAGGAACCGTTACCTCTTCGCCGACGCGCGCAGGCTGCGCGACGTGTTCGGTGCGTTGCAAGGGAAGGTGCGCGGCTCGCAATACGACGAGGCGGGGCTGGCGGAATTGATGAGGCTGTGCGGGTAACGGAAGGGTGAGAATTTCACATCTTTCATCGAGAATTCTTGATGAGCATGCTGCTGCTCGGCTGTTCGCATGCTCAAATTCAATCCGCTTTCCATAGCAGCGGGCGTGATCGGGCTTCTTGTCATCCCAACTCTTGGCCTCTTCCCGACCTCGGCCGCAACCGATGCGGGCTACGTGATCCAAGGAAGCGGAACGCTCTCCTACTACGCTGACATTCACGGCACTCCGGGCTTCACCACTTGCGGCGCGAGCGCATCGGGGGCCTTCGTTGCGGTCTTCTCGCCGCTGGGCGGCCTTGTCAGCTTCACCTTCACGGGCTCGGGCACGCAAGCCTACGGTGCCGCCGCAAACCTCGCCACCCAGGATTCTGCATGTGGGGCCATTCCCTGGACGCTCACAGACCAGTCGGTCAACTGCTCATCGGGATCGATGTCGCTGAGCGGCTGGCCGGGCGTGGATGCCAACCTCGGCTATCCATTCTCCTACGTGAGCTTCTCCGGCTCCGGGACCTGCCTGACGCAGGACATCCCAACTAGCCCTTGCTTCACCTACACCCCCCAGGCGCTCACCAACGCCTGCATCGAGCTCACGCCCACGACGGAGAACGTCCCGGTCCCGACCGTCGGCACGACCAGCACGCCCGTGACCGTCCCCATCGTCGGCGTCGGCACGTCGCCCGACACGATCTGCGTCATCGGCCCCGAGTGCGTCACGGTCCCCGTGCCGACGATCACGCCGGGCTCGACCACGGTGGAGGTCCCGATGCCCGTCGTCGGCACCGACAACGTCCCGGTCGCGATCCTGACACCCTCGGGCTACGTCGAGATCACGGTGGCGTGCGGCCTCAACGTGCCCTGCCACGTGGACCTGTAGACGAGCAACATTCTCGCCGGGGCCGTACCCCCCGGCATTTTCATTCTTCTTCTCTAAGCCCCGACCGCCCTGAGCACCAGGAACAGCAGCGCGGTCCCCATGGCCTGGATCGCGATGGTGGCGACGGTCAATTCCAGCGTGATCGAGGCCATCGTGTTGATCGAGGCGGTGAGCTGGACGGTCTTCTGGTTGCCGAAGACGCGGAAGCCTTCGAGGATGCCGCTCTTGCCGCCCGAGGTGACGGGCTCTAGATCGGCGAGGGCTTTCTCCACCGCGCGGCGCGTGGTCTGGGCGATCTCGGCGGGCGGCGCCTTGTGTCCGACGGGGCCGTAGCTGCCGGCGACGGCGTTGACGGAGTGGTTGTCCGTCGTCATGACCTGGAAGCCCTCGACGAGCCCTTTGAGCGCCTCGCCCACGGCGCGCGTGACCTCGGGCACGGCGTTGTTGCCGTCCCAGAGCACGTAGGCGAAGCGCTGGCCGCCCGTCTCTGTGACCAGGACCTGGACGCCTTGCGCGCCGATGAGGTTCTCCTTGCCGAAGGTGGTGTTGTCCTGCGCGATGCCCACGCGGAGCGAGGGCGAGGGCTTGGCCTTGCAGGTGCGCGAGGCGGCGCGCGCGGCGTCCGAGATGGCATCGGCGCGCGGCGTGCACATGTTGACCTGGCCCGCGCCGGGGAGGAGGCTGTTGTGGCAGTCGACGAAGAACGCGCGGTCGATGCCCTCGAGCTCGGCTTGCAGCTCCGCGGTGTGGCCGACGCCGTAGTCGACGTCGTCGATCGGGAGCGGCCAGCTCGTGTAGGTGAGCAGGCTCGTGTCGCCAAAGAGCTGGCTCGTGACGCGGATCTCGTCGCCCGCGGTGTGCGCTGCGCTCCCGCCCTCCTGGTAGCGGATGGTCTTGAGCATCTCCGCGGCGGCGCGGCCGAAGCGCTCCACGTCCTTGCTGCTGACGGGGTTGTAGTCGTGCGTCGCGGCGCCGTGCGGCACCATCACGAGGTCGACGCCCGGCATCGCCTCGGCCACCTTCGCGGGCAGGTCGCTCCCGCCCAGGCGGCCGATCGGTCCGGGGTGCAGCGCGGGCACGACGATGGCCGCCTTGGTGGAGCCGTCGGGCCGGCGGAACGCGATCACGCCGAAGCGCGCGCGGATCGGCTCGGCGAAGCGGTTGAGGATCTCCTCGCCGTCCATGCGGCCGCTGGTCAGGTGGTCGAGGTAGTAACGGAACAGCTCCGATCCGCTCACGTTGAAGTTGTTCTTGAGCGGCGTGTCGAAGATGTGCAGGAAGAAGACGAGCGGGACGAGGAAGATGACGGCCAGCGCCAGCAGGATCCACAGCTCGCGCTGGCCGAAGCCCGGGACCAGCGCGGCCATGAACGGCACGGCGGCGAGCGTCTGGAGGCACGCGACGAGGAGGCTGCGCCAGTGGCGGTTGTCGCTCGTGATCCAGAGCGCGGTGTGCCGGAACGTCGTCCCCATGAGGTAGCCCACGAGGAGCACGTGCGCGACGGGGACGTGCCAGGCGACGCGCACCGGGACCGCGAGCAGGAGCGCCACCCCCACGAGGCTCATGGCGACGGCGGCGATGAACGCGGCGCGCTTGTAGTAGAGCGTTCCGCCCAGCGCGTTGGCCAGCGGCGCGGAGAGCGGGCCGGCGAGGAGGGCGGGGACGCCCAGCACCAGGAGGCCCACCAGCGCGCCGTGGGGCGTCGTCTCGATCAGGAGGCCCAGGAGCGCCGAGGCGACCAGCACGTAGGCGTAGGTCAGGAGCGTCGGTGGGGCGTTGAAGACGACGGAGGAGATCTTCGCGGACTGCTCCAGGCTTTCCTGGATGCTGTCCTCCTCGGGCGCCACGCCGCGGGAGGCTGCTTGGAGTGGTATAAGGCTCTCGGGCTCGGGACCCTTGCCCGCTTTCGAGCCCGATTCCGAGCCCAAACACGCTCTCCGCAAGCATGTCTCCCCGCGGTGTGACAAGGAATCGGCCTTCCCCCCTCCGACCGACTGACGCGCGGGCAGGGTAGGTTTAGGAGGGGGCAGCTGTGCTTCAGAAGATCCTCGTCGTCCTCGTCGGCGTCTTCATGTCGCTCATCGGCGCGTTCGCGCCCAGCGGCTCCCTGTTCGCGTCGCACCCCGCCACCGACGCAGGGCTCTCCCTCTCGCCCGGCCAGGCTCGTGATGCCACGCTCGCCACCGTGCAGTCGGCCGACGGCACCGCGTTCGCCAAGGTCGGCATCCTGTGGGTCGAGGTGGACGGCCGCCGCGTCAGCGACGACGCGTGGGGCACCGGCCACGTCGACGAGCTGAAGTTCAAGGTCGGCACCAAGGACGTCGAGGGCGTGGCGCTCGCCGTGGGCGACAAGGTCGTCGCGCTCCACCCCACCGACGTCCTCACCGTGCGCATGTTCGACGGCGAGTTCGCCTACCGCGGCCTGGGCACGCCCGCAGCGACCCTTGCCCTCCAGGGCACCGTGAAGACCGCGCTCGTCTCGCAGGGCGACGCGACCGGCCGCGTGCTCACGCAGTCGCCCGCCCCGCGCATCCCCGCCCCCGCGCCCGCGGACGGCCGCCTCGCCTACGTCGTGCTGGAGACCGGCGAGCACGTCGACACCGTCGCCGTCCAGTCCGGCGGCCAGCGCTTCTTCACCCAGGACGCCGGCGCCGCGCCCTCCGCCCCCCAGGCGGGCAACCTGCTGGCGCGCTACGTCAAGGTCGACGGCGCGCTCGTCAAGGACTACACGACCGGCAGCGGCTCGCTCGACACCATCGAGTTCCAGCCCGCGCAGGTCCCCTCCGGCTCGGGCCTCGTCGCCTTCAACGGCGCGCCGGCCCAGGTGGGCGCCGAGGACCGCGTGCTCGTGAAGGACTTCGTGGGCGACTACCTCGTCTACCAGTCGGGCGACGGCCTCGTCCGCCTGCGCCTCGACGGCTACGCCGCCAGCTTCGGCACCGGCACGCCCGCCCAGCTCGACCTTCCCCAGGCGGCGGGCGGCCTGCCCCACGTCGCGCTCCACTTCGAGCCGCAGGCGCCGCGCACCTCCGACACCGTCACGTTCCACGATGATAGCACCGACGACGGCTACGTGGTCGTGCGCGAGTGGAGCTTCGGCGACGGCCAGACCTCCGTGCTCTCCGACCCGACGCACCGCTACGCGCTGCCCGGCCTCTACGAGGTCACGCTGAACGTCACCGACAACGACCTCCACCAGCGCGAGGTCACGATCCCCGTCACCGTGCGCAACTCGGACCCCGCGCCCGGCTTCGGCTTCGCGCCCCGCATCGTCGACACGCAGACGCTCGTCACGTTCACCGACGCGAGCGACGACCTCGACGGCCAGGTCGTCAACTGGACGTGGGACTTCGGCGACGGCGGCCACGCCTACGTCGAGAACCCCGCGCACCAGTTCGCGCGCGCCGGCAACCTCACCGTCACGCTCACCGCGACCGACAACCTCGGCGGGCGCGCCAGCGTCTCGTCCACGCTCTTCGTGCGCGACCTGCCCCCGCTGGCCAGCTTCCACGTCGCGCCCAACTCGCCCACGACGCTCGAGCCCGCGCAGCTCGTCGACGACTCGGTCGACCGCGACGGCAGGCTCGTCGCGTGGGCCTGGAGCTTCGGCGACGGCGCGATCGCCAGCGGCAGCGCGCCCACGCACGTCTTCCGCTCGCCCGGCGCGCATACCGTGACGCTCACCGTCACCGACGACATGGGCGCCTCCGACACGACCACGCAGGAGGTCCTCGTGCTCAACCGCCCGCCGGTCGCCGACTTCGACTGGTCGCCCAAGGGCGGCAACGTCACCGTCCCCGTCACCTTCACGAGCACCTCGCACGACCCGGACGGCGGCATCGTGCTCACGCAGTGGGACTTCGGCGACGGCAGCAACTCCGCGCTGGGCACCACCGTCACCCACGCCTTCCCGCACCGCGGCCCGTACGACGTCACCGTGCACGTCAGCGACGGCCTCGCGCAGACCTCGCTCACGCGCACCGTCACGATCGACGACGCCGCGCCCACGGCGAACATGCTCATCGGCCCGAACCCCACCTACCGCAACCTGACCGTCCTCTTCCAGGACATCAGCACGGACCTCGACCGCGACCCGACCGTCGCGCGCCTCTGGACGTTCGGCAACGGCAACACCAGCACCGACCCCTTCCCCAACCAGACGTACCATCAGCTCGGCGCGTTCCCGATCACGCTCGCCGTCACCGACAGCGCGGGCAAGACGTCGATGGCCTCGACGACGCTCACGGTCGCCAACCGCCCGCCGGCGGGCACGATCAGCTTCTCGCCCGCCTTCCCCATCGCCGGCCAGAACGTGAGCTTCACCGCGGCGGGCGTCGACCCGGACGACCCGGCCGGCGGCGCGAGCCCGATCTCGTACGCCTGGCTCTTCTCGGACGACGGCTCGGGCAGCGCGATCCCCTCGCTCACGCACGCCTTCCAGCACCCGGGCAACTACACCGCGACGCTCGTGCTCACCGACTCCGAGGGCGCGCAGAGCGGCCGCATCGTCGCGCGCGTGCCGGTCAGCTACGCGGTCCCCCTCGCCGCGTTCACCGCCGCGCCCCCGCTCCCCAACCAGCGCCAGAACGTCACCTTCACCGACCACTCGACGTCGCAGAACACCGGCGGCATCACGAGCTGGGACTGGGACTTCGGCGACGGCACGCCGCACGCGACGATCCCCAACCCCACGCACGCCTACGTCCTGGGCGGGCGCACGTTCGTCGTGACCGAGACCGTCACCGACACGGTCCACCAGCAGAACCACACCTCGCAGAGCGTCTACGTCAACGGCGACCCCAAGGCGCTCTTCCTGGAGACCGCGAGCACCCTCAACCCGGGCGACTCCGTGCAGTTCCTCGACCGGTCGAGCGATCCGGAGAACCTGCCCCTGACGTACGCGTGGGACTTCGGCGACGGCAACGCGTCGAACGCGCAGAACCCGTCGCACGTCTACCAGATCCCCGGCGTCCACGTCGCGCGCCTGACCGTCACCGACTCCAACGGCGCGACCGACTTCACCACCGTCCCCATCACGGTGCTCGACCGCGCGCCCGTCGCCGGCTTCCACACGACGCCGGCCTCGCCCACGGCCGGGCAGACGATCCTCTTCGACGCCTTCCCCGAGAGCAGCGACCCCGACGGGGGCACGACGCTGACCGGCTTCGCGTGGACGTTCGACGACCGCACGAGCGGCACCGGCGAGCCCGTCTCGCACACCTACGGCAACTCGGGCGTCTACCACGTGGGCCTCACCGTGACCGACGGCCTGCTCACGAGCCCCACGGCCGTGAAGGCCGTGCGCGTGGGCGCGAACCACGCCCTCACCGTGAAGATCCAGGCCGAGCTTCCCGGGTCGCGCTTCGCGCAGCTCGCCGACTCGCACTACCACGTCACGGTCACGTTCCGCGACGCGGGCGCCTCGCCCCACGTCTACGCCAAGGGCGACCCCGCGCTCACGAGCGCTGGCGACGACCTCGACTTCAACCTCAGCGCGAACCAGTGGCTCGCCGGCGACACCGTCACCATCTCCATCTCGGACGACCGCTACGCCGCGCCGCTCCAGTCGCGCACCGTCTCGCTGGCGGACGGCGACGGCCTCGCGGGCCCGCTCAACGTGAAGTTCCAGCTCAACATGCCGCTCGTCCCCTCGATCCACGCCGACGCGGGGGACGGCTACCTGAACGTCTCCGGCATGGGCGTCCCCGGCCTGCCCAACCAGACGCAGGACCCGCAGGGCGACCCCGTCTACCGCACGATGATCGAGCGCTTCCACGGCGCGGGCAACGTCGTCTACAGGGACGGCTACCCCGCGGCCGGCGTGCCGGTCCTCGTCGAGGCGCGCTACCTCCCCTTGGAGCTGGTCGCCGGCGTGCGCGACGGCCAGGTCGGGAGCCAGCCCATCCTCCCCGACAACTTCGCGCTGGGCTGGTGCCGCGCGGACACGCCCACCACCGACGCGAACGGCGACTACGCCTGGAGCTTCCAGGGCAGCCAGTGCCTCGCGAGCATGCTGGGCCCGGGCGTCTTCCCCGTGGGCGTCTGGCAGGTGCGCGCGACCGCCTCCTACAGCTTCGCCACGACGGGCGTCACCGAGCCGCAGACGATCGTCGTCGACCCCACGGGCGGAGCGATGTGGATGACGCCGATCGGCGCCCCGCCGTAGGCTTGATGCGCGCGCGGGCGCTCGCGTTGCGCATGCGAGACCCCGATCCCGCCGCGCTGGAGCGAGCCGCGCCGTGGCTGCGCCGCATGCGCGCCTACTGCCGTCTCCAGGTGGAGGGCGTCGAGAAGATCCCCGCGGGCCCTTGCATCCTCGCCGCCAACCACACCGGGTGGGCCGGGCTGGATTACTGGAACCTCTTCATCACCGTCTACGACGACGCCAAGCGCGCGCCGCGCGTCGCCGTCCACCCGAGCTACTTCCGCTTCCGGAAGATGCGCGAGATGGCCGACGCGCTGGGCTTCTTCGAGGTCAGCGTCGCGACCAGCACCGAGATCCTCGACGCGGGCGGCCTCGTCACGTTCTTCCCCGAGGCCGAGGAGGGCAACTTCAAGCCAATCTGGAAACGATATCGTCTCCAGCCCTTCAAGCCCGGCTTCGCGCGCGTCGCGCTGGCCACCGAGGCGCCCATCGTCCCGGTCGTCATCGTGGGCGGCGAGGAGGCGAACCCCAGCCTGGGCCGCATGCGCCCGCTGGAGGACGTGCTCGACGCGCCCGTCCCGATCCCGGTCAACCTGCTTCCCTTCCCCGTGAAGTGGCGCATCGCGTTCCTCGACCCGATCCACCCCTCTGCGTACCTCGAGCGCGAGAGCCCCGACAAGGACGTGGCCGAGGTGATCGCGCGCGACCTGCGCCACCTCATGCAGGATGCGCTCGACGAGCAGGTCGAGAAGCGCGGGCATCCGATCCTCTGATCCCATCGCGCCATCGACGACCGCGCCACGACCATGATCGGCGGGAGGCGCCAAGCCCCGCGCGATGGTCAAGGGCACCGTGCGCGTGGGCACGTCGGGCTACGTCTACGCCCACTGGAAGGGACGATTCTACCCGGACGACCTGCCGCGCAAGGACTGGTTCGCGCACTACGCGGAGCGCTTCGGCGCGGTGGAGATCAACAACACGTTCTACCGGCTCCCCACCCGCGACCTCGTCGCGCGATGGCGGGAGGCGGCGCCGCCCGGCTTCACGTACGCGTTCAAGGCGAGCCGCTACATCACGCACCGCAAGAAGCTCCTGCCGGGCGGCAGCCACCCCGACGCGGCGCGCGACCTGCTCGACGCGCTCGCGGGCGCGGGCCCGCGCCTGGGGCCGGTGCTCTTCCAGCTCCCGCCGCAGATGAAGCGCGACGACGCGCGCCTCCGCGCGTTCCTGGCGCGCCTCCCGCAGCGCGGGGACGTGCGCTACGCCTTCGAGTTCCGCCACGCCTCCTGGTACGCGGAGGACGTGTACGATCTGCTCGGCGAGCACGGCGTCGCGTTCTGCATGCACGACTGGCCCGACGCGCCCACGCCGCGCGACGTCGTCACAGCGGGGCTCGTCTACGTCCGCTTCCACGGCGTGGAGCGCGCGTACGCTGGCCTCTACGGACCGCGCCGGCTCGCCCCGTGGCGCGCGCGGATCGCGCGATGGCGCGACGCGGGGCACGACGTCTTCGCGTTCTTCAACAACGACGAGGCCGCCTACGCGACGCGGGACGCCGCGTGGCTCGCGGACAAGCTGGAGGTGGCGCCGCACGCCCCCGCGCAGTGAGCGCGCGATCCGGCGCGATTCGCTCTACGGCCCGCCGCTCGAAGGCGAGGGCATCGCCGACGAGCTTCCTGCGGTGGAGGCATGGAGCGCCGACCTGCGCCTGCGCGTGGGCACCTCGGGCTGGGCGTACCGCCACTGGCTGGGCCGCTTCTACCCGCGCCGCCTGCCGGGCCGCGAGATGCTCGCCTTCCACAGCCGGCGCTTCGCCACCGTCGAGGTCAACAGCACCTTCTACCGCGCGCCCACCGAGCGCACGATGGACGCATGGCGCGAGCAGACGCCGCCGGGCCACCGCCTCTCGCTGAAGATGCCGCGCGCGATCACGCACGACAAGCGGCTCGCCGACGCGCAGCCCGAGGCCCGCGAATTCCTTCGCCTGGCGCGCCGGCTCGGCCCGAAGCTCGGTATCGTCCTCGTGCAGATGCCGCCCAGCTTCCGCGCCGACCACGCGCTTCTCGACGCCTTCCTCGCGGAGTTGCCCGTGGACCTCCAGTACGCGGTCGAGCTCCGCCACCGCTCGTGGCGCGAGACCGCGGGCGCCACGCGGCGCATCCTGGAGCGGCACGGCGTCGCGCGCGTCGTGCACGACTTCGGCCGCAAGGCGACGCCGATGGCGCCCACCGCGCCCTTCGTCTACCTTCGGCTGCACGGCCCGACCGGACGATATCGCGGAAGCTACGACGTCGAGACGCTGCTCGCCTGGGCCCACCAGCTCGCGGCGTGGGCCGAGGGCGGCTACGAGGCGTGGTGCTATCTCAACAACGACGAGCGCGGCCACGGCGCGCGCAACGCGCTCGCCCTCCGCGCCTACGTCGACGAGCTGCTAGACGACAAGACCAAGCACGAGGCGGCGCACGCTCGCGGCGCATGGCGCGATCCACTCGCACTCCTACGCGCAAGCTGAGCACGACCGCCCGTCGCGGCGCCGCCAGCGAGGCCGCCCGCGTCGAGCGCCGCGGCACCACGAAGGCCACCGGCCCGCGCAACCCGAACGTCACCGTCCGCAAGACCAACGCGGCGCCCACCGCCTCGAAGACGGTGCCCGCCACCGGCCGCTCGCTGCGGAAGACCGTCGCGGCCGCGGGCGCCCAGGGCGCGAGGCGCCGCAAGTCTCAGAAGGCGCGGTAACGAAGCGGCCGGGGCTCGAAGACGACCTGCGCCGCCAGCATCCGCGCGAGGTGCGCCTCCGCCTTCTGCGTGGGGAGGCCCGCCAGCGCGAAGGCGCGCGCCAGGTCGTCGAGCCCGAACTCCCCCAGCGCGCGGGCCACGGCGTCCGCGCGATCCTTCTCGCTCACCGCGCGCCGGGCCGCGGCCGCCGCGGCCTGATGCGCGTCGTCGTGGCTCGCGGGCCGCGGCGCCGGCGGCACGAAGGCGCGGGCGTACTCCTCCGCGCGGCCGGAAAGCCGCGCGTTGAGCTGCCCGAGCGCCGCGCGCGCCTCCTCCAGGTCCTCGCCGCGGTGGAACGCGCGCACGTTCGCAAGGTCGAGCGTGCGGCTGCAATGCGCGCAGGTCGCCTGCTTGCGCCCCTCCTCCACCACGAAACCCCGACGGCACCGGCTGCACGCAACGACGGCGTAGAGCATGGTCTGTGGTTCATTCAGCTCCCATGGCTTGGGTCTCGGGTCCGGGTTGCCGAAAGTGTGGAGAATGTGCCGCAGCCCGCGATGCGGTCTTCGTGCTCACGTTCTTCTCTAACATGGCGCGGGCCACCATCGACCCCCCAACCCCCCTGATCCCAGGGGGGACGACGACGGACGGCCTCACGCGCACGGCGCGCTCGGCAGAT
>JAXDQU010000020.1:0-39386 GCA_034667685.1 Thermoplasmata archaeon | reverse complement strand
CACGTTGTCGTTGCACGTCACACGTTCCACATCGCACGGCTCACGCCGCGGGCCGCCGCCAAGACCGTTCGACGTCTGCCGGAACTCCTTGATATGGCCTCGAGCCCTCGTGGAGGCCATGCGACCGATCCTGATCGCCGTGATGCTCACGCTCGGCCTCCTCGCGGCGCCCGTCGCCCTCGCGGCGAAGCCTGACGCGGCTGCCCACGCCGGCCACAAGCCGGGGTGGTCCGGCCTCCTCGCGAAGATGAAGGACGTGCGCGAGGGCTGCCGCGACACGACCGTCGACCATGCCAACATGACCGGCGCGCAGACGCGCTCCTGGGCGCATTGCATCCGCGACGGCTATCATTCGCTCTTCGAGAGCTTCCACATCGGGAAGCGGCACGGCCCGAAGTCAAGCTGAACCATCATGGAGGAACCGTAGGCTCCCTTCCCGACACCGAGAATCCCGGAATCCGCGGATGACTCGGATGCGCGGTGTTGGGAAGGGAGCGCCACTCACTCGATCAACGGCTGGTTGCGCAGCCACTCGACGTCGCTGACGTACAATTCGCGCAGGTCCTTGAGCCCGAGCATGAGCATGCCGAGCCTTTCGAGGCCGAGCCCCCAGGCGAGGACGGGGTGCTTGATGCCCCAGGGCTCGGTGACCTCGGGGCGGAAGATGCCCGCGCCGCCAAGCTCCAGCCAGCGGTTGTTGTACCACACCGCGACGTCGAGCGAGGGCTCGGTGTACGGGTAGTAGCTCGCGCGCACCTGCACGTCCTCGAAGCCCATCTTGGCGTAGAACTGCTTGAGCAGGCCGATGAGCTGGCGGAGGTTCGCGCCCTCCTCCATGACGATGCCCTCGACCTGGTGGAACTCGGGCAGGTGCGTCGCGTCGATCGCCTCGTTGCGGAACACGCGGTCGACGCTGAAGACCTTCACGGGCGGGTCCGGGTGGCGCGCGAGCCACTGGATGGTGTCGACGGTGGTGTGCGTGCGCAGGAGCGCCTGCTCGCCCACCTCGCGGCTCCAGGCGTTGCGCCAGCCGCGCGAGCCGGTCTCGCCGCCGTGCTCGTGGATCGCCTTGACCAGGGCCACCTCGTCGTCCTTCAGCGCGAAGCGCGACGGGTTGTTCAGGTAGAACGTGTCCTGCATCGCGCGCGCCGGGTGGTCCTGCGGCGTGAAGAGCGCGTCCATGTTCCAGAACGCGCTGCGCACGGTGGGGCCCTCGATCTCGCTGAAGCCCATCTCCAGGAACGCGAGGCGGATGCGGTCGATGATCTGGCGCAGGGGGTGCTTGCGGCCGCCGGTCGCCGTGGGCGCGAACGCCGTGACGTCGTAGGGCCTGATGTCCACGTCGCGCCACTTGCCTGAGCCGATGAGGTCGGACGTGATCTCGTTGACCTCGGGCTTCACCTCGACGCCCTTCTGGAGCGCGAGCTTGCCCTTGGTGGTGAGGTGGATGATGCGCGTGATCTCCTCGCGGCGGCGCACGACGTTCTGGCGCTGGAGCAGGAGCTTCAGGCCCTCCGCGTCGATCTCGGGCTCGGGGCGCTCGCCGCCCGCGAGCTGCTGGAGGACCTCCTCGTCGGGGCCGTGCACCTCGTGCTCGCCCTTCGCGGTGAGCACGAGCGCATTGCCTTCGGGACGCTTCTCGATGGCCGCGAGCTGCTTGCGCCGCAGCCAGCCCGTCGCCACGCTGACCTCGGAGCCCAGCTCGCGCTCCAGCGCCGCGATCGCCAGCGTGCCGCCCGCGCGCTTGAGCGCGTCCACGGCCCGCCGCTCGGGAAGCCCGCGCTCCAGCGCCGCGCGCCCCTCGCTTCCGAGGGCGATGAAGGTGCGCAGCGTCTCCTCGTGGCGCACGAGCCCCTTGGCCTGGAGCCAGGAGGAGCCGTTCATGACCTGCACGAGCTCGCCGAACGCGCCCGCGTCGCGGATCTGCTCGGGCGTGGCGGACTCGCCCAGGCTCCCGAGCGCCAGGAGGACGCGCTTCTCGAGGTTGGAGAGCTCCTGCATCGGGCGCCAAACCTGACAGGGCGCCAAAAGGGTTTGCTCAGCCGACCTCGACCGTCGCGTGGCCGCACTCGTTGTTGCCGTAGCCCTGCGCGTTCCACGGCGTCTCCAGCGGCTGAGCGTGCCCCGCGGCGTCGGTCGCGCGGGAGAGCAGCGTGACGCGTCCGCGCGTCTGCGGCGTCCACGCCAGCGACCAGCGCGTCCAGGCGTAGGGCGAGGCGGGGCGCTCCAGCGTCGCGGCGTGCCACGCGCGGCCGCCGTCGCGCGACACCTCGACCGCGTGGATCGGCCCCGCGCCGCTCCAGGCCCAGCCCCAGACCTCGGTGGGCTCGCCGGCGCGCAGGCGCTCCCCCTCGCCGGGCGCGACCACGAGCGATTTCACGCGCATGGCGGAGAGAGGGGCGTCGGGCTCGCCGTCGCGCGAGCGCCGGACCCAGTAGTCGCTCGCCTGGAAGTGGCCCGCGAATGGCTCGCGCGTGGCACGCACGTCGACGAGCCACTTGACGCTCGCCATGCCATACCAGCCCGGCACGACGAGGCGCGCCGGGGCGCCGTGGTCCAGCGCGAGGGGCGCGCCATCCAGGCTCAACGCCACGAGCACGTCGGGCCGCATCGCCTCCGCCACGGGGAGGCTGCGCGCGTAGCGCATCCGCTCGCCGTTCTTCTCGCCCTCGTCGGCGCCCTCGAAGACGATCTCCGTCGCGTCGGCCGGCGGCGATAGCAATTCACGCAGCGGGACGCCCTCGAAGCGCCCGCACGCGACGGCGCGCTCGCCCCACGGCGTGCCCGGCGGCACCGGCGACATGCGCGTGCGTCCGTTGCCCGCGCATTCAAGCACGACGTCGAGGCTGCGCTGCGGCATGGCGCGAAGCTCGGAGAGCGAAAGGGCCCGATCGGGCAGGCGGAGGCGCCACGTCCCGGGGTCGAGCTTGGGCGCGGCGAAGTGGCTGCGCACGTAGAACGCGGAGGCGGGCGTGAGCCGATCGCGCAGCGCCGCGGCGGGCGTGTGCGCGTTGAGCGGGTTGGTGGTGACGGGCTCGGGCCGCATTCAGTCCGCCCGCACCAGCTCCTTGACCAGGTGCTCGCGCTCCGCCTTCTTCTCCTGGAGGTCCTTCATGAACGCGCGGACCTTCTCCTTGGCGATGCCCTTGCACTCGCCGCAGAGCATCTTGCCCGACTTGCAGTCGTCGTAGAGCTTGCCCAGCTCCTTCGCGTCGGGCACGAGGTGGTAGACGTAGGTCTCGTAGACCATGCACTCCTCCGCCCGGCCGCCGAGCCGGCGCTGCTCCTCGGCCGTCTCGCGTCCGCCCGTGAGCGCGCTGCCCATCTTCTTCGCGGCCTCCTCGGGCGTGTCCTCCAGCGAGATGTGGCTCTCGGGCTTGCTGCTGCTCATCTTGCCGCCCTGCAGGCCTTGCATGAAGCGGTGGTACGTCGCCGCCGGAGGCAGGAAGCCGAAGCCGCCCGCCTGCTGCTCGACCTTCGCGAGCGCCTGGTCCACGTCGGGCACGACGTCGGGCGTGAAGCCCCCGATCGTCATGACACCATGGGGCGCGTTGGGCGTGACGGCGCGCCGGTCGAATCCGAGCGGCTCCAGCGCGAGGCCGCGCGCCGCGAGGAGGATGGCCTTGAGGTGGTTCTCGCGCGTCGGGCTCTTCGCGGCGCGCTCGGACTCCTTGCGCCATTCCTTGTAGAACTCGCGGGACGTCTCGCTCGCGCGGAACCCCTCGGTCTGGGCGGCCCGCTCGACGGCGTCGCGCAGCGCCGCGAAGAGCGCGGCCATCGCGCCCTCGTTCTGCGAGTCGCTGACCGTGACGAGCCCTTCCGGCTGGAGGTTCAGGAGCCGGTTCGCGACGGCGAGGTCGCGCGTGAGGCGGACGTGCGGATCCTGGTCGACGCCGACGGGCACGACGATGGGCCGCGGGCCGCCGCGCTCCGGCATCTGCACGTGGAGGATGTCGCCCACCTGCACGAGCGGCGCGACGGCGTGCCCCATGTTGGTCGAGCCGCCGAAGCCGTAGATCGCCTCCATCGTGCTCCAGTTGACCTTGCGGCCCAATTTCCACGAGAGGTCCTTCACGGCCTGGCGCTGGCTCTGGAAGTAGAGGCTCGCGGTCTTGATATCAAGCCCGAGCGCGAGGTAGTAGGGGATGTAGTAACGGAACGCGTACTCGCGCGCCTTCTCCAGGCTCATGTTGCGCGTGGCGTACGCCTCGATGTCGGCGACCGTGATCGTCACGTCCGCGCCGAGCTTCTGGTAGTACGTGACCTGATCCATGACGAGCTTGTGGCCGAAGTGCATCGGCCCGCTGGGCATCAGGCCCGTGAGCACGCCGAAGGGCTCGGCGCGGCGCACGGCGCGGGCGACGGGCTCGAAGCCGCGCTGCCCGAAGATCACGCCGCGCTGCATCAGCGGCGAGGGCTCGGGCAGCAGCTCGGGGTCGAACGGCTGGATGCCGAACTCGCTGCGCAGGCGCGCGTAGTCCGTGCTCTGCTGCGAGGCCCACGGGTCGATGCGCATGCGAACGGAGCGGAACCTCCGCGCGCCCTTAAAGGCCTCGTCGGACGCGCCGCCGGGCAAGCACGACGAGCGCGACCGCGGCCAACGCGGCGCCGAGGCTGGGCGTGGGCACGCGGTTGCCCGCCACCGCGATCGGCATGCGCTCGGGCGCGCGCTCCGCCGTGGCCGTGCGCGCGCCGGCGCCCCAGCTCCACGCGCGCACCGTGACCGTGTGGCCCGCCGGTGGCGCGGGGAGGACCACGCTGCCGTTCGCCGTCGCGGCGAACGCGCTCCATCCTTCGCCGTCCGTCGCGTACACGCGCGCGTGCAGCTCGCCGGAGGCCCAGCGCAGCCGGACGCGGAGCGCGTCGTCGGTCGCGTGGAGGTCCAGCGCGAGGTCCTTGGCCGGCTTCACGTCCGCGCCGTAGAGCACCTCGGCCTGGTCGGCGCCATCCACGAAGCCGGGCAGCGACGCGCGCGCATAGAGGTGGTCCATGAACGAGCCGTCGTCGGGCCGCGGGAGATCGAACGTCGCCTCGCCGGTCTCGTTCGTGACGAGCGCGAGGTCGAGCGCGTGCTCGGCGGTCCACGCCCGCACGCGCGCGCCCGCGGCCGGCTGCGCGCCGGCGAAGACGTGCACGGTGACGGGGAGCGGCGCGTCGTCGCGCGGCGCGGTGGCGGGCGCGTCGAGGACGACGTCGAGGCCCGGCTGGCCCGCGCGCATCGCCTGGTAGGCCAGAAGAGGGCCGGGCGCGCGCTCGAGGACCTCGGGGCGCAGCGACTCGACGCGCCTGGCGGCCTCGTCGAAGGTGAGGTTGCGCTGCGCCATCTCGAAGGCGATGGCGAACGCGGCGCTGCGGTGCCAGCCGTTCGTGCAGTGGAGGTAGATCGGCTTGCCCCGCGCCGCCTCGTCCTGCGCCCACGCGACGAAGCGCGCGACGTCGCCCGCGTCCATGTCCGAGGCCTTGTCGATGGGCAGCCAGAGGAAGTCCATGCCCTGCGCGGCGATGGCGTCGGCCGGGTCCTCGTGCTCGGCGCGGACGTCGGCGATGGCGCGCACGCCCTGCGAGGCGAGCCAGGCGACCTGGTCTGCGTCGAGCCCGCCGCCGCCCAGCGCGAGCGCGCCCGGCTCGATCCACGTCATGGTGCGCGGGTCGGTGGGGTCGTCCGCGGCGGCCTGGACGCGCGCGGGAAGAGCCAGGATCGCGGCCAGCAGCAGCGCGAGGAGCGGCGCGCGCATCGCACGCGGGTCCTCCTGGGCGCGGATGATGCGATCGGATCATCGCGCGAAGCGTCGCCGCCCCGCGAAGGCCGGCGACCGGACGCTCCGAAGAAGCTCCCTGTGTGGGCGCGCTCCGCGCGGCATCACCCGAATCCCGAAGACCCGAATCACGCCTTTTCTCGTCGGGATTCGGGTTGATTCCCGCCGGAGGCGGCGCGAGCCAGCATGACGAGGCGTCGGAGCCTTCGGCTCTTCGGCCTTCCGCAGCAAGATCGAACTGGAACGTACCGTGGGCTGGGCGGCTGGAGCGAGAAAAACAAGGGTTGGCCGGCGACGGGCCGGCCAGGGGAAGCTGCTACGATCAGGCCGCGGGCGCGAGGATCTGCCCGCCCGCCTCGGTGATCTTGGCCTTGGCCTGCTCCGTCGCGGAGCCGACCGTGACCTTGATCTTCGAGCGGACCTGGCCGGAGCCCAGGAGCTTGTCGACACCCATCTTCGCGAGGTCGATGGTGTAGACGCCGTTCTCCATGGTGGCCTCGCCCATCTCGACGAGGCGCGGGAGCACGGTGTCCAGCTCCGAGACGTTGACGCCGACCGTCAGGTTCTGCGCCTCGTCCGGGATCTTGAAGCCGTGGTTCTCCCAGCCCCAGAGCTGGTCGAGCTTGGCGTAGTGCACGCGCTTGTGCTTGTGGCTGCCCGCGCGGCCCTTGCCGCCGCGCAGACCGGCGCCGCGTCCCTTCTTGCGGCCGCGACCCATCTCACGGTCGCCGCGGCGCTTCGAGGACTTGCGCTTCTTGCTGAAGCCGACCATCTTAGATCATCCTCTTGATGAGCTCGTTGATCTCCTTGCCGCGGTAGCCCAGCTCGCCCTTCACGGTGTAGTGCTTCTTGGTCGAGCCCTCGTGGCCGCCGGTGGGCGGGTGGAGGCGGAAGAACGGCTTGGCGTTCTCGCCGAGGTCCTTGAGCGTGGCCTTGCCGTCCGCGACGGCCTTGGCGAAGGCGTCGACGGTGGCGAACTTGCTCTCGGTCGCGGTCTTGACGAACGCGTCGTCGATCGGCTTGTCGCCGACCGCGCGGCCGCGCGCCTTGATGAGCGCCGCCATCGTGGTCGCGTCGACGTCGCCGTACGCGACGTAGTCCTTCACGCGGTTGACCATGCCCATGTAGCTCTCCGTCTTCGGGATGACCACGGCGTGGTTGGGGTGCGAGAGGTGCAGCATGTCGAGCGTGTCCGAGATCTTGCCCGTGACGTTCACGGTGCCGCGGATGCGCACGAGGAAGAAGCTGCCCGTCTGCGAGGAGCGGCGGTGGTCGCTCTTCCCCGCGTTGCGGGACGCCTCGGTGGAGGGCGGGGGCACGGTGCTCATTGGACCACGCTCCCTTCGACCATCGAGAGCTTCTCCTTGTGGTGCTCCTGGATGCGCATGGCGCTGGCGACCTGGAGCGCGTTGAAGACGGCCTTCGCGTAGTTGATGGTCGTCTTCGTCTGGCCGCGCGCGAAGCTCCAGACGTCCTGGACGCCCGCGAGGCGCAGCACCTGCTTGGCGACGTCTCCGGTCGCGAGGCCCGTGCCCTGGGGCGCCGGCATCAGCGTGACTTCCGTCGCGCCGCACTTGCCGATCACCTTGAACGGAACGGACGTGGGCGGGGCGCCCTTGCCCGATTCCCAGGAGCCCGCGCCGCGGCGGACCTCGATGATGCCGAGCTTCGCGTTGTCGATCGCCTTGCGGATCGCAGGGCCGACCTCCTTGCCGCGGGCCTGGCCGATGCCGACGTAGCCATCCGAGTTGCCCACGACCGCGGTGATGCGGAAGCGGACGCGGCGGCCCGAGTCGGTCATGCGCTGGACCATGTTGACGTCGATGACGTCGTCCGTGCAGTTGGGGAGCAGGACGTCCACGATCTCCGGCTCGCGCAGGGGCAGGCCGGTCGCGAGGGCCTGCTTCATCGTGGTGATCTGTCCGCTCTTCACGCGGCGCCCGAGCTCGGTCTTGGGGACCCAGTCGCGGGGATCGCGCTTGTCGTCGTCTCTCCTTCGTTCAGCCATTCAGATGCCTCCTTACTCGGGGGTCTTGGCCTTCTTCTCCTTCGCGGGCTTCGGCTCGCCGCCCTTGCCGGCAGGCTTCGCCTGCGGCGCGGGGGCGCCCTTGCCCTGCGCGGGCTTGCCCTTGCCCTTCGGCTTCTCGGCCTTGGGGGGGAGGGGCTTGCCCACGATCTTCTCGTAGGACGCGGCGAAGGCTGCCGCCTTTTCCTTCAGGTGCTCGGCGCGGAGGCGGGCCTCGTCCGGGAACACGTCCCCGGCCGGGACCTCGACGCCGCCGTCGATGACGCCCTTGAGGGCGCCGAATATGACGCCGCCCTTGTGGGGGTTGGCGCGGCCCAGGTCGAGAACGCCGTTCCCGACGCCGGCTTCCTTGGCGCGCTTGGCGCCCAGGAGTCCGGTGAGGTAGGCCGAGGGCGTGTTGTTCGCGCCCGTGTAGCCCATCTCCTTGAGCTCGCGCGCCTCCGCGGAGGCGACGATCTGGTCGCCCGTCTCGTCGTAGTTGACGAACTGGACGATCACGTTCGAGTTGGTGGTGCGCACGACCACGCGCGTCTCCCCGGACTTCAGGAGCCCGAGGCGGCGGCGGTAGTCGGTCTTGCCCTCGCGGCGGCGGCGGAAGCCGACGCGGTAGAGCGGTCCGTGAGCCATGTCTTACTCCTCCTTGATCGCACCGTCGGTGCGGAGGTGCGAGAGCAGGTGCGCGCGGGAGCGGAACACGTTGCCCTTCGCCTTGCGGTAGTACGTGCGGTAGAGCGCGGGGGTGAGCTTCTTCCCGTCGCGCAGCTCCTTGAGCACCGCGCGGATCGGACGGATGGTCCGGATCCACTTCTGCTTGCGCGGGCTGCGAGCGCCCGAGGCGCCCTTGCGGGAGCCCGGACCCTTGCGGCGGCCGCTCGCCTTCTGGAGCGCGATGACGCTCGCGCGGGCCTTCGACGTGCCGGCCTTCTGGTGGGCCTTCACGTAGCCCTTGCGGACGAGGCCGCGGACGTCCTGGCGGGTGACCGCCTCGGCGACGGCGTCGGCGTGGAGCGGGTCGATCCAGACGCGGCCTTCGCCGCACTTCAGGACCGCCGCCGCCAGCCGGCGCTGGTTGCGCAGATCAGACATGATTAGGTCCTCCGGGGGTTGAGGATGCGGATGTTCTTCTCGGCAGCCGCCGCCTCGATGGCCTTGGCCTTCTTCTTGCCCACGCCGCCCTGGATGCGGGCCGCCTGGGTCTTGGGGTCCACGACGAGCGCGAGCTGGTCGGGGTTGGCCACCATGACCTCCTCGAATCCCGAGGGGTGCAGGTAGCGCGAGAGCGCGGGCTTGCCGTAGCCGACCTTCACGCGCGGCGGGCGGTACTTGAAGCCGCGGCGCTGCTTGCTCAGCTCGCCCTTGGGGGCGCGCCAGGCTTCCTTCACGCGGCCGCCGCTGTACCACCAGTGGTACTTGCGGAACGCGGGCTGCTGGTCGAGGCGGATGGCGCGCACTTCGAGCGCGCGCTTGACCTCGGGGCTGACCTCGGCCTTGATCTTGACGCGGTACGCGGCCTCGGGCTCGACGACCTCGGGCTTGGCTTCCGGCTCGCCCTTCTCGGCCTTCTTCTTGGCCTTGGCGTCCTTGCCCTTGGTCTTCTTGCTCTCGACGACCGCGATCTCGTCGGGCTTCTGCTCGGCAGCGCCTTCGGCGCCGCCGGCGAGGCCGGCGATGATCGCGTCGGCCGTCTTCTGGCCGATGCCCTTGACCGCCATGAGCTCCTCGGCGGACTTCCCCTTCAGGTCGTCCACGGAGGTGATGCCGGCGTCGTAGAGCGCTTCGGCGGCCTTCTTCGACACGCCGGGGAGCTTGCTGACTTCCTCAACGAATTCTTCCTTCGTCGCGATGATATCAGGCCCCCTTGCTCGTGATGTAGATGCCGTCCTGGAACACGCGGATGTCGAACCCGCGGATCGTCGTGGCCTGCTCGATGTTGGCGGCCGTCTGCGAGACGTCCTCCACGTTCGGGCCGGTCAGCGAGATCTCTTCGCCCGCGACCTTGACCTTGGTCGCGCCCATGATGCGGGCGCGGCGGGGGGTGCGCTCACCGAGGAAGTTCTCGATGACGAACTGGTCCCCGGTGATCTTGGTCTTGATGGGGAAGTGGCTGAAGCAGATCTTCATCTTGTACTCGTAGTTCTCCGTCGCGCCCCGCACCATGTTGCGGATGTGGGCGGCGTAGGTCCCGACGAGCGCGCGGGTCTTCTTGCGCGGGAGATCGGCGTGGACGACGACGTCGTTGCCCTCTCTCTTCAGGTTGATTCCCTGCCCGGGGAAGGCGCGAGACAGCTCGCCGTTCTTGCCCTTCACCTTCAGGCTGGAACCGGTGATGGTCACCGTGACGCCCTGCGGGACGTGGATGACCTCATGGGATTCTGGACTCACCATAGATCGGTTCACCTCGTGGAAACAGTGCCCTTACGACGCCCGTTTGCGGTGGGCGTCTGCAGGACGGAGCTGTGACCGGTGAGCCGGCGAAGGCGGACCCCCTAGTTAAGGCTATGGTGGGCGGGTCTGCGTGTGGCGAACTCACCGCGCTGCGCGGCTGCTCCCGGGGCTCCCGTGGCACCCGAGGAACCCGGGGCGACGATCACACGAAGGCCGAAGAGCCGAGGCCTCCCACGCGAGGCTCGTGCGGGCGGGCCGCCTCCGGCGGGGAAACCACCGAATCTCCGAATCACCGAACCACGCGGAGATTCCGTGATCCGGAGATTCCGATGTTTTCCGCGCGGAGCGCGCCCAACCCAACGCGCTTCTTCGGAGGCCTCGGCTCTTCGGCCTTCGTGCAAGGAGCGAGCCACGATCCGGCGCGTCCGCTATCGAACGAGAGATCAGAAAAGAATTCGAGGGCGACGCGCGGGGCGCCGCCCTGACCAGGCGTTCAGTACACGTAGGCGAGAAGCTTGCCGCCCGTGCCGATCTCCTTCGCGTTCTCGTGGCTGAGCACGCCGCTCGTCGTCGTGACGATCAGCGAGCCAAAGCCCTGCGCGGGAAGATAGCGGGACTCCCACTTCTCGAAGTCGGTCTTCTTGATCGCATGGCGCGGCTTGATGACGCCGCAGTTGTTGATGTTGCCGTTCAGCTTGACGCGGAAGCGGCCACCCGTGGTGTCATCGACGAACTCGAAGGGACCGATGTAGCCGGTCTCCGACATGACCTTGAGGACGTGGCCAACCAGCTTGGACGCGGGGCGAACCTCGCATTCCAGCTTGCCCGCCTTCTCGGCGTTCTTGATGAGGGTGAGCGCATCGGCGAGAGGATCGTTGAGCATCTTCTCCACCTCAGGAATACTTCTTGAATCCCAGTTCGGGCGCTGCCTCGCGGAAGCACTGCCGGCACATGAAGATCTGATAGCGCCGGATGATGCCCCGCTTCCGGCCGCAGCGCACGCACTGGTTGCTCACGCCGCGTCCGAAGATCTCGTGGCTGACCATCTTAGATCACCTCGACGTTGAACTGCTCGCGCATCAGGTCCATCGCCTCTTCGCGCGACACCTTGTGGTGGCGCGCGACCTTGCGGGACTCGAGGCGGCGGCGCGCGACGCGGCCGCCCGGGCGCTCGATGACCACGGCGACGTTCATGCCGAAGATGCCGATCTCCGGGTCGTACTTCATGCCCGGGAAGTCGGTGTAGTCGGGGATGCCGAGGTTGAGGTTCCCGCCGTCGTCGAACGAGTAGTCGGGGACCTTGAACTGGCGGATGTCCAGCGCCTTGCGCAGGAACGCGCTGGCGGCCTCGCCGCGCAGCGTGGTGCGCACGCCGATGGGCGCGCCCAGGCGGAGGTTCCAGTCGCGGTTGGTGACCTTCGAGAGCGTGCGCGCGGGCTTCGCCTGCGTGACCATCTCGAGCACCTTCTCCGCCTTCTGGAGCTTGTCGCCGCCCTCGCCGACGCCGATGTTGACGACGACCTTGATGATCCGGGGCTTCAGCATCGGATTCGCGGTGGCGGCCATCAGGCGCTCACCTCGGGAAGCTGGATCTCGGGCTTGTCCTTGCCCACGAGGAAGACGTACGGCTTCACCGTCGAGTAGGACGCCGAGCCGGACGTGAGCGCGACGAGGTTGGGGCGCGGGGAGCGGATGGTCTCCTCGGCGCCGACCTTGGCGAACTCGCCCACGTGGGCGCCGCCGGTGATCAGCGCGGTCATGCCCTGGCCGAACGCGTAGTGGCCCTTGATCTCCTGGTCGGGGATCGCGAGCTTGACCACGTCGCCCGTCTTGTAGCCCGTCTCCTTCACGATGAGGTTGCGGCCGTCGTGGAGGTTGAGCTGGAGGCGGCCGCCGGAGACGGTCGTCTTGTCCTGGACGCGGCAGAGCTTCCAGGCCGCCTGGGCGGCCGGGATCTCCGCGAGCGCGACGCGGCCGTGGCCGTCGATCACGGTGCGGTAGTGCTTCTGGAGCTTGGGCAGCGAGAGGACGTCCATGAGGCCCACGGGGACCTTGTGGCTCGTCGCGACGCGGCCGTCGAGCAGGATCTCGCGGTTGCCGATCACGCGCTTGGCCTCGGTCATCGTGTCGACGACGCCGAGGTAGTCGCGCAGGGCGATGCCCAGCGGGATGCTGCGGTCCGCGGCGTGCTTGCCCGCGATGGGCTTGGGCACCCACGTGCTCGACTTCTTGGGGATCTTCCAGGCGCGCGGGGACGCGAGCCTCTTCATGTGGAGGGACATCAGGCGGCCTCCGGGGCTTCTTCTTCCTCAGTCTGGGCCTTCTTGGCCTTCTTCGGCTTGGGCTGCGCGGGCGTGGCGTCCGCCTCGGACGCGCCCAGCTTCGCGCGGCGCTTGGGGTCGGAAAGGTCGAGCTTCGTGATCACGAGGTTGCTCGGATCGACGGCGCGGGGCTTCTGGGTCGCATCGGCCTTGGTGACCGTGACGCCATCCACCGTGACCTTGCCAGAGCGGCTGTTGACCTCGAGGATCCGGCCCGTCGTACCGGCGTACTCGCCGCGCATGACGCGGACGGTGTCGCCGACGCGCAGCGTCGCGCTGCGCGTGCCGTACTTCAGGAGCAGCGGCTCGTCGAGGTGGCTGGCAATGCGCGCGCGGCGCTCGTGCACCGGCGCGTTGTAGAGCGCCTTGCGCTCCTTCCTGGGTTGCGTGGACATGCTTCGGTCACCTTCAGACGATCTGGCTGGCGGTGGCCGCGATGCGGGGCCAGCGCTCGGCAGCCTCGCGGGCCACGGGGCCCTTGATGTCGCTGCCCTTGGTCTCACCGTTGGGCGCCACGATGACGGCCGCGTTGTCCTCGAACTGGACCCACGTGCCGTCGGGGCGGCGGAACGGGCGCCTCTGGCGCACGATCACCGCGTTGAGCACCTGGCGGCGCATCTCGGGGGTGCCCTTCTTGACGGACACGACGAGGTAGTCGCCCACGCCGCCCGACGCGACGCGCTTGTGGTGCGCGCCCGCGCGGGGGACGGCGATGATGCTGACCTCCTTCGCGCCGGAGTTGTCGATGCAGTCGAGGCGCGCCCCGAGGGGCAGGCCGCGGGTCTGGCTTCCAGCAAGTCCCTTCATTCGGTTTCCTCCTTGACGCTCGCGTCGACGCCCGCGAGCCTGAGCTGGCCGCGCTTCGCCTCGATGACGACGAAGCTGATGGTCTTGCTCAGCGGGCGGCATTCCATGATCTTCACGTGGTCGCCGACCTGCACGTTCAGGCAGGGGGGCGCGTGCACGTTGTAGCTGCTCGTGCGCTTCTCGTACCGCTCGTACTTCGGCACGTAACGCAGGTATTCGCGCTGGACGCGCGCGGAGCGCTCCATGCGCGTGCTGACGACCTGACCTTCGATGGTCTGGCCGCGCACGGAGAAGCCTCCGTGGAAGGGGCAGTGGGGGTCCGTGCAGTCCGCCTTGGGCGCCTGGACGTCCACGCCGATGTCTCTCGCCTTCGCCATTGTGATATCACCTCAGTTTTTTGGTCCTGTCTTCCGGTCGGAATCGGATGTCGTTGCCGCGGATGTCGATGCGCGCATCCCCGACGCGGAAGGCGAAGCCCTGTCCCGCCTTGGGGATCAGGACCTCGCGGCCCGAGGCCGTTTCCACGAGGAATGTGTTCATCGTCTCGTCCCTGACCAGGCCCGAGAGCCCGTCCCATCCCGCGTGGCGGGAAGAGACCAGCACCTCGAGCCCGATGAGCTCGCGACGCGCGACGTCTGCTTTCTCCTTGTTACTTGAACTCCGCATTGAAGCCCATCTTCTCGAGGACCTGCTTCACTTTCTGCTTGTGATCGCCCTGGAGCTCGATGGTCCCGTTCTTGGCGGTCCCACCGCAGGCGCACGCGCCCTTCAGCTCGGAGCAGAGGCCGTTCACGTCGATGTCGGTCGTGAGGCCCTCCACGATCGTCACCATCTTCCCGTAGCGACGGGCGACGGTGTAGATCTGGATCTCCTGCTGCTCGCGGGCGATCTCTTCGCAGACGCAGATCTCCTTGGGGAGACCGCAGACGTCACACATTTGGCTCATGGATTCGGTTTTCCTCCGGAGTCCCCAGGCGCATCACTGCGCCTTGCGGGCCTCCTCGTTCTCGATGGTCAGGATGCGCGCGATGGTGGTCCGCAGCTTGCGGATCTCGCCCGGGTTGCGGGGAGCGCCACCCATGGCGGCCACGCCACGCGCGTTCATGAGCGCCTCGCGGGTCTCCTTGAGCTTGGCTTCCCTGTCCGACGGGGAGAGGGCACGCAGTTCGCTGGTCTTCATTCGCTATCACTTCCGGAGCTTCTTCAGCTCGTCCTTGATCTTGAGCGCGAGCTTCGGGCCGATGCCCTCGACCGCGCCGATGTCGTCCACGCTGGCCTCGTCGAGGTCCGCGATGGTCTGGAAGCCGGCGGCCTTGAGGGCCTCCGCCTTCTTGGGGCCGATGCCGGGCACCTCGTTGACCGGGCCCTCGAGCTTCCCGGCCGGCGCGTCCGCGGGGGCCGCCTCGGGGGCGGGCGCGGGGCGGGCAGCCGGCGTCGGGCGGTTGACCGGGGCCTGGCCGTACATGCCGGTCGTGAGACCGGCGACCTGGCCCTTCTTCTCGTGGCCGCGGCCCTGCGCGGTGATGCCGGGCGCCTGCTCGCGCGGGGCTTCCTGCGCGGGCGTCGCGGGGGCGTGGCTGCCGCCCTTCATGCCGCCGTGGATCTCGACCTCGTCGGGGAGGACGGCGCCGGGCGGCATGATGGCGACGCTGCACCCGATGATGCCGAGCTTCTTCTTCGCGGTGGCGTAGCCGTAGGTCATCTGCGTGATGGCCGTGTCGCCGCACCACTTGATGTGGCCCTTGAGGAACTTCTCGGTCCTCTTGCGGCCGCCGGTGAGCTTGCCCGCGATGGTGATCAGGCAGCCCTTGGCGCCCGAGTCCATGATGCGCTGGAGCGTCGAGTGGCCCGCGCGGCGGAAGTGCCAGCCGCGCTCGAGCGCCTCGGCGAGCTTCTGCGCCATGATCTGCGGGTTGAGCGAGGGGTCCTGCGCCTCGTTGACCTCGATCTGGGGGTTGTCCAGGCCGAAGCGCTCGTTGAGGTTCTTGGTGAGCTTCTTGATCGTCTCGCCGCGGCGGCCGATGACGAAGCCCGGGCGCTCGGTGACGAGGGCGATGCGCGTGCCCATCGGCGTGCGGCTGATCTCCGCGCCGCCGAAGCCCGCGCGCTCGGTCTCGCGGTGGAGGTATTCCCGGACGGCCACGCGCTTCTTGTGCTCCTTGATGAGTTTGCGTTCGACCGCCAAGTTCACTCCTCCGCCTTCTCTTCGCTCTCGTTCTTGAGCACGATCTCGATGTGGCTCGTGCTCTTGTCCCACGCCGTGGCGCGGCCTTGCGCGCGGGGCATGATGCCCGGGATGGGCGCGCCGCGGTGGGCGCAGGCGTGCCAGACGTACATCTTGTCCGGGTCGAGGCCCTTGTACTCCGCGTTGGACGCCGCGTCGTTGAGGATGCGCAGCGTCGCCTTCGCGACGTTCACGGGGTACTGGCCGGGGCCGATGCCGCCGGCTCGGTGCTTGACCTGGCGCTTGTGGACGCGGAAGGGAACCGCGGCCTTCAGCTTCGTCACGTCCTCGAGGAACGTGCGCGCCTGCTTCACGCTCTTGCCCTTGATCGCCTTGCAGACGTTGACGGCGAACTTGGGCTTCACCGGGATCTCCCGACCGACTGCCTTCGAGGTGGTCTCGGGGTCCACGTTCTGTGCCGCATATCCGTAAGCCATGTTTTTCACCTCACTTCAGCGGCATGAACTTGGACGACCGGGTGGCACCGACGCCGGGGCCCGTGTGCTTCACGGCCTTGCGCGTCAGGGCGAACTCGCCCAGCTTGTGCCCGATCATCTCGCTGGTAATGCCGATCTTCTGGAACTCCTTGCCGTTGTGGATGTGGACGAGCTTCCCGACCATCGCGGGGATGACGGGGAAGTCGCGCAGGTGCGTGCGCAGCTCGTCGCCTTCCGCGGCGGCCTTGACCTTCTCGAAGAAGACCTGCGTGTCGTGGTCGAGCTCGCGGCCGAAGAACCGGCGGGACCGGCTCGGCATGAGCTGGAGCTGCTGGTCCCACGGGAGGGCCACGATGTCCTTGATCGACTGGCCGCGGTAGAGGAACTCCACCTGGCGGCGCGTGTCGACGGCCATCTTCTTCTTGCGCTGGCGACGGGTCGTCGCGTTCGGCTTGGGTGCGGGCTTGTCGGCCATGTGTTATCACCCCTTCCTGAGGCCCGTGCGACGGGCCGCGATGTGACCGACGTTGCGGCCCGGGGGCGTGCCGCGCTTGAGCGTCGTGGGCTTGCCTTCCTTGCGGTGGGCGTTGCCGCCGCCGTGGGGGTGGTCCACGGGGTTCTTGGCGACGCCGCGCACGCGGGGGAAGAGCGCGCCCGTGCTGCGGTACTTGTGGAACACCTTGCCGGCCTTGGCCAGCGGCTTGTCGCCGCGGCCGCCGCCCGCCGTGACGCCGATGGTGGCGCGGCACGAGGGGTGGAACTGCTTGAACTGGCCGGAGGGCATGCGCACCGTGACGCGCGTGGCCTCACGCGCGGTCACGAAGGCGGCGGTGCCGGCGGCGCGGACGAACTTGCCGCCATCGCCGGGCTGGCCCTCGATGTTGTAGATGGGAGTACCCTCGGGGATCGCGTGGAGGTACGCCAGATTGCCAGGCTTGATCTCGCTCGACGTGAACGAGATGCGCTGGCCGACGCTGGTGCCCTCGGCGGCGATGACGTGGTAGGTCTGCCCGTCCTGCACCTTGACCTCGGCCACCGGAGCGCTGCGGCCGGGAGCGTGGATGAGATCCACGACCTCGCCGACCGTGTTGCTGGGGACCTTGGGGTGCTTTGCGGGCCCGATGTGCCGGTGACCCGGCGACATGTGCACCGGGGATGCCTTCCCGCGGCGCTGCGTGATGAGTCGCTTGCCCATTCGTTCACCTCAGAAGATTCCGATGCGAGTGCCGATGTCCTCGGCCTTGACGTCGTCCGAGAAGCGCACGACCGCGTGCTTCTGGCCGTCCGTCCCGACCTTGGTGTTGACGCTCGCGACCTTGGCGTTGAAGAGCTCCTCGATCGCCTTGCGGATCGCGGGCTTGGTCGCCGTGCGGCGCACGACGAACTCGAGCTTGTTCTCGCGCTCCATGCTGCCCATCGTCTTTTCGGTCACGAACGGGTGCAGGATCACGTCGTAGGGGGTGGAGTGGACCACTTACATCGCCTCCAGGGCGTTGAGCGCGCTCTTGGTGAAGACGACGAGCCGGCCCGCGTCGCCGCCGGGCGCCACGAGCTCGGTCGAGAGCATCTCGGGCGTCGCGACGTCCACGCCGGTCAGGTTGCGGGCCGCGGTGAGCACCGGGGCCTCGAGGCCGGACACGACGAAGAGGATCGACTTGGGCGTCTTGTAGCGGCGGCCGCGCATCTTGCCGCGGCCCGCGCGCTGGTGCTTGCCCTCGTCCGCGCGGACGAGGTCGTCGCCCACGCCGATCGCTTCGAGCGCGGTGACGAGGTCCTTCGTCTTCTCGATGGCCTCGACCGCGTCGTCGACGACGACGGGCAGGGTGAGGCCCTCCTTGAACTGGTGGCCGCGGGTGCGGACCGCGTCCTCGTTGGCGGTCGCGCCCAGGGCGCTCGCGCGCGCGAGGGCGCGCTCCTTCTTGTTGGTCTTCTCGGACCAGACCTTGTCCACGCGCGGGGGGTGCGCGCGGCGGCCGCCGACGACCGCGGGGGAGAACACGGCGTTCCCGCCCTGGGTCGCGCGGGGCACGCGCGAGATGCCCTGGCCCGAGCGCACGGAGTGCTCCGGCTTGTGGCCCGCGAGGGGGCTCGGGCCGTACGCCTGGCGGCGGTTGGCCTGCGCCGAGTTGACGGTCTTGCGGATGACGTCGGGGCGGAACTCGGTCTCGAAGACCGCGGGGAGCTCGACCTCGCCGTTCGCCGCGCCCGTCTTGCTGTAGATGTTGACCTTGACCATCGATATCACCGTCCCTGCTTGCTGGCGGTGCTGACGTACGCGAGCTGCGGCTCCGCGATCTCGACGCCGCGCAGGTAGCGCGTCGCCTCGCGGAGGCGAATCAGGCGCTTGGCCGGACCGGGGATGCTGCCGTGGAGCAGCAGGTAGCCGTTGCGCACGACGCCGTAGTGGAGGAAGCCGCCGGCGGGCGTGATCTCCGCGCCCTCGGTGCCGACCTTGAGGATGCGCTTGTTGTACTCGGTGCGGTTGTGGTAGCCCATCTGGCCGGGCATGGGGACCTTCATCGAGCGGATGAAGCGGGGCTGGAAGGGACCCAGCGGCGAGGCGTCGCGGCGGTTCTTCGAGTCCTTGTGGCCCTGGAGCTTGACGCCCCAGCGGGGGACCGCGCCCTTGACGCCGTGGCCCTTCGTGACCGCGGCGACGTCGATCATCTGGCCCACGGCCGTGAAGTCCGCGACCGTGATCTCCTTGCCGAGCTTCTCGGTGGCGAACGCGATGCGGTCGGCGATCTTGCCGCCGCCGATGCGCAGCTCCATGATCTCCGGCGTCTTCCGGGGCGTGCCGGTCACGAGCTTGGGCTGCGTGTACGCGAGCAGGCGCACGTCGTCGACCTTGCCGGCCTCGGGCGAGAACGCCTTCGGGGCCTTGGGGACCGGGAGGCGCGCGCCGAGGCGCTTGTCGGTGTCGCTCGCCCACTGCTCGCCGAGCGTGCGCAGGCCGTAGGGCGTCTCGCGGTAGTAACGGACCGCGGCGACCTTCATCGGAGGCACCTCGACGACGGTGACGGGGACGGTGACTTCCTGGCCGCTGGTGAGCGACTCGGGGCGGTAGTCGGTGACGACCGCGTGCGTCATGCCCGCCTTGTAGCCCGCGAAGCCCTGGATCTTCGGCGCGTCGCCTCCGACCGGCCACGAGGTCATGCGGGGGACTTGGCTGCTCGCGCGCACGCGCGGCGAGAAGCCTTTCGAACCCTTCTTTGGTCTGTGGGGCTGGCCCATGGTATCTTCCTCCTTGAGCGGTCCGTCTCCAGGCCGTTCCGAGTTGCGCTCGGAGCGCTCTGTTGGCGAATCGCGGGCCTTGCCCGTGATATCAGCGAACGGGCCGAAGCCCGTCCTTCATCCAACCGTGACGTCTCCTTCGACGCCGAACCGCCGCGCGAGCGCGGCGACCAGCATCGAGCGCGGGGATCCGCGAGAGCGAACGGCGCCGAAGCGCGTGCCTCGGACCCTTTTGCGGGTCCGGAGTTCGTTCCCGGTTGCGGACTTGCCCCTCGCGTCTGGTCTGGACTACTCAGGGTGTAGCCCGCCCAAGCGAGGACCACTATATGAATGCTTGGGGAGTGTGGCCGGGCCGGGGGCTCCGCCCCCAACCCCCGAACACGAAGGCACCAAGACACGAAGTTTCGTGGCTTCGCGCCTTCGTGCCTTCGTGTTCCAGGGGGCCCAGGGAGGCGCCCCCCAGCCGAGGGAGCGAGCCCCACGGCCTCAGCGTGCGTCCCCAGCCGGCGGCTCCGGCTCGGCGACCGGCTCGCGGAAGACGCGCTTGCCCGCCAGCGTCAGGACGAAGAGCCCGATCGCCACGATGGCGATGCTGGCCCCCGTGGCCCACCCTTCTTGGACGGCGAGGACCATGCCGGCCACGACGCTCAGGACGCCGATGGCGACGCTCAGCGCGATGGCGACGCGGAAGCTGCGCGCGAGCTGGAGGCTCGTGGCGGCGGGGACGATGATGAGGGCGCTCACGAGCAGGACGCCCACGATGCGGCTGGCGACGACGATGGTGGCCGCGGTGAGGCTCACGAAGACGATGTTCAGCATGCCCACGGGCAGGCCGGTGACCTTCGCAGCCTCCTCGCTGAAGGTCATGCTGAAGAACTCCTTGTAGAACGCCCACACGAGGAGAACAAGGAGCGCGCCCACGCCGAAGACGACCTGCAGGTCCTGGTCGGTGATGGCGAGGATGTTCCCGAAGAGGTAGCTGTTCGCGTTCACCGTGAAGCCGCCCGTGGCGCTCACGACGATGATGCCCACCGCGAGGCCGGCCGTGAAGAGGATGCCGATGGCCGTGTCGCCCTTCACGATGTTGCGGTCGCGCAGGAGGTAGATGACGACGCCTGCGAGCACGCTGGCCACGAGCGCGATCCCGATGGGGTAGAATCCGAACGCGAGGCCGATGGCGACGCCGCCGAAGCTGACGTGCGCGAGCCCGTCGCCCAGGAGGCTCATCTGCCGCAGCACGAGGAAGACGCCGAGCATGCCGCAGAGGATCGCGACGAGCACGCCCGCCAGCAGCGCCCGCTGGAGGAACTGGTAGTGGAGGAGGATGTCGAGGAAGCTCATGGCCGAAGCCTCGGGTCGTGCAGATGCAGGTGTCCAGGGAGGGGTTGGTTCGGGTCGATGGGCGCGTCGTGCTGGACCGTCCGGTCGATGACGACGAGCCGCGTCGCGGCGTGGCTGAGGATGTCCGTGTCATGGCTCACGAGGAGCGTCGTGAGCCCCTTCTCGCGGTTGAGGCGCACGAGCAGGTGGGTGAAGTCGTCGCGCGCCTGCGGGTCGATGCCGGTCGTCGGCTCGTCCAGGATGAGGAGATCGGGCTGGCTCGCGAGGGCGCGCGCGAGGAGGACGCGCTGGCGCTGGCCGCCGCTCATCGCGCCGATCTGCCGCCTGGCGAGCCCCTCGACGCCCACCTCGCGCATGGCTTCGAGGGCGAGGCGCTTGTCCTCGCCGTTGAGGCGGCGCAGGAGCCCGCGGGACGCCACGCGGCCCAGGCGGACGATCTCCTCCGCGCTCGCGGGGAACGCGACTTCGACGTGCGCCGCGTTCTGCGCGACGTAGCCGATGCGCCGCCGGTCCCGGAACTCCTCCTGCGGGACGCCGAAGAGCTTGACCGAGCCGCAGCAGGTCGGGACGAGCCCGAGGACGGCGCGCAGCAGCGTGCTCTTGCCGCCGCCGTTGGGGCCGGCGACGCCGACGAACTCGCCCTCGCGGACAAGCAGGTCCACGTTCGAGAGGACACGTTCGCGGCCCAGGTTGACGCAGACCTCCCGCAGCTCGAGGATGGTCTTCCCTGGGGGGTTGGGCGCGTGCTCGTGCATCGTGTCGTGCGTCATGGCGAGCACTTCATTCCGTCGTGGAGGGCGTTCATGTCCTCGCGCATGACCGTGAAGTAGTCGGCGCCTTGCTTCTGGCGTCCCTCGGGCACGATCTCGATGGGGCTCAGGACGCGGGTCGAGGCGCCGACCTGGTCCGCGATGGTTTGCGCGACCTTCGGGCTCACGTTGTCCTCGAAGAAGATCACCGTCACGTTGTGCGCCTTCGCTTCGTCCACGACGTGCGCCACCGTCTGCGCGTCCGGCTCGGCCTCGGGATCGAGGCCGCTGACGGGGACCTGCGTGAAGTTGTAGGCTTCCGCCATGTATCCGAACGCCGCGTGGTTCGTGACGGCGAACGGGACCGCGCAGTGGGCGAGCGTGAGGCGGTACTCGCGGTCAAGCTCCTGGAGGTCCGCGACGAGCTGGTCCGCGTTCGCCTTGAACGTCGCCGCCTTGTCGGGCCAGACGCCGGCGAGCCCGTTCTGGATGTTGCGGACCATCTGCTGCGCGAGGACGGGCGACATCCAGGTGTGCGGGTCGGCGGGGAGGTTCCTGGCTTCCGCCTCGTTGGGGTTCGCGTGCGTCTTGATGCCCTCCGTGGAGACGATGAGCTTCGTGTTGGGAGCCTGCGACTGCGCGGTCTTCAGCCAGGACTCGAAGCCGGCGCCCATGATGACGAGCGCCTTCGCGTCGTTGATGTTCACGATGTCGGCCGCGGTCGCCTCGTAGTCGTGCGGCTCGGTGCCGGGCTTGACGACGCTCCCGACCGTGAGATCGGGGCCGGCGACGCGCTGCGTCAGGAACTGGACGGGATAGAACGTCGCCATGACGTCGGGCGACTTGGACGAGGCCGAGCTCCCGGGCGGGTTCGCGCAGCCCGCGAGCGCGGGCAGGAGGAGGGCGGAGAGGAGGAGCGGCGCGGCGGCGCGCATGGGGGGCCATTCGCGGGAGGCTCATAGTCATTTCCATGAACCTAGGAAAATCTCGCAGCCAGATTGCGAACCGTAGGAACCCATTTGAGCCAGGGAACGTCTCGAAGGGGCCATGGCGGTCGTCAGCATCAGCCTCCCCGACGCGCTCCTGGGGAAGGCGGACGCGCTCATCGAGAAGCGCGGATTCTCGGGGCGCAGCGAGCTGCTCCGCGCCTGCCTGCGCGACTACCTCGTGGCGACCGCCGCGGAGGACCGCGAGGGCGACCGGTCCGCCAGCGTCACGCTCGTCTATCCGCACGGCGAGGAGAAGCCGTTCGCGCGCATCCGCCACGAGTACGCGGACGTCGTGCGGAGCATGATGCACGGCCACGCCAGGAAGGCGTGCATCGAGATCTTCGTCGTCGAGGGGCCGGCGGCCCGCGTGCGCGGGTTCGTGGACGCCCTGCGCGGCACGCGGAGCGCCCTGCAGGTGGGTGCGGTCTACGCCGACGCCTGGGGCGAGGACGACCACGAGCACGAGACGCACGAGGAGCCCGCGCCGCCGCGCCGGGGACGTGCGCCCTCCGCGGCCAAGAAGCGGTCTTGATGGCAGAACCTGCTTTGCGACCGTCTCTTCCCTGGCGCTTCGCGGGCCGCCAACACGCGAACACGCCAGGGCGAGCCTCCACCGCGTGTTGGCGTGTCAGCGTGTTGGCGGTGCGCGAAGCGGGAAGCGGGACCCACCACGCCGCTCATGGCGCCAGGAGCGGGCGCGGCCCAATCGGCACCCCATGATCGGCGTCGTCAGACGTGCATCAGGTCAGGTCGCGGTCGCGCGATTCGAGCTTGCGGCGCGCCCAGTAGAGAAGGAGGTCGTGGGGCATGTCGAGGTCGAGGAGGGTCTTGGCGGGCATCCGATCCCGGTCGCCCTCGGCGAGGCAGGGAGATAATCGTGCCGGATTCGATCGCGCCTAGGACGTCGTCTCGCGGTTGAGCTCCTCGAAGTAGCTCTCGAGGGCCTGCTTCACGGTGTCCGAGATGGGGACGCCGCTGACGACCTTGACGGTGTGGAGCTTGATGTGGTAGTCCAGCGGGATCTTGACCTTGATCTCCTTGTCCTCGGTCATGACGCCGGGCTTTCTCTTCTCCTGGAACTCGTCGATCATCATGGATGCCAAGCCTCTGTCCCGCACGGGGGCGACATGCCCGAGTCCGGGGACCGTACGAGAGGTTCCCAGGATTCGGGCTTTGGGAAAACGTCCGGATTGCCAAAGCTTATCCGCGGCGCTTGGGCGGGCCGCGCTTGGGCGGCTGGGAGGCGGGGTCGGCCTCGGGGATCGTCAGCCGGTAGGGCTCGAAGGCGTGGCCCGCGACGCGCTCCAGCTCCTCGCGGCGCTCCTTCTCGTTGGGAAGGACGAACGAGATCACCTTGCCGGGGCGGCCCGCGCGCGCCGCGCGACCCGCGCGGTGGAGGTACTGCTCGTCCTCGTCGGGCAGGTCGACGTTGACGACGAGCTCCATCTCGGGCACGTCGAGGCCGCGGCTCGCCAGGTCGGTCGCCACGAGGATGTGCGTGATGCCGCGCGCGAAGAGGTCGAAGACGTGCCGCCTCTGGTCGTGCGACATCTCGCCCTGGAGCGCGTCCGCCGCGAACCCGGCCTCCTTGAGCACCTTGGCGAACGACGCCGCGCGGTGGCGCATGCGGAAGAAGACGATCGCGCGCTGCGGGTTCTCCTGCTTGAGCAGCGCCACGAGCGCGCGCTCCTTCTGGTCGGGGAAGACGTTGAGCCGGTGGTGCGCCAGGCTCGCCGGGATGGGCGCCTCGCCCACGCGCACCTCGACGGGCGACTTCAGGTGGCGCGAGGCGAGCGCGCGCACCTCCTTGGGCAGCGTCGCGGAGACGAGGACGGTCTGCTCGCGCGCGGGCATCGCGTCCAGCGCGCGCTCGACGTCGGGCGCGAAGCCCATGTCGAGCATGCGGTCCGCCTCGTCGACCACCGCGAGCGCGACGCGGTCCAGGCCCAGCTTGCCCTGCTCGCGCAGCGCGAGGAGCCGGCCCGGCGTCGCGACGACGCAGCGCACGTCCCCGCCCAGCGCGCGGTCCTCCCGCTCTTCGAGCACGCCGCCGGTGACGGCCACGCAGCGGAAGGGCGAGCCGGCGCCCAGCGCGCGGATCTCGTCGGCCACCTGGCGCGCCAGCTCGCGCGTGGGCACGAGCACGACGACGCGCAGGCCCGGCGCGGCCGCGCCCACCTGCACGCACGCGACGCCGAACGCCGCCGTCTTGCCGCTGCCGGTCTGCGCCTCCACGAGCGCGTCCTTGCCCTTGAGCAGGACGGGGATCGCCTCGCGCTGGACGGGCGTGGGCTCCACGTAGCCCATGGCGTCGAGCGCCGCGCGGATCGGAGGCGGAAGGCGCAACGTCTCGAAGCCGGACATCGCGCGGCCATGCGCCCCTCCCTGAAAAAGGTTAGGCGAGCGACGGGCGTTGCCGTGCGCATGACGCGCGTCACCCTCGCGTGCATCGCGATGGCGGGCAACCAGTACGTGCTCTACGAGCGCGGAGGCGTGCTATCATTTCCGGAGGGCGAGCTGCGCGAGGGCGAGCCGGTCGCGGACGCGATGCGGCGCCTCGTCGAGGCGTGGACCGGCACGCGCGCGCCCAAGCTGGAGCTGGTCGACGTGCTCCACGCGCCCGGCGAGCTGAGGCTCGTCTACCGCGCGATGCTCATCGACGAGCCGCAGGGCGACGCGAAGCGCGTGGCCCGGATGGAGCTGCCCGCGAAGGTCGGCGCGCTCGAAGGCAAGTACGTCGAGGAGGCGCTCAAGACGAGCCTCGCGTACAAGCTCACGCGCGCCTGAAGCCGAGCGCCACGGCCGCCGCGCCCACGAGCGCGAGCCCCAGCGCGACCTCGGGCGCGGAGACGCCGCGCGTCGCGGGAGCCTGCGGGGCGGGCGCCGCCGCGGCCTGCGCGGGCGTGCTCGACGTGAGCGCGGGCAGCGAGGGCGTCGAGACGGGGAGCGTCGCGTCCGAGGGAAGCGTGGCGGCCGCGGACGGCGCGACCTCGGAAGGCGCGGGCAGGCTCGGGGAGGATGCGGGCGTGGCCGCGACCGGCGAGGACGAGATGGGCGTGCTGGAGGTCGGCGTGCTCGACGCCGGCGTGCTCGACGTGGGCGTGGACGATGCGGGCGTCGAGGAGGCCGGCGTCGACGAGACCAGCGAGGGCGCAGTGGGCGTCGTCGAGATCAGCGAGGGCGGGGTCGGGCTCGACACCGTCGGCACCCCCAGCGTCTCGGCCGCGACAAGGGGGATGCCGACGAGCGCGAGCAGCGCCCACCCGACAGCGGGCCGGCGGAGCATGCGTGTCCTCCGCCCCCGGTTGGCGAGGCCGACTATATGGACCCGGCGAGGCGGCCATCCCTCCCGCCATCAACGTGCGTGGAACATTCTCCGGAAGGAGGCGAGCAGCGCCTTTCGTCTGGGAGGAAAAGCGTGGGAGGGGGGATTTGAACCCCCGAGCTGATACAGCACAGGATTAGCAATCCTGCGCCTTACCGGGCTAGGCTACCCCCACAAGAAGGAAGCACGCCGCGGAAGCCGCTGGTCCTACTTATGGATTTAGGGGTCTGAGAAAATTCCCCCCGCCCCTCCGCGCCGACCATGACGCCGGACGCGGAGAGGACGGGCGACGACGCTCAAGGCGCCGCGAGCAGGCACGAGCAAAAGGGGAGGGGGGAGGCTTGAGTCATGAAAACTTCGCCCGTCCCTGCTCGAAGCGGGCTCTGCGGCATTCCTATTTCAACGTGTCGTGGAATCCGAGCGGCCCGAGGTGGCGTGCGCCCCTGGGGACCCGGTGTCTTCCGGGGGTCGCCGCCACAAACGTGATGACGCGCGCGGGCCGTGGCGCGGCCGTGCCCGTCGCGCCCGCGGACCTGCTGAGCTCCATGGACCTCGACAACATGGACGACACGGGCATGTACGTCTGGGCTGGCGTGCTCACGGTCGCGTTCCTCGTCGTGAGCTGGTTCGTCGCCGTCGCGTGGCAGCGCTGGCGCGCCGCGCGGAAGGAAGAGTAGGTCAGCGGAGATCGCGGACGTCGGCCAAGCCGCGCGTCTTGACCGCGTTGGCGGCGCGCAGGGGGCGCCCGCATCCGAGGCACCGGGGAAGGTCAGCGACCACGCTGCGCGGCACGCGTTCGAGGCGGAAGCCGCACGCGCATTGGAAGGACACCCAATCCTGACGGACGTCCACGTGGTTCCCCGTCTCGTGAAGCTCTGTGTGGGTTTGTCGTTTGCCGCTGGACCGTATCAGCGCCGCAACAAGGCACGGAGCGGCGCGGCGTCGAGGTCGGCCCAGTTCACCGGCGCGGCCAGGAGCTCGTAACCTCCCGGCTGCACGCCGTCGAGCCGAAGGTTCTCCACGTTCACGATGCCGGCCCGCGCAAGGGCGTGATGCACCACGAGGTCCTTCGCGTCCCACGGATCGTAGCTGGCCTGGTCGATGCCGACGAGCCGCACGCGCGCCGCGGCGAGCGCGTCGATCGCGTCGGGGGCGAGCACGGGATATCGTTTTTCGAAGACCTCGGGATCGGCGCGGTCGCGCGTGCGGAAGAGGACGCGCGGCGCGCGCGCCAGGTCGAGCCCGCGCAGGAGCGACGCATCGAGCGCATCGCGGCCGCGCGCATCCACGACGAGCGCGGGGCCCACGAACGCGTCCAGCGGCAACGCGCCCACGCGCGCTCCGTCCTGCAGGAAGTGGTACGGCGCGTCGACGTGCGTGCCCACGTGCGCGCTCTGCCTGGCCCACCCCACGCGAAGCTGGGGCGTCTCGACGCTCCAGCCGCAGGAGAAGGGCTCGTCGCCGGGCCAGGCGGCGGTGCGGGGGGTGACCGGCTGCGAGACGTCGAGGAGCATGCTTCCCAGTCCAGGAGTATGCCTGACCCCACCGTCACCTTTTTCAAGGAGACCTCCTACAAGGGGCTTGAACAGCATGACGTCCACCGTCACCGAGTCCCCCGTGTTCACCCTCACGCCGAAGGCGGCCGAGATGGTCAAGACGATCATGAAGAATGAGGGCAAGGAGACCGCGGGTCTCCGCGTCTCCGTCATGCCCGGCGGCTGCTCGGGCTACACGTACGGCCTCGACTTCGCGGACGCCTCCGCGCCCGAGGACATCGTCGTCGAGCAGCACGGCGTCAAGATCTTCATCAACGAGGACATCGAGCCGCTCATCACCGGCGCGAAGCTCGACTTCGTCGAGTCGCTCCAGGGCGCGGGCTTCGTGCTCGACAACCCCAACGCGACGAGCCACTGCGGGTGTGGCAAGAGCTTCATGTAACGGCCCTTTTTGCCGTCGGCGCGAAGCGCCGACGAGCAAAAAGCGCCGGCGGAAACGCGGACTGGCCCTTCGGGCCGTCCGCTTGGGCCGACCCTTGATATCTTGTCCGCTTGGGCCGACCCTTGATGGTCTTGTCCGCTTCGGTGTACCCTTCTTGTTCGCTTGGGCGTACCCTTGATTCTTCTGGGCGCAGGCTCAAGCTTGGGACGCGCTCACGCTGCCACCGTGTCGCGCGAGCAGCACTATCACCTGACTGCCGAGATCGGGATCCGGGCGCCCCCCGGGATCGAGTTCCGCATCGAGGACCTGGACCTGCGCAAGCGCGGCAGCTTCCAGGACGCGCAGGGCCCGCTGGAGCTGACGCTGGGCGGCACGATGGGCGAGTTGCGCAAGCTGGCGCTCGCGAGCGACGCGCTGCACGCCCTGGTCGCGACGCGCGAGGATCTCGCCGACGAGGCGCCGGCGATCCTGCGCCTGCACGCCTCCCCGCGGCAGCTCGCGCGCATGGCGGACGCGATGGGCGACGCGCGCGACGAGCCCACCCCGGAGGACCTCGTGGCGAACGAGGCGTGGCTGCGCGAGGCGCTCACCTTCGCGTCCTACGAGCCCGACGCGATCGAGCCGGTCGAGACGCCGACGTGGCGAACGGACGTCTGAACGGGACATCGAAACATGTCGCAAGCTTTAGGACCCGGCCATGCGAGGCTCTGTCATGCCTGAGCGCTACGGCGAGGGTGGCCGCACCTCCCTCCGCCTGACCGGCGAGATCGACATCACGCTTCCGGAGGACGAGGCCCACCTGACGGGCCTCGAGATCCAGAAGGAAGGCGCCATGGTCGAGGACGGCGCGCTGCACCTGGAGCTGCAGGGCCCGCTCGCCGAGCTGCGCAAGCTGACTACTCTCCACCCCCGCTACGGCGACGCGCTCGCGGGCCTGGCCGAGGACGAGGAGCGCCTCGCCACGCTGCGCCTCGTCGCGGAGCCCGACCTCGTCGCCGACCTCGCGGAGGTCGCGCAGGAGCTTGGCGAGCAGTGGGGCCCGGACGACCTGCTCTCCGACCCCGTGTGGGCCTCGCTCGCCTTCTCGCTGCACCGCTACGTCCCCGAGAGCGCGGACCTCGCCGCCGCCTGAATCGCATGGACGAGGCGGAGTGGCGCGAGTCGCTGAAGCTCCACGGCGAGATCGACGTCGGCGTCTACGGCGAGGTCGCCAAGCTGACCGACATGCGCCTGGAGCGCGCGGGCGGGCGCATCCGGCTGACGCTCGAAGGCCCCGTGGGCGAGCTTCGCAAGCTGGGCCGCCTCGCGCCGGGCTACGCGGCGATCCTCGTGCACGTCGCGGGCCAGGACGCGGCGCAGGCGGGCGTGCTCAAGCTCCTCGCCCCGCCCGCGCTCGCCGATGATATCAGCGGCGCGATCGAGGCCTTGGGCGAGGGCGCGACGCCGGAGGAGTGGCTCGCGGACCCGACGCTGGCGAACCTGCTCTTCGCGCTCGACCGCTACGACCCCGAGGCCGTGGGCACCGTCACGCGCTCGTGAGGCGCTCAGAAGCTCTCGTCGAGCGCGACGTCGAGGGCGGGCGGCTGGCTGTAGCGGCCGACCCGGCGCGACGGGATGAGGCGCCACGTCGTGACGCCGTCCACGTGCTCCTCGTCCGCGCGCGCGTCGTCGTCGGCCCAGTCGAGCGGCGGCGGGACGCCCCGGATCGCGCTGCGGGCGAGCGAGCTCGACGAGAGCGCGTCGACGCGTTCGAGCCGCCCGACGAGCTGCACGCTGGCCCACTCGCCCCCGGGCTGCGGGCGCGAGACCGTCAGACAGGCCTCCGTCGTCGCGTAGAGATAGCGCGTCTTCTGGCCCGCGCGCGTCTGGAAGAACGCGGCGCCCTCGCGCCACCCGAAGAACAGCGGCACGCCATAGGCATGGTTGCCCGCGGCGAGGGAGAGGACCGCGAAGCCGCCGGGGACGACGAACGAGTCGATCTCCTCGACGGACATCGTGCGCATCGTGGGCGCCTGGAGGAGCGCGCGGGATCCGGAGGAGAGGGACATGGCGATGACCGTGACCCGGAAGGGCGTTCTTGGGGATATACCCGCGTCAGAGGACGACGCGACCGGCGTCAGCGCCGCACGCGCTTGTCCGCCTCGCGCCGCAGCCGCGCTTCGAGGCGCGGGTAGTCGGGGCTCACGCGGAACAATTCCTCGTCACGGAGAGTCGCCACCGGCACCCAGTCGCTGTAGCGCGCGTTCGCGGCGGCATCCTGGTCCACGTCCACGAGCCAGAGCGCGAAGTCGTACTCGTCCTTCTTCGCCGCGAGCCACGCCTGCGCCTCCTCGCACAGGCTGCACCCTTCGCGCGTGTAGAGCGTGATCGTGAAGCCCGGCTCGCGCTCCGGCTCAATCACCACCGACACGAGCGCCACGGCGCCGCCCAGGATGAAGAGCGGGAGGAAGACGAGGAAGCGCCCCTCAGGGAGGAAGAGCTGCTGGAGCCCGATGGCCATGATGACGAGGCCGAGGATCGTGCTCGCGAACGCGATGCGCTTGAACGCGCGCTCGCGGACCTTCAGCTTGCGCATCGCCTATCTCGTGTTGTAGTACGAGTGGTTGAGCTTCGCCTCGTAGCCGTGCTGCTTCTGCACGATCTTCAGCGGGACGTACATGATGAAGAACGTGATGATCGGCAGCAGGTGCACGAGCCAGCTGAGCAGGTCGAACCGGAAGATCGTGAAGTAGTTGCCCAGCCACGTGCCGTACTCGCGGCCGAAGAAGGGGAACTCCTTGTTGACGACGGTGTCCACCGAGTAGACCGACAGCATCGCGATGTAGACGACGGTCGCCATGCCGATGCTCGCGGCGAAGGGGTGCTCGACGGGGCGGCGGCTCTTGCCGAAGCTCACGAAGGGCACGATGATGAACGGGATGCCGGGCACGACGTTGAAGATGAGGCCGAGGAGCTTCGCGTTCACGGGGCCCCACTGGCTGGGGCTGAGCGCGAAGTTGTACTGGCTGTCCAGGAGCGGCGTGGGGACCGAGTGGCCCAGGATCGTCATGTCGGCGGTGATCTTCAGCGCGCCGTACGCGAAGAGCAGGTACCAGTCGGGCAGGATGACCGCGGGCGGGCCCGTGGGGTCCGCGGGCGACTCCAGGTAGTACGGGAGGAACGCGGACGCGAAGAACACGACCGCGGTGAAGAGGCAGATGATGATCAGGTCGCGGACGACCTCGTGGGGCCAGAACGGGTGGCCCTCCACGGGGCGCAGCTTCTTGACCGCGCGGCGCTCGCGCTCGATCTGCGCCGCCTCGGTGCTGTACTCCGAGAGGATCTGCGAGAACGAAGCCTTCTGCTGCGCCATGTCAACACCTCAGTGGGGCTCCGCGATGCCCTGGATCCAGACGAGCGTGATGTGCAGCCCGATGAGCGCCACCGCGATGATGGGCAGCAGCACGACGTGCAGCACGTACATGCGCGTGACCGTCTGCTGCGTGCCGTACTCGTTGGCGAAGAGCATGGCCGAGATGACGCGACCGAAGATCGCGGGCGGACTGCTCGCCGCCATTTCGTTGCCGATCGTGCCGGCCCAATACGAGAGCTGCGACCAGGGCAGGATGTAGCCCGAGTAGCCCAGCGCGAGCGTGACGAGCATGAGGAGCACGCCGATGAGCCAGTTCAGCTCGCGGGGCTTCTTGTACGCCTGCGTGAAGTAGGTGCGCAGCATGTGCAGGAACACGGCCGCGACCATGATCATCGCGCTCCAGAAGTGGATGGCGCGGATCATGAAGCCGAACGGGATCTGCGTCATGATCTGCGCGACGCTGACCCAGGCTTCGGTGGGGTTGAGGCCGAAGTTGCCGTACTGCGTGGTCGGGACCTCGGCGGTCGAGGGCACGTACCAGAACGTGAGCAGGATGCCGGAGATCGCGGCGATGACGAAGCTCAGCAGCGCGAGGCTGCCGAGTGTGTACATGGGATACCAGTACCAGATCGAGCGCAGCTTGTACTTCTCCGTGTGCGAACGGGGAAGCTGCATGTTGATCTGCATGTAGAAGTTGCCCAGCTTGTCCGCGACGTTGCGGATGCGGAAGCGCTCGTCGAGCCAGCCGTACGCGCGAAGGGCCGCGCGCTGGCCGCCGCTGACGCGCTTGGGGGCGACGACTTCGCCGTTCGCTTCGCCGGGGAGGACAGCCATGATCTCAGCTCACTGTTGCGACTTCAGCAGCGGGTCGAACACGCCTTCGTTGGAGGACGCCGTGGTCTCCGGCGAGAAGGTGTACGCGACGGGCTGGCGGTAGTTGTAGTTGGAGTTGTGGCACGTGCAGAACATGTTGTCCCACGCGTTGCGGGGCCGCGCGAGCTGCTCGGCCTCCTTGTAGCCGGGCACGCAGCAGAAGTGCGTGCAGAACGTCGAGACCGCGATGTAGTGGTTCTTCGTGTCCGGATCCACGTGGTGGATGTTCTTGACCACGTAGTCGAACTCGGCCTTGCTCACCAGCGGGACCGCAGGCGAGACGGTCTTCGTGACGTAGGAGACCTCGTCGGGGTTCGCGCGGATGATGACGCCAGAGAGGACGTTCACGCCCGACTGCCCCTTGCTGCGCCACTGGAACGCCGCGCCGAAGGAGTTGGCGGGGAAGTCGTCGGGCGAGATCGGCTGGCCGAACTTGTCGCCGAACCAGGGCTTGACGACCTTGTAGAGGTCCTTGCTGTTGTAGAGCAGCGTGTTGTCGTTGGTGAACTTCGGCGCGAGGCCCGGGGCGCCCGAGTGGCCGCAGTACTTGTACCAATCGAGGTTGTTGAGCGTCTCGGTCGTGGACTCCTTGTCCGCGCCCTTGTCGAAGGCCGGGATGCTCGTCTTGCCGACGAACTTGCCGTCCTGGACGGTGATGGGGATGAGCGGGACGCCGCGGGGCGCCGGGCCGCCGACGCGGTGCGCGCCGTAGTAGCGGATCAGCGCGCCGCCCGCGCGGCGGGGGATGGCGAGGCCGGCGGCCATGCTCAGGCCCGAGGCCGCGAGCGCGCCCGCGCCGGCGACGCCGACGCACGTCTTGACGAAGGACCGTCGGTTCATGTCACATCAGATCCTCGTACTTGAGCTTCCGGCGCTTGACGATCATCACGTCGGGCAGGAAGAACTTGCGATAGATGGAGAGGATGGCCGCGAGCGTCAGCAGCGCGCCGCCCAGCGCGAACGCCTCGGCCTGCTGCACCTCGACGCTGTTCCCCTCGAAGGCGAGGTTCTGCCCGCCGGGTAGGGGCCACTTCACCGCGTGGAAGGTGGGGCCGCTCGTGACGAGCAGGAAGATGAAGAGCACCGCGAAGACGACCTCGACGAGCGTGAGCAGCGCGATCGAGAGCGCCGCGACCATGGGCTCGCTGGCGGGGACGTACCGCACGACGTCGCCGGGAATGGAGCCGGTCTTTCGGGCCACGCGCTCACCTCGACGCGAGATAGCGCGCCGCGCCGACCACGGCCGCGATGATCACGATCGCAAGCACCAGCGCGATCAGGCTCGCGCGCCCGCCGCGCATGCCGGGCCTCTCGGTGAGCCCTTCGCCGCCCGTGCGATCCCAGTGGTCCGTCGCCGCGGGCGTCTCGTTGTACTTGAACAGGAAGAAGGTCAGCCCGTAGACCAGGAAGAGCAGCATGAACGCGATCATGCCGACCCAGTAGGAGAGGAAGTGCACGCCAAGCTCGGGGACCGCGGGCGCCTCGCCCGTCGTAAGCTCCGACGCGAGCACGATCTTGCCCGCCATCGTCTTGGGGTGCAGATCGCAGTTGAAGTTGATCTCCTTCTTGCCCTCGGGGAAGGTGAAGTTGAGGCTGACCGGCTGCCCGAAGGAGTTGGGCGTCTTGAGGTCCTGGTCGAGCCCGGTGACGTGGAGGTTGTGCGGCGCGCTCTGGCCCGTGAAGTCGGCCGTGAGCGTGATCTGGTCGCCCGGCAGCGCAGGCACGCGGGGCGTGTCCCAGCAGAAGCTGTTGGGGTCGCCGGGGCAGGGGATGACGCCGATGGTGATGACGCGGTGGATGCCCTTGCCCGCGGGCGCGGCAGCGTCGCCGCCGGAGCCCGAGCCGGTGCTGTTCGTCGTGTTCCCTTGCGCCTGCGCGAGGGCCACGGAGCCCAGGACGCCGCCGAAAAGGATGGTGAAGACGACGAGCGCGGCGAGCTTGCGTCCCGGCCTCAGGGGGCTCACGCGCCCCCGATTCCAGAGGCCATATTTAACCGTGCCGAGCGGACGGGTTGGCATCGCGTTTCCACTCGTCGCCATGCACGCGAGCCACGATTTCTGATGCACGTCTTGCTTGTGCTTACTATCCATACTCGGAATGGGAATCGGAATCGGAAGCGGCCGAGTCCGATTCCGCTTCCGATTCCTCTTCCGATCCAGGTTGGTCGCGCCCGCGCGCAGCGTTGAAATAGAGGCGCCCCATTCGCGCCCACAATTCGGGGTACTCCGCCGATGTATCTCCCTGAGCTTCTTCTGAACCCGCGCAAGGCCTCGATGCGGATGAGCCCCTTCACGAAGGAGCTTCCCGCGGGCCAGGCGCGCAAGCTCGAGTACTACTTCGGCGACCGCGCGAGCGACGACGTCGGCGAGCGCGTGCTCTACAGCCGCGACGCCAGCACGCCGCCCAGCACGCTCAACATGCTGCTCAAGCGCGACGCGTGGGCGGTCGTGCGACCTCAGGTGCGCGGCGAGCTCTACGAGCTGCTCCAGTTCGCCAACACCAACGGCGTCCCCATCGTCCCGCGCGGCGCCGGCACCAGCGGCTACGGCGGCAGCGTCCCCACCGAGGGCGGCGTCGTCGTGGACCTGCGCGGCTTCAACAAGGTCCTGGAGATCGACGCGGCTGGGAAGCGGGTGCGCGTCGAGGGCAACATCACGTTCTCCACGCTGGAGAAGGCGCTGCGCGCGAAGGGGCTCGCGCTCCGGCAGTACCCGACCAGCTTCCACGCGGCCACCGTCGCGGGCTGGGTCGCGCAGGGCGGCGGCGGCGTGGGCTCGCTGAAGTATGGCCCGTTCCGCTCCGACGTCGTCGAGGTCCTGCTCCTCGCGCCCGACGGCACGCTGCACACGCTCACGGGCGACGAGCTCGACCTCGTCAACGGCACGTTCGGCACGGCCGGCTTCATCCTGGAGGTCGTGCTCAAGGTGCGTCCGGCCTCGAAGGAGGTCAGCTACCTCGCGAGCTTCGACGACGCGGCCAAGCTCCACCTCGCGGCCCGGCGCCTCGCGCTGGAGTCCGGCGCCTACAACCTCTCCGTCTTCAGCGCCGAGTTCGCGGAGCTGGTCAACCAGGCCGCGGGCTCGCGCCTCCTGCCCGCGGGCCGCGGCTCGATCCTCGTCACGCTGGAGAGCGCCGAGGACCTGCGCGCCGTGGAGATCGTGAAGGGCGTCGTGCTCACGAGCGGCGGCACGATGGCCAAGGAGGCCGACGCGCAGAAGGCGTGGGACAACCGCTTCAACCACCTCAACCTGAAGCGCCTGGGCCCGAGCGTCATCGTGGCCGAGGCCGCGATCCCCGCCTCGCTGGTCCGCGAGGGGTGGCTCGCCGCCGAGGCCGCGAGCAAGGCCGAGCGCGCGTGCGTCTGGGCCATCGCCATCTCGCCCGAGGCCTTTGATATCATCTACTACGCGCTCGACGACGAGCGCCGCGCCACGTATCCCACCGCGATGGGCAACGCCCTCGCGGTCATCGACGCGGTGAAGAAGGCCGGCGGCGAGAGCTACGCCACGGGCGTCCTCGCGTCGAACGAGAGCAAGGCCGTGCTGGGCAAGCCGCGCGTCAAGGCGCTGCGCGCCTGGCGCAAGAAGACCGACAAGCGCGAGGTGTTCAACCCCGGCCCCGTCATCGGCCCGCGCACGCGCCTCATGCCGCTGCCGATCCACGACTTCCCCGCGGGGCTGCGCCTCGCGAGCCCGCTGCTGAAGATGCAGCGCGGCTGGTTCGAGTACAACGGCGGCGACAAGGCCGACCCGTACCAGGCGGCCATCCAGCGCGGCCTCGGGCGCGTGCTCGCGGGCGGCCTGGGCGACCTGGGCACCGAGGTCACGACGTGCATCTTCTGCGGCATGTGCAACGCCGTCGCCCCCGAAGGGCAGGGCAACCCGTGGGAGTCCGCCATGCCGCGCGGCCGCGTGCAGCTCGCCAAGGCCGTCATCGAGGGGCGCGCGACCATCTCGCCGCGCACGCACCGCAACGTCGCGTGGACCGCGCTGGAGCACATGCCCGACGCCGTCTGCCCCGTGGCCATCCCCATCCAGCGCGTCACCGACATGCTCCTCGCGGCGGCGGTCAGCGCGAACGGCGCGCTCCCCGAGCAGCTCGTCCTCGCGCAGAACGCCAAGGCGAACGGCAACGTGCTCGGCAAGCCCGCCGAGAAGCGCAGCGCATGGGTCAACGTCGGCTTCGACGCCGTGAGCACCACGATGCTCCTGCCCGATGATATCGCGGCCTACGACGCGCCCGAGATCGCGCAGAGCGCCGCGCTCGCGCTGCTCAACGCCGGATACCCGGTCGGCCACCTCGGCAAGAACGACAGCAGCAGCTTCGCGGCGCTCTTCGAGACGGGCCAGCGCGCCGCCGCCTCCGAGCTCGCCGCCGCCTCGCTCGAAGCGATGGCGAAGCGCGGCGTCAAGATCCTCGTCACGCCCGACGCGAACGCCGCGCGCGCGATCGCGCTCGACTGGCCCGAGGTCGGCCGCGCCAACGACGTCGCCGTCCCGCAGGCGCTCCACACGAGCACCGTGCTCGCCGACCTGCTCAAGGCCAAGAAGCTCGAGATCGACGACGCCAAGAGATACGGCAAGAAGGTCGCCGTGCACGCGCCCGAGGGCCTCACGCCCGCGCAGCGCGCCGCCGTCGCGGAGCTTGCCAAGGCCACCGGCGCCACGATTGTCGACCTCCCGCACCACGAGTGCGGCCACGGCCGCGGCCTGAAGCTCCTCGACGAAACGCTATCGCAGCGCATGGGCGAGCAGTGCCTGCGCGCGGCGCAGGACGCCGGCGCCGAGGTCGTGCTCACCATGAGCCCCGGCTGCCACACGCAGCTCAAGGCCATCGCCAAGAAGGCCAAGGCCGCCGTCGCGGTCGAGGACCTGCACGTCGTCCTCGTCCAGGTCATGAAGGCCAGCGCGGGCGGCGTCGCCGCGGCGCCCGTCGCCTCCCCCGCCGAGCCCGCGAAGCCGGCCGAGCCGGAGATCCCGCCGGACCACTACCGCGTCGAGTTCGTGAAGGAGGGCGTCGTCCTCGCCGTCCACAAGAACCAGAACCTCCTCGCGGCGGGGGCCGAGGCCGGGCTCGACCTCCCCTCGTCGTGCAAGGCCGGCTCGTGCGACACGTGCAGCGCGCGCTGGGAAGGCACCGCCGCCGACCAGAGCGCCGGCAGCGCGCTCTCGCCCGACCAGCAGAAGAAGTTCGTGCTCACCTGCATCGCGCGCCCGAAGGGCCCGATCAAGCTCTGGAGCGACGAGCGCCCGAAGTGATATCATCCAGCCCGTTCAACACGAAGAGCACGAAGCCACGAAGCGCACGAAGCTGAACGTCTTCGTGCTCTTCGTGGCTTCGTGCTCTTCGTGTTGAACGGCCTCAACGCCGTCCCATGAACAATTGCTGCCGCGGCACGTGCTTCTCGTGCGGCATGAAGAGCGGCTCGCGGCGCCGCGCGCGCCTCGTCAGCAGCGACACCATCACCGCGAAGCCGATGAGCGCGGCGCACCCGGCCCCCGCGCCGCCCATCACGCCCCAGAGGATGCGCGGGTTGCCAGTGCGCTGGTAGTACGCGGCGCCCAGCACGGCGGCCATGCTCGCCACCAGCGTCCAGGCGATGATGATGTTGCCTACCCACTGCCTGAGGCGCTCGGCGGGAGTCGAGCGCAGCACCATGCCAGGCGGGTCTGCAACAGGAAGGATATAGGGTTTCGGGGCGCCTGGCGCTCGGCCGAGGCGCCCCGCGCGGAGACGCGTCCTCAGCTGGGCTGGATGCCGCAGACCCAGTCGTCGTCGCCGCGCGCGCCGCCCGTGCCGCCAGGGCCGTTGTTCCAGCCGCCGCTGCCGCCGTGGCCGCGAACGAGGCCGGCGCCGGCGACGCCCACGTCGCCGCTGCCCACGCCGCCATCGCCGCCGGCGCCGCCGGGCCCGGCCGCGAAGCACCACAGGTCGGGCTCGGGGCCGCACCAGAAGTAGGGCTTGCCGATCTCGGGGTGGCAGGAGACGCCCGCGCGGTACGAGTGGCCTGCGTCGCCGCCCTGGCCACCGTCGCCGCCCTGGCCGCCCACGGCGCTCGAGTCGCCGCCGTTCCCGCTCTCGATGGTCGCGCTGCCGCCGTTGCCGCCGTACGCGGTCGCGGCGCCGCCCTGTCCGCCCTGGCCGCCCGCGCCGCCCGCGACGCAGCCGCCGAAGACGCTGCAGCCCGCGCCGGCGCCGTGGCCGCCGTGGCCACCCTTGCCGCCCACGGCGCTGGCGCCGCCGCCGTTGCCGCCGGTGACGATGCCGGCGCCGCCGTCGCCGCCGCGCGCGCTGGCCGAGTGGCCCGTGCAGCCGGGGTGGCCGGCCTCGCCGGGCGCGGTGCCGTCGCCGCCGGAGCACGCGGTCGAGCCGGACCAGTCCTCGCCGGTGATTTGGCCGTTGCTGCCGAAGATGGTCACGCCGGTCGCGGCCGCCCTCGCGCCGCCGCCGTCGCCGCCCTCGCCGCCCACGAGGACGCCGACCTGGTGGAGCGAGATCGGGTCGAAGGTGGGCGGGAGCACGAGCGCGCCCGAGGCGCCGCCCGCGCCGCCCTGCGCGGTCGCGGCCACGAGGCCGCCGTACGCGTCGGCGAGGCCGCCGTCGCCTCCGTTGCCCAGCACGATCAGGCCCGTGATGGACGCCGACGGGGACGAGATGATGATGTCGCCGCCGTGCCCGCCCGGGACGCCGTTGGCGGCGACGACGGGAAGCGCGTCGCCGACCTGCTGCACGTCGTCCGCGCCATCGGCGCCGTTGCCCGACTGGATCGTGCCGGTGATCTGGAGCAGCGTGGCGACGAGGGTGACGGGGCCGCCGTTGGGGTTGGCGCCGGAGCCGTCCGTGGAGCGCACGATGCCGTTGATCGTCGCGACCTGGTCGGAGATCAAGGTGATCGAGGGCGTTTCCACGACGCTCCCGTCGATGGTGAGCTGCTGGCGCGCGTGGAGCACGATGGGCAGGCTGCTGCTCACCGTCACGCCGCTTGGGATCGTGATGCTATCATAGACGTACACGCCCCCCAGCGTGCTGCCCGTGAACGCGCAGGGGCCGGGGAAGGCGCCGGGCGCGCACTCGGGGTCCGAGGCGGACGCGAAGGGAAGGGGTGCGAAGCCGACGAGGAGCGCCGCCACGACGAGGCCGACGAGGGCCGCGCGGGGAGCGCGCTGGGACAAGCGTTGCTGGTTCATGCTGCAGTCTCTCCTGAACGTGCGCGGCCGATCCGCGATGCCGCCTCCTCGCATACGGGGAGCATCGGGGGTCGTGGGTCGCCGCGCGGACCGTGAGGTCGAAGCCGGGATGCGCGATCGGAGACAAATCGGTTGTGGACCGGTCTTTTGCGAAAGCGCCTAGGTGAAGTCAAGCGCGATCTTCCCGTGCGTGGGCACCCACGCCAGGCTCGTGAGCGCGCACCAGCCGGCCGCGGGGTAGAACGGCGCTGTGGAAACCGAGACGTGCACGTCCGTCGTGCCCGCCGGGACCGCGCCCTCCGCGACGCCATCGCAGATGGGGTCCGCCTGGCAGGACGCGCCCGCGCAGAGATAGATGAAGCCGAAGCCCGGACCGGAGACGTCGTCATGGATCGTGACGCGGTAGCGCGTGGACCCGCTGGGCACCGAGAAGCACGCGCCG
>JAXDQU010000019.1:0-6842 GCA_034667685.1 Thermoplasmata archaeon | reverse complement strand
AGATCGCCATGAGCGGCTACTTCGCCGACATCATGAAGGCCGACGTGGTGGTCGCACACACGGGCTTCTACACGAGCCTCAGCAAGGAGAAGACGTTCGAGAAGGCCGTCGAGCTTCTTGAGCACGGCCTGGAAGTCCTCCTTCGTTTTCAGGCTCCCGTTGCTGCGCGCGTGGATGTGCGCGAAGTCCACGATGGGGACGACGCCGGGGACGCTCTTGCAGATCTTGACGATCTCGTCGAGGTCGCCCAAGGTCTGCTGCTTGCCCATGACCTCCAGGCCGAGCTTGCAGGAGAACTTGTTGTCCGTGAAGTAGTCGCGCAGCATCGTGACGCTCTCGATGGCGCGCTCCATGGTCTTCTCCTTGGACATGGAGGTGTAGAAGCCCGTGTGCGCGACGACGACGTCGGCCTTCATGATGTCGGCGAAGTAGCCGCTCATGGCGATCTTGTCCATCGACTTCTCGATGGTCTTCTCGTCGTCGCTGCAGATGTTCGTGTAGTAGGGCGAGTGCACGCCCAGCTTGACCCCGAGCTGCTTGGCCAGCTCGCCGACCTCCATGGCGTACTCCTCGTCCATGCGGATGCCCCGCACGAACTGGATCTCCATGCTGTTGAGGCCCAGCTCCTGGACGTGCTGCACGCCTTCGAGGGTGGTGCGCCCCTTGCACGAGAGGGGAACGCCGGCCGGCCCGAGGTAGATCATCTGGACACCGCGAACCGCGGCCAGCCCTTGAAGGTGCCGGCGCGGCCTGGAGAACGCTTCGTGCCGCGTTTGCTTAAAGGGTTTCCTGCACCGCCGGGGGCCTAGGCCTCACCCTGCGGTTGTTTGTCGGCGCTCCCTTCCCGACACCGAGAATCCCGGAATCCGCGGATGGCTCGGATGCGCCGTGTTGGAGAGGAGCGCCACGAGACGAACCGCGGGGCGGGCGCTCGCCCTCGCCCTCTCATTCAGTGGATTGCCGCAGGAGCGCGGAGTCCGTCTGGATGAAATACTCGGTGCCGTCGAACTGCACGGAGAGCGGGAAGTAGACGTCCACGGTGTTGCCGCGCGCGAGCACGACCGGGTGGTTGTCGATGACGTACCCGCCGTTCTGCGGGATGGAGACGCACGGCTCCTTGACGCCCGGCTTGCCCGGGTAGCACCACTGCAGGCTGTCGCCCCGGGCGCGCACGGCGTCCTCCCCCTCGACGCGCACGGTGATGGCCGAGATGGCGCGCAGCGACATGGTCGTGGACACGACCTTCACGGGCTGCGGGTTGCCCCCCTGGACCATGTCGAGGACCTTGGGGTCGCCGTTGAAGGCGAAGTTCTGCGGCTGGAGGTCCTGCCCTTGGCGGATCGCGATGGAGAGCACGCCCAGCTTGAGCGTCTGGAAGTCGTTGAGCGCGCTCTTGCTCGCGGGCTGGGGCGCGACCCAGATGTTGACCACGCTCTGCTGCTTGAGCCAGAGCGAGGCGTTGCAGCCGGCGAGCAGCGGCGTGAGCACGAGGACGAACGCGATCGCCGCGGCCCGGCGCGCAGGGAGCATCGGCGCCCGCGACAGAGTGGCGGGCCATCAAGGTTCCGAACTGGAAGGGAAGCGGGGGAAGCTGGGGAAGACGGGAAGCGAGGGAAGAAGGGTCCCATGCAGGGCGCCCTTCTTCCCTCGCTTCCCTCGCTTCCCTTCTTCCCCAGCTTCCCTTCGCTCGTGACCAAGGTTTAAGAAGGGGAACTAGCATCGGCGCCACCCCGACCAGGGAAACCCGGTCGGCGATGTCGAAGGAGTCAGATCCACGATGCCCCTGATGGCGAAGACCAATCCGGGCCTTCGGATCCTCATCCAGGACTTGAAGAAGAAGTCCTGGGAGAACGAAGCGCCCATCTGGCGAGACATCGCGAAGCGCCTCGAGAAGCCGACGAAGCAGCGCATCGTCGTGAACCTCTCTCGTGTGGACCGCTACGCGAACGACGGCGAGACCATCCTCGTGCCCGGCAAGCTGCTGGCCGCGGGCGCGCTCACGAAGCGCGTCAAGATCGCGGCGTACGGCTTCAGCCAGGGCGCGATCGAGAAGGTCGCGGCCGCCGGCGGCGAATGCATGACCATCGAGTCGCTCGCGGAAGCGAACCCGACGGGCAAGAACGTCCGGATCATGGGGTGAACAAGATGCCCAAGAAGATCACCGTGAATCCCCAGATCGCGGAATGGGCGCGCGCCGGCAAGCCGCGCGTCGTCACCGTCGTGGACGCCACCGGCGCCTCGGCCGGCCGCCTCGCGAGCTACGTCGCGAAGCGCCTGCTCGCGGGTGAAGAGGTCCACATCGTCAACAGCGAGAAGGCCACCGTCTCGGGCACCAAGGAAGCGGTGCTCGAGCGCTACACGTTCAAGCGCGACATCGGCACGAACCGCAAGGGTCCCTACTACCCGCGCGTGCCCCACATGATGATGAAGCGCACCGTGCGTGGCATGTTCAACTACCAGGAGCTCTCCACGCACCGCGAGGCGTACAAGCGCCTCAAGTGCTGGATCGGCGTCCCCGAGAACCTGAGCAACCAGCAGCCCATCGTCATCGAGAAGGCCCTGAGCCACGCTCCGCGCAGCGTGACCTTCGGCGACCTCGCGAAGACGCTCGGAGCGAAGTTCTGAGGTGTGAGAGATGAGCGCCAAGATCGTCAACGTCAGCGGCAAGCGCAAGACGGCGGTCGCCCGTGCGACCGTCCGCAAGGGCGAGGGCCGCGTCCGCATCAACAACACGCCGCTCGAGATCTACACCCCCGAGCTCGCGCGCCTGAAGATCCGCGAGGCCCTGCACTTCGCCGGCGACCACGCCAACACGGTCGACATCGACGTCGACGTGCACGGCGGCGGCGTCAACGGCCAGGCCGAGGCCATCCGCACCGCGATCGCCCGTGGCATCCTCGAGTTCAGCGGCGACGGCGCCCTGAAGGAAGCCTTCCTGGGCTACGACCGCACGCTGCTCGTCAACGACACGCGCCGCAAGGAGGCCAAGCACCAGCTGGGCCGCGGCGCGCGCAAGAAGAAGCAGAAGTCGTACCGTTGAGGAGCTGATATCACCATGATGATCCCGGTCCGGTGCTTCACGTGCGGCAAGGTCGTGGGCTCCGCCTACGAGGCGTTCAAGGAGCGCCGCGCCGCGGGCGAGCAGCCCTCCAAGATCATGGACAGCCTCGGGCTCACGCGCTACTGCTGCCGCAGGATGCTGGTGTCCCAGGTCGATATCATCGACGATGCAGCGCCTTACGCCTGAGCGAAGCGAAAGCGTAAGCGGAGCGCTGCATCGTCGACAGGCCGAGCCGCAGTTCGGCCGTGTCGACGACGCGGCTCCGTACGCGTAGGACGACTCCAACGGCCCGCGCCCAACCCGCGCGGGTCCCTTTTTCTCATCCGATGCCCTCAGCTTCGGCGTCGACGGGCTGCGCGGCCGCTCCCGTGCGCCCGAGGACCTCGGGGCAGGCCGCCTCCGGCGGGAGGAATCCCGAATCGCCGAATCACGACTTCCGGACGTGATTCGCTGATTCCTCCGCGCGGAGCGCGCCGATCTCCAAACATGGCCTCTTCGAAGGCTCCGGCCCCAGCCTTCGTCCAAGACGCGACGAGGCTCCCGCGGCCTCGGGCGCGTTGAGGTCGGCCTGGAGGGAGACGGGGATGGAAAGAGTAGAGGCTGAGAAGAAGGGGCCGAGGCTCAGGAGAGCACGATGCCGCAGTTGGCAAGGCAGTTCTCGACGACGCGGACCTCGCAGCCGGGGACCGCGCCGAGGTTGTGGAACTCGACGCCGCCGAACACGCAGTAGAAGGCGTTGACCGGCGTGCAGACGAGGTCTTCGAGCACGACGGCCGCGCAGGTGTCCGCGCTGGCGGAGGGGAGGGCGAGGGTCGCGAAGGAAGCGAGGGCGAGCAGGCTGGCGACGAGGATGGCGCGCATGCGGGCCTCGCACCCCGCGGGGGAGGCTTCTCCTTTGTGCCGACGCAGCCCTTCACTTGGCGAGGTTGCCTTCCCACGCCTGGCGCGTGTCGAGGAGCACGTCGACCTTGGCGCCGGAGAGCTGCGGGCCCTGGATGCGGATCACGTCGCCGGGCGTGACCTTGTGGTCGCCCGGGAGCCACTCGTCCTTCTGGACGCAGGGCCCGCCCTTGGGCGCGACGCAGTAGCCGGCGCCCGTGGCGCTGCTATCATATTTCAGCGGCGAGCCGGCCATCTCGATCGTGACGGACTGGTAGGTCATGTTCGCGGAGGCGTTGTCGACGTGGAGCTGGCGCAGCCGGCCGTCGGAGCCCGCGGCCATCGCGGAGAGGCCGATCGTGCCGTGCGGCGCGTCGGCGCCGTACACCACGTGCAGATAGACCGCGCTGGCGACGCCCATGACCGTCGCGATCATCATGAGGACCGCGGCGTTGTTGGAGACGGCGTCGTCGCGCATGGTGCCTCAGGAGAGCGCGATCTTCAGGAGCACGGCGTTCGCGTCGGGCGAGGTGAGCATGAGCGTCTTGCCGGAGAGCGCGACGTCGTGGAGCCGCACGCGCTGCCCGCCCGCGATGAGCGTCTTCGGGTCGAAGCTGCCCGTGGGCACGCACGAGGTGCCGCTCGTGACGACGCAGTACGAAGGCGTGAGCGTGAGCGTCCCGTCGTAGGGGACGTCGGCGCCCTCGAGCTTGACGTCGACCTGGCTCCAGCGCAGGCCTGCGTTCGCGCCGGCGACGACGAAGCTGCGGTCGGTGGGCGTGCTGCTCTCCTGGCTCATGCCCAAGGCCGGGGGCGCCGAGGGCGCGTCGGAGCCCGCGCCCACCCACAGGTAGACGACCGCGGCGAGCACGACGACCAGGGCGATCATGAGGACCGTGCCCACGGTCTCGGAGACGCCCGCGTCCCGCATGCGCCAGGCCTCGCCGGGCAGGCCACTTAAGCGTGCGCTTCCTTCCCCTCCGGCGGCCCCAAGTCCTTATGTCGCCCGCCGGATGCGCGGCGCATGCTCGGCACGCCGCTTTCCCCGTCCGCGACGAAGATCCTGCTCCTGGGCTCGGGCGAGCTGGGCAAGGAGGTCGCCATCGAGGCGATGCGGCTGGGCTGCGAGGTGATCGCGTGCGACCGGTACGCCAACGCCCCGGCGATGCAGGTGGCGCACCGCAGCCGCGTCTTCAGCATGCTCGACGGCGCCGCCATCCGCCGCGCGGTCGAGGAGGAGAAGCCCCACCTCATCGTGCCCGAGATCGAGGCCATCGCCACCGACGCGCTCCTCGACCTGGAGAAGGAGGGCTGGCGCGTCATCCCCACGGCCCGCGCCGCGCGCCTCACGATGGACCGCGAGGGCATCCGCCGCCTCGCCGCCGAGGAGCTGGGCCTTCCGACGTCGAGCTATCGTTTCGCCTCCACGTACGAGGAGATGGCCGCGGGCGCCAAGGCCGTCGGCTTCCCGTGCGTCGTGAAGCCCACGATGAGCAGCAGCGGCAAGGGGCAGTCCGTCGTGCGCGGCGAGGCCGACCTGCGCAAGGCGTGGGACTACGCCATGACCGGCACGCGCGCCAGCACGGGCCGCGTCATCGTCGAAGGGTTCGTCCGGTTCGACTACGAGATCACGCTCCTCACCGTGCGCCACGCGGGCGGGACCTCCTTCTGCGCGCCCATCGGCCACGTGCAGGTGGATGGCGACTACCGCGAGAGCTGGCAGCCCATGGCGATGACCGCCGCCGCGCTATCAAGATCGCAGGACGTCGCGCGCCGCATCACCGACGCGCTGGGCGGCCGGGGCGTCTTCGGCGTCGAGCTCTTCGTCGCCGGCGACCAGGTGTGGTTCAGCGAGGTCAGCCCGCGCCCGCACGACACGGGCATGGTCACGATGGCCAGCCAGACGATGAGCGAGTTCGAGCTCCACGTCCGCGCCATCCTGGGTCTGCCGATCCCCGCGATCGAGTGCCGCCCGGGCGCCAGCGCCGCCATCCTCAGCGAGGTGGACACGCAGAGCCCCGCGTTCGAGGGCGTCGAGGACGCGCTCGCCGAGCCGGGCACGTGGGTCCGTATCTTCGGCAAGCCCAGCGCCACCGCCAAGCCCCCGCGCCGCATGGGCGTCGCCCTCGCCACCGGCGCCACCGTCGAGGACGCGCGCCGCAAGGCGATGAGCGCCGCGAAGATGGTGCGCGTCAGGGACGGGCGCTGACGACGTAGCGCCCTGCGGTCTCGAACCCGACGCCGTCGAACGACCCCGTCACAAGGATCGCGTATGACCCGGGCCAGGCGTCGACGCGGTTCGCGCGGAACGAGAACGCGCCGCTCGCGTCCGTGCGCCCCTCGAAGGTCTCGCTCCACCCCGATGGGCCGCGCACGGCTGCGGTCACGTTCGCGCCGGCCGCGGGGAAGCCCCCAGGAAACGCCACGCGCGCGGTGACCCGCACGCCACCCAGGAGCGCGTCCGCGATGCCGTACCGTGCGCGCTCGGCCGAGACGTTGGCCTGCGGGTGGACGGGCACCTGGACGATGAAGGATACGGGAGTGGCGGCGTTGCCGTGCGCGTCCATCGCCGCGCAGGTCACGCGCGTCTGGCCGATGACGAAGACGGCCCCTGGCGCGGGCGCGCACGTCGCCGGTGAGGACCCGTCGACAAGGTCGCGCGCCAAGGGCGGGTCGTAGGCGACGGACGCGCCGGCGGGGCTGCGTGCCTCCGCGACGACGTCGTCGTGTGCGTCGAGCGCGGGCGGCGTCGTGTCGCGCACGATCACGGTGAAGCTCGACTCGCCACACGCGACGCCCGTCGCGCCCAGCGGAAACGTGGTGCCTGACGCGGGCGAGCAGCTCCCGGCGACCGCTTCGGGGAACGCGACGAGCGCGCCCTCCGGCCCCGTCGCCTCGGCAA